>QFQX01000030.1 GCA_003248775.1 Shinella sp. | reverse complement strand
CCTGATCGTCTTCCTTCTCGTTGGCCTCGTCATCCTCCTGCGCACGCCTTACCCGGCTGCCCGGCCGGCTGTTTAAAGTGTCGCGCAAAAGTGTGCAGCGGTTTTGCGACGACGACATGCGATGAAATAAGACCTTGAAGCGTATGGAGCGAATCTGAAAGATCGCGACACGCTTTAGGCGGAGGCATGAAAAAGGCCCGGTCTTGCGACCGGGCCTTTGAAACATTCTGACATCGGAAGAAATCAGTGCCGGAAATGACGGATGCCGGTGAAGACCATGGCAACGTTGTGCTCATCAGCGGCGGCGATCACTTCCGCATCACGCATCGAGCCGCCCGGCTGGATGACCGCGGTAGCACCCGCCGCGATTGCCGCCAGGAGACCGTCGGCGAAGGGATAGAAGGCTTCCGAAGCGACAGCGGACCCCTTGGTCAGCGGCTCGGCGAGACCGAGCGCCTTGGCGGCATCCTCCGCCTTCAGCGCGGCGATGCGGGCCGAATCCACACGGCTCATCTGGCCGGCGCCGATACCGGCCGTCTGGCCGTTCTTGGCATAGATCACCGCATTCGACTTCACATGCTTGGCGATCTTGAAGGCAAAGCGCATGTCTTCGAGTTCGGTCGCCGTCGGCGCACGCTTCGTCACGACCTTGAGATCCAGATCCTCGACCAGGACGTTGTCGCGCGACTGGACGAGCAGGCCACCCGAAACGGTCTTGGCAACGATGCCGGCTGCGCGCGGATCGGGCAGGGCGCCGGTGGTCAGAAGGCGCAGATTGGGCTTGGCCGCAATGATCGCCCTGGCTTCGTCGGTCACTTCGGGAGCGATGATGACTTCGGTGAAGAGCTTGACGATCTCGGTTGCCGTTTCCGCGTCGAGCAGCTGGTTAAGCGCGATGATGCCGCCGAAGGCCGAGACGGAATCGCAGGCAAGCGCACGCTTGTAGGCCTCGACGAGGCTCGGGCCGGTCGCAACGCCACACGGGTTGGCATGCTTGATGATCGCACAGGCCGGGCCGTTTTCCGGGCGGAATTCGGCAACCAGCTCGAAGGCGGCGTCGGTGTCGTTGATGTTGTTGTAGGAAAGCTGCTTGCCCTGCAAGAGCGTCGCCGTCGCCACGCCCGGCCGCTGGTCGCCGGTGACGTAGAAGCCGGCGCTCTGGTGCGGGTTTTCGCCGTAGCGCATCTTTTCCTTCAGCGCGCCGCCGATGGCGCGGTAATCCGGCATGTCGATGCCGAGTGCTTCCGCCATCCAGTTGGAGATGATCGCATCATAGGCCGCCGTGCGGGCGAATGCCTTGGCGGCGAACTTCTGGCGGATCGAATAGGAAATGTGGCCGTCATCGGCGTGAAGCGCATCGAGCAGCGTCGTGTAGTCGGACGGGTCGGTCAGGACCGTGACATAGGCATGGTTCTTGGCCGAAGCGCGGATCATCGCGGGACCGCCAATGTCGATGTTCTCGACCGTGGTCGGATAATCGCCGCCGGCGGCACGAACGGCTTCGAACGGATAGAGGTTGATGACCGAGAGGTCGATCCCCTCGATGCCGTGCTCGCGCATCGCGGCCTGATGTTCCTCGTCGTCACGGATCGAAAGAAGACCGCCATGCACGCGCGGATGCAGGGTCTTTACCCGGCCGTCCATGATTTCGGGAAAGCCCGTGACCTCGGATACATCGATGACCGGCAGGCCCGCCGCCGCAATCGCCTTGTGGGTGCCGCCGGTCGACAGAAGCTTGACGCCGAGCGCGTTCAGCGCCTGCGCAAGCTCGACGATGCCGCTCTTGTCGGACACCGACAGGAGCGCTGTGCGGATCCGGATGCGGTCCGGCACGGGAATTTTCTTGGAAACGACGGCCATGGTTTTCTCCGATCTGAATTGCGCCTTCGATGGAGATCGCAGACGCGATGCCGCCGCCTACCACAGCCGGCCCCGGTAGGAAACCTTTTCCCTCATAAACTATGCATGATGTGCAAGAAACCAGCGGATTTCCGGACCGGCAAAGGTCAGTTCGAGCTGTTGCGAAGGACGTACCCCGGAAACGTCAGCGAAGAACACATCCTCGCCGACCACCAGATCGTTGGCAGGCGACGAAAACACCCAGCTTTCGCCATCGGGCGCGACGAGACGCACCTTGCGCTGGTCGATCCGCTCGATCTTGATTGCAGGATGGATGTGGAAACGCGCCACCGCGGTTTCCGGAGGTGCATTCGGAGACGGTGTTCCGTCAGGCAGCATGAAGCGGTCACGTCCGGCGATCTTGTTGCCGGCTTCGTTGAGCCGGATCTCGCGCTCGTGCAACAGGCCGAAGCGGGCGAGGTAACCGTCATGGCTGACGCAGAGCCGGTCGCTGCCATCGGGTCCCGTCTGCCGTTGCTCGGCGACATCGGAAACGCCGCTGCTCATCAGCGGACCGAGGAAGGCGGAGGACGAGATGCGCGCCGACGAGCTGGTGCCGACGGCAACGGTCGAATGGGCCGCCGTCGTGCGGGCTAGCTGCCGAAGCTTGTCGTTGGCAAAGCGGGGAGAACCACTGTTGACGATGAAACGGTTGCGGCCCGACGACAGTTCGAAGGAAAGGCAGCCGGCATGGGCCGTCTTCGAAAGCTCCGGGCAAAGCGGGTGGCCGGTATCCACGATGATCACCGCCGCGCCCGCCGCAAGCCGGTGAAAATGCGAATGGGGCAGGGCCTTGAACGGCTGTCCCGCACTTTCATCATAGCGCAGGACGCACATGAGTTCATTGGCAAGCGTCGAGCTTGCGCCATTGAACAGCGCCAGATCGCCGCCCTGATGGCGGAAGAAGCGGATCGCCGGATACATGCGGTCGATGGCGGGGATGAGCCGCGCGGGAACCTCATGGCCGAGATTGATATAGGTCTGGCGAAGCGGCAGAAGGTCGAACAGAAGCTCGACCGCCGCCTGAGGATTGCGCGAGACATGACCGCCATCGGGAAGGATCTGCTTGTCGATTTCGCGGTTGAGATCGCGCGCAGCGCGACGGATTGTCGAGGCACGGGACTCCATGGCGATGGAGGCCATGGCAAGCGCGATCCTGACGCGCAGCCGCTTCAGCCCGATCGGCAGGAAATCCGCCTCGCGGCGCAGGAAACGCACCTGAAACACAAGGCTGGCAAGGAACCGCCGGTAGAAACCACTATCGGTATCCTGCAGGACGATGGGTGAATGGGAAAGCCAGGCGATGATGCGCTGGGCAACCACATCGTGTTCCCAGGCGGCACCGCCGGTGCGCGCGCCATATAGACCAATCCACGAATCGACGATAGCGCGGGCATTGGCGCAGGCGTTCGCACTCTTGTCCGAGCGGATATGCCGAAGCCATCCAAAGCTGTGGAGCCGCGTGGAAAATGCCGGCGAGGGCGGTTCGAAATCGAAGGGCGAGCGATCCCCCGCATCGAGAACCCGGCCCGCGAGCGGAAAACGCCCCTGCAGGATTTCCTCGGCCACGAACGGATCGACCACCCGAAGATCGGTCGGCGCGACGATCAGCCTGGCGTTATTGGCAGGTGTCCATTTGAGGCGCATGGATCGACCGATCGCCAGCCCGCGCGTCGCCCGTCGCCAGGCTTCGCCGAGATAGAGAGAGATCAGCCTCTGGCGTTCTGTAATCTGCATTGTCTTTCCATGCCGCCCCGAAGAGATCGGGCGCGCAAGATCCCGCGAACGGGACCGGAGATAAATCCGGTCTCCCGCAGGCAGGCAGCCATCGCTCCGCTCCGTCCGGTGATCCCGGTTTGCGGAGACGACTCGTCCACATAACGCCATCTACCGCCGCCAACGGGCAGGCGATGCCGAGCCTCTTCAAATTCCAACAATTTTAGTGAAGTTTCCGTTAAATTTTAGCAAGAACGCAAGCATAGAAACCATCCATGCCACCAAGATCCGCCAGAACGGCGGGAGTTGCACGGAAATCCCCCTTCGGGGAAATCGCGGCTTCCATGCTCGGCCAATCCGAAGGACCGATCGGGACGCGGCTGAAGTCGGGATTGTCGGCGAGAACGCGATCGATCAGCTCTTCGCCTTCAAGAGGATCGAGCGAGCAGTTGGAAAAGACCACCCGACCACCCGAACCGACAAGGGTCAGCGCGTGCCGCAACAGTTTTTCCTGAACGCCTGCCAGCTTGACGATATCCTCCGGCCCCTTGGTCCAGAGAACATCCGGATGACGCCGCGTGGTTCCCGTCGAGGAACACGGCGCATCGAGGAGGACGGCATCGAACGGCCGTTCGCCCGCAAAATCGAGAAGGTTGGATCGGACGCAATCCGCCGAGAAGCCAAGCCGCTCGAGATTGCCCTTCAGCCGCTTCAGCCGGGATTCCGACTGTTCGACCGCCGTCACGTCCGCTCCCGCTGCGACGAGTTGTGCGGTCTTGCCCCCGGGTGCCGCGCAGAGATCGACCGCCCGCTTACCGCGGACATCCCCCATCAGGCGGGCGGGCACAGCCGCTGCCGCATCCTGCACCCACCATGCGCCTTCCTCGAAACCCTCAAGCGTCGTGATCGCCCCACGGAACGGATCGAGCCGGACGCTGCCGGTCGGCAGCACCTGTCCTCCGAGTTTCGCGGCCCAGCCGGCCGCGTCTTCCTTCACGGTGATATCGATTGCCGCCGGCTGCAATTGTGCCCTGGCGATAGCATCCGCTTCTTCACGACCATAGGTCTCGACCAGTCGGTCGAAGAACCAGCCGGGCATGCAGACGACATCGGCAACGCTTTCCAGAAGCTCCGCCTTTTCGCGGCCGAGGCGGCGCAGGATGGCATTGGCGAGCTTGGCAAAGCGGCGATTGCGCGGGTCGCGATTGGCCTGTTCGACGGCGAGATCGACGGCCGAATGATCGGGAACGTCGAGATAGAGCATCTGCACGGCACCGACGACCAGAAGATGATGCAACGAACGCGCGCCTTCCGGCAGGGGCGAATCCAGCAGCTGGCCGAGGATCGCCTCGATCCGCGGCAGATAGCGCAGGGCCGTCTGCAGGATTGCCCGCACGAGGGCCCGGTCGGCATCACCCAGCGCCAGAAACGCGGGATTGCCATGTTCGGCATCCAGCATGCCATCGAGCGACGTCTTCCGGTCGACGACGGCGGAAAGGATCTTGGCCGCGGCGATGCGGGCATCGAGCCCCGCCTTGGGCGGAGCCGTCGGCACCCTGTCCTTACCATTGGGCGATCCATCACGCGGCTTCGCCTTGTGGAAGAATTTGCCTGATTTGCCGCGTTTCTGTTCGTTCAAGACCATGGTCCCTTAGGGCGTTCTGGGGGGCGTTCGGAGCCGCCGCGCCCCCAGCCTGTATTCGGAACGGAGCGCGATTTGCGGGTCGCATTATCAGCGGGCGCCTGCCGCGTCGACCCCCCGGAGCCGATCTCCTCCATCTGCAGGAGCGCCGCGATCCTGTTTTCGGTGTCCGGATGGGTGGAGAACAGGTTGTCCATGCGCTGGCCGGAAAGCGGATTGATGATGAACATATGCGCCGTTGCGGGATTGCGCTCGGCATCGGCATTTTCGATGTGGGCGGCATCGCCGGCGATCTTCTGCAGGGCGGAAGCAAGCGCGCGAGGGCTGCCGCAGATCTGCGCGCCACGCCGGTCCGCAGCATATTCGCGCGTACGGCTGATTGCCATCTGCACCAGCATGGCGGCAAGCGGCGCGACGATCATGGCGACGATGACACCGATGAATCCGAACGGGTTGTTGCGGTCCTCCCGGTTGCCGCCGAACAGGAATGCAAAGTTGGAGAGCATCGAGATCGCACCGGCAAGGGTCGCCGTGATCGTCATGGTCAGCGTATCGCGGTTTTCGACATGCGCCAGTTCGTGCGCCATCACGCCTGCGACTTCCTGGGGGGTAAGCCGTCGCAGAAGTCCGGTCGAGGCGGCAACGGCCGCGTTTTCGGGATTGCGCCCGGTCGCAAAGGCGTTCGGCTGTTCGCTGTCGAAGATATAGACCTTCGGCATAGGAAGATTGGCATTGTGCGCCAGTTGCCGGATCGTCGCATAGAATTCCGGCGCGTTGCGCTCATCCACTTCCTGGGCATGGTAGTTGGAAAGCACCATGCGGTCGGAGTTCCAGTAGGAAAAGAAGTTCATGGCCGCAGCGACGACGAACGCGATCAGCATGCCGCTCTGGCCGCCGATCAGGTAGCCAACGCCCATGAACAAGGCCGTCATGAAGGCCAGGAGCATGGCGGTTCGCATGAAATTCATCGTTTCCCTCCGTCGTTGGGCGCAAATCGGGCTTCAAGCCTTGGTTGGTGCGCAAGACTGCATTAGATGTAAAGGGACTTGGTCAAGTTTCAATGATCGCTGGACGAATCGGACATGAGCAGCAACGCCGACAACGATAACAATCCCGTCAACGCCGAGAGCACAGTTCCCGGGGAAGCGCCTGCAAAGGTTCTGAGCGCAGCGGCAAAGCGCGCTCTTGCCGAAGCCGAGGAACGCCGCAACAGCGAGCAGCAGGCCGCACCACCGACCGAAATCGGCGGCCGTGGCGGTGCTGATCCCGCCCGTTTCGGCGACTGGGAGATCAACGGCCGCGCGATCGATTTCTGATCGCATCACGCGCAGAATAAATACCTATTGTTGGCCGTTTCGTATTGGAATATATTCCTTTCATGCGAAACCGTCGATTCTGTTTTTCTTGCCTTGTCCTTACCAACCTGATCGTCGCCGGTCCGGCGGAAGAGGTTTTGGCCGGCCAGCGCATCAGCGGCCCGGTGGAAGCCTCGGCAATCCGGGTGATCGACGGAGACACCGTTCTCGTGGATGCGACGCCGTGGCCGAACCAGCATGTGACGACCTATGTGCGGCTGCGCGGCATCGATGCGCCCGAGCTCAAGTCTCGCTGCCCTGAGATACGCGACGCGGCAGAACGGGCGCATTCCGCTCTGCAGGAACTCGTCGCTTCCTCCGCCACGCTTTCGCTTTTCGATATTTCCGGCGACAAGTATTTTGGCCGGGTCGTCGCAAGCCTTGAGCTTGAGGATGGCCGCGACGCATCCAGCATCCTGCTGGACGCCGGTCTTGTGGATCCCTATCAGGGCGGACGGAAGAAAGCCGCTTCCTGCCCTTGAGGAGCATGGGCCTGCACGTCAGAGCTGTCAGCGATTGCTGGACAGGCTCTGCCATATCATCTTCTATCGCTTCATAAGAGACCGAAGACGAAGATGTCGCTCAAGCACCTGCATCCTATCGTATTGCCGCTGTTGGCGTTCTTTCTGGCAGCCCCGGTTGCCGACGCGGCTTCGGCAAGGAACTCCGAGGGCACGATCATGCTCGCGGCCGCCCAGACCTGCAAGCAGGTGGCAAGCTGTGAGGAAGCCGTCGAGCTCTGGTGCAACGGATATCGCCGCGCCGATGCCGACAGGGATGGAATTCCCTGCGAAAACATCTGCCATTCGCTGGAGCAGGTCGAGGAGATCCGCAACGCCATCGGCTGTTGAGCCATATGAAAAGGCCCCTCGAAAGGGGCCTTTGTCTTTCAAACTGCCGTGAAATCTCAGGCGCTGCGATTCTGGCGGTTCTCGATCAAATCATCGACCACAGCCGGATCGGCAAGCGTCGAGGTATCGCCGAGCGCGCTGAAATCGTCCTCGGCGATCTTGCGCAGGATGCGGCGCATGATCTTGCCGGAACGGGTCTTGGGCAGGCCCGGAGCGAACTGGATCTTGTCCGGCGTCGCAATCGGCCCGATCTCCGAGCGGACATGCTTGATCAGCGCCTGGCGCAGCGCCTCGTCACCATCGTGATCGGCCATCAGGGTAACGTAGCAATAGATGCCCTGTCCCTTGATCGGATGCGGATAGCCGACGACGGCAGCTTCCGACACCAGATGATGCGAAACGAGTGCCGATTCCACTTCCGCCGTGCCCAGCCGGTGACCGGATACGTTCAGGACGTCATCGACGCGGCCGGTGATCCAGTAATAACCGTCCTCGTCGCGACGGCACCCGTCACCGGTGAAATACTTGCCCTTGTAGGTGGAGAAGTAGGTTTGGGCGAAACGGCTATGGTCGCCATAGATGCTGCGCGCCTGACCCGGCCAGCTGTCGGTGATGCAGAGATTGCCATCGGTGGCGCCTTCCAGCACCTTGCCTTCATTGTCGACCAGTTCCGGCTTGACGCCGAAGAAGGGCAGGGTGGCCGAACCCGGCTTCAGATCCGTGGCACCCGGCAGCGGCGAGATGAGGATACCGCCGGTTTCCGTCTGCCACCAGGTATCGACGATCGGTGACTTCTGGTCGCCGACGACGTTGTAATACCATTCCCATGCTTCCGGGTTGATCGGCTCACCCACAGAGCCGAGAAGGCGGAGCGACGAGCGCGAGGAACGCTTCACGAACTCGTCGCCAGCACCCATCAGCGAACGGATGGCAGTCGGCGCGGTGTAGAAGACGTTGACCTTGTGCTTGTCGATCACTTCCCAGAAACGGCCCTGATCGGGGAAGTTCGGCACGCCCTCGAACATCAGCGTCGTGGCGCAGTTCGCCAACGGTCCGTAGACGATATAGGAGTGACCCGTGACCCAGCCCACGTCGGCCGTGCACCAGTAGATCTCGCCGTCCTTGTAATCGAAGACATATTCATGCGTCATCGAGGCGTAGACGAGATAACCGCCCGTGGTGTGCAGCACGCCCTTCGGCTTGCCGGTCGAACCCGAGGTATAGAGGATGAACAGCGGATCTTCCGCCTTCATCTTGACCGGCGGGCAGTCCGGTTTCGCCTTGGCGACTTCCTGATGATACCAGATGTCGCGGCCCGGCGCCCAGCCGATCTTGCCGCCGGTGCGGCGAACGACCAGGACCTTGTTGACGATGACATACTGCTTGGCGGCGATATCGATGGCGATATCGGTGTTTTCCTTGAGCGGCACCGGCTTTCCGCCGCGCACGCCTTCGTCGCAGGTGATGACGAAGGTGGATTCGCAGTCGACGATGCGGCCGGCGAGCGCCTCGGGACTGAAACCGCCGAAGACCACGGAATGGATCGCGCCGATGCGGGCGCAGGCCAGCATGGCATAGGCCGCCTCGGGGATCATCGGCATATAGATGGTGACGCGGTCACCCTTCTTGACGCCCTGCTCCTTCAGCACGTTGGCGAGGCGGCAGACGGCATCGTAAAGCTGGTTATAGGTGATTTTCTTGTCGATATAGGGGTTGTCGCCTTCCCAGATGATCGCTGTGCGTTCGCCATGGGTCTTCAGGTGACGGTCGATACAGTTATAGGAGACGTTGGTCAGGCCGTCTTCAAACCACTTGATGGAAACCTTGCCCTTGAAATTGGTGTTCTTGACCTTGGTGTAAGGCTTGAACCAGTCGATGCGCTTGCCGTGCTTGTCCCAGAACTTCTCGGGATCTTCGATGCTTTCCTCATACCATTTCAGGTATTTGTCCTTGTCGATCAAGGCGCGGGTTTTCGCCGATTTGAGCACCGGATAAATCTTGGCAGACATGAATTCCTCCTCACGTTGACGCGCCAGTTTCCTGACGGCCGCGGACCACTCCTACCCGGTCCATGTGACTCATTCATAGCAGTTCGCAAGCCTCCAGCAATTAGACAAAGGTCATTCGGAGCTTCAAGAATTGCAATTACGATACAATCCGCGTATAAGACCGGTGATTTCCCGGAAATTGTGGTTAAGACCCACGGCCCGCGACACCCGGCGCGGACGCGAAGAAGGATTATATCCATGGCTCAGACCTTGCTTATGCCGAAGGCCACTGCCGTATGGCTGGTCGACAACACCGCGCTGTCATTCGATCAGATCGCGCAGTTCTGCAAACTTCACCCGCTTGAGGTCAAGGCCATTGCAGACGGCGAAGCAGCTCAGGGCATCAAGGGCCTCGACCCGATCTCCACCGGCCAGCTTTCCCGCGATGAAATCGCCCGTGCGGAAGCCGACGTGAACTACAAGCTGAAGATTTCCGAGCCGAAGGTACGGGTTCCCGACTCCAAACGTCGTGGTCCCCGCTACACGCCGGTTTCCAAGCGCCAGGATCGCCCGAACGCCATTCTCTGGCTGGTGCGCAACCATCCCGAACTCAAGGACGCCCAGATTTCGCGTCTGGTCGGCACGACCAAGAGCACGATCGAGCAGATCCGCGACCGCACCCACTGGAACTCGGCAAACCTGACGCCGATGGACCCGGTAACGCTCGGCCTCTGCAGCCAGATCGACCTCGATCTCGAAGTGGAAAAGGCATCGAAGGGTCGTCCGCTACCGACCGCCGCCGAACTCGGCGCGACCCTGCAGGCAGCCAACGAGACCGAAAACCTCGGCTTCAGCTATGATCGCGAGGAAGAAAAGGAAATCGACGTCAACGCCGTCTTCTCCAAGCTGCAGTCGCTGAAATCCGACCGCAATGACGACGAGGACGACGATCGCTTCTGAGGCGGTCGAATCCGGCTAATTGAAAAGCCCCGGCGTCAGACGCCGGGGCTTTTTTCTTGACCGTGACCGACGGAACCGCCCAAGGTCGGCCCACCGGAAGCATGTCACGCAGACGTGTGCGGCCCTTCTCAGCCGTGCCCGTGCGACTTCAAAACGACCGTGATCTCGTCGAGGATCACAGGGTCATCGATCGTCGCCGGCATCTTCCACGGCAGGCCGTCTGCGATCTTCTGCATGGTTCCACGCAGGATCTTGCCGGATCGGGTCTTCGGCAGGCGCTCGACCTTCATCACCGTCTTGAAGGCCGCGACCGGCCCGATCTCATCGCGGACGAGCTGCACGATCTCACGCTGGATCGCGCTGAAATCGCGGTTCACATCGCGCTTCAGCACCAGGAAGCCGCAGGGGATCTGGCCCTTGAGTTCATCGGCAATACCGATGACCGCGCATTCCGCGACATCCGGGTGCATGGCGCAGACTTCCTCCATGGCGCCGGTCGACAGGCGATGGCCAGCGCAATTGATGATGTCATCGGTACGCGCCATGACGAAGACATAGCCGTCGTCATCGACAATGCCCGCGTCAGCGGTCTTGTAATAGCCCGGAAACTCCTCGAGGCAGGACGAGCGGAACCGTTCGTCGGCATTCCAGAAGGTCACAAGGCAACCGGGCGGCAACGGCAGTTTCACGACGATATTGCCGAGCGTGCCACGCGGCACCGGGTGGCCTGCATCGTCCAGCACCTCGACCCCGTAGCCCGGCATCGGTACAGCGGGAGAGCCGTATTTGACCGGCAAGAGACCGAGGCCCGCGGGATTTGCAGCAATCGCCCAGCCGGTTTCCGTCTGCCACCAATGGTCGATTACCGGCACCTTGAGCATCTTCTCCGCCCATTTGATGGTTTCCGGATCGGCCCGCTCGCCGGCAAGGAATAGCGCCCGGAGACCGGATGTATCGTATTTGCGGATCAACTCGCCATCCGGATCGTCGCGACGAATGGCGCGGAATGCGGTCGGCGCCGTGAAGAGCGCCTTGACGTCATGCTCGGCCACCACACGCCAGAAGGTTCCGGCATCAGGCGTTCCAACCGGCTTGCCTTCGAAGATCACCGTCGTATTGCCCGCGAGCAGGGGTCCATAGACGATATAGGAATGACCGACGACCCAGCCGATATCGGAGGCCGCCCAGAAGACTTCGCCGGGCTTGACCCCGTAGATGTTTTCCATGGTCCAGGCGAGCGCCACCATGTGACCGCCATTGTCGCGCACCACGCCCTTCGGCTGGCCGGTCGTACCGGAGGTATAGAGAATGTAGAGAGGATCGGTAGCCGAAACCGGCTCACAGGCGACAGGGGTCCCGTTGATCCGTTCGACCTCGACGGCCTTGGCAAAGTCCACGTCGCCATGTTCGTAGCGCAGCGGCGCATGCAGTTCGTCACGCTGCAGCACGAAGCAGTATTCCGGCTTTACCTTGGCCATGTCGAGCGCATGGTCGAGCAACGGCTTGTAGGGAACGACACGTCCCGGCTCCAGACCACAACTCGCGGAGATCACGACCTTGGCCCCGCAATCATCGATGCGCGTTGCAAGCTCGCTTGCGGCAAAACCGCCGAATACCACCGAATGAATGGCCCCGATGCGGGCGCAGGCCAACATGGAGAACACGGCTTCCGGGATCATCGGCATATAGATGATGACCCGATCGCCTTTCGCAACGCCGTGGTTCTTGAGGACGGCGGCAATCGCCGTCACCTCGGCAAGCACGTCATCGAAGCTGTAGCGCTTCTTAGCGCCCGTCATCGGGCTGTCGTATATGACAGCCGTATCCTCGCCGCGTCCGGCGGCAACGTGGCGATCGAGACAGTTGTGGCAGGTATTGGTTTCGGCACCCGCAAACCAGCGACCATAAAGGCCGGCGTCGCCGTCGAACACCTTGTCCGCCGGCTTGAACCAGTCGAGCCTGTCCGCCTGGGCTTTCCAGAATGCCTCCGGTTCCCCCATCCACGACTGATAGGTTTCCAGATAGTTGCTCTGCATGACTTCCTCCCAATGCAATGCCCGACGTGATGTCGCGCGCGATAGTAGGCACCGGCCCACAGGGAGGAAAGTCAGACCAAAGCCCTAGGTCATAAGGCGAAGACGCAAGGTGATACCTCCACTCAGCGGGTACCGAAAATGGCCGATCCGACGCGTACGCTCGTCGCGCCAAAGGCGACCGCCGTCTCGAAATCGCCGGACATGCCCATGGAAAGCTTCGCAAGACCACTTTCCGCGGCAAGCTTTGCCAGCAACGCGAAATGCGGACCGGGATTTTCATCGACCGGCGGAATGCACATCAGCCCTTCCACGGAAAGCTGGAGTTCAGACCGGCACAGATCGACGAAAGCAGCCACGTCATCGGGCGCGATACCGGCTTTCTGAGGCTCCAGTCCGGTATTGACCTGGATATAGACGCCAAGCTTCCGGTCCTGCCGTTTCATTTCATCTGCAAGCGCACGTGCTATCTTCTCCCGGTCCACGCTTTCGATCACGTCGAACAGTGCCACGGCATCGGCCGCCTTGTTCGACTGCAGCGGGCCGATCAGATGAAGCTCGATACCGGCAGTCTCGGCTTTCAGCCCTGGCCATTTGCCCTGCGCTTCCTGAACCCGGTTCTCGCCGAACACCCGCTGACCCGCGCCAATTGCGGGGCGGATCGCGTCTGCATCGAAGGTCTTCGAAACCGCGACCAGTGTCGCCGAATCCGGCTTACGACCTGCCTCCCTGATCGCTTTCGCAAGCCGCGCCTTGACCTCGTTCAACCCTTCGACTGCCGTCATATTCCCGTCCATTCGATTCCTGCTGTGCTTCGGCCATAATCGCCTGCCCTTGTGGGACGATGCAAGCCCGAAGCATGTGCCTGCCACACCCGCCTTCACCGTCGTCTCCAAAGCCGCTTTAGGGCGCTCAAAAACTTGACGCTTGGCCGGTTTCGTGGTGAAGGTCACGCCTTCCTTTCTTACTACTCCGGAAATGCGATAAATGGCCACCGAACGTTACAATCCGCGCGACGCCGAGCCCCGCTGGCAGGCGAAATGGTCCGAAGCAGGCGTCTTCGTGACCGACAACAACGACAAGCGCGAGAAGTATTACGTGCTCGAAATGTTCCCCTATCCGTCGGGGCGCATTCACATGGGCCATGTTCGCAACTATGCCATGGGTGACGTGGTTGCCCGCTACAAGCGCGCCCGGGGTTACAGCGTTCTGCACCCGATGGGCTGGGACGCCTTCGGCATGCCGGCGGAAAACGCCGCAATGCAGAACAAGGTTCACCCGAAGGAATGGACCTACCAGAACATCGCCACCATGCGTGGGCAGTTGAAGTCTATGGGACTGTCGCTCGACTGGTCCCGCGAATTCGCCACCTGCGATGTCGAATACTATCACCGGCAGCAATACCTCTTCCTCGACATGATGGAAAAGGGTCTGGTCTATCGCAAGCAGTCCAAGGTGAACTGGGACCCGGTCGATCAGACCGTGCTCGCCAACGAACAGGTGATCGACGGCCGTGGCTGGCGTTCCGGCGCGCTGGTGGAACAGCGTGATCTCGTTCAGTGGTTCTTCAAGATCACCGACTTCAGCCAGGACCTGCTGGACGCGCTCGACACGCTCGACCAGTGGCCTGAAAAAGTTCGTCTGATGCAGAAGAACTGGATCGGCCGTTCGGAAGGCCTTTCGCTGCGCTGGGAAATTGCGTCCGGCGCGCCTGCGGGCCATTCGGAAGTCACCGTTTACACGACCCGCCCCGATACGCTGTTCGGCGCCTCCTTCCTGGCAATCGCCGCGGATCACCCGCTGGCGAAGGCGATTTCCGAAAACAACGCGGAAGTGGCCGCCTTCTGCGACGAATGCCGCCGCGCCGGCACGTCTTTGGCTGCCCTGGAAACCGCTGAGAAAAAGGGCATGGACACCGGCGTCAAGGTTCGCCATCCCTTTGATGCCTCCTGGGAACTGCCCGTCTACATCGCCAACTTCGTGCTGATGGATTACGGCACGGGCGCAATCTTCGGCTGCCCGTCCGGCGACCAGCGCGACCTCGATTTCGCCCGCAAGTACGATCTTCCGGTCGTGCCCGTCGTCATGCCCGCCGATGGCGATGCAGCAGCATTTACCGTCGGCGACACCGCCTATGACGGCGATGGCGTCATGATCAATTCCCGCTTCCTCGACGGCATGTCGACGACGGAAGCCTTCGAAACGGTGGCGGGCCGCCTTTCCGACACCTTGCTGGGCAACGCACCACAGGGCGAGCGCAAGGTCAATTTCCGCCTGCGCGACTGGGGCATTTCGCGTCAGCGCTACTGGGGCTGCCCGATCCCGGTCATTCATTGCGAAGCCTGCGGCGTCGTACCGGTCCCGAAGAAGGACCTGCCGGTCAAATTGCCCGACGACGTGACCTTCGACGTTCCCGGCAACCCGCTGGATCGCCATGCGACCTGGCGCCATGTCGCCTGCCCCGAATGTGGCAAGGACGCCCGGCGTGAAACCGATACGATGGATACCTTCGTTGATTCGAGCTGGTATTTCGCCCGCTTCACCGCCCCTCGCGAAGACCTGCCGACGGTGCCGGCCATCGCCGACCACTGGCTGCCGGTCGATCAGTATATCGGCGGCATCGAGCACGCGATCCTGCATCTGCTCTACTCCCGCTTCTTCACCCGCGCCATGCGCGAGACAGGCCATGTCAGCGTCAAGGAGCCCTTCAAGGGCCTCTTCACCCAGGGCATGGTGGTGCATGAGACATATCGTCTGGGAACCGGCAGCAGCGGCCAGTGGGTGGCACCGGCCGATATCCGCATTGAGGAAATCGAAGGCGGCCGCCGTGCGACCCTGCTGACCAACGGCGAGGAAGTCACCATCGGCTCCATCGAGAAGATGTCGAAGTCGAAGAAGAACGTGGTAGATCCTGATGACATCATCGCGTCCTACGGCGCCGATACAGCCCGCTTCTTCGTTCTCTCCGACTCTCCGCCGGACCGCGACGTCATCTGGTCCGAAGCCGGTGTCGAAGGCGCCCATCGTTTCGTCCAGCGCGTATGGCGCCTGATTTCCGAAGCCGCCGATGTGCTTGCCAAGGCACAACCGACTCCGGCTAAGGAAGGCGAGGCTCTGGCAATATCGCAGATCACCCATCGTACGCTGAAGGCAGTGCAGGGCGATCTCGACAAGCTGTCGTTCAACAAGGCGATCGCCCGCATCTATGAACTGGTGAACGCGCTCGCCGCCCCGTTGACGACTGTAGCAGCCGGCAATGCGGATGCGGCCTATATCGCAGCGGTGCGCGATGCCGCCGGCATACTCATCCAGCTGGTCGCCCCGATGACGCCGCACCTCGCCGAAGAGTGCTGGCAGGCGATCGGCGGCGAAGGCCTCGTCGCTAACGCAGCCTGGCCGACGTTCGATCCCGAACTCGTCGTCGAAAACGAGGTTATCCTGCCCGTCCAGATCAACGGCAAGAAGCGCGCTGAATTGACAATTGCCCGCGACGCGGATCAGAATGCCGTACAAACTGCGGTTCTCGCACTGGATGTCGTCAAGGCAGCCCTCAATGGACAGCCGCCGAAAAAGGTCATTGTCGTCCCGCTAAGGATTGTGAACATTGTCGTCTGATTCCGTACGCCTGCCGCGACGCCGGGCCAGCATCCTGCTTGGCCTCGGTCTTGTCACCATTCTCGCCGGTTGCCAGGTTCGTCCACTTTATGACGAGGCCTCGGGAACCAGCGAGAATCTGGCCGCTATCGCCTATTCCGACGTAAATAGCCGCGTAGGCCTGGAGGTTCGCAACCGCCTGATCTTCCTGACCGGCGGGGGCGCAGGCGAGGCAAAGACCCCACAATATCGCGTACAGCTAAACATCACCTCATCGGTGATGGGTGTGCTGCTGCAGGAAAATTCGGATAATCCGAACGTCGGCCGCGTTATCGTAACCGGCTCCTACACGCTTAAGCGGATATCCGACGACGTAACCCTGCGTGCAGCGCGACGCCAAACCGTTGCTCTCGTCGACTTTCCCGGACAGGAATTTGCCAAGCTTCGTGCGATAAGGGACGGCGAGGACAGAGCCGCTCACCAGCTCGCTGACCTGATCAAGGCTGATCTGGCAGCCGCACTCGGCCGCTGAGCCCAAGGGAAATGGTAGAGGTAAAATCACACGAGTTCGATGGCTTCCTGCAGAAGTCAGCTCACCACTACCGTCTCTTCCTGGTCTACGGACCCGACCGTGGGCTTGTAGCCGAGCGTGCCGCTCAACTGACCAAGACAACCGGCGTGGATCTGGACGACAGTTTCGCGCTGATCCGGCTTGACGTCTCCGATCTGCAAGGCGATCCCGGCCGACTGATGGACGAAGTCAATTCCTTCGGGCTTTTCGGAGGTGAAAAGCTGATCTGGATCCGTGGAGCCCAGAACGAAAAAGCACTTGTCGATGGACTGCAGATCCTTTCAGAAACGCCGCCCGAGAGCAGCTACGTCATCATCGAGGGCGGCGACCTGAAGAAGGGATCGGCATTGCGCAAGGTTGCTGAAGGCTCAAGAGCTATTGCTGCAATCCCATGCTATCAGGATGATGCCCGTGCGCTCAATGCCCTGATCGATACGGAGCTTTCCACTGCTGGCCTGCGCATTACCCCGGCAGCCCGCGAACTTCTGGTCGAATCGCTTGGTGGCGATCGTATTGCCTCCAGGAATGAAATCCGCAAGCTACTACTCTATTGCCTGCACGACAGTGTCATCGACGAACAGCAAGTCATGGAGATCATCGGAGATGCCAGCGCGATTTCCACCGACGAGGTGGTCGATGCTGTGCTGAACGGCGATGCCGATGGCTTCCTTCATGCTATACAGAAGGTCGTAACGTCGAAGACGCCTGTCTTCCTGGTTCTGCAATCCTGCCTGAAGCAATTCCAGCAGCTGGAACTGATGCGTTGCGAGCTTGAGGAGAAGCGCCAGCAACCGGCGCAGGTTATGCAGACCCTCGGCCGGGGGATTCACTTCAAGCGCAAGCCGGTGGTCGAAAAGGCATTGAGAAACTGGACATCGAGCGATCTGGCACGAGAGGCGGGCCGCATCCAGTCCGCCATCCTCCAGAGTCGTCAGAAGCCTCTCCTCGAGGATAATCTAGCGCTTCAGACCCTTCTGTCCACAACACTTCAGTCAGCGCGACGCAATCGTCGCGCCTGAGATATCCATCTCGAAGACTTTAGGCAGGGAGGGCGTTCAGCGTCCCTCGAGCAACCGGCAGACTTCCTCAAGCTGATCGAGTGTCTTGTAGCTGATGCGGATCTGTCCACCGCTTCCCTTATGGCTGATGGCAACGGACAGCCCCAGACGATCCGAAAGACTACGTTCCAGAGCAACGGTATCGGAATCCTTTTCCGGCCTCAGCTCTGGCTGGGCCGGCGCATTTTGCGCCTTGATATGCGTCTGCGCGAGCTTTTCCGCATCACGGACGGACATGCCCTTGGAGGTGATGGTCCGAGCAAGGGTTACCGGATCCGGCGTGGAGACCAGGGCGCGGGCGTGGCCGGCCGAGAGGCTCCCGTCAGCCAGCATATCCCGAACAGGATCGGGCAGTTTCAGCAGGCGGAGACTGTTGGCGACGTGGCTTCGGCTCTTGCCGATAATTTCCCCAAGGTCATTCTGCGTATAGCCGTGCTCCGCGATAAGCTGCTCGTAACCGAGCGCCTCTTCCAGAGGATTGAGATCCGCGCGCTGGACGTTCTCGACGATTGCCAGTTCGAGGGCAGTACGGTCGTCCACATCACGCACGATAACCGGAATTTCCACAAGGCCGGCAAGCTGGGCGGCCCGCCAGCGTCTTTCGCCGGCTATGATTTCGAAACGATCGGTGCCGCGTGTGCGCACGACAACCGGCTGGACAATACCATGCTGGCGAATGGAGCCGGCGAGATCCTGAAGTTCGGCTTCATCGAAATAACGGCGCGGGTTCTTGGGATTGCGAGTGACGAATTCGATTGGAACCGTACGATCTGCACTAATGCTCGCCTTGGATTCACCAATCGGGACAGGTTGATCCATCTCTCCGATCAGCGCAGCAAGACCACGGCCAAGTCGCCGCTTCGATACATCGTCACTCATATTTTATACCTCATAACAAACGCGGGTTATGCCGCCTTGCGCTGACGCTCACGCTGGATAACTTCCGAGGCGAGTTGCAGATAAGCCTGACTTCCCGCGCATTTCAGATCATAGAGGATCGCCGGCTTGCCATAGGAGGGCGCCTCGGAAACTCGAACATTGCGTGGGATCAGCGTCGTATAAACCTTCTCGCCCAGATGTTCCCGCACATCGCTGACCACTTGCTGCGCCAGATTGTTACGGGCATCGAACATGGTCAACACGATACCCTGGATATCAAGCGTCGGATTGACGGTATGACGCACCTGATTGATCGTTTCCAGCAGCTGGCTGAGACCCTCAAGCGCGAAGAATTCACACTGCAACGGCACCAGCACAGAATGTGCGGCCGCCATCGCGTTCATGGTCAAAAGATTGAAGGAAGGCGGGCAGTCAAGCAGGATATAACTGTAACGTTGCGCGGAATCGCTCATCAACGCCTTCCTGAGGCGAAAGACACGATCCGCCTGCTGCGAGATTTCCATCTCGAAACCAAGGAGATCCATGGTCGAGGGTACGATCGCCAGATTTGGTACCGCCGTATCGACCGCAGCCTCTCCGACGGAATGTGTCCCGATTAGAACGTCGTAGGAGGAAAGCTTGCGATCCCGCCGATCGATGCCGAGGCCGGTGCTGGCATTCCCCTGAGGATCGAGATCGACGATGAGCACGCGCTCACCGATCGCGGCGAGCGCAGTCGCGAGATTGATCGCAGTGGTCGTCTTACCAACGCCACCCTTCTGATTTGCAATCGTAATGATACGGTTGATTTCGACAGTCATGCCGCACCCGAGACTATTTATTGAGCCGTGCGCCCCAAATGAGCGATCTCCAGAACAACGGAGTCCGCTTCCACCGCGCTCTGGTGTATTACCAGATCAAAGCCCCAGCGACCACGCGCTTTCTCGATTTCCGACTGATAATCCCGTCCTTTATGCAATACGCAGACAAGTTCGGGGTTGCGAACGGCCCACGGCTCGGCATAGCCAAACAGCCGATCGAGATCGGCAAGAGCTCGCGCCGAGATGGCATTCGCGGACGCTATCTTGGGTGGGGCGTCTTCGATACGCACCGTATGAACGGCACCACGCGCGCCTGTTTCAGACAGAGCGAGACGAAGAAAGCTCGCTTTCTTGTTGTTGCTTTCCACCAGATCGACCCAGCCTTCGCCGCTTTCGGAAAGCAGGATGGCGGTCACGACACCCGGAAAACCGCCGCCGCTGCCAAGGTCGATCCAATGTTTCGGGTCCGGAGCAATCTTGAAGATCTGAGCACTATCAACGATATGGCGCCGCCAAAGATCATCCCGCGTCGAGGGAGCCACAAGATTGATGGAGGCAGACCATTTGTGGAAGAGAGAGGCAAAGTGCTCCAGCTTCTCAAAGGTTTCACGTGAAACGTTCAGCTTCAACGCACTCTTCAAAATGTCATTAGCCATGCTTCAGCTTGCTTCCCGCAACCGCTCATTCTTCTTGATATAACCGACGAGCAGGGCAATCGCCGCCGGTGTCATCCCATCGATTCGCGCCGCCTGGGCGATACTCCAGGGCTGAGCCGCCGTGAGCTTCTGCTTCAGTTCGTTCGAAAGTCCGGAAAGCGCATGGAAGTCGAAATCGCGAGGAATAAGCCGTTCCTCTTCGCTCCGCATCCCGGCGATATCATGAGCCTGGCGATCGATATAGGCCGAGTAGAGCGCATCGATGGAGACGGCTTCCGACATCTTCGGCGATACCTCCGAGAGTTCAGGCCAAATGCGGCAGATATCCGCCCAGCCTATATCCGGATAGGAAAGCAGCTCGCGGGCAGAACGCCGGCGCCCGTCCTGATTCACCGTCACACCCTGTAACTGCGCTTCTTTCGGCGTTGCCGCAAGCTCATCCAGACGGGAAAGAAGACCCTCCCGTTCTGCTCGATAACCTTCAAATCGCTCACGCCGTTCGCGCGAGACGCAGCCAAGATCGATACCCCGCTGGGTCAGCCGCATATCGGCATTATCCGCTCGCAAGGTCAGGCGATATTCCGCACGCGATGTGAACATACGATAAGGTTCGAGAATTCCCCTCGAAGTCAAATCATCGATCATCACCCCGATATACGAATCAGTACGGCTGAAAACGACACCCTCACCGCCGCCGGCAAATAAAGCCGCGTTCAGACCCGCTACGCATCCCTGAGCCGCAGCTTCCTCATAACCCGTCGTGCCATTGATCTGACCGGCAAGGAAAAGCCCCGGTACCTTGCGTACCTGTAACGTCGGTTCAAGTTCCCGCGGGTCCACATGGTCATATTCGATTGCGTAGCCGCATTGCAGAATTCGAACATTCTCCAGACCGGGAATGGAACGAATGAAAGCATCCTGCACATCCTCGGGGAGAGAGGTCGAGATACCATTCGGATAGACGGTATCATCATCGAGACCCTCCGGTTCCAGAAAGATCTGGTGGCCGTCACGGTCTCCGAAGCGGGTAATCTTGTCTTCAATGGAGGGGCAATACCGCGGACCGACGCCCTCGATCTGGCCGGAATACATGGCGGAACGATGCATATTGTCTCGGATCAGCCTATGCGTCGCATCCGTCGTGCGGGTAATGCCGCAGGCAATCTGTGGATTCACGATGCGATCCGTCATGAAGGAGAAAGGTATCGGATCCGAATCGGCTTCCTGGCGATCAAGAGATTGCCAATCGATCGTCTTGCCATCCAGTCGCGCCGGCGTGCCTGTCTTCAGGCGCCCGAGCCTGAGGCCGAAGGCAGAAAGATCTTCGCTGAGACCGGTGGAAGGTGGTTCGCCGATGCGACCGGCCGGTATCTTGCGATCACCGATATGAATAAGTCCTCGGAGGAAGGTTCCGGAGGTCAGGACAACTGAACGCGCTGAAAGCTCACGGCCATCCGACAAACCAATCCCTTTTATTTCGGAATCGTTTCGAATAAAGGAAGTAACATTGCCCTCTATCAGATCGAGGTTCGGCGTATCACAGAGCGTATTCTGCACCGCCTGCCGATAGAGCTTGCGGTCGGCCTGGGTACGAGGACCCCAGACGGCGGGACCCTTCTTGCGATTGAGCATACGAAACTGGATACCGCCGAGGTCGGCGCAACGGCCCATGATCCCGTCAAGTGCATCGACCTCCCGAACGAGGTGACCCTTGCCAAGCCCGCCAATCGCTGGATTGCAGGACATCGCGCCTATGGTTTCGAGTTTCTGGGTAACAAGGGCGGTTCTCGCACCCATGCGGGCAGCCGCGGACGCAGCCTCCGCACCGGCATGGCCGCCACCTATGACGATTACATCATAACTTGAAACGCTCATGGCATTGCTCCATGCCTCAACATGGTGAGGCCGCGGGCCCAAAACTGCCCATGTTTCACGTGAATCATTTGCCGACGCAGAATTCTGAGAAGATCTTGCCCAGCAACGTCTCGACGTCGACCTTTCCGGTCACGCGCCCAAGTGTATCGGCAGCCCATCGAAGAAACTCAGCTCGAATTTCCAGACCATCAGTCTCCGCCCGTACCGCGCGCCAAATATACTCGGCTGCGTCGCGCAGGTGCTGTGAATGCCTCAATCGGCTCGGAATGGCAAGAGAAACCGTGTTGGTCCGTTCCTTCAACTCGTTCAATATCGCAGACCGTAATGTGTCGAGCCCCAAACCGTTCTGTGAAGAGATGAGTATTGCTTCAGATCGTTGCGGAGACGAATCGGTATCGAGGTCGATCTTGGTCAAAACCTCAAGCACGGGAATTCCCTTCGGGATATCCAGTTCCTCCCCCGCAGAACTTGCATGGTCCCTGAGGGAGAGAACGAGATCTGCCTCTTCCATTTTACGATAAGCGCGACGAATTCCTTCTCGCTCCACCGGCTCGGATGTCTCCCGAACACCCGCCGTATCATAGAGATGGACGGCATAACCGCCGATATCCAGTTCGCAATGAAGAATATCCCGGGTAGTACCAGCATACTCGGTGACAATCGCCACTTCGCGATTCGCAAGCGCATTCAGCAGGCTGGACTTGCCGGCATTCGGCGGTCCGGCAATCACGATGGTAAAACCATCGCGTATGATCTCACCCGCTTTCAGGTTGCCAAGCTCCTGTTCGATCTCCTGGGCCAGAGACGACATCTCGGACCAGATTCGGTCGGAGACACTCCCTGGAATGTCTCCCTCGTCGGAGAAATCCAGCTCGGCCTCTATGAGAGCACGAGCGCCCAGCAATTGTTCGCGCCATTTCTGATAGATCGCCGAGAGATGACCGGAGCTCTGTTCAAGCGCCAGGCGCCGCTGCATCTCGGTCTCAGCCGCCAGAAGATCCGCAAGCCCTTCTGCTTCGACCAGGTCCAGCTTGCCATTCTCGAACGCCCTGCGCGAGAACTCGCCGGCCTCAGCAAGGCGGCAATTCTCGAATTCCGTTGCCGCTTTCAATGCACTCTGAACCACGGCTTTACCACCATGCAGGTGGAGCTCGACACAATCCTCACCCGTAAAGGAGTTGGGGCCAGGGAAAAAAAGAGCCAATCCACGATCAAGGACAATACCGTTACGGTCTCGAATCGGTCGAAGTGTCGCCACGCGGGGTTGAGGCAAAATCCCTGCCATTACTTCGCAAATCACCGAGGATTGCGGACCACTCAAGCGAATAACCGCAACTCCGGACGGTAGAGCGCCGGAGGAAAGAGCAACGATCGTTTCTCGCACGGGAGATTTCATGCGCAATAATCTCTATCCTCAAACCAAAACGGAAGCGAATCGTTTTAGCGAACAGCGATTGGCGCGTGGAAGCTTGCGTCTCCACGCGACTTCTTGCGAAATCAGGTGTTCATCGAATCGAAGAAATCGCCGTTGTTCTTCGTCTGCTTCAGCTTGTCGATGAGGAATTCGATGGCATCGGTGGTGCCCATCGGCGCCAGGATACGGCGAAGTACAAAGATCTTCTGAAGATCCTGACGCGGAACAAGGAGATCTTCCTTACGCGTACCGGACTTGAGAATGTCCATGGCCGGGAAGATGCGCTTGTCGGCCACCTTGCGATCCAGAACAATTTCCGAGTTGCCGGTACCCTTGAACTCTTCGAAGATGACTTCGTCCATACGACTGCCGGTATCGATCAGGGCCGTAGCGATGATCGTCAGCGAACCGCCTTCCTCGATGTTACGGGCGGCACCAAAGAAACGCTTCGGGCGCTGAAGGGCGTTTGCATCCACACCACCGGTGAGAACCTTGCCCGAAGAAGGAACAACCGTGTTGTAGGCGCGGCCGAGGCGAGTGATCGAATCGAGAAGGATGACGACGTCGCGACCGTGTTCCACGAGACGCTTCGCCTTCTCGATGACCATTTCGGCAACCTGCACGTGACGAACGGCCGGCTCGTCGAAAGTCGAGGAAACGACTTCGCCTCGAACCGAGCGCTGCATGTCGGTCACTTCTTCCGGACGTTCGTCGATCAGGAGAACGATCAGATAACATTCCCGATGGTTTGCGGTAATCGAATGGGCGATGTTCTGCAGAAGAACGGTTTTACCTGTACGCGGCGGTGCAACAATCAGACCACGCTGGCCCTTGCCGAGCGGAGCAACCAGATCGATGACGCGCGCGGAGAGATCCTTCGAGGTGGGAACGTCGAGTTCCATCTTGAAACGCTCGTTCGGATAGAGCGGCGTCAGGTTGTCGAAGTGTACCTTGTGACGGATCTTTTCCGGATCCTCGAAATTGATCGTGTTGACCTTCAGCAGTGCAAAATAGCGTTCGCCTTCCTTCGGACCACGGATAGGACCTTCGACCGTGTCGCCGGTCTTCAGCGAAAAGCGGCGGATCTGCGAGGGAGAAATGTAGATATCGTCAGGACCCGGCAGATAATTGGCATTGGCCGAGCGCAGGAAGCCGAAACCATCCTGCAGCACCTCAACCACACCTTCGCCGATGATCTCGATGTCCTGGCTAGCAAGCATTTTCAGAATAGCAAACATCAGCTCCTGCTTGCGCATGGTGCTGGCGTTCTCAACCTCAAGCGATTCCGCGAATGTGAGGAGATCGGTCGGTGATTTGCTTTTGAGTTCTTGTAGCTTCATTTCAGCCATGAAGAGGGACCACGTCTTTGATTATTTTTGTCGGGGAAGGCGAGCCGGTGGAATTCGGTACGATCGCGAGAGAGGCCGCAAATGACAGAACGTTACGCAAGCCAGAAGATAGTATTGGCGGAAAATAGCGATTCAGCCTTTTGCCCGCAAGCGAAAAGCAGAAATGACCCAAAATAATGCGATAATGCCGCAGGCGGGATCAAAACGGCTTAACGACAGCAAGAAGGACGATGACGATCATCAACAAGGTGGGAACCTCGTTCATCAGTCGCCAGAACCGAGCGTTTCTTATGTAATGACCCCGACCGAACGATGCAACCGCCCGCGAAAAGAATAGGTGCACACCGGTCAACACGACGACAGCTGCAAGTTTCGCATGCAGCCAGCCCCCGTGAAAACCGTAGACAGACCAGGCGAGATAAAGCCCAAGGATCCACGCCACCATCATGGCGGGGTTCATGATCACCTTCAAAAGCCTCTGTTCCATGATGGCGAAAGTCTCGGCTTGTGCCGAACCCGGTTCGCTGTCGCCGTGATAAATGAACAGCCGCGGCATGTAGAGCAGCCCCGCCATCCAGGAAATCACGGCGATGATATGAAGGGCCTTGATCCAGAGATAGGCCTCGTCAGCCCCGAAGATCATGATGGCGAATGCGATGGCCCCGAAGAAGACAATCGCCGTAGCCGCCCGGAAGGCTGCCCTGCGGCCGGCACTTCTCCCGGTCTGCTGCTCGTTCCCGCTCATCGCTTCCCACGCACCCGCTCGACCAGCCTGGTCACGTTTTCCGGATCGGCCTGCGGCGTGATGCCATGGCCCAGATTGAAGATCAGCGGACCATTGCCAAGCGCCTGGAGGATCGCGTCAATGCCTTCTTCCATCGCCGAACCACCGGCAACGACCCGCATCGGATCGAGGTTGCCCTGAACGGCTCCTTCCTTCTGCAACTCCACGGCAAAGGAAAGCGGAACGGTCCAGTCGAGACCGATCGCATCCGCCCGTGTCTTCTGACGATAATCCTTGAGAAGAAGACCGGCACCCTTGGCAAAGGCAATGATCTTCGCGCCCGGTCGTTGAGAACGCACCGACTGGATCATTCGAGTGACGGGACGAACACAGAAACGCTCGAACTCCTCTTCACCCAGAACACCGGCCCATGAATCGAAGATCTGTACGGCATCGGCGCCGGCATCGATCTGCGCCACCAGGTAGGTGGCCGAGATATCCGCAAGCAGATCGAGCAGCTTTTCGAAAGCCTTCGGGTGCCGATAGGCGAAGAGCCGGGCAGGGGCCTGATCCGGCGTTCCATGTCCTGCGATCATGTAGGTCGCAACCGTCCATGGCGCGCCACAGAAGCCGAGCAGGGTCGTCTCGTGAGGCAGTTCCGCTCTCAGCCGTCTGACAGTCTCCAGGACAGGAGCGAGATGGGTAAGAGGATCACCAATTTCCAAAGCTTCGATGCCATCGACATCGATCGGATCCATCTGCGGTCCATGCCCCTCTGTGAAACGAACATTCCGCTTCAATGCGTCGGGTATCACCAGAATATCGGAGAAGAGAATGGCTGCATCAAAGCCGTAACGCCGGATCGGCTGCAGGGTCACTTCCACCGCAAGCTCCGGCGTGTAACAGAGATCGAGAAAACTACCGGCTTTTGCACGCGTCTCGCGATATTCCGGAAGATACCGGCCGGCCTGTCGCATCAGCCACACCGGTGGCGGAGAGACAGTCTTGCCCTTCAGGACATTGAGGATCTTGCGGTCGCTGGCGCTCAATGGTCAGCCCTTTCAAAAAAGAAATGATATATGAATCTTCTTCTATTTCTAAGAGTCTCTGACTATCAAGGATTAATCCCGACACACAGGTTTCCTGGTTTGTCTGGCAAATCATCCTTTTCGGAGAATGAAATCCTGAGCGTTTAGCGAGAAATGCTGTTTATTTCGATAAGTCCTTTAAAGTCAAAGCGATAGATGAAATGCCGAAGTGGCATGGCTTGTGGATAAGCTGTGAGTCATTTGGCAAGACTGCGGCGTCTTACCACAATCCACAGGCCTCTCTTTCGCGTGTCCTCGCCGGTGCCATTTGTGGATAAATCGGCATTTTTCCCCTTGCCTCCCCGGGCCGGTGATCGCTACCTCTGTTACTCCCGAATTATCAACAGGCGGCGGAGAACAACGTGGAGAACCGAAAAAGCTTCTTCCATCTCCACCTGATTTCTGACTCAACCGGAGAGACTCTGATCTCGACGGGAAGGGCAGCCGCGGCCCAGTTCAATTCCTACAGCGCCATCGAGCATGTCTATCCGTTGATCCGCAGCAAGCGGCAGTTGCTTCCGGTGCTGGAAGCGATCGATCAGGAACCGGGCATCGTGCTCTACACGATTGTCGATCGCGAACTGGCCAATCTGCTCGAGGCTGGCTGCCGGGATATGGGCGTGCCGAGCGTCAATGTGCTGGAACCGGTGATCGACAAGTTCCAGTCCTATCTCGGCGCTTCGTCGCGCGGGAGGGTGGGGGCACAGCATGCTCTTAACGCCGAATATTTCGCCCGCATCGAAGCATTGAATTACACGATGGATCACGATGACGGTCAGGCGCCGGATGGATATGACGACGCCGATGTCGTCATCATCGGCATCAGCCGCACGTCCAAAACGCCAACCAGCATCTATCTCGCCAACCGAGGCATCAAGACCGCGAACATCCCGATTGTCTGCGGAGTGCCCTTGCCGGACAGTTTGTACCGGGCCAGTAAGCCGCTGATCGTTGGCCTGATCGCCACATCGGATCGGATCTCCCAGGTCCGCGGCAATCGAGAACTCGGTGTCACTCCCGGTTTCAATGCCAGCGACTATACAGACAGGGCCTCGATTGCGGAGGAACTGAAATATGCCCGCAGCCTCTGCTCGCGCAACAATTGGCCCCTGATCGACGTGACCCGCCGCTCGATCGAGGAAACGGCCGCCGCTATCGTTGCCCTGCGTCCGAAGGTGCGTTAAGGCGAATCTCCTTATATGACCCGCTTGGAGAAGGTACCTCATGGCAGGAAAGCTGATGCTTGCTTCGGCAAGCCAGTCACGTCGGATGCTGATGGAGAATGCCGGCCTTCGATTTGAAGCCGAAGCGGCGCAGATCGATGAGCGCGCGGCTGAGGCCGGATTGGGCGATGACCCGTTGTCTCCCGATCGGCTGGCACTGGCGCTTGCCCGGCTGAAGGCGCTTGATGTTGCTTCCAGGCATTCAGGCGCACTCGTGGTCGGATGCGACCAGACCATGTCCCTCGGTGAAGTCGTCTTTCATAAGCCTGATGATATCGAAGAAGCCCGGCGCAATCTGAAGACCCTGCGCGGCAGAACCCACCGTCTGAACAGCGCTGTCGTTCTGGTCAGGGATGGTGAGGTTCTCTGGGAAAATGTGTCGATTGCTGAGCTGACAATGCGGGCATTCACCGACGAGTTTCTGGATGGCTATCTGCAGCGGACCGGGGATGCGGTGTTGAAAAGTGTCGGATGCTATCAGCTGGAGGCTGAGGGAATCCGGCTATTTAATGCGATAAGCGGCGACTATTTTACCATTCTCGGTTTGCCGTTATTGCCGCTTCTGGAGGAGCTGCGGATCCTGGGGGAGATTGATGGCTGATTCACGTGAAACATTTGTTAACCAAGCTTTCGTTGTCGGCTATCCGATAAAGCACTCGCGGTCTCCGCTCATTCATAGACACTGGTTGAAGAGCTTCGGGATCGAAGGCAGTTATGAGCGCGTGGCGGTCAGCCCGGAAGATTTCGAGGCATTCATTGCCGCATTGAAGACCGGCGCCTCCGGTTTTTGTGGAGGCAATGTGACCATCCCGCACAAGGAAGCCGCATGTCGGCTCGCGGATGCGCCGGATGCCCTGGCCGAGGAACTCGGAGCCGCCAACACACTCTGGATGGAGGAGGGCAGGCTGAACGCGACCAATACCGACGGTATCGGTTTTACCGCCAGTCTCGATGCAGGTCATCCCGGATGGGAGAATGTCGATCGAGCGGTGATCCTGGGTGCCGGCGGCGCCAGTCGTGCTGTGGTTCAGGCGGTGCGGGATCGCGGTATCAGGGAAATCAACATCGTCAATCGTTCCGTGGAGAGAGCCGTGGAACTGGCTGGCCGGTTCGGTCCCGCGATCCATGCTCATCCGATGGCGGCGCTTGGCGAGGTATGCGAAGGCGCCGGTCTGTTTATCAACACAACGTCGCTTGGCATGCATGGCGAAGCCGTCGATGAAATGCCTTTCGAACGGCTTCTGTCATCGGCCGTAGTGACCGACATCGTCTATGTTCCCCTGAGGACACCGATCCTGAGGCAGGCGGAGGCAAAAGGCTTGGCGACGGTCGATGGTCTGGGCATGCTGTTGCATCAGGCCGTTCCCGGTTTCGAGAAGTGGTTCGGTCGCAGACCGGTGGTGGATGAGGAATTGCGCAATCTCGTTATCGCCGACATGGAGGCGCATGCATGATCGTCATCGGGCTCACCGGATCGATCGGCATGGGCAAATCGACCACGGCGAAAATGTTTGCCGACGCCGGTATCTCGGTGAACGATTCCGACCGGGTCGTGCATGAACTTTATCGTGGCGAGGCGGTTATACCGATCGAGGCAGCGTTTCCCGGGAGCGTCCGCAATGGTGAGGTGGACCGTTCCGAGCTTTCATGGAATCTGGCGAAGAATCCGGCTAATTTTGAAGTTCTCGAATCCATCGTTCATCCGCTTGTACGCGAACGGGAACTTGCATTCCTGAAGGCAGCGCGCGAATCTGCTGCAGACATGGTCGTTCTCGATATTCCGCTGCTTTATGAAACGGGCGCCGAAAAACGCGTTGATGTCGTGGTGGTCGTGAGCTGCGATCCGGAGATACAGCGCAAGCGGGTTCTGGAGCGACCGGGCATGACACCGGAAAAATTCGAGATGATCCTCGGGCGGCAGGTGCCGGATGCCGAAAAGCGCCGACGGGCCGATTACGTGATCGATACCGGGCGTGGGCTTGATGCCGCACGAAAACAGGTTCAGGACATTATAGAGAGCCTGCGTCGGCAGGTGAAAGCGGAGGCGTGAATGCGCGAAATCGTATTCGATACGGAAACCACCGGCCTTGAATTCAAGAATGACCGGGTCATCGAAATCGGCGGGATCGAGCTCGTGAACCATTTCCCGTCCGGGCGAAGCTTTCACGTCTATATCAATCCCGGCGACCGGAAAGTGCACCCTGACGCTCTCGCGGTCCACGGGATCACCGATGAGTCCCTGAAGGACAAGCCGCCCTTCGCCGATATCGTCAATGACCTCATCGAGTTTTTCGACGGTGCAAAGTGGGTGGCGCACAACGCGACCTTCGACATGAACTTCATCAATGCCGAATTCGATCGGCTCGGTCTTCCCCCGGTGCCGGGTGAAATGGTGATCGATACGCTTGCGCTCGCGCGCCGCAAGCATCCCATGGGACCGAACTCGCTTGATGCGCTTTGCCGTCGATACGGTATCGACAACTCGCATCGTACGAAGCACGGCGCGCTTCTCGACTCCGAACTGCTCGCCGAAGTCTATATCGAGATGCTTGGAGGCCGGCAGGCCGCGTTTGGTCTGGTGCAGTCCGACATGCAGGGTAGCGCAAGCGGCGGCAGTGAAACCGAAATCGTCGAGGTTTCCTATCAACGCCCGCGACCACTTGCGGCACGCGTGAGCGAAGCCGAAGCGGAGAAACATGCGGGCTTGCTCGGTCGTCTCGGGGGCAAGGCGATCTGGTCTAAATACAGTTGAATGAAAAAGGCCCGGTTTTACCGGGCCTTTTTCATTCCATCATCGATCGTATCCGAAGATCAGTTCGGAACAGCCTGAACCTTGGCGCGAGCCTGTTCTTCGGCAACGCGCTGGGTGAACATCTGCGCGAAGTCGATCGGGTCGATCATCAGCGGCGGGAAGCCGCCATTGCGGGTCGCGTCAGCAATGATCTGGCGGGCGAACGGGAACAGCAGGCGCGGGCACTCGATGAAGAGGACCGGCAGCATGTGTTCCTGCGGAAAACCGGTGATACGGAAGACGCCGCCATAAACCAGCTCGGCTGCGAAGACGACCTTGTCGCCGTCCTTGGCTTCTGCGCTGAGCGACAGAACGACATCGAAGTCGGACTCGGTCAGCGGGTTTGCGTTGACGTTGACATTGATGTTGATAGCGGGAGCCTTGTCACGCGCCTGCAGCGACCGCGGTGCGCCGGGGTTCTCGAAGGACAGGTCCTTGATGTACTGGGCAAGTATGTTGAGGGAAGGACTTGCGGTTCCCTGATTTTCGTTGGCCATTGGGGCTTCCTCACGCATTGAATTGCTATGGCCGTCTATCATTTCGACCCGATGCTTACAACCCTTACGCCATGAGCCGCCCGCGGCCTTTTCGGGGTTGGGTCATTGATCCTTTCCGAGCGACCAGGGAGACTGCCGGTTCGCGTCGCGCCGGAAATCGTCTTCGTCCAGATCGATGATCGGACCATCCTTCGCGCGGGGTGTTTCCGCGCCGGCGCCCTGGTAACTGAAGCTGCTGGTTCGAAAGACGGTAACGCGGGGACCGATGAAGGACCAGATGAAATCGCGCACGAAGGGAACGAAAAGAAGAATGCCGACGACGTCGGTCAGGAAGCCCGGAATGATCAGCAGGATTGCCGCCACGACGATCATCGCCCCATGGACGATTTCGCGTCCCGGATTCTGGTTCGTCTGGCTGTCTTTCTGCAGGCGCTGAAGAACACCCGCTCCCTGAATGCGCAAAAGCGCAAGTCCGGCAAAGACCGCAAGAAGCGTCAATCCGAGTGTCGCGAGGACGCCGATAGCCTTTCCGACCAGCACGAATGTGGCAATCTCGGCAAAAGGCATCAGCAGTAGAATGGCGAGCGGCACGCGCATCGGTGGTCCTCTATCCTTCCTTGAGGCTTCCGGTATCCATCGTCCGGAATGGTTTCAAGCGGAAGTGAAAGCACTTCGCTATTTGAATCATTGGCATATGCAGACTATATGGGTCTCACAAGCAGGAATTTAAACAGGGCCGACGGATTGCCATGGGATCGAACGACTTTGTGACTATCTTTTTTCTGGTGGCGGCAGTCCTGATTTTCCTGCAGCTGCGCAGCGTGCTCGGTCGCCGTACGGGTAACGAGAAGCCACCCTTTGATCCTTATTCGCCTCGTGATCTTGCCAAGGGCCCCGGCAGCGATGATGGCAAGGTCGTCACCTTGCCGCGTCGCGACGAGCAGGGCGCCGATGAACGCTTTGCTGTGGTGGATGCCTTTGCTGCTCCAGGCAGCGAACTGAACGAATCTCTGCGCGAAGTGGTCAAGCAGGACCCGAGCTTCAATCCGAAGGAATTCCTCAACGGAGCCCGCATGGCCTACGAGATGATCGTGATGGCCTATGCTGACGGCGACCGGAAGACCCTGAAGAGCCTGCTTTCCCGCGAGGTGCTGGAAGGTTTCGAGGCCGCGATCTCCGAGCGCGAAGCGCGCGGCGAAGTCGTGAAGTCCACCTTCGTCGGCATCGAGAAGGCGGATATCCTCCAGGCGGCCATGAAGGACAGCGAGGAGCAGGTGACCGTTCGCATCGTCTGCCAGCTGATCACCGCAACCTATGACAAGGCCGGCAGGCTGATCGATGGCGATGCCGAAGCCGTTTCCGAGGTCAACGATCTCTGGACCTTTGCCCGTGACATCCGTTCGCGCGATCCTAACTGGAAGCTGGTCGCAACTGAATCCGAACTATGACCGGCGCGTCGGCATCGTCGTTCAGGCTTAAGCCCGTCGCTTTCGGTGATCTGGAGGGCTGGGCGTCCGACGACCCGTCCCCACTATTTGATGCGCTGGCGGCCTGTCGCCGGCACATAAGGGATGTGAAGCCCTATCGTACGGGCACGACGGGCCTGTCTTCCAGCGACCTTTTGCCGCTTCTCGACAGTGCCGCCGAATTCTCTCCATCGAGCGCTGCGGAAGCGCGGAGCTTTTTCGAAGCGGAATGTCGGCCCTTCCTCATCGAGCCGGAAAACGGTGGGCGGGGTTTCGTCACCGCTTTCTATGAGCCGGAGGTTGAAGTGCGGGCCGAGCGGGACGACGAGTTCCGCTTTCCTTTCTACAGGCGTCCCGACGATCTCATCGATCTGGATGACGGCAACCGTCCCGCCGATATCGACGCGAGCTATATGTTCGCGCGTTCGGAGGGTGGTGTCATTTCACCCTATCCCGATCGCCGGACCATCGACGAAGGCTATCTTGAAGGCAAGGGTCTGGAGATAGCCTGGGCGCGATCGAAGGTGGATGTCTTCTACGTTCACGTTCAGGGCGCTGCCCGGCTTCGTTATGCCGATGGTCGTATCGGCCGCATCACCTACGCCGCCAAGGCTGGTCATCCTTTTTCCGGCATAGGCAAGCTGCTGGTCGACACCGGCGAGCTTCCGCTTGCCGGAATCTCGATGCAGTCCATTCGCGCCTGGCTCGCAGATCACCCTGAAAGGGTGGATGAGATCCTTTGGCACAACCGGTCCTACATTTTCTTCCGCGAGGCCGAGGTGTCGGACGTGAACCTTGGCCCGATTGCAGCGGCCAAGGTGCCGCTGGTCGCAGGTCGTTCGCTGGCGGTCGACAGGCTGATCCACAGTTTCGGCTTTCCCTTCTTCATCCGTTCCGAAACCCTGACACGTCTCGATGATGGACAACCTTTCGCCCGGCTGATGCTGGCGCTCGATACCGGGTCCGCCATCGTGGGTCCGGCGCGGGGCGACATCTTCACCGGCTCCGGTGATGAGGCTGGAGAACGCGCCGGTGCCGTGCGAAATGCCGCGGACTTCTATATACTCGTCCCGAAAGAGGCGGCGTCGAGGTTCGGTTGGTGAAGGGCAAGGGAAAACTCAGCGCGGAAGATCGTATACTCTGGGGCAAGGTCGCCCGGTCGACGAGGCCCATGCCCGGGCGTCTCGAGGAACTGGCCGAGTTCGAGGAAATGTTTGTCGAGCCGACACCAGAGAGCAAAGGAATATCTTCGGCTTCGTCAGTTCCTGTTGGCGATGCAGCCGAAACACAGGCCGCGCAGAAGAAGCCAGGCGGCATCCATCATCCGCTCGAAAAGCCGGTCAAGCGCAAGCTCTCGCGCGGTCACCTCGCGCTTGAGGCCCGCATCGATCTTCATGGCATGATCCAGAGCGAGGCGCACGGCATTCTCCTCGATTTTCTTCTGCGCGCCCATGACCGGGGGCTTCGGCATGTGCTGGTAATCACCGGCAAGGGGCGCTCGATGGGCAGCGACGGCGCGCTGAAGCGTTCGGTACCGCTCTGGTTTTCCAAGCCCGAATTCCGCTTCCTCATCTCGTCTTATGAGACGGCTGCGCGCCAGCATGGTGGCGACGGTGCGCTCTATGTTCGCCTGTCGCGGGGCAGGGGGGACCGCGGATGACGCCGTTCGGCGAGGCTCTGCGACGCTTGCGGGAAAGGAAGGGCGTCTCCCAGAAGGAGATGGCTGCCGCGATCGGGGTCTCCCCGGCCTATCTTTCCGCGCTGGAACACGGCCGCAAGGGCAAGCCGAATTTCGATTTCCTCCAGCGTGTCGCCGGCTATTTCAACATTATCTGGGATGAGGCGGAGGAGCTCTTCGCCATTGCCGGCGTGTCTCATCCAAGGGTGGTCGTGGATACGGCGGGATTGCCTGCGGAATATACGGTTTTCGCCAATGAACTGGCCCGCAGGATTCGCACGCTACCGCCCGATGTGCTAAAGCAACTCAATGAAGTCCTCGAAGCCGCAAAAAAGCCGGCTTGAAACGCTCTATGGCCGCCATATCCACGGGTTTCGCGCGGCCTGCCTTTGGAACTTGCGTCAAACCTCCTATAGTCGAAGCGCTCGATGGCGCTGATTCGATATCGACGCTTTGAACATCCTGACTGGAAAGATTGCTGAATGACCGACATGCCGATCAATGAAAATGATGGTCCGGCCGAATACGGCGCGGATTCGATCAAGGTGCTGAAGGGGCTGGATGCAGTCCGCAAGCGTCCCGGCATGTATATCGGCGATACCGACGATGGCTCGGGTCTGCATCACATGGTCTATGAAGTCGTCGACAACGCGATCGACGAAGCCCTGGCCGGTCATGCCGACATCGTCACCGTGACCCTGAACGCGGACGGTTCCGTCACCGTGACCGATAATGGTCGTGGTATCCCGACCGACATTCACAAGGAAGAAGGCGTCTCGGCAGCCGAGGTCATCATGACCCAGCTTCACGCCGGCGGTAAGTTCGACCAGAATTCCTACAAGGTTTCGGGTGGTCTGCACGGCGTGGGCGTTTCAGTCGTCAACGCACTCTCGGTCAAGCTGAGCCTCAGGATCCGCCGTAGCGGCAAGGTCCATGAGATGAGCTTCACCCATGGCGTGGCCGATGCGCCGCTCAGGGTCACGGGTGATTATGAGGGCCGCTCTGGCACCGAAGTCACCTTCCTGCCGAGCGCGGAGACCTTCACCAAGACCGAATTCGACTATGCGACTCTGGAGCATCGCCTGCGCGAACTCGCCTTCCTCAATTCGGGCGTTCGCATTCTGCTGACCGACAAGCGCAAGTCCGATATCCGCCAGGAAGAGATGGTCTATGACGGCGGCCTTGAGGCTTTCGTTCATTATCTTGACCGTTCTAAGAAAGCGCTGGTCGAAAAGCCGGTTGCGATCCGCGGCGAAAAGGACGGGATCACTGTCGAAGTCGCCATGTGGTGGAACGACAGCTACCACGAAAACGTGCTCTGCTTTACCAACAACATTCCGCAGCGCGACGGTGGCACTCACATGGCCGGCTTTCGCGGGGCGCTGACCCGCCAGATCACCTCCTATGCCGACACCTCCGGCATCATCAAGAAGGAGAAGGTGTCCCTGACCGGCGACGACTGCCGTGAAGGCCTGACGGCAGTTCTCTCCGTCAAGGTTCCGGATCCGAAGTTTTCGTCCCAGACCAAGGACAAGCTGGTTTCCTCGGAAGTCCGTCCCGTCGTCGAAAGCCTGGTCAACGAAGCCCTTTCGACCTGGCTCGAAGAACATCCGGCGGATGCCAAGATCCTCGTCGGCAAGGTGGTCGAGGCCGCCGTTGCCCGTGAAGCCGCCCGCAAGGCGCGCGAACTGACCCGGCGCAAGGGCGCTCTCGATATCGCATCGCTGCCCGGCAAGCTCGCCGACTGCTCCGAGCGCGACCCGGCCAAGTCCGAAGTCTTCCTCGTCGAGGGTGACTCGGCAGGTGGTTCGGCAAAGCAGGGCCGTTCGCGCGAAACGCAGGCCATCCTGCCGCTGCGGGGCAAGATCCTCAACGTGGAACGCGCCCGTTTCGACAAGATGCTGTCGAGCCAGGAAATCGGTACGTTGATCACCGCGCTCGGCACGTCGATCGGCAAGGACGAGTTCAACGCCGACAAGCTGCGCTATCACAAGATCATCATCATGACGGATGCTGACGTCGATGGCGCACACATTCGTACGCTGCTCCTGACCTTCTTCTTCCGCCAGATGCCGGAACTGATCGAACGCGGTCATCTCTATATCGCCCAGCCGCCGCTCTATAAGGTCGCGCGTGGCAAGTCCGTCCAGTACCTGAAGGACGAAAAGGCGCTGGAAGATTACCTGATCACCATGGGTATCGAGGACGCCACGCTGACGCTTGGCAATGGTGAGGTCCGCGCGGCGCAGGATCTGCGCGATGTCATTCAGGATGCCCTGCGTCTCCGTTCGCTGATGGACGGTCTGCATTCGCGCTACAATCGCAACGTCATCGAGCAGGCGGCAATTTCCGGTGCGCTCAATCCGGAATTGACCGGCAACCGCCAGCGTGCGGAAGAGACCGCCGCCGAAGTGGCCCGGCGTCTTGATCTCATTGCCGAGGAAACCGAACGCGGTTGGTCCGGTCATGTCACGGACGAGGGCGGTCTGCGTTTCGAACGCATGGTTCGCGGGGTCAAGGAAGTCGCTTCGCTCGATGTCGCACTGATCGGTTCTGCTGACGCGCGTCATATCGATCAGCTTGCTGCGCGGCTCCACGAGATCTATGCCCATCCGCCGAAACTCGCCCGCAAGGAAGAGCGCAAGGAAATTTCCGGTCCGCGGATGCTGCTGGATTCGATCTTTGCCGCGGGTCGCAAGGGCCTGACCATGCAGCGTTATAAAGGTCTTGGCGAAATGAACGCCGAGCAGCTGTGGGAAACGACGCTTGACCCGAACGTCCGTACACTGCTTCAGGTGAGGGTGAGCGATGCCACCGATGCCGACGGCCTGTTCTCTCGCCTTATGGGCGACGAGGTCGAGCCGCGCCGCGAATTCATTCAGGACAACGCACTGAGCGTTGCCAACCTCGACATCTGACAGCTGAAAAGTTTCGCGTGAATCCGGCTAAGAAATGATTCACGTGAAACATTCGGTTAATGCTTGCCAAAGCCCCGTGCGTCCGGATCGACACACGGGGCTTTGATTTTGTGAAACCACATCCCAAACCCGCCTGAAATCCTCACCGATTTCCTGGACGATGTGCCGACCTTCAGGCCTTGAAGCCGCCGCTGAAGGTAACCGCGGAAAGCGGTTTGCGCTGGTTGGGAACCTCCCGCTCCTGAAGAGCCGGCGGCAACAGCGACTTGTCGCCATGATGCCCGATGGCAACGGCCGCCTCGGCGCGATAGCCGGACGGCGCCCCGAGAACCTCGATGGCCCGCTCGAAATCGACGCCGCCCATGGCATGCGCGGCAAATCCCGAATGCATCGCCTGAAGCGCCAGCATCGCCCAGGCCGCGCCGGTATCGAAACTGTGGCTGCGGAAAGGGCGCAGCTCGGAGCCGTCATCGCGCCGGCTCAACGTATCGGAAAACAGGAAGACCAGCGCCGACGCGGACTTGGCCCAGACCTGGTTCGACTCGACCAGCAGCCCCAGAAACGTCTCCCATTCGGGAGCGGTGTTCAGCGCATAGACGAAGCGCCAGGGCTGATAATTGCTCCCCGATGGCGCCCAGTGCGCCGCCTCCAGAATGGTCAGAAGATCAGCCTCTGACATCGCCTCGCCGGTAAAGGCGCGGGGTGACCAACGGTCGAGGAACATCGGGTGGATGGGATATTCGGAGTGGCGGTCGTTACTGCTCGTCATCGGGAAACCTGTCCAGGGAAGGAGGCGAAGGGAAGAGGAGAATGTGCCTTGCGGCGGGTTGAGAAGATATTGCGATGATCCGTGCTGGCAAGTGCAGCCGGCGGATTTCACGTCGACCCTTCCTTTCAGGCAAAATCCGGAGATAGGATCGATAACTATCCTGCCCCGTGAAAACATTAATCCCTCCATGGCATTCTGACCTTGGAGAACGGGCTTTACCGCCACCAAAGGACAAATTCACAAAGCAGTTTCCATTGAGGCAAACTCTGTTAGTTTTTAACGATTGAAGCGCAACATCGCAGGATGACGGCAGCGGAAAGGCGATCGCACCCTATGTTCTATCAACTCTATGAACTGAACCATGCGGCCATGGCCCCGTTCAGGGCAAGCGCCGACATGATGCGCCTTGCCTATAGCAGTCCGCTGAACCCGCTCTCTCACACTGTCCTTGGCCGGACGATGGCGGCTGGTTTCGAAGTCTTCGAGCGTGTCACACGACGCTACGGAAAACCGGAGTTCGGCCTGCCGACAACGACGGTCGAAGGCCACACGGTGGACGTGACCGAGGAAATCGTCTGGAAGAAGCCGTTCTGCAATCTCATTCATTTCAAGCGCGATCTGCCGCCTTCCGTGGAGAAGGGACCGCGCATCCTGATCGTAGCACCCATGTCCGGCCACTATGCCACCCTGCTGCGTGGAACGGTCGAGGCGCTGATCCAGAATGCGGATGTCTACATCACCGACTGGATCGACGCCCGCACCGTGCCGGTCACGGATGGCAATTTCGATCTGGACGATTACATCGACTACGTCATCGAGATCCTGCATCATCTGGGCAAGGGAACCAATGTGGTGGCCGTCTGCCAGCCGTCGGTCCCGGTTCTCGCCGCCGTCTCCGTCATGGAAGGCAATGACGATCCGCTGGCGCCTGCGTCCATGACCCTGATGGGTGGCCCGATCGACACCCGCATCAATCCGACCGCCGTCAACGAACTGGCGCAGAACAAGCCGATCGACTGGTTCCGCGACAATGTGATCATGAATGTGCCCTGGCCGCTGCCGGGTTGCATGCGCGCGGTCTATCCGGGCTTCCTGCAGCTTTCGGGTTTCATGTCGATGAACCTTGACCGGCACATGATCGCGCACAAGGACTTCTACATGCACCTCGTCAAGAACGACGGTGACTCGGCCGAAAAGCACCGCGATTTCTACGACGAATATCTCGCCGTGATGGACCTGACCGCTGAATTTTACCTGCAGACAGTCGATACCGTGTTCATCAAGCATGCCCTGCCGAAGGGCGAGATGACCCACCGCGGCACGCCTGTCGATCCGACCGCCATCCGCAAGGTGGCCCTGCTGACGGTGGAAGGGGAAAACGACGACATCTCCGGCGTCGGCCAGACCAAGGCGGCCCAGACCCTCTGTGTCAACATTCCGGAAAACATGCGCATGCATTACATGCAGCCGGATGTCGGCCATTACGGCGTGTTCAACGGTTCGCGTTTCCGCCGGGAAATCGCCCCCCGGATCATCGCGTTTGCGAAGCAGCACACGCCGGCCGCAAAGGCGGGACCGGTCAAGAGGGTCATCAAGGGCGGCAAGTCGACCTGACGGGGCCGTCGATTTTCTCCGGGTGATTCAGGCCCTTGCCCGAATTGCCGGGACCTCGTCTTGAAGGCGGGGAGGGCGTTTACCACATCGAATTCATCGGGCGGCATGTCGCCCCCGTGCAAAAGCGAAGGGTAAATGATGATGAACCAGTCAGCATTGCTTCGTCCGGACTGGACGCCGGCAACCGTCGCGCTGATGGTGATCGGCTTCGTGGTCTTCTGGCCACTGGGTCTGGCCATGCTCGGTTATATCCTGTTCGGTGATCGCTTCCGCGATTTCAAGCGGGAGGCGAACCGCTCCGCCGATGGTATCTTCTCGAAATGCCGCAGTGGCCGCTACGGCCGCAGCCACTTCTCGACCGGCAACGTCGCCTTCGACGATTGGCGCAAGGCCGAGCTTGACCGGATCGAAGAAGAACGCCGCAAGCTCGACGAGATGCGGGCGGAATTCGACAGCTATCTGCGTGAGCTTCGTCGCGCCAAGGATCAGGAAGAGTTCGACCGCTTCATGCGCGAGCGCGCCAACGCCCGCAAGGATGACGGTGCGGCCTCCGGTTATTCCGGCGTCTGACCGCGCCTTGGCATTCTCGCAGACAATAGCCGGCACCCCCCCCCCGAGGGTGCCGGTCTTTTTTGTGGAGCGAAAAATGCTCGAATCGGCTAGAAAGAGGCCATGTTTCCCTTCCTGAAAAAACCGGCAGGCAAGACGAAGCCGATAGCGACCTCGACCCGCCAGCTCGCGGTCGACGGGCGGGAAATGCCGCTGACCATTCGCCGCAATGCCCGCGCGACCCGTATCACGCTGCGGATCGAACCCGGTGGCCGCGCCCTGAAGATGACGGTGCCGCCGGGTCTCAAGGAACGGGAGATCGCAGACTTCCTCGATCGGCACCAGGGCTGGCTGAAGGCAAAGCTTTCGCGCTACTCGGATTCTCCGCCGATTGCCGATGGCGGCGAGATCTCATTGCGCGGCGTTCCGCACCGGATCATTCATTCTGGTCATCTGCGCGGGCTGACCGAGGCGCTCGATTCCGAGATTGGCCCGGTCCTCAGCGTCAGCGGTATGGAGGAACATCTCGGCCGGCGCGTTGCGACCTTCCTGAAGAAGGAAGCCAGGAGCGACCTCGAAGCATTGGTCTCCACCTATGCCAAGAGGGTGGGACGGCCGGTCAAGTCGCTGACCATGAAGGACACCCGCAGCCGCTGGGGCTCCTGTTCCTGGGACGGCAATCTGAGTTTTTCCTGGCGCATCGTCATGGCGCCGCCGCCCGTGATCGATTATCTCGCCGCCCATGAGGTGGCGCATCTGAGGGAAATGAACCACGGTCCGGCCTTCTGGGCGCTCTGCCGGGAGCTTTGCCCGCATATGGAAGAAGCCAAGGCATGGCTGAAACGGCATGGCGCCCGGCTCCATGCGATCGATTTCGATTGAAGGCGGAGAGAGCGGGATCTGCTTTGTCGCAATTTGGCTCGACTCTTTTGCATTTTCATGTCAATTCCGCTGCCATGAAACCGGATATCAAGATCTGTGGGCTGACGACGGCGGAAGCCGTGGATCGCGCCGTCGAGCGCGGTGCGTCCCATGTGGGTTTCATCTTCTTCGGCAAGAGCCCTCGCAACATCGAGCCCGACATCGCCGGCAAGCTGGCGGACCGGGTGAGGGGCAGGGCGAAGATCGTTGCCGTCACGGTCGATGCCGACAATGACGATCTCGATGAGATCATAGCGCTCCTGAGGCCGGATATCCTTCAGTTCCATGGCAAGGAAAGCCCGGAGCGGATGCTGACCGTCAAGGCGGTCACCGGTCTGCCGATCATGAAGGCATTTTCCATCCGCGAGCCCGATGACCTGAAGCGCGTCGAGCCCTATATCGGTATTGCGGATCGTTTTCTTTTCGACGCCAAGCCGCCGGTCGGATCGGACCTGCCGGGCGGCAACGGCGTGACCTTCGACTGGAGTCTTCTGCGTACGCTTGACGCGAGCGTGGATTACATGCTTTCCGGAGGCCTGAACAAGGACAACATCGCTGACGCCCTGCGGGAAACAGGCGCGCGCGGCATCGATGTGTCGTCCGGCGTGGAGAGTGCTCCGGGCGTCAAGGATCTGCACAAAATGGACGAGTTTTTTGCCGCGGTCGAAGGCGCTTCGATCCGCGAGCCTGCATCAGGGAGCGCAGCGTGAACGAGTCACCCAAGCCCAATTCCTTTCGGGAAGGCCCCGACGAGGACGGCCGTTTCGGTATTTTCGGCGGACGTTTCGTCGCCGAGACCTTGATGCCTCTGATCCTGGACCTGCAGGCAGAATGGGAAAAGGCCAAGACCGATCCCGAATTCCAGGCGGAGCTGAAATCTCTCGGCGCTCATTACATCGGCCGCCCGAGCCCGCTCTATTTCGCCGAGCGCCTGACCGAACATCTCGGCGGCGCCAAGATCTATTTCAAGCGGGAAGAGCTCAATCATACGGGCTCCCACAAGATCAACAACTGCATCGGCCAGATCCTGCTGGCCAAGCGCATGGGCAAGACCCGCATCATCGCGGAAACCGGTGCCGGTCAGCATGGCGTTGCCTCCGCAACGGTCGCAGCCCGCTTCGGGTTCCCTTGTGTGGTTTACATGGGCGCGACGGACGTCAAGCGTCAGGCTCCGAACGTCTTCCGCATGAAGTTGCTCGGTGCCGAGGTGAAGCCGGTGACCGCTGGCCACGGTACGCTGAAGGATGCCATGAACGAGGCATTGCGTGACTGGGTCACCAATGTCGAGGATACCTACTACCTGATCGGCACTGCTGCCGGTCCGCATCCCTATCCGGAAATGGTACGCGATTTCCAGGCGGTGATCGGCCGCGAGGCCCGCGAGCAGATGCTCGAAGCCGAAGGCAGGCTGCCTGACCTCGTGATCGCGGCCGTCGGTGGCGGTTCCAACGCCATCGGCATCTTCCACCCGTTCCTTGACGACAAGGACGTGAAGATCGTCGGCGTCGAAGCGGGCGGCAAGGGCCTTTCCGGCGACGAACACTGTGCTTCCATCACCGCCGGTTCGCCGGGCGTCCTGCATGGCAACCGCACCTACCTGCTTCAGGATGCGGATGGCCAGATCAAGGAAGGCCACTCGATTTCCGCCGGTCTCGACTATCCGGGTATCGGCCCCGAACATGCCTGGCTGAGCGATATCGGCCGGGTCGAATATGTGCCGATCATGGATGACGAGGCGCTGGAAGCCTTCCAGCTCCTGACGAAGCTCGAAGGCATCATTCCGGCGCTCGAGCCGTCCCATGCGGTGGCCGAGGTCATCAAGCGCGCCCCGAAGATGGGCAAGGACGAGATCATCCTGCTGAACCTTTCCGGTCGCGGCGACAAGGATATCTTCACCGTCGGCAACATCCTCGGCATGGAGCTCTGAAATGACCGCACGCATGGACAAACGCTTCGCCGATCTCAAGGCGGAAGGTCGCCCCGCGCTGATCACCTATTTCATGGGCGGCGATCCGGATTACGAAACGTCGCTGGCGATCATGAAGGCTCTGCCGGAAGCCGGCGCCGACGTCATCGAACTCGGCATGCCCTTTTCCGACCCGATGGCCGATGGTCCGGCGATCCAGGTTGCCGGTCAGCGCGCGCTGAAATCCGGCCAGACGCTGAAGAAGACGCTGGAGCTCGCCCGCGAATTCCGCAAGGGCGATCAGGCGACCCCGATCGTCATGATGGGCTACTACAATCCGATCTACGTCTTCGGCGTCGAGCGCTTCCTCGACGAAGCGCTGGAAGCCGGTATCGACGGACTGATCGTGGTCGATCTTCCGCGCGAGATGGATGACGAACTCTGCCTTCCGGCCCGCAAGCGGGACATCAACTTCATTCGCCTTGCCACGCCGACGACGGATGAAAAGCGCCTGCCCACGGTTCTGGAGAACACCTCTGGTTTCGTCTATTACGTCTCGATGACCGGTATCACCGGCTCGGCGCTGCCGGATCCGTCGAAGGTTTCCAGCGCCGTGCAGCGCATCAAGGAACATACGGATCTGCCCGTCTGCGTCGGCTTCGGCGTCAAGACGGCGGAACATGCGCGCCTGATCGGTGCGAATGCTGACGGCGTTGTCGTCGGGACGGCAATCGTCAACCAGGTTGCCAACAATCTGACGCCTGCCGGGGAGGCAACCGCCGATACCGTGCAGGCCGTCGTGACCTTCGTAAGCGGCCTTGCCGGCGGCGTGCGTTCCGCGCGCCTTGCCGCTGCCGAATAATCTTCCGATATTGGCTTTTTCAGTCAGGAGTTAGTCAGTTGAACTGGATCACCAACTATGTGCGGCCTCGGATCAATTCCATGCTTGGCCGCAGGGAAGTTCCGGAAAATCTCTGGATCAAGTGCCCCGAAACCGGCGAGATGGTCTTTCACAAGGACCTCGAGGAAAACAAGTGGGTCATTCCCGCTTCCGGCTATCACATGAAGATGCCGGCCAAGGCCCGTCTGCTCGATCTCTTCGACGACGGAAAATACGAGGCGCTGCCCCAGCCGAAGGTCGCTCAGGATCCGCTGAAATTCCGCGATTCCAAGAAGTATACCGACCGCCTGAAGGACAGCCGCACCAAGACCGAGCAGGAAGACACGATCCTCGCCGGCGTCGGCACGGTCGAAGGCCTCAAGCTGGTCGCCGTCGTGCATGAGTTCAACTTCATGGGCGGTTCGCTCGGCATTGCCGCGGGCGAGGCGATCGTCAAGGCGTTCGAACGTGCACTGGCGGAGAAGTGCCCGCTGGTCATGTTCCCGGCATCGGGCGGCGCCCGCATGCAGGAAGGCATCCTGTCGCTCATGCAGATGCCGCGCACCACCGTCATGCTCGACATGCTGAAGGAAGCCGGCCTGCCTTACATCGTCGTGCTGACCAACCCCACCACGGGCGGCGTCACCGCGTCCTACGCCATGCTGGGCGATCTTCACATCGCCGAGCCCGGCGCGGAAATCTGCTTTGCCGGCAAGCGCGTCATCGAGCAGACCATCCGCGAAAAGCTGCCGGAAGGCTTCCAGACCTCGGAATACCTGCTGGATCACGGCATGATCGACATGGTCGTCAAGCGTCACGATATTCCGTCGCTGCTGGCGCGTGTCCTGAAGATCATGCTGAAGCGCCCGGCCAATACCGACATTGCCGCGGAAAAGACCCCGGCTCTTGCGGAAAAGCCGGCGGCCTGAACGACAGAGCAATTCCAGCAAAAGTGCGAAGCGGTTTTGCGTCCGGAATGCGTCAAACAAAGAGATAGAGCATCGAAGGCGATTCCGTTTTCGCCTGTGATGGTCTTGCACCGAGCCGAAGCTGCGGAATCGAAATATCATGACTGAGCCCGCCTTCAGTGAGGCAGAACAGGTAATCGACAAGCTCATGGGATTGCATCCCAAGGGCTTCGATCTTTCTTTGAACCGTATTCGCCGGTTGCTCGAAATCCTCGGCAATCCGCACCTGCGGCTTCCCCCGGTCATCCACGTCGCCGGAACCAACGGCAAGGGTTCGGTCACGGCCTTCTGCCGCGCGCTTCTCGAAGCGCAGGGCCTGAGCGTGCACGTCCATACCTCGCCGCATCTGGTGCATTGGCACGAGCGTTACCGCATCGGGTCCAAGGGCGGGCAGGGCCAGCTCGTGGACGATGCCGATTTCGCCGATGCGCTGCGCCGCGTCGCCGAAGCCAATGGCGGCCAGCAGATCACGGTGTTCGAGATCCTGACGGCGGTCACCTTCCTGCTGTTTTCCGAAAAGCCGGCGGATGTGGCGATCATCGAGGTCGGTCTTGGCGGCCGTTTCGATGCGACCAACGTCATCGAAAAGCCGGCCGTCTCGGTCATCATGCCGATCTCGCTCGACCATCAGCCCTATCTCGGCGACCGCGTCGAACTGATCGCCGCCGAAAAGGCCGGCATCATGAAGCGTGGGCTTCCGGTGGTGATCGGTCATCAGGAATACGAATCCGCCCGTGACGTGCTAGTGACGACGGCCGAACGGCTGGGCTGTCCGCACGTCGTCTACGGGCAGGATTTCTCCGCCCATGAGGAATTCGGCCGTCTCGTCTACCAGGACGAATTCGGCCTGATGGACCTTTCGCTTCCGCGTTTGCCGGGGCGTCACCAGTTCGCCAATGCGGCTGCAGCGATCCGCGCCGTCAAGGCTGCCGGTTTTCCGATGACCGAGGCCATCGCGGAAAAGGCGATGACCAGCGTCGAATGGCCCGGTCGTCTGCAGCGCATGACGGAAGGCCGGCTGATGGCCCATGCGCCCGAAGGGGCGGAGATCTGGGTGGATGGCGGACACAATCCCGGTGCCGGCGAAGTTATTGCCGAAGCCATGGCCGGCTTCGAGGAGCGCCAGTCCCGGCCGCTCTATCTCGTCACCGGCATGATCAACACCAAGGACCCGGTCGGTTACTTCCGGGCCTTTGCCGATATCGCCCAGCACGTCTACACGGTGCCGATCCGTGGTACGGATGCGGCAATCGACCCCGTCGTGCTCGCTCATGCCGCCTTCGATGCCGGATTGGTCGCTTCACCGGTTTCCACCGTTGCCGAAGCGCTCGAGGAAATCCGCGAGCAGATCGATACGGATCTGCCGGCACCGAGAATTCTGATCGGGGGATCGCTTTATCTCGTCGGCAATGTCCTTGCCGACAATGGCACTCCGCCCAAGTGATCATAATGGCCAAATGAAAAAAGCCCGGCATTGCCGGGCTTTTCTTTTGTTCTTTGATGAGTGGATCAGGCTGCGTTCGAAATCCAGCTTGCGAGCGCCGTCTTGGGAGCGGCGCCGACCTTGATGTCGGCCACTTCGCCGCCCTTGAACATGGCAAGCGTCGGGATCGAGCGAACGCCGAACTGGGCGGCCAGTTCCGGGTTTTCGTCGATGTTGAGCTTTGCGACCTTCACCTTGCCAGCCATTTCATTGGCGATCTCTTCGAGGCTCGGAGCGATCATCTTGCACGGGCCGCACCATTCGGCCCAGAAATCGACGACCACCGGTTCTACGGAATTGAGAACTTCGGCCTGGAAATTGGAGTTATCGACTTTTACGGTAGCCATGGGGCTGCTCCTTCAGGGGTGCTTGACTTACAACATATCTGATGTCGGTGCCCGACATTTTCAATATCTTGTATCTCACGATGTCTTGAGCTCGGCAAGGGATTGCGACAGCAGTGTGTCGGGAAGTGCGACGACCGAGCCGTTTTCGGTATAGACGAGCAGGCATTCGAAATCCTTGCCCGGATAAAGCGGCCGCAGGATTTCCCGGTAGATCGCAAGCTGCGCGCGATGCGACAGCGGCACCCGCGACAGCGAGGCAGGAGGGGTGCGGTTGGTCTTGTAATCCACCAGAATGATGCGGTCGCCGGTCACTGCCATGCGGTCGATCCGACCGGAAACGGCGCGTTCCTCGCCGTTCAGCACGAAGGTTCCCATGACCGAGACTTCGGCTTCGCCGCGGGAGGAGTAGACCGGCTTGAGATCCGGGTTGTCGAGAACCGAAAGGATCGTGTCGAGCAGGCGTTCGCGCTCCTTCTGCGGCCAGAAGCGCGCAGCCCTCTCCGCATAGCGTCTGGCAGCCGCGGGGCGTTCCGCCTCTGCAATCGCCGGGAGAGCCTGCAGCATGCGGTGAACGAGGCGGCCCTTCTGGAGCGCGATGCCGGCCGATTCCTTTTCGCCAAAAAGCGGCGAAGTCACCAGCGCGTCGTCCGTATCGTCGATGACGATCGTGCCGGCTCCCGACGGGCTGAGCGGCCTCGGCAGGCTTGCCTGCGGTGGCAACGGCCGAAGCAGGGCATCAGGGAGGCTTTCGCTCGGCGTCTCGACTGAACTTTCCGCGCCTTGAGGAAATGCGGTCTCGCTGCCCGGCAGACGCCAGGAAAGACCCTCCCACCCGCCATCCGGGCCGTTGAACGCGACCTCGCGGCAATGGGCTTCGTCGCCACGCAGCGCGCTTTCGATCATCCGGTGCCAGATGTCGCCGGGATCCTGCACGCCGCGGTAGCCGCAGACGATCAGGCGGTCTGCCGCCCGCGTCATCGCCACATAGAGGAGACGCCGGTATTCCTCTTCCGCGAGCTGCTTGCGACGGTCGGTATCGGCGGCGACAAGCGAGTTGCCCAGCGCCTTGACCGGCACCCAGACGGGCAGGGCCGGCAGGCTCCCGTCGGTCTCGATCAGCCGGAATTTGGCGAGGTGGCTGTGATTGAAGGATTTCGATCCGCCATCGACCAGAAAGACCACCGGCGCTTCAAGACCCTTGGAGGCATGCACGGTCATGATGCGGACTTCGTCGCGATCCTTGTCCTGTTCGCGCTTGACCTCGGGTCCTTCCATTTCAAGCGTCGAGACGAACGCCTGGAGTCCCGGCAGTCCGGCAGTCTCGAAGGACAGCGCGAAGGTCAGGAACTCGTCGAGAATATCGCTGACCTCGCTGCCGAGACGGCCGAGATAGGCGCGGCGCCCGCCATGGGGACCAAGCACGCGGGCATAGAAATCATGCACTGGCATGTTCTGCGACAGCAGGCGGAATTCGCGGAGGCGTTTCGCAGTCGTCTCCCATATGGAGCCCGGCTCCGCGCACTCCGTCAGCATGCGCTCCCAGAGGCCCTGTCCTTCCGGGCGACGCGCGGCAAGCTCGAACAACTCGTCTTCGGTGTGGTTGAACAGGGGGCATTTGAGAAGGGCAGCCAGCGAAAGATCGTCTGCCGGGAGGAGAGCAAAGCGGCCGAGCGCCAGCAGATCCTGCACGGCGATATGGGAAGTGAGCTTCAGCCGGTCGGCGCCGGCGACGGGGATATTGTCGAGCCGCTTCAGTGCGCGCGTCAGCGCATTGACGAAGCTGTCGCGCTTGCGCACCAGAACGAGGATATCGCCGGCGCGGATCGGCCGTTCCTTGCCCTTTTCGATGATGGTCTGCCGGCCGATCATCTGACCGATGACGGAGGCGATCCGGCGGGCCAGTATGGCGGATGGCGCGCTTTCCGGCGTCGCGTCGAAAGGTGCCGTCCAGTCCTCGCTCTTCTCATTAGCTTCGGCGACGACCATCGACCAGAGATCGACGGCGCCGGGATGGCCGCTGCGGCTCGACATGTGAACGACGGGATCGCCGGCGGCACTGAGGCCACGGATATTGTCCTCGACCGAAAACACCTGATCGACCGCAGCCAGAACCGTGGAGGTGGAACGGAAGGAAAGCGGCAGCCTGACGGAGCTGAACAATTGCCCGCCTCGATCGACTTCGCGCGCGGTCTGGCTCGCTTCCTGCGAGAAACGTTCCGGCCGGGCGCCCTGGAAGGAGTAGATCGACTGCTTCTCGTCGCCCACCGCAAAGAAGGTGCGCAGGGCATCTCGCGCGCCGCTGCCGGTGAAAAAGTCACCGCGCAGCGAGCGGATGACCGACCATTGCAGCGGACTGGTATCCTGCGCCTCGTCCACAAGGATATGGTCGATGCCCTGATCCAGCTTGTAATGCACCCACGGGCCGGCATCGCTACGGATCAGCAGTTCGGCCGTCCGCGCGATCAGGTCCTCGAAATCGAGCTGGCTGCGTTTCTTCTTGAGATCCTCATAGTCCGCGTCGAACCGCAAGGCCAGGGTCAGGGCTGCCTTCGTCGCAGAATACATGCGGAAGATCCTCAGCCGGTCACGGCAGGCGAGCACATGCTCGCGCGCAGCGATCACCGCATCCTTCAGTTCCGGCGCCGCCTTGTTCATGGCGGCCGCGATCAGCGAACTGTCGGCCTTCGGTGTTTCGGATGCGGTGAGGAAAGCCGAATCGAGGATGCGGGCGCGTTCGAGCGGGTCCTCGGTCTGGCGGGCAACGACAAGCGCATCGGCAACAGCCTTGACCTTCTCGCCGCCCTTTTCCTCTGCAAGACGGATGTAGAGTGCCAGCATCCCGCCACTCAGCCCAGCCAGCGGCCAGTATTCGTCTGCAAGCGAAGCTTCCGAGGCACCGTCGGAGAGGCCGAAGCCGCGCCTCAGCGTCGGGTCGATGCCGCCGAAACGCTCCGAGGCTCGGGAGAACTGCCTGATAGCATGACGGTTGGCGACGACTTCGCCGAGCAGTGCTTCGAGACCGCTCTCGTCCGAAATGGAAAGGACATCGGCAAATGCGGCGGCGAGATCGGCATCTTCCTCCGAGGAGGTTGCAGTCAGAAGCAGGCGCTTTGCTTCGGCGAGAACCGCGACGGATGCCCGGTCATCGAGAACGTTGAAATGACCGGCGACATTGGCCTCCAGCGGAAACTGGTGCAGCAGCGCTTCGCAGAAGGCGTGGATCGTCTGGATCTTAAGCCCGCCCGGTGTCTCCAGCGCCTTGGCGAACAGCCGGCGTGCATCCGCAAGCTTCTGCCTGTCAGGCCGCTGCCGTTCGATGTCGTAGATGCGGTCGGATAGCGCTTCGTCGGATAGCGTCGCCCAGTCGGACAGGCGTGCGAAGACGCGGTTCGACATCTCCGAGGCCGCGGCCTTGGTGTAGGTCAGGCAGAGAATGGAGGAGGGACGCGCGCCGCCGAGCAGCAGTCGGATGACGCGCTGAGTCAGCACATGGGTCTTGCCGGAGCCGGCATTGGCCGACACCCAGGCGGAGCGTTCAGGATCGGAGGCAAGCGACTGCTGCATCGTCGTCCAGTCGAGCCATGTGCGGGGATCGTCTCCCGTCGGCAGTGCAAGCGGATCACTCGTCATTGCCGGTCTCCTCGCGGTCTGCGGTCGACCATTCGGCAACCCGGGCCAGATGATCGTATTCGCCGCCGAAATCGTTCTGCTGCGCCGGAATGAGCCGCGAAACGAAGCCGCGCTCGCCCGCCTGCAGGGCCGCGACGAAACGACCGAGTTCTGCGACCGATTGCGCCGCAAGATCGAGCGAAGACTTCTTGTTGTCGCCGCGCCCGGTTAGCTCGTTGTTCACCTGATCGGTCTGGAAGCGGTCGCCGGGCCGCAGCCGGACATAGATGAGGTTTTCGGGATGAAGCCGGCCGGCGTCGCGGAATGCTCCTTCCATCAGGGCCGCGGCCTCCAGCGCGAGTTGTGGGTCGAGCAGGCTGCGGGCCTGTGCAGGGCTCGGGTTGAGACCCGTCTTGTAGTCGATGATATCGGCATGGCCGCCGCCCTTGATGTCGATCCGGTCGGCAACGCCGGTCAGGCGAATGCCGACGGGTGCCAGATCGACGCCGCCACGAGCCTCGGTCAGGGTCTGGCGGATTTCGGGCCGGCGCTTGCCTTCCCAGCGAAGGAAGGCATCTCCGACCGCCCTGAACCGCTGCCGCCAGACGATGTCGATATGGGTGGGAAGACCCTGTTCGTCGAACAGCCGGTCGGTGATCGCGCGCATCGCGGCGGCACCGGCCGGTGTCAACGGATCGTGACCCTCGCTGACGAAGCGTTCGATGATCTTGTGATAGAGCGTGCCGCGCTCGGCAGCACCCGGATCCTGATTGAACGGATCGACGGGATCGAGCCGCAGGATGCGGCGGGCATAGATGGAATAGGGATCGCGGCGAAAGCGGCCGACCTCGCTGAACGAATAACTACGCGGCTGAAGCTCGGCCGGCGGCTTTGGCGCGGGCCGTTGTGCCAGCGGCTGGCTCTCACCCTTGTCGAGCAGTTCGACATAGTGGCGAAAGATATCACCGCGTTCCTTTAGCCGGCTCTCGAAATCGCCGCCGCCAAGTGCAAGGAGGCGCTGCAGCCAGCGGGAAGCAACGGTCGGAGCGGAGCCCTGACGAAGCGCACGCGAGAAGATCAGCTGCCGCGTGCCGCAGGCCATCTCGAAATCGTGGGCAAGCTGGCCGATGCGCTTTTCCGGCGGCTCCAGCCCGATCTCCGTTTTCATCATGCGGGAGAGGAACGGATTGTTGGTGGTCTGGCCGGGCCACGAACCTTCGTTCAGCCCGCCGATGATGACGGTATCGACATTCTGCAGACGGGCTTCCAGCGTCCCGAAGATGAAGACGCGCGGATGACGCATCGCCTTCGGCTTGACGGCAACACCGGTCATCAGCGCCGCCATGATATCGATCCACTGGGGACCATCGGCCTCGATCTGGCCGTCGGCGCTCATGATTTCCGCCAGCAGGTCGGCGAGCCTGTCGCCGGCCTCATCGGACCAGAGAAGCGAGAGGTCGCCCTTGTCGTCGCCGCAAACCGCTTCCAGCGTCCGTCCCGTTCGCTCGGCCCACTGGCCGACCGGCAGCCTGTCCGAGAGCCGGCGTTCGCCGATCCTCACCACGAGAGCCGAGACGAGCGGCTCGGCAGCCGCGGATATGCGCGATGCAAGCTCTTCTGCGGCGTCGAGTGTTTCACGGGAAACGCCAATCCGCCATTGCGGTGGATGGCGATCGGTCGCCTGTTCCTCAAGCCGTTGCCGGAAGAGAGCCGATAGCGTCGCAAGATCGACGGGCTGAACGCCGCCACGCAGCGCAATCGTTTCCAGCGCATCGGCGGCAGTCCGGTAAGTCTCCGCATCGAAGCCAAACCGGGCGAGCGGATGCTTGAGCAGGGAGACGATCGCAACGGGATCGCCGGGCCGCAGCGCTGCCTCGAGCAGAAGCTGGACCAGCATGCCCTGCGGCGTGGCGGTGAAGGGTGTGCCGGCCGAATCGTCGGCGATGATGCCGAAACGCGCCAGTTCCGCCGTCACGCGCCGCGCCAGCGTACGATCCGGTGTAATCAGCGCCACCCGGCTTTCGCTGCCGTCATGCTGCTTTTCGAGACCGAGCCTTAGCGCGATGGCGATGGCGGTTGCCTCCTCGCGCTCGTTCGCCGCCTCGATCAGGCCGACATCGGCGAAGGCGGCCTCCATCCGCGCGGTGCCGAAATCGTCGCGCCAGATTTTCCAGCCGTCCGTTGCGCCCGCAGGCGCCATCGCCCGCGACAATACCTCGGCTCGATCCGCAAGGTCGGAAGGCGCCTCCACAAGCGTTTCGACATCCCGGCGCTCGACGCGCATGCGTCGAAGCAAATGAAAGAGACCGTATTGCGGGTGGCCGCGCGAGGCGGGATCGGAGATGCGTTCCGCGGCAAGCCCGATCCGCGTCCAGTCATCGTCCGGCATGCTCGTATCGAGGCCGGGCAGGACCACCGTTCCTTCGGGTCGGGCGGCGATAGCCGCGATAAGGTCGGCCGCCGCGGGGATGGAACCGGTGGAACCCGCAACGATGATGGGATCGCTGGAAGTCGAACGGGAAAGCCGCTCCGCCTCGCCACGCAACACGGCGTCGCGGTGCCGCGCTGGCGAGGACCGGGTCAATTCTTCCAGACGCGCAGGCCAGAACTGGGTGGCGATACCCAAGAATTCCGTTGTGAGCTGCCACCATGTCGCGAAATTCGACGTGTCGAGCGTCTTGAGCGACGCCCAGTCGCAACCTTCCGTTTCCGCTGCGTCGATCAGTTCCGTCAGCGCCCGGGCGAGCCAGATGGCGTCCGCCGGACTTGCCGGCGCGACCAGTGGCGTGTCGGAATGGATGCTGCGCACCACGTTCGGCAACTGGTTGCGCCATGCGAGGATGAGGCGGGCCAGTTCGAGCAGCATGACGATACCGCTGACCGGTGGGGCGAGGTCGAGCAGGAAAGGCGCATCTTCCTCGAAGAAACCGCTGTCGTCGTCGGTTTCGCCAAGCGGCCGGATCACCGGCAGAATGGCCGAGCGTCCCCCAAGCAATTCCACGAATTCCGAGCGCAGCACACGGGCGGCACGCCGGGTCGGCACGAGGATCGTCACTCTCGCCAGCGAAAGCGGGTCCTGCGGATCGTATCGATATCCGGGTGCGAGCCTCCCATCGAGGAGCGATGCCGCAAGCACCCTCAGGAAGGACAGACCTGCAGGGATGGTCAGGACACGCGGTTGATGAGGCCGCATGGCGTCATGCCCCGCCGGAGAGGCGTCGGATGACATCCTCGGCTTCGTCGAGCGCCTCGGGCGTTCCAACCGTCATCCAGTGACCAACCATTTCGAAACCCGCCAGACGGCCCTTTGCGATGGCCCGGTCGAAATAGATGTTGAGGTTGAAGGCATCCTCGGGCGCATCGTCGAGAAGCGAAGGCCGCATGGCGATTGCGCCTGCGTAAACCACAGGTTTCGGCAGCCCCTCGGAATATCGCACAAGGCGGCCGTCCTCGCCGAGCGAGAAGTCCTTCTTGCCGTTATGCCCCGTGGTGTTCTCCATGGGCACGCAGAGAAGCGCCATGTCCATGCTGTCGGGATCGAAGAAGCGCGCGAGACGGCGCAGATTGGAAGCTTCGCCTGTTTCGTCTTGCAGCCAGAAAAGATCGGCATTCATCACATAGACGGGAGAGCGATCGAGAAGCTTGAGACCCTTGGCCAGCCCACCGCCCGAATTCATCAGTTCGTCGCGCTCGTCGGAGATGACGATCTCGAGCTTTTCATAACGGGACAGGTGCTCGACCATCTGGTCGGCAAGATAATGCACGTTGACGACGGCCCGCTCCACGCCGGCATCGGCCAGCGAGTCGAGCACATAGTCGATCATCGGCTTGCCGCCGACCGGTACCAGAGGCTTCGGGATCGTATTCGTGATCGGCCGCAGCCGGGCTCCGAGCCCCGCTGCCAGCACCATCGCCTGGGTGATCTTCATGGCAAGCCGCTACGCTGATTAGAGTTTGTCAGGGAAAAGTGGATACCGGTTTTCCCGAAAAGACAAACGAAAACAAAAGAATTCAGAGTGTGTCAGG
>QFQX01000029.1 GCA_003248775.1 Shinella sp. | reverse complement strand
CTCTCTACGCTTTAAGTCCTTGTTTCATCGCATGTCGTTGCCGCAAAACCGCTGCACACTTTTGCCCGACATGCTGTAGGGTCGCCTTCGGTGCTGCGCCCATGTTTTGCATTGCGAGAAACGTATGCGGGGGCGCGCAATGTCTTGAAAGCCGCGGCGGCTCCAATTAAGACACTCGTGACGCAACGCGGCCGGATATGGGGCGACAGGAAATGATGGACTTCGAAGCAGCACGCATCAAGATGGTGGACAACCAGATTCGCACGACCGACGTAACGTCGCATTCCGTGCTGACGGCATTCCTGACGGTACCGCGCGAAGCCTTCGTTCCCGCCCACCTGAAGCCTCTCGCCTATATCGACGAAGACATACAGATCACGCCGGCCGCCAATGGACGTCCCGCCCGTTACATCATGGAGCCGTCGCCGCTTGCCAAGCTGCTGCAGCTCGGCGCGATCACCAAGGATGACCTCGTCCTCGAGGTCGGCTGTGGCGCCGGCTACGCTGCCGCAGTTCTTTCTCTGGTGGCCGGTTCGGTCGTCGCGGTCGAAAGCGACGAGGCGCTTGCGGCATCCGCCACCGAAAAGCTCTCCGAACTCGGCTATGACAATGTTGCCGTGGTCACCGGCGATATGGAAAAGGGCTATGCTGCCGAAGCGCCCTATGACGTTATCTTCCTCAACGGTTCTGTTGAGGAAGTGCCGGAAGGCCTGCTTTCCCAGCTTCGCGAAGGTGGTCGACTGGTCGCCGTTGTCGGATACGGCAATGCTTCCCGGGCGCGCCTGTATGTCCGCGCCGGAAAATCCTACTCCTATAACGATTATTTCAACACTGCGGTGCGCCCGTTGCCCGGCTTCCGCAAGGCCGAAGAATTCGTTTTCTAATCGATCTACCCCCCGATTCTTCGGGGGTCTCCTCCCTTCGGGCGATTGATTTAGTCAAAACTGAATGAGAATGTTGCCATTGAGCAACGATGCCTGTGTTTCTCCCTTATGGGGACCGTGGTCATGTTGCAGTCGGGGCTGCAGCAGGTCTCTAATGTACGCAAAGCGTTAAAGCTTCACGGACGAGTTGCCGGTCTTAAACGCCGGCGCGGAGTGGGGATATTCCGTCGGCCGTTCTTAGTTGGGGAGTGGAATATGTCGTGCATCCGGAAAACAGCACTCGCGTCCGTTGTTCTGCCTGTGCTTCTGATGATGGGATCTCCCGCCTTCGCCGAGAGCCTCTATGGGGCCATGGCTAAGGCTTATCAGAATAACCCGGATCTCAACGCCGCCCGCGCGGCATTGCGAGCGACCGACGAAAACGTCACCATTGCCAAGGCTGGCATGCGGCCTCAGGTTGCCGCGACGGCCACCGCCAGCGCCGTCAAAGTATCCAATATCAGCGGCGGAATTCCCGACTACGGTTACAACAACCAGACAGTCGGCATTTCCATCACGCAGCAGATCTTCGATGGCTTTCAGACCCTGAACAACGTTCGGGCCGCCGAATCCGGCGTTTTCGCCAATCGTGAAAGCCTTCGCGCCAATGAAATCTCGATCCTGCTCGCGGCCGTGCAGTCCTATGCCAATGTGGCTCGCGACCAGCAGATTGTCGTCATCCGCAAGCAGAACCTGGCGTTCCTGCAGGAACAGCTGAATGCCGCAAATGCCCGCTTGCAGGTGGGTGAGGGTACTCGCACCGACGTTAGCCAGGCCGAAGCGCAACTGGCCGGTTCGCAGGCGCTGCTTTCTGCGGCCGTGGCGCAGCTCAAGCAGAGCGAGGCGACGTATGTGCAGATCGTCGGAGAGATGCCGAAGGGCATCAAACAGCCTTCTCCGGCAACCAAGGCCTTGCCGCAAAACCTCGATGCCGCCGTGCAGATCGGCATTCGCGAACATCCCTCGGTTCTGGCGGCGCTGCATGCCGTCAATGCCGCCGGTTATCAGGTGAAATCCGCCGAAGGCAACCTTCTGCCGGGGGTCGTGATCCAGGGAAATGTCGGACGCAACTGGACGAACGAGCCATCGGCCGGGGGTGACAACCCTGACAACAGCGTGGCCAGCGTAACGGCGCAGTTGAAGATCCCGATCTATCAGGGTGGTGCGGAATACGGGCAGATCCGCAAGGCCAAGGAAACCTTGGGCGAGCAGAGGATACTGGTTGATTCCGCTCGGGCGGAGGTTGTCCAGCAGATCACATCCGCTTACGCGCAGATGGAGGCGGCGACCGCTGCAATTTCCGCTGCCCGCAAACAGATTTCGGCCGCCAATCTTGCGCTGCAGGGTGTTATCGAGGAGCGTAATGTTGGTCAGAAGACCACGCTCGATGTTCTCAATGCCCAGCAGACGGTGCTTGAGGCGAAGGAAAGCATGGTCGGTTACCAGCGCAATGCGGTGGTCGCCAGCTATAGCGTCATCGCAGCATCCGGCCGCCTGACGGTGCAAAGTCAGGGCCTTGAAGTCGCTGAATACCGTGCCGAAGAGCACTATGAGGCGGTCAAGGATGCATGGTTTGGCCTTCGCACACCGGACGGCCGCTGAGAGTTCACGGAAATCTGTCCGAAGAAAGCTGTGTATCAACACCATTTCGCGGCGCTGCCGTGATTTTTTTCCCCGTAGGCGTATCCTAATGTGAACGCGAATCAGTTTGCTGCGCATGCGATACTGCGCTGTGGCAGGCGGTCAAATCTGGGACCAACGGGGATGAATATGGCTCAGCCAAATGTAGCGCGTGAACCGTCCATGGAAGAAATTCTGGCTTCGATCCGCCGGATCATCGAAAGCAATGATCCGGGCGGCGACAAGGCCGTGTCCGGTTCCCTGCCGCCGGTTTATGGTGGCGAGGAGGACGAGATGGACGACACTGTTCATCTGACTGTCGAGGATGACCTGTCCTACGCTGCCGCCGATATCGTTCCCGCCAACGATGCGGGCATTCCGATCCAGTCATCCGCAGCTTCCTATGCTGCCCAGCCGGCATCTGCCGAGAAGGCTCAGGCGAAGAACATTTCCCTGGCAGATCTTGCCGCGCGCGTCCGTTCGGCATCCGAGCGGGCCGACCGCATGTCTCCAATGGACCAGGCGCCGCAGCATGCCGATGCCTTCCGCGCCGAAAGCCCGGTCATGACCAGCCGCATGGCGGAACTACGAGCAGTTCCCGCTCGCCCCATGGAACCTCAGTTTGCCCGTGCTGTCGTGGTGCCTGCCGAAACCGTAGCCATCGAACCGGCGCCGGTCGCGCTCGATACCGCCGCTTTTGAGGCGGCAGCTATGGCCGATGTCGAGGCTGCGACGGTCGCTGCTCCGGTTGTTGCCGAACCGGCAATGCCCGAGGTTCAGGCTTCGGTCTCCGCCGTTTCCGGTCTCAACGCGCTCGTTTCCGCAGCCACTGTCGAACAGGTCTCCCGTTCCTTTGGCGAGCTTGCAGCGGCCATTGATGGCCAGCAACGCCGCTCCCTGGACGAGATGGCGGAAGATATGCTGCGCCCGATGCTGCAGGAGTGGCTGGATGATAACCTGCCCACCCTGGTCGAGCGACTGGTGCGTGAGGAAATCGAGCGCGTGGCCCGCGGACCGCGTCGCTAATTACGTTTTTGCCGGCTTGAGGGACAAGGCCGCTCCGGCAATCGGGGCGGCTTTCTTGTTGACTCGGGGTCGGCCATCCTGTTTACAACCCAGCAAGAAGAACCTCGAAGTCTGGTCAGAAAATGCTCGAAAAGACCTACGATTCAACCACAGTCGAACCGAAGATCGCCAAGGCATGGGAAGAGGCCGACGCCTTCCGCGCCGGTGCCAACGCCAAGCCGGGCGAGGACACTTTCACCATCGTGATTCCGCCGCCGAACGTGACCGGTTCACTCCACATGGGGCATGCGCTGAACAATACGCTTCAGGACATCATGATCCGCTTCGAACGGATGCGCGGCAAGGATGTGCTGTGGCAGCCGGGCATGGACCATGCCGGTATTGCCACCCAGATGGTTGTCGAGCGCAGGCTCGCGGAGAAGCAGCTTCCGGGCCGTCGTGAGATGGGCCGCGATGCCTTCGTCGAGAAGGTCTGGGAGTGGAAGGCTGAGTCCGGTGGCCTGATCTTCAATCAGCTGCGTCGCCTCGGCGCATCGTGCGACTGGTCGCGCGAACGCTTCACCATGGACGAAGGCCTGTCCGAGGCTGTGCTCGAGGTTTTCGTCACGCTCTACAAACAGGGCCTGATCTACAAGGACAAGCGTCTCGTCAACTGGGACCCGAAGCTCCTGACCGCGATCTCCGACCTTGAGGTCGAGCAGGTCGAGGTCAATGGCAACCTGTGGCATCTGCGCTATCCGCTGGAAGAAGGCGTCACCTACGAACACCCGATTGCTTTCGATGAAGAGGGTAAGCCGACCGAGTTCGAAACGCGTGACTATCTGGTCGTCGCCACCACGCGTCCGGAAACCATGCTGGGTGATACCGGCGTTGCCGTTCATCCCGACGATGCACGCTATGCGTCGATCGTGGGCAAGCATGTTATCCTGCCGATCGTCGGTCGCAAGATCCCGATTGTTGCGGACGAGTACCCCGATCCGACCGCCGGCACCGGCGCCGTCAAGATGACGCCTGCACACGACTTCAACGACTTCGACGTCGGCAAGCGTACCGGTCTCCGTATGATCAGCGTCTTGAACGTCGATGCAACCGTCACCATTACGGATAACGACGATTTCCTCGAAGGCTTGACGCCGAACCGCGAGCAGCAGGAAGTCTGGGAAACGCTGCAGGGGCAGGATCGCTTCCATGCCCGCAAGCGCATCGTTGATATCCTCGAGGCCGAAGGCCTGCTGGACAAGATCGAGCCGCACAAGCACACGGTTCCCCATGGTGATCGCGGCGGCGTACCGATCGAGCCACGCCTGACGGAACAGTGGTATGTCGATGCCAAGACGCTGGCCAAGCCGGCGATCGAGAGCGTACGCGAAGGCCGCACCAAGTTCGTTCCGAAGAACTGGGACAAGACCTATTACGAGTGGATGGAAAACATCCAGCCGTGGTGCGTCTCCCGCCAGCTCTGGTGGGGACACCAGATTCCCGCCTGGTATGGTCCGGACGGTCAGGTCTTCGTCGAAAAGACCGAGGAAGAAGCGCTCGACGCAGCCGTCCAGCACTATCTTGCCCATGAGGGCCCGTGGAAAGCCTGGGTTCAGGAGCGGCTTGAAAACTTCGCGCCGGGCGAAATCCTGACGCGCGACGAGGATGTTCTCGATACGTGGTTTTCTTCGGCGCTCTGGCCGTTCTCGACGCTCGGCTGGCCGGGCGAGACGCCGGAACTTGCCAGGTATTACCCGACCGACGTGCTCGTCACAGGCTTCGACATCATCTTCTTCTGGGTCGCCCGCATGATGATGATGGGCCTTCATTTCATGAAGGACGAAGACGGCAAGCCGGTCGAGCCGTTCCAGACGGTTTATGTCCACGCGCTGGTTCGCGACAAGAACGGCCAGAAGATGTCGAAGTCGAAGGGCAACGTCATCGACCCGCTGGAACTGATCGACGAATATGGCGCTGACGCTCTGCGGTTCACCCTCGCCATCATGGCGGCGCAGGGGCGTGACGTGAAGCTCGATCCGGCTCGCATCGCCGGCTATCGCAACTTCGGCACCAAGCTCTGGAACGCAACCCGTTTCGCTGAGATGAATGGCGTCGCCAACGATCCGCACTTCCTGCCGGAAACGACGACGCTGACCATCAATCGCTGGATCCTGACGGAACTCGCACGCACTGAGCGTGAAGTGACCGAGAGCATCGCCACCTTCCGCTTCAACGATGCGGCGGGTGCCCTTTATCGCTTCGTCTGGAACAGCTTCTGCGACTGGTATCTGGAGCTGTTGAAGCCGGTCTTCGCCAGCGACGACGCCGCGGCAAAGGCCGAGGCGCAGGCCTGCGCAGCCTATGTCCTCGACGAGACCTACAAGTTGCTGCATCCCTTCATGCCGTTCATGACCGAAGAGCTGTGGGCGCATACGGCAGGTGAGGGCAAGGCGCGCGATATGCTGCTCTGCCATGCAGACTGGCCGACGCCGACCTTCATCGATGACAGCGCAGCTGCCGACATCAACTGGCTGATCGATCTCGTCACCGGCATCCGTTCCGTCCGCGCCGAGATGAATGTTCCGCCGGCCGCCGTTGCCCCGTTGGTCGTCGTTGGATCGAATGGCGTCACCCGCGAGCGGCTCGCCCGCCACGAAGCTTCGATCAAGCGTCTCGCCCGCGTCGAGAGCATTGCGCTTGCCAGCGAGGCTCCGAAGGGCGCGGCACAGATCGTCGTTGGCGAGGCCACCGTATGCCTGCCGCTTGGCTCGCTCATCGATCTCTCCGCCGAGAAGGCTCGTCTCGAAAAGGCGATCGGCAAGGTGGATCAGGAGAAGTCCCGCATTGCCTCCAAACTCGCCAACGAGAAGTTCGTGGCGAACGCCAATCCGGAGGTCGTCGCGGCCGAACGCGAGCGTTTCGCTGAGCTTGAGGTGCAGCGCGCCAGCCTGGAAACCGCTTTGAAGCGGGTTGCCGAAGCAGGCTGACGCCAAGCCTGCAGCGAATCCGCTTGCTGCGGTGCTTCCTTGCAGCCTGCGGTTTTCGCTGATTTTTAAGAGATACTGGAATGCTGCTCTGCAACAACCAGAGCAGCATTTTTCTTGTCGCAACGGTCTTGAACCGGAATTGTGATGAAAGGCACAGTATTTTTTAGCTGTGTCACTGCTGCAACAAGCTTTGATGGTTTTGGAATTTTTTTCCTTTTTGGCATCTATATTTCGCAAATTTTGATAAAAATATCTGAGAAATTTGACTTCTTACGTCAAGGTAAGAAAATTTACGTAAGAAATGCGGTGTGCCTCACTCATTCTGGCGGGGACTGGTTAGATTGTTATTACCCCTCTGCTAGCTAGAATGGGCTTCTTAGTATTTGCCAGGAGTGGGGAGACAGATGGCAACTAAACTCATGAAACGAACCTTGCTTTGCCTTTTGGGCGCCACGGCATTTGCCGGCGCCGCCAATGCAGGCGGTTTTTCACGCGGTGAAGCTGATACCGACATTCTCTATGAGGATGGGACTGTCGTTATCCGTTCGGGTGCGACCTGGGTATCGCCGCAGCGCGAGTTCGAGACCACGGGAGGGGTTGCGAACGACGATGGCGTATTCTCTGATGCATACTGGATTCCAAGCGTTGCGATGAAGGTGAAGCTGGCGGATCGCTTGGCTTGTGCGTTCACCTACACCCAGCCCTTCGGCGCCGATTCGAACTACGGCCCGGATGCTCAGATCGCAGCCTTGCGCCAGCGTAACAATCCATACGGTTACAAGGGATTTGACAGCAATGAATATGCTGCGACCTGTGACGTGAACTTCGAGGCCGGCCCGGGTGTCCTGCACGTTCTCGGCGGTGGCTTCATTCAGGACTTCAGCTATACCGCCCATAACGTGAGCAACGACTACAATTCTTTGCTTCCGCCCAGCGCGAGGAACATGGGCGGTACGCTTCATCTCGATGACAGTGGTTCCTATGGCTATCGTCTCGGGGCGGCCTACGAGATCAAGGAATACGCGCTGCGCGTTCAGTTGATGTATCGCTCGCAGATCGATCACGAAACCGACAGCGGTTCATACGATCTGGATATCGCGCCGATTTCACGTATTGCCAGCGGCTACGGCTCCCTGCCGCAGTCCCTGAAGCTCAGCATGCAGACGGGTGTGGCACCGGGCTGGCTGGTCTATGGTTCCGTAAAGTGGACCGACTGGAGTGTGCTCAAGGGGCTGAATTACAACGTCGCTGGAACGCCTTATGAGGACGTCTATAACTGGCGCGATGGCTGGACCATTCAGGCTGGCGTCGCTCATGCCTTCACCGAGAAGGTGGCCGGCACGGTCAACCTCACCTGGGACAAGGGCGTCGGCACCGGCGCCGACATCATGACCGACACCTGGACGCTGGCGGCCGGTACGGCGATCAAGGCAGGTCCGGGCGAACTGCGCTTCGGTGCGGGCATCAGCTACATGACCGCAGGCAGCCAGTCCGTCGCGAAGGGCGCTACCTACAATGCGACGGCGGATGGCGACTGGGCCTATGCAGTGTCCGGCTCCTACCGGATTTCCTTCTAAGGTCGCCGTTCCGGCGAAAAAAATATTCGAGAAGCCCGGTGTGAGCCGGGCTTTTTTGTCCGTCGTTCCGCTGGCAAATCTGTGTTGAAACTGCAACAGTTCGCTAATCCTTCTTTCGTGCTCGCGGCCCTGCCAATTTTGTCCATTTCCCGCCACAAACGAAGCGCAGCGATAGCATCAAGAGACGGAGAGAGCGTTTCTCGGTGGGCGTAGCGTGAGTGAAGAATGGGGCAGGTAAACGGGGAATACCCTCAGAATTCAGCCATCGTTGCGGGGGCGGCGTGGCGCGAAGTCGAATTCTCGGGCGGCAGGCTATGTTGCGGTGCGGCAGTCGCAGTCTTGCCAGAAAGGACTCGTAGTGTTGCTGAAGTTGAGTTCGATACGAGCGCTGGAGATGGCGCAGGACGTATTGAATTACGCTTCGGCGATGAACTCGGTGTTCATGCTTTCGCGTTAAATCGTTCCAATGATGCAGCCGATCCTTCGGTATCGAACGAGCGGATGGGTTGATGTCGTCGGTTTTGTGGAAGAAATACGGAATTATGTTCAATTCTGACTGGAAGTCTCCGGCGACATTGCTTCTTGCGGCAGCACTGTTTCTTGCTGCGGGCAATTCCGGGCATGCATTCGATATCAATTCTGGCGTCACAAAGGAATCTGGTCCCTTCGACCTCTTCAAGTTCGGCTTCAAGGCCTACAAGAATGGTCAGAAGCAGGAGGCAATCGAGGCTTATCGCTACGCCGCTGAAAAGGGCCACACCGGCTCTCGATGGGCGCTTGCCAATATGTATGCCGATGGCGATGGCGTGGTCGAAAATGATTTCGAGGCCTTCAAGATCTACTCCGAAATCGCCAGCGAAGGCGTTGAACCCGGTTCGGAAGATACCGGCTTCTTCGTCAACGCGCTGCTGTCGCTCGCCCGTTATTATCGGCAGGGAATTCCGGGCAGTCCGGTCCAGATCGATCTATCTCAGGCGCGTCAGCTCTATTTCCAGGCAGCCTCGACCTTCGGTGTGCCCGAGGCACAGTTCCAGCTTGCCCGCATGATTCTTGCAGGCGAAGGCGGCAAGACGAATGTCCAGCAGGCCAAGAAGTGGCTGAACCTCGCGCGTAAGAGCGGACATGCCGGTGCGATGTCGGTGTTCGGTAACGTGCTATTCCAGGAGGGGCAGACGGTTCGTGGCCTTGCGTTCCTGACGGCCGCCGTCGAGCGTTGTCCGCCGAAGGATTGCGGCTGGATGCAGGATCTTCAGGAGCAGGCCTTCTCCCTGGCAAACGAAGACGATCGGCGAGTCGCTGTTGCGCTCGCCCCGCAGGTCTATAGCCAGAACGAGTAATCCCCCGACGAGGTGATTTCATGCGGGCCTTGCCGGTCCGCAACGTAATTACCTGCTATTTTCAGGCGAAGTCGAAGATGCCCGCGACCGGAACATGGTCCGACGGCTTTTCCCACGACCGTACATGCTTTTCGATCGAGGCGGACACGAGGCGATCGTTCGCCTCTGGCGACAACATCAGGTGGTCGATGCGGATGCCGTTGTTCTTTTGCCAGGCGCCGGCCTGATAATCCCAGAAGGAATAGAGCAGGGGATCGTCGCTCGTCGCCCGCACGGCGTCGGTCAGGCCAAGGTTCTCGATGCGCCGGAACGAGGCGCGTGTGGCAGGCAGAAAGAGCGCGTCGGTTTCCCACTGCTTCGGATCCCGGCAATCATGCGGTTCGGGAATGACGTTGTAGTCGCCCGCGAGAATGAAGGGTTCTTCCAGCGCCAGGCGGCTCTCCGCGAACGCCTTCAGACGTTCCATCCAGGCAAGCTTGTAGGGATATTTGACCGGATCGTCGGGCGGATTGCCATTCGGCAGGTAAAGGGAGGCGACCCGGACGACGCCGCCCGCGACCGAGAAAACGCCTTCGATGAAGCGGGCCTGCTCGTCGCCGTCATCACCGGGCAGGCCACGGTTGACTTCGTCGGGCTTGATTTTCGACAGAAGGGCGACTCCGTTGAAACCCTTCTGTCCGTGGGTTTCAACGTGATAGCCGAGGGCCTCTATCTCGAGGCGAGGGAACCCATCGTCCACCGACTTGATTTCCTGCAGGCAGACGATGTCGGGTGCCGAGCTTTCCAGCCACTGGACGAGATTGGCGATCCTGGCCTTCACGCCATTGATGTTCCAGGTGGCTATTTTCATTCTCTCATACCGAAAAGCTGGTGCCGCAGCCGCAGCTTGCGACGGCATTGGGGTTGTTGATCTGGAACGACTGGCCGAGCAGGTTATCGACGAAATCGACCTCCGAGCCGGTCATATAGGCGATCGACATCGAATCGATCAGCAGCGTCGCGCCGTTCTTGGTGACGACGATGTCGTCGTCCTGCGGTCCCTTGTCCAGTTCGAACTTGTAGGAAAAGCCGGAACAGCCGCCGCCTTCCACCGAAATGCGCAATGCGCTCTTGTCGGCTTCGCTGGCGACGATTGCGGCGATGCGCTTGGCAGCAGCATCCGAAAGGGTAACGGTTTCATCCATCTTCTATGTCCTCCTGACGGGTTCAAGGCCCGCGGGTTGGCAACCGGAAACGGAGGAGCTTCAAACGCGGGACACGAAAGATTGAGACTTTCGCGAAGGGGAATGAAGCTTATGTATCCGACATTCGCTAAACTCAACCTTGCCGGCTGATTTGCTATAGGTATGAAGGCTGCGCAATGGCGTCAATGGGCTGCAGGCAGGACAAGCAATGACGATTGACAGAAGTGCCCTTGGTTTTGGTTCTGGAGAGCGGGCGGTCTACGCGACCGATCCCTGGACGACGAGAGGGCGTTTGTTTCCCGAAGGCGGAAGCCCCACGCGTTCCGATTTTCAGCGTGACCGCGACCGCATCGTTCACACGACCGCCTTTCGACGCCTGAAGCACAAGACACAGGTCTTCATCGGACCGGACGGCGATCACTATCGCACGCGGCTTACCCATACGATCGAGGTGGCGCAGGTTGCTCGCGCGCTCGCCCGTGCGCTGAAGCTTGACGAAGATCTTGCCGAGGGCGTGGCGCTTGTTCACGATTTCGGCCACACGCCCTTCGGTCACACCGGCGAGGACGCGCTGGACGAGGTGCTGAAGCCCTATGGCGGTTTCGATCACAATGCCCAGTCCTTGCGCATCGTCACCAAGCTGGAGCGGCGCTATGCCGAGTTCGACGGTCTCAACCTGACATGGGAAACGCTCGAAGGATTGGTGAAGCACAACGGTCCGCTGCTGACCGCGGACGGCGAGGGGACCCGAGGCCTCGTGCCGCAGCCGATCCTCGACTATTGCGAGATCCACGATCTGGAGCTTGCAAGCTATGCCGGTCTGGAAGCCCAGGTCGCGGCAATCGCCGACGATATCGCCTATAACACGCACGATATCGATGACGGCTTGCGCTCGGGCTACCTGACCTTCGAGATGCTGGAAGACGTGCCCTTTCTCGCGGGCCTGATGCGTGAGGTGCGTGATCGCTATCCGCATCTCGACGAGGACCGCTTTACCCATGAGATCATGCGCCGGCAGATCACCCGCATGGTCGAGGACGTCATCGGCGTCGCGCAGGAGCGGTTGAGGGAGGTTCGGCCGATGAGTGCTGCGGACGTACGTGCCGCCGATCGCACCATGGCCACCTTCTCGGACGAGATGGCCGAGACTGACCGGCAGATCAAGAAGCTGCTGTTCAGCCGCATCTATCGCCACCCCGACATCATGCGCATCCGTGCCGGTGCGGCCCAGATCGTCACCGATCTCTTCCGCGCCTACATGACGGACCCGGGCCTGATGAAGAGCCACTATTGGGTGGATCACATCGCCGGCCTCAATTCGCAGGCACGGGCACGACATGTGGGCGACTATCTCGCGGGGATGACGGACACCTATGCGCTGCGTACCCACAGGGAGTTGTTTGACCACACTCCCGATTTGCGATAGGCACCCCCTCGATTTCTTTCAATTTGCCAGGCCTCCCGGTAGAGCGCCTGCGTCAGGTAAACGTCATGAACCTCTTCGCCGATTTCGAAACGAGAATTAAGAACGCGCTCGAACAGATCGACAGCATCAAGGAAAAGCGCGAAACCCTCGATTTCAGTCGTATCGTTGTCGAGCCGCCGCGCGACTCGAGCCACGGCGATGCCGCGACCAATGCCGCCATGGTTCTGGCCAAGGGCATCGGCACCAATCCGCGCGCGCTGGCCGAAGTGATCGGCGAGAAGCTGAAGGAAGATGCGGACATCACCGAGGTGACTGTCGCTGGTCCCGGATTCATCAATATCCGCCTGTCCACCGGCTACTGGCAGCGCCTGCTGTCGACGATGATCACCGAAGGTATCGATTTCGGCCGCTCGTCGCTCGGCAAGGGCCACAAGGTCAATGTCGAATACGTATCCGCCAATCCAACCGGTCCGATGCATGTCGGCCATTGCCGCGGCGCTGTCGTTGGAGATGCGCTGGCCAATCTTCTGGCCTTTGCAGGCTTCGCGGTCGACAAGGAATATTACATCAACGACGCCGGCGCCCAGATCGATGTGCTGGCGCGGTCGGTCTTCCTGCGTTATCGCGAGGCGCTCGGCGAGGAAATCGGCGAAATTCCGTCCGGTCTTTATCCCGGCGATTATCTCGTGCCGGTCGGTCAGGCGCTCGCCCAGGAATATGGCGTGAAGCTGCACCAGATGCCGGAAGAGGACTGGATGGCGATCGTCAAGGAACGCGCCATCGACGCGATGATGGCGATGATTCGCGAGGATCTCGCGACGCTGAACGTCCATCACGACATCTTCTTCTCCGAACGCACGCTGCACGCAAACGGCGCCGCCAAGATTCGCACCGCGATCAACGACCTGACCTTCAAGGGCCATGTATACCGCGGTACGCTGCCGCCGCCGAAGGGCCAGTTGCCGGAAGACTGGGAAGACCGCGAGCAGACGCTGTTCCGCTCCACCGAGGTGGGTGACGATATCGACCGTCCACTGATGAAGTCGGACGGCAGCTACACGTATTTTGCCGCTGACGTTGCCTACTTCAAGGACAAGTTCGATCGCGGTTATTCCGAGATGATCTATGTGCTCGGCGCCGACCATGGCGGCTACGTCAAGCGTCTGGAAGCGGTCAATCGCGCCGTCTCGGAAGGCAAATCGAAGCTCACTGTCCTGCTGTGCCAACTCGTCAAGCTTTACCGCGAGGGTGAGCCGGTGAAGATGTCGAAGCGTTCGGGTGATTTCGTCACCCTGCGCGACGTGGTGGAAGAGGTCGGTCGCGACCCGGTCCGCTTCATGATGCTCTACCGCAAGAATTCCGAACCGCTGGACTTCGACTTCGCCAAGGTGACCGAACAGTCCAAGGACAACCCGGTTTTCTACGTGCAGTATGCGCATGCCCGCTGCATGTCGGTCTTCCGGCAGGCGCGTGAAGCTTTCCCGGATCTGGACATTGATGGTCTCGATTTCGCGTCTGCGGTGGAAGGTCAGATCAGCGATCCGGCCGAGTTGCAGCTCATCGCCAAACTTGCGGAATATCCCCGGATTATCGAGGCTGCAGCCCTTTCCCAGGAACCCCACAGGCTTGCTTTTTACCTCTACGATCTGGCAAGTTCGTTCCATGCTCACTGGAACAAGGGCAAGGATTCGCCCGAATTACGTTTTGTTAACGATAAACATCGACAATTGAGCATCGCCAGGCTTGGGCTGGTGCATGCTGTCGCCTCTGTTCTGAAGTCCGGATTGTCCATAACTGGCACTGAAGCTCCGGTAGAAATGCGATAGTATTGTCACCATTTCCCCACATTGCACTGGCAAGCGTCTTGTCGCGTAAGTGAGTGGAAGTTGTAATGGTACAAAAGCAAGCAGCCTATAGCAGCCGATATGGCAATGACAGCTTCGCGGAGGATGATCCGCTGGCTGAGCTTGCGCGTATCGTCGGCTTCGAGCCGGTGGAGCCGCAGGCTTCCGCCCCGGCAGCGCGCGTGTCTCCGTCCGACGAAGATCACTTCAATCTTGAAGACGAACTGCTGCGCGAGTTCGAGGTCTATGATGCTCCTCAGCCGGTAGAGCCGGCTGTGGCGCGTGTCGATCAGGTGTCGGCGTACTCGCCGGCTCCCCGCGTGGACAGCACGTATAATGAGCCGGAAGTCTCTGCTTCCTATTCCGCACCAGAACCGGCCTACGATAGCTATCGCGAAGAGCCATCATTCGATGTGGATCTGGCCGATGAGCTCGAGCTTGCGGTTTCAGAGCCGGAAGAAGAGGCCTATTGGCAGCCGGCCGCTCCCGTAGTCGTTCCGGCCCCGGCGGTCGCTCCCGCTCCTGTAGCTTTTTCTGCTCCGGAGCCTGAAGCCGCTCCGCGCTTTCGTCTTCCTCTTGCCAATTTCTCGACGGCCCCGTCTGTGCCGGCAGTCAGCCATGAGCAGCCGGTCGCCTCCGTTGCCGTCGTTCCGCCGCAACCGGCCGCGTCTTCCAGCGTTCAGGTCGATGACTTCGCGCTCGATGATTTCGGGCTTGAAGCCGAACTCCCGGAAGAGAATTTCGAATGGTCTCCCGCCGAGCAGGTCGCCGCACCTGTCGTCGCTGAGCCGGTGAAAGCGGCAGCCAAGGCCGACGATTTCTTCGGTTTTGATGACCTGATCGCGGAAGCCGACGCAGGAAAGTCGCACATCGCGCAGCCAGCACCCGTGGCTGCGGCCGCGCCGGTCGCACGCGCCGAGCCGTCGTTCACCTTCTCCTTCGCCGATGATCTTGCGGCAAACGAGGAAAAGAAACCGGCACCTGCTCCGGTTCCTGTTTCTTCGGTGGCGTTCGCGCCTCGGCCCGACGCAGCGCCGGTCGTTTCCGCGCCTGTCCGTCAGTCCGTCGAGGAAGAGGCGTTCGATCCTTTTGCCGATGCTGAATTCGACCTCCAGCTCGATGACATAGAGCTCGATCTTTCCGATATCGATGCCGATGCCGATGCCGATATGCGTCCCGCTCGTGCTGCAGGTCCGGTCCCCGTCGCCGCGGTTGCTACGCGTCCGCAAGCGGTCGTTCAGCCTGCGCGGACGGTAGAGCCTAGTTTTGCAGTCGAGCCGGTGCGTGCGGCGCCTCAGCCGCGTGCGCCGGAACGCGCAGTCGTCGAGCCGTCGTTTGACATGAGCGACGAGCCGCTGCCTTTCGATCCGACGGAAATTGCCGAACAGGAAGAGCATCCCGAATTCGTCACTGAGATGGAAGTGCCGGAAGTTCCGGTTCCTGAAGCCAAGGAGCCACCGGCAGCCTTCCACCACGACTACGATCTTGACCTCGACACCGAGCTTGCCTCCCTGTTCGAGGAACCTGCAGCTCCGGCTCCGGCTGCGCCCTCGCGGGTTCAGGCGGCCGCCCCTGTCGCTGCTGCAGCTGCAACGGTTGCCGCAAACGCGGCGGCTGCGCCTGCGAAGGGTCCCGTTGCCGCGCATCAGGCACCGCTCGATGACTTCGATGCTTTCGAACGGGCGCTGGAAGAAGATTTCCGCCGCACCCTGAGTAAGCCCGAGGAGTACCGGGGCAATAACGCCTCTGGTCGCATCAACATTCCGCTCGAGCCGCAGGAAGGCATCGCCGCCGCACGCAGCTCGACACGCCGCCTTCTATTGACGGGTTCTGCCGTTGCGGTCGTTCTCCTGTTTGGCGCAGGCGGGCTTTATGCCTGGTTCAGCGGTTCGAGTGTTCCGGGTATCTCGTCCGGCACGCCGCCGGTCATTACCGCCGACAAGGAGCCGGTCAAAGTCGTTCCTGAAGATCGGGGCGGCAAGTCCGTTCCGAACCAGGACAAGGCCGTCTACGACCGTGTCGCAGGTGCAGGCGTCGCGGAACCGAAGCAGCAGAGCCTGATTTCCTCCAGCGAGGAGCCGGTGGATGTCGTCCAGAAGACGCTGATCCCGGAAACACTTCCGCTGGAAGGCGAAAACGACGGTGATACCATGGGCACTCCGGTCGGCGAGACCGAGGATCCCCGTTTGTTGCCGTCCGGGAACCAGACGGAAAATCAGGCTGAAGCCGATGGCGATCAGACGACGATCACGCCGCGCAAGGTGCGCACGATGATCGTCCGTCCGGATGGCACTCTCGTCGCGCAGGAAACTTCCGCCGAACCGGCACCGGTTCAGCCGGCGGCCACCGAACCCAAGTCTGCGCTTGCTGCGCCGACGTCGGGACGCGTCCAGCCGACAGAAACGGCTGCTCCGGCCGCAACGCCCGCTACCGCGAAGGAAGTGGCACCGGTTACCGAAACGGCGGCTGCCGTTCCGACCGCAAGGCCTGCTGCGGCCGCCGCAAGCCCGACGACCAAACCGGCAACCGCCGCTGCTCCGGTAGCGCCTGTGGCCCCGGCAAAGCCGGTTGCCACTGAAACTGCGGCAGCAGCTCCGGCTCCGGCCGAACCTGCGGCCGCAGCGGCCCCCGGCAGCTACTTCATCCAGGTCGCTTCGCTTCCTTCCGAAGCCGAGGCGGAGAAGTCCTACAAGAGCATTTCGGGCAAATTCGCGAGTGTCGTCGGTGGTCACGCCTACGAGATCAAGAAGGCCGAAATCGCCGGCAAGGGTACTTACTACCGCGTCCGTATCTCGGCCGGCAGCAAGGCCGACGCCCAGTCGCTTTGCGAGCGTTACAAGGCTGCCGGCGGAAGCTGCCTGGTCACCAGGTAAGGACGGCCGTTCCGAAGTTTGGAAAAGAGGCGGAAACCCAAGGTTTTCGCCTCTTTTTTTGTGTATGACGCTCCGCAGCGCTTCGGCTTTGCAACCATCCCTTCTATGATTCGACCATGACCCAAGAATACGCCCCGGCGAAAGCCATGATCCTCGGTTGCAACGGCCTTTCGCTGACTGCGGATGAAAAGTCCCTTTATCGCGACGAGCAGCCCTGGGGCTTCATCGTCTTCGCTCGCAATCTCTCGGAACCGGCGCAGATACGCGACCTCGTGGCGGAAATGCGTGACACCGTCGGTGGCCGCAACGCGCCGGTCCTGATCGATCAGGAAGGTGGACGCGTGCAGCGCATTCGCGAGCCGATCGCGCCCCGTTATCCATCGGGCGCCGTTCTCGGAGAACTTTATCGGCGCGACAGGGCGCTCGGTCTGCGCGCGGCATGGCTGATGTCGCGCCTTCATGCTTTCGATCTCCTCAAGCTCGGCATCAACGTCGATTGCCTGCCGGTGCTCGACGTGCCGGTCGAAGGCGCAAGCAACGTCATCGGCGACCGGGCCTATGGCACCGATCCGGTGACGGTGGGCGAGATGGGTGAGGCAGCGGCTGCGGGCTTGAAGGCCGGTGGCGTGCTTCCGGTAATGAAGCATGTGCCCGGTCACGGCCGCGGCATGGCGGACAGCCATCATGAACTGCCGGTCGTCACGACGTCCCATGAAGATCTGTCGGCGCATGATTTTCCGCCCTTCCATCGGCTGCGCAACGAATTGATGGCGATGAGCGCGCATGTGGTATACTCCGCCATCGATCCGGATCATCCGGCATCGACGTCGAAGGTGGTGATCGACCGGATCATCCGCGGCGAGATCGGTTTCGATGGATTGCTGATGTCTGATGACGTGTCGATGAATGCCCTGAAGGGAACGATAGCCGAGCGCGCCGCTGCGATCGTTACAGGCGGTTGCGATGTCGTTCTTCATTGCAATGGAGTGATGGACGAGATGCGCGCCGTTGTCGCCGCAGCACCCGTACTTTCCGGCAAGGCGAGGGCGCGTGCCGATGCAGTCGAGAAGGCATTCGGCCATGTCGATGTCCATGCCGAGGCCGATATCCGCAATGAATTCGATGGTTTGAGGGCGACCGCCTGATGTCGCGAACCGGAGCCACGCCCCCGCCCACGGCGCGCAATTCTGCAGCCGGCGCTGGCCCAGCCACGCCGATGGACCCGTTGTGGCAGGAGACCTCCGCCGAGCGGCTGACGGGTGAACCGGCTCTGGTGATCGATGTTGCGGGCTTCGAAGGTCCGCTCGACCTTCTTCTGTTTCTCGCACGCAACCAGAAGGTCGACCTCGCTCGCATCTCGGTGCTGGCACTGGCCGAGCAGTATCTGCAGTTTATCGATAGCGCCCGGCGCATCCGTATCGAGCTTGCCGCCGATTATCTCGTCATGGCGGCCTGGCTTGCTTATCTGAAGTCGCGGATGCTCATTCCGCAGCAGGCCAAGGATGAGGGTCCCTCGGGCGAGGAAATGGCGGCAACACTCGCCTTCCGCCTGAAACGTCTCGAAGCGATGCGCGAGGCCGCGACCAGGCTCATCAATCGTAATCGCCTTGGCCGCGACGTTTACGCACGCGGCGCGCCGGAACATGTACCGACCCGCGTCGAGAATTCATATGAGGCAACGCTTTACGATCTGCTGACTGCCTATGCGGCACTTCGTCAACGACAGGCAATCACTCAGGTGACGATCGAGCGACGCAAGGTGTGGGCCCTGTCTGATGCCCGCGCCATTCTGACGCGCATGATCGGTGAAATCGGCGACTGGACGACGCTCGAGCAATACCTGCTGCGTTACCTCGCCTCGGAAGAGGAGAGGGTGACCGCGATTGCCAGCGCCTTCGCTGCCTCGCTCGAACTTGTGCGCGAGGGCAGGCTGGAGATCCGTCAGGAAGGCGCTTTCCAGCCGATCTACATGCGCGGCGGTCCGCGCGCTACCGACCTCTCGTCGGTGGAATAGAGCGCGTGATGGGGGAGCCGCAGGATCAGGATCTCTTCTTGGATGAAGACGAGGCTTCGGATGCGCCGGCCCTGCCGAGCGACGAGAGCCTGCGCCTGGAAAACGAGGCCATGCGGATCGCCGAGGCGCTGGTTTTTGCCTCTGCTGAGCCTGTATCGGAAAACTTCATCGGCGACCGCCTGCCGCGCGGTACCGATGTCCATGCCATCATGCTGCGCCTCAAGGATGACTATGCCGGACGCGGGGTCAACCTGCTGCAGGTCGATGACCACTGGGCTTTCCGCACCGCTGCCGATCTTTCCTTTGCCATCCGCAAGGACGACTCGGAGGCGAAGAAGCTGTCCCGCGCTGCCTTGGAAGTGCTGGCGATCATCGCTTATCACCAGCCGGTCACTCGCGCCGAAATCGAGGATATTCGCGGTGTCCAGACATCCAGGGGCACGCTGGATGTCTTGATGGAGGCGGGCTGGGTGCGTTTTCGTGGTCGCCGTCGCACGCCGGGCCGACCCGTAACGCTCGGTACGACGCGGGATTTTCTCGACCATTTCGGCCTTGAGGAACTGCGTGACCTGCCCGGTCTTGAAGAACTCAAGGGGGCAGGACTGCTCTCCGGTCGCATTCCGCCCAACATCTCCGTGCCGCTGCCGATCGGCAATGACGACCTCGCGGAGGACGAGGATCCCATCACCCAACTCGATCTTGAAGAACTCGGTCTCTTGACACCGGGCGGTGAAGCGGACGAATAGCATCATGTTTTGTTGGTTGACGGGGCTTGCTTTGGAAATGCGCGGTGACGGCTCGTGGCCGACATGCTGTGCATCCGCAGCGGCCCAGCGGATGATGGCATGAATTCGGTCGCGGTCGATGGCACAGAGGCGAGACGTACGGCAGGGGTGACCTTCGCCGCCAGTCTCAGTTTTCAGGATATTCGCCATGGCTATCATGGCAAGGAGACCATCCGCGGTGTTTCCCTGACTGCGAAGGCCGGCGAGGTTCTCTGCTTGCTCGGCCCCTCGGGATCGGGAAAGACCACGCTTCTGAGGATTGCCGCGGGGATAGAGGTTCAGTCTTCCGGGCGCTTGCTGATGAACGAGCGGGAAGTTGCCGGTCCCTCCGGTTTCGTTCCTCCCGAAAAGCGCGGTATAGGCCTGATGTTTCAGGATTTCGCGCTGTTTCCGCATATGAATGTGCTGGACAATGTCCGCTTCGGGTTGACGGCGTTGCCGCCCAGGGAGGCGACCGCGGAAGCGATGATCGCGCTCGAGCGCGTCGGACTTTCCCATTATGCCGAGAAATATCCTCATGCGCTTTCGGGCGGCGAGCAGCAGCGTGTGGCGCTTGCCCGTGCTCTTGCGCCGCGCCCCGGCGTGCTGCTTATGGACGAGCCCTTTTCCGGCCTTGATTCCCGATTAAAAGATACAATCCGTGCCGATACGCTGGCGATCCTACGCGAGACGCGGGCAACTGCAGTCGTTGTTACGCATGATGCCGAGGAGGCGATGCGCATGGCTGATCGGATCGCGTTGCTGAGGGACGGCCGCCTTGTGCAGGTGGGAACCTCGGACGATCTTTATCGTCGGCCGAATGATCTTTTCACCGCCGCTTTCTTCTCGGAGATCAACGAGTTTTCGAGCGTCGTTCGTGGCGGATTGGTCGAGACTCCACTCGGAAAGGCCTCGGCCTCGGGAATACGCGAGGGGTGTCCGGTATCCGTTGCGGTGCGTCTCTCCGGAGTTTTGGTGCGCGAGGAGGGCGGCGCAATACCGGCGCGAATACTGTCGCGGCGCTTTCTTGGCGTGGTCGAATTGCTGGAGTTGGCCGTGCCCGGGACCGAGCGACCGGTTCGTTCACGCATTCGTGCAGACATTCTGGCACGGGGGTGTAAAGACGTGACGGTTACAGTGAATTCACAGGACATTTTCGTATTTGAAAAACGTGCTGAAACACCTTAAATCGGTGGGACACGCAAACAAGGAGTGACAGTAATGGGTTCTTTTAGCATGTGGCACTGGCTGATCGTTTTGGCCATCGTCCTGTTGCTGTTCGGTCGTGGCAAGATCCCTGAACTGATGGGTGACGTTGCCAAGGGCATCAAGAGCTTCAAGAAGGGCATGTCCGACGACGAGGCTGACAACCAGGCTTCGAACAAGACTGTCGATCACAAGGTCGAAGAGACCAAGTAACGCGTAAGGCCGCTCGGCGGCCTCTGATATGGCTTCGGGAGCCTTTTGATGCTGGATGTAGGTTGGAGCGAGTTGCTCGTCATCGCGGTGATCCTGATCGTGGTGGTGGGGCCGAAGGACTTGCCGCCAATGATCCGTGCGTTCGGCAAGATGACCGCGCGACTTCGTCGTACCGCCGGAGAGTTCCGTGCGCAGTTCGACGAAGCCCTGCGGGAGGCTGAACTCGATGATCTTCGTCAGAGCGTGGATGAGGCCCGCAAGCTCAATCCGGCAACCTCGCTGCGCGACGCGATCAATCCGCTTCGCCAGATGGGTAACGACATCAAGGCCGACCTGCAGAAGGCAACGAAGCCTGACAACAAGAGCGTGATGCCGTCCGTCGACGATAAGTCGGCCGGGGCTGATGCGACACCGATTTTGCCCGAAGCGCCAGCCACACTGGCAGGTACCCCGGCCGAGCTTTCCGAGCCGGCACCGGCTGTTTCCCCCGCTCCCGTCGCACCTGCGGCGGTGGCGACACCCTCTGCTGATGTGGTCAGTACTGAGGGCGCCAAGCCCGCAAGCCGCAGTCGCAAGCCGAAGGCGTCCGTTGAACCCGTTTCGACACCTGCTGCAGAAGTTGAGGCCTCCGCCAAGCGGCCCCGCAAGCCTCCTGCTGCTGCTAAGGCGGTCGATGATGCAGTGCCTGTCAAAGCCGCCAAGACCAGCAAGCCCCGCAAGACAAAGACCGAGGATCGTGCATGAGCGGCGAAATTGAAGACAAGCCGCAGCCGTTGATCGAACACCTGATCGAACTGCGTACCCGCCTGATCTGGGCGCTTGGCGCGTTTTTCGTAGCGTTCATCGTCTGCTTCGCATTTGCCAAGCACCTCTTCAACCTCCTTGTTATTCCGTACAAGTGGGCAGTGCTCTGGGCCGGACTCGATGTTGCCAAGGCGGAACTCATTTACACTGCCCCGCAGGAGTTCTTCTTCACACAGGTGAAGGTTGCGATGTTCGGCGCCATGGTCATCGCCTTTCCGGTGATTGCCGCGCAGATCTACAAGTTCGTTGCACCCGGTCTCTACAAGAATGAGCGGGCTGCTTTCCTGCCGTTCCTTGTCGCGTCGCCGGTTCTCTTCCTGATGGGTGCCGCGCTCGTCTACTTCTTCTTCACGCCTATGGTGATGTGGTTCTTCCTCGCCATGCAGCAGGCGCCGGGTGAAGGAGAGGTTGCGATCTCGCTGATGCCGAAGGTCTCGGAATATCTCAGCCTGATCATGACTCTGGTCTTCTCCTTCGGGCTGGTCTTCCAGTTGCCGGTGGTGACCACACTTCTTGCTCGCGTCGGCATTCTCGAAAGCTCGTGGCTTGCCGAAAAGCGCAAGTATTTCATCGTCGTCGCCTTTATCATCGCCGCGGTGCTGACACCGCCCGATCCGATGTCCCAGATCGGTCTTGCTTTGCCGACCATCCTTCTCTACGAGGTAGCCATCTATGCTGCACGACTCGTGGAGCGTCGGCGGGCTGCGGACTCGGACGCAATCGTCCCGGCGGACGAGGCAGGCGAGAAGGGCGAATAAGGCGACAGCCTTCGCTTACCCGGCCTTCTTCATCGCGAGCATGCATCCATGGGGCCGGACAGGGCGCCCGCCAGGTCCGATCCGACGATCACCGCAAGACGACCTGGAACGACGATGCTTGATATCAAATGGATCCGTGAAAACGCCGAGACCCTTGACGCTGCGCTTGCAAAGCGCGGCGCGGAGCCTCTTGCCGCACAACTGATTGCGCTCGACGAGAAGCGCCGGGCCGTGGTCCAGACGCTTCAGGACATGCAGTCCCGCCGCAATGCCGCCTCCAAGGAGATCGGCGCTGCCATGGCGCAGAAGAATACCGAGCTTGCCGAAAAGCTGAAGGCGGAGGTTGCCCAGCTCAAGGATACAATGCCGGCGACCGAGGAAGAGGAACGCCGCGTTTCCGCGGAACTCACCGACCAACTTTCGCGCATTCCCAACGTTCCGCTCGATGATGTTCCGGTTGGCAAGGATGAGCATGACAACGTCGTGGCTCGCGTCGTCGGCCAGAAGCCCGGCTGGAATCATCCCGCTAAGGAGCACTTCGAAATCGGCGAAGGGCTTGGTTACATGGACTTCGAGCGCGCTGCCAGGTTGTCCGGCGCGCGCTTTACCGTTCTGACGGGCCCGCTCGCAAAGCTCGAAAGGGCGCTCGGCCAGTTCATGATTGACCTTCATACGAACGAGCACGGTTACACCGAAGTTTCGTCACCGCTGATGGTTCGTGACGAGGCCATGTATGGCACCGGTCAACTGCCGAAGTTTGCCGAAGACCTGTTCAAGACTACCGATGGTCGCTGGTTGATCCCGACAGCGGAAGTGACGCTCACCAATCTGGTTTCGAGCGAAATCCTCGAGCAGGAAAAGTTGCCGCTTCGCTTCACCGCTCTGACCCCGTCCTTCCGTTCCGAGGCTGGTTCGGCGGGGCGCGACACCCGTGGCATGCTACGTCAGCATCAGTTCTGGAAGTGCGAGCTCGTTTCGATCACCGATGCCGAAAGCTCGATTGCCGAGCACGAGCGGATGACGGCCTGCGCGGAAGAGGTACTCAAACGCCTCGGTCTGCATTTCCGCACCATGACGCTCTGCACCGGCGATATGGGATTCGGTGCGCGCAAGACTTACGACCTCGAAGTCTGGCTTCCGGGCCAGAACACCTATCGCGAAATTTCGTCCTGTTCTGTCTGCGGCGATTTCCAGGCCCGCCGCATGAATGCCCGTTATCGCGGCAAGGACAGCAAGGGTACGACCTTCGTGCACACGCTGAACGGATCGGGCACGGCCGTCGGTCGTTGCCTTATCGCGGTGATGGAAAACTACCTGAACGAAGACGGCTCGATCACCATTCCGGACGCATTGCTTCCGTATATGGGCGGTCTGAAGAAGATCGAGAAGGCTGCCTGAAGCAGGGAGATACGGCATGCGCATTCTCCTGACCAATGACGACGGCATTCATGCCGAAGGGCTGGCCGTGCTGGAACGCATCGCCCGAACCCTTTCTGACGATGTCTGGATCGTAGCTCCTGAATCGGATCAGAGCGGCCTTGCTCATTCGCTGACGATCTCGGAACCACTCCGCCTTCGCAAGGTGGCTGACAAGCGTTTCGCACTGCGTGGAACCCCGACGGACTGCGTCATCATGGCGGTCCGCGAGGTTCTCGACAGAAAGCCCGATCTGGTGCTCTCCGGCGTCAATGCGGGGGGCAACCTTGCTGACGACGTGACCTATTCCGGTACCGTGGCCGGCGCCATCGAAGGCACGCTGCAGGGCGTCCGTTCGATCGCGCTCAGCCAACTTTACGAATACGACAATGGCGGTCGGATGATCCCCTGGGAAGTCGCCGAGACGCTCGGACCCAAGTTGCTTGCGCAACTCATCGAGGCCGATCTACCGGACGGTACATTCCTCAACGTCAATTTCCCCCGCTGTGCACCCTCGGAGGTGCAGGGCATCGAAGTGACGTCGCAGGGCAAGCTCGATTTCGGTCTTGAAGTCGAGCAGCGCGCCGATGGCCGGGGCTTTCCCTATTACTGGCTGCGCTTCGGCGATCGTGGTAGCCGCTTCCGCGAAGGAACGGATCTGCAGGCTGTCAAGGCGAACAAGATCTCGGTAACGCCGCTGAAACTCGACATGACGGACTATGCCGCGCAGGATCGTCTTGCGAAGGCGCTTGGTTTCGGAGTTGCGGGTTGAAATCGGCAATGGTGGAAAAGGAGGGCTTCGCGGCTCTCGTGCTCAGGCTTCGGTCAGAGGGGATTTCGGATCTCGATCTTCTGACCGCTGTCGAGCAGACGCCGCGCTCTCTGTTCGTTCCGCCGCAGTATTCCGATGACGCCTATTCTAGCCGCTCGATCCCGCTCGAATGCGGATCCTTCATGGAAGGTGCGGATCTGGCGGTGCGCCTGCTGTCCCTGCTGCAGGTCAAGCCTGGGCAGCGCGTGCTTGAAATCGGCACCGGCAGCGGCTTCATGTCGGCGGTGCTTGGGCGGTTGGCCGAGCGGGTGCTTTCGGTCGAGCGTTACAAGACCTTGCTTGCCGGAGCGCAGCAACGTCTTGACAATCTCAGCTTGCGCAATGTGGTGCTGCGCCAGTCGGATGGCAGCAACGGTCTCTCGGGTGAAGGTACTTTCGATCGTATCCTTTCGACTGCCGCCTTTCCCGCCATGCCGCGCTTCTTCGCCGAACAGCTCGTTTCGGGCGGCATGTTCCTCGCGCCGCTTGTGACGGGTGAGAATACCTGTGTCATGGTGCGTCTCATCAAGACCGGTAGCCGCTTCGAACGGGAGGACCTGTTCGAGGCGCCGTATCTGCCTCTCGTGCCCAAGATTGCGTCTTTCCTCTAAGTTGTCGGCTGGCTTTGCCAGAAACCCGCGTGCTTCCTGAAAACCCCGGGAATGTGCGAGTTTTCGAAATTATTCACAGCGATTCCTGCAAGTTAACCGCCCGGTAACACTAACGCGCTTTAATCAAACCACATCAAGTTGCGTAGAATGTGGGTCGAGTTATGCGTCAAAGTGTATCGCCGAAAGCCGGACTGCCAATTGCCCGTATGGTTGTGGCGATGCTGCTGGCTGGTGTCGCCAGCGGGTGCAGTTCCGATGCGTCCCGCTTTAGCTCCGTTTTTTCAACCGACAGCATGACGACGGCCTCGACGCCGCGGCGTCATGTTGCCGGAGTTGATGGGCAGGGGCTTGTGCCCTCGCAGGATATTGCCGGCGCGCAGCCGGATTATTCGACCCGTCAGCAGGCGATGAGTCAGCCATATCCATCGGCTCAACCGTCCTATCCGTCGCAGAGCGCGCCGTCAGTCGCCCGCAGCGCAGCCGCTCCGGTTTCGGTTCAGCGCGCCGAGCTTGCTCCGCCGTCCGCGACGTCACGCAATGCCGAGCGTCAGGCTGCTCTCGCTCAACCGTTCCCTTCCGCGCAGAAGAACACCCAGGCAGCATCTCTCGGTGCTCCGCCGCGTAACCTCAATGCGGATGAGCTCTCCACCAGTGCTACGCGTCCTGCCGGCAACTGGTCTGCCGCGAACGCCACCCGCGTAACGCTGAAGTCCGGCGAAACCATCGCGACGCTTTCGCAGCGCTATGGGGTGCCGGAACGGGAGATCCTGAAGGCCAACGGCCTAACTAATTCTTCTGACGCCGCCGCCGGCCAGCTCGTCATCATTCCGTCCTATGCTGGACAGAAGAATGCCGCACGCGCTGCCGCCGATGCCTCCGGCCTGCCGGCCAACGGCCAGAAGCCGCTTGCTCCTCAGGCGCCGGAGCAGAACGTCGCCGTGCTTCCGAGCGCACCGACCACCCGCGACAAGTCCCAAAACGTGGCATCAAGTGCTACGGGCAAGGCTGATGCCGGTGCGGGTGCTGGGCCTGCTCCCTATATGGTGAAGCCGGGCGATTCCCTCAACAAGATCGCCAAGGCTAACGGCGTATCCGTCGATGCGCTCAAAAAGGCGAACGGCATTACGGATGGTAACATCCGCATTGGGCAGAAGCTCGCGATGCCCGGTGCCACGAGCCAGGTTGCCTCTGTTGTTGACAAGGCTCCTGTCACTGATCCGGTAAAGACGGCTTCTGTGCCGGCCAAGGACAATAAATCGGCCCCGGCTGCCTATAAGCCACCGGCTGCCGCTCAGTCCGTTAGCGAAGTTGCATCCGTCGATACGAAGGAAGATGCACCCGAAGCCACGGGCATTGGCAAGTATCGCTGGCCGGTACGCGGCGCCGTCGTCGCCGGCTACGGCGCCAATGTCGAGGGCAAACGCAATGACGGTATCGATATCTCCGTGCCGCAGGGCACTCCGGTCAAGGCTGCCGAGAATGGTGTGGTCATCTATGCCGGTAACGGGCTCAAGGAGCTCGGTAACACGGTTCTGGTCCGCCACGACGACGGAACGGTCACTGTATACGGTCATGCAGATGCGCTTTCAGTCCAGCGCGGCCAGAAGGTTCAGCGTGGCCAGCAGCTCGCTACTTCCGGCATGAGCGGGAACATCAAGCGCCCGATGCTGCACTTCGAGGTTCGCAAGGATGCGACCCCGGTCAACCCGATGACTTTCCTGGAATAGGTATTGCGTCCCAGGCAGGTAATGAAAAGGCCCGGTAAATCCGGGCCTTTTCTTGTTTCGAGCATGCTTTTCCGAACATTCAGGGGCGGTCGGTTCTAACACGCAGACGACCGGCGAGATCCTGAATGTACTGCCATGCCACGCGACCCGAGCGGCCACCGCGCGTAGTCGCCCATTCCAGCGCCTCGCGATGGAGCTGTTCCCGGTCGAGCGGGAGCGAAAAGTGTTCGGCGTATCCGTCGATCATCGCCAGATAATCGCCCTGGCCGCATTTGTGGAAGCCTAGCCACAAACCGAAACGATCCGACAGAGAGACCTTTTCTTCCACTGCTTCGGAAGGGGTGATCGCGGTGGACTGTTCATTTTCCATCATATGACGGGGGAGCAGGTGCCGCCGGTTTGACGTGGCGTAGAAGAGAACATTATCCGGCCGGCCCTCGATGCCTCCGTCAAGTGCCGCCTTGAGCGACTTGTAGGCGGTGTCGTCGTGATCGAACGACAGGTCGTCGCAGAAGACGATGACCCGATGTTCTGTATCCTTCGCCATATCGAGAAGCGCGGGCAGGGTGGCGATATCCTCGCGATGCACCTCGACGAGTTTCAGCGACACTCCGGTTTCCGCCAGGACATCGGCATGAACCGCCTTCACCAGCGATGACTTGCCCATGCCACGCGCGCCCCATAGTAGTACGTTGTTGGCCGGGAAACCCTCGGCGAAACGCAACGTATTCTCATGTAGAATGTCACGGACATGGTCGACGCCGCGGATGAGTTTGAGCGCGATTCGGTTCGGTCGTTTGACCGGCTGGAGTTCGTTGCGCACCGGGCTCCAGACGAAGCAGTCGGCGACATTCCAGTCGATCTCGGCCGGGCTGGGGCCGGCCAGTCGCTCGACGGCTGCGGTCAGCCGACGCATTTCCTGCAGCAGCGAAAGATTGATGTCTTCGGACATAACGATTCCCTCCCAAGCGTATTGTGATCGATAGCTATCTCGATTTTGCCGGGCGGTAGCATGGTGTTTTGTGGTTCGAAAGGGTATGAGGCGGTAAAACGGTACGCATTGCGGCTGTTTTAGTTGCATTCACATGGCCGGTTACTATATTCCGGCGACCTGATGCGGGGGCCGGCGGTTACCCGCGCGCTTGGCTTGTCTAGGGAGTTATTGATGTTCATTACTGAAGCCTTCGCCCAAGAAGGAACTGCTACCGGCGGTGTATTCGGCTCCGGCCTGGAGATGCTGTTCCTTTTCGCACCGCTGATGCTGATCTGGTATTTCCTGCTGATCCGTCCGCAGCGCCAGCAGATGAAGAAGCGCGAGGAAACCCTGTCCTCCATCCGCCGCGGCGATCAGGTCGTCATGGGTGGCGGTATCGTAGGCAAGGTTACCAAGGTAATCGACGACAAGGAGCTCGAGATCGAGATCGCCGACGGCGTGAAGATCCGCGCGCTGCGTACTTACATCGCCGAAGTTCGCGTCAAGGGCGAGCCGGTGAAGACAGAGGCAGCTGCCTCCTGATTGCAGCCGGGCCGGCATGACCGGCCCCGGATTGCCTGAATAAGCCCTCTGATTTCGAGAGTTTCATGCTGTACGTTTCTCGCTGGAAGACCATCTTTATTTGGCTCACCGTTCTGGTAAGCACTCTGGTGGCGTTGCCCAACGTCTTCAGCGAGAAACAACTCAGTTTTCTTCCGTCCTGGTTTCCTCACAAGCAGGTAACGCTCGGTCTCGACCTTCAGGGCGGTTCGCATATCATGCTCAAGATCGAGCGTGCCGATATCGTAAAGGAACGTCTCGAAACGACGGTCAGCGATATCCGTGCCGCGTTGCGCGATGCGGGCATCCGTTACACCGGCCTTTCCGGCGTAGGCCAACAGATCCAGGTTCGCATCACCGATGCAGACAAGGTCGATCCGGCGAAGAAGGCGCTTGAGAACATCACCGCTCCCGTGAGCGTCGGTGGTCTGACTGGCGGTTCCGTTCAGGAAGTGACCTTGACGGAAGAGGGTACTCTTCTCCGCTTCAACCTGACGGATGCCGGGATCGACTACCGTGCGTCCTCGGCACTCACTCAGTCTCAGGAGGTTGTCCGTCGTCGCGTCGATGAACTCGGCACCACCGAGCCGCTGATTCAGCGGCAGGGTAATGACCGCATCATCGTTCAGGTGCCCGGTCTGCAGGATCCGCAGCGTCTTAAGTCGCTGCTGAACCAGACGGCCAAGCTGTCCTTCCACATGGTCGACACCAGTATGCCGGTCGAGGAAGCGATCAACGGTCGTCCGCCGGCAACCTCGGAAGTTCTCTATTCAGTTGACGACCCGGCGGTTCCCTACCTTGTGGAGAAGCGCGCGTTGGTCTCGGGTGAAAACCTCGTCGACGCGCAGGCGAGCTTCAACCAGCAGAACAATGAACCGGTCGTCACTTTCCGCTTCGACAGCAAGGGATCGCAGCGTTTCGCCCAGGCAACACAGCAGAATGTCGGCCGTCCGTTCGCCATCGTGCTCGATGATCAGGTGATTTCGGCACCGGTCATCCGCGAGCCTATCATCGGCGGTTCCGGACAGATTTCCGGCAATTTCTCGGTCGAAGGTGCCAACGACCTCGCGGTCTTGTTGCGCGCTGGTGCACTGCCGGCAACCCTGACCGTGGTCGAAGAACGAACCGTCGGTCCGGGCCTCGGTCAGGACTCGATCAATGCCGGCATCACCGCAAGCGGCATCGGTGCCATCTTTGTCGTGCTCTTCATGCTCGGTTTCTACGGCACCTTTGGCGTCATGGCGAACATCGCGCTGGCCGCAAACGTCATCATGATCATCGCCGTCCTGACGCTGATCGGCTCGACCCTGACCCTGCCGGGTATCGCGGGTATCGTGCTGACCATGGGCATGGCGGTGGACTCCAACGTTCTCGTCTATGAACGTATTCGCGAAGAGGTCAAAAGCGGACGCTCGCTGATCCAGTCCATCGATACCGGTTTCAACAAGGCCTTCGCGACGATCATCGACGCCAACCTGACGACGCTGATTGCGGCGCTGGTTCTCTTCTTCCTCGGCTCCGGCCCGGTGCGCGGCTTTGCCGTCACGCTTGCCATCGGCATAGTGACCACGGTCTTCACCGCCTTCACCATGACGCGCTGGCTGATGGCCACGTGGTATCGCTGGCGCCGGCCCAAGCACCTTCCGAAGGGCGTTCGTACCGGCATTTTCGATGCACAGAACATCCGCTTCATGGCGATCCGTCGTTATACCTTCGCCATTGCCGGCGTCTTGACGCTGGCGTCGCTGGTCGGCTTCATGACGATCGGCCTCAGCCTCGGCATCGATTTCAAGGGCGGTTCGATCATCGAGTTGAAGGCACGCAACGGCGCAGCCGATATAGCCGATATCCGCGACCGTCTCAGCCAGCTCAACCTTGGCGAAATCCAGGCTCAGGGCTTCGGCGATCCCTCAAGCGTCCTGATCCGCATCCAGGCCCAGGAGGGCGGCGAGAATGCCGAGCAGTCGGCGATCACGCTGGTTCGTGACGAGCTTGAGGACGCTTATGAATTTCGTCGCGTCGAAGTCGTCGGTCCGGCCGTATCGGGCGAGTTGACCAAGACTGCCACCATCGGCGTCGGCGTGTCGCTGATCTTTATCCTGATCTACATCTGGTTCCGCTTCGAATGGCAGTTCGCCTTCGGCGCGATCATCGCGACGCTGCACGACGTCATCCTGACGCTCGGCCTGTTCGTTTTCCTCGGGATCGAATTCAACCTGACGAGCATCGCGGCGATCCTGACCATTATCGGTTATTCGCTGAACGACACCGTCGTAGTCTATGATCGAATGCGAGAAAACCTCAGGCGTTACAAGAAGATGCCGCTCAATGTCCTGATCGACACATCGATCAATCAGACGCTTTCGCGGACGGTTCTGACCGGTTCGACCACCTTCCTGGCGCTGGTCGCTCTCTATCTGTTCGGCGGTGAGGTAATCTCCTCCTTCACGCTGGCCATGCTGTTCGGTGTCGTCGTCGGTACCTTCTCATCGATCTACATCGCTGCACCGGTCCTGATCGCTTTCCGTCTGCGGCCTGAGTCCTTCCAGAAGGACGATATCGACAAGTCACGTCCGGTATCCGGCAAGGTTGAGGCTTGATTATGGCGCTCGGGCCTATCGGCAAGGGCATCGTCATTCGACAGGCGCATTTTCCTGGCCGTGCGCCGATCGACGCCTACGGTAACGGTGGTTTCCGCTTTGCCGACATGTCCCATCGCGGTTCGCTGCTGCTTCTGCCCTCCGGCGTCTATGGCTGGGAGATGGAAGAAGGTGGGTTGCTGGCGATCGCGTCATTCGAACGGGTGCTGGAAGAATCGAAGGATATCGAGGTCCTGCTGGTCGGGACCGGCAAACAGCTTCGTCCCTTGCCTGCCGACCTCAAGGCGGCATTGAAGGCACGGAGTATTTCCAGCGACCCGATGAGCACCGGAGCCGCGGTGCGTACCTACAACATCATGCTGGCAGAGCAGCGCGCGGTGGCTGCCGCGGTTATTGCTGTCTGAGGAAGCCGGAGATTTCCGTGAGCCAGCAGTTGCCCGACAACGCCGCCGTTACCCTTGCGACATTGCGCGAAACGGATCGTGATCGCTATCTTGCCTGTCTGCTGTCGCCGACGGGAAAGCAGGGCGCACTGGCCGCTCTTTATGCCTTCAACGCGGAAATTGCCCGCATTCGTGATCTTGTCCGCGAACCCCTGCCGGGCGAAGTTAGGTTGCAATACTGGCGCGATCTTCTCGCCGGATCCGGGCACGGCTCCACCGAGGCCAATCCACTCGCCGCCGCATTGCTTGGAACCATTGAGGAGTATCGATTGCCGGTTGCGGCTTTGCAGGGCATGGTCGATGCGCGGGTTTTCGATCTCTATGACGATCCGGTTGAAACAACCGCCATGTTCGAAGGCTACGCCGGCGAGACTTCGGCCGCACTGATCCAGCTTGCCAGTCTGGTGCTCGACCCCGCCGAAGCAACGGCTTGTGCGGATGTCGCGGGTCACGCCGGCGTGGCGCAGGCCATTGCCGGAGCCATGCTGCTGATGCCGAGCCATCGCACCCGCGGCCAACTCTTTCTGCCATTGGAGATTCTCTCGGCTGTCGGGCTGGACCGGGATACATTCCTGGCGGGCAAGGATCGGGAACGGATCGGCGCCGCCGTCGAGGCTTTCGCGGGTCTCGGCCTCGATCACTTGCGGAAAGCGCGAAGCGCGCGCAAACTGCCCCGCAGTCTCGTTTCCGCCTATCTGCCTGTGGCGCTGGCGGAGCCCGTGCTTGTTGCTGCTCGGCGGGCAGGTGCTGCCATTTTCGAACGGGACATCAGGCCGGCCCAGTGGCGCCGGCAATTGAAGATGATGCGCGCGGCCTATGCCGGGCGATTCTGAACGCCGTCAAATTCGCGCAAGGCTCGGCTGTTATCGCTGCACTCGCCGCCGGAAAACCGGCTTGGAATTGGAGGCATGGCGTGAGCTTGGTCACTTGGACGCTGATATTCGGACTGGTCGGAGTCTTTGCGTATTATTCGACGCGCATGACGAAGCGGGTTGCCGAGGACAATCTGCACGACACCGGCCTCGCCATCATGGAATTTGGCCGTGCCTTTCCCAAGGAAGCGATCCGCAACCTTCATGCCACCGCCGATGGCAAGGTGGTCTTCGTGCGCCTGCATGACAACAAGGCTGGCTTCATGCGCAGCCTTCGCGGCCACTATGCCTGCCATCTGATCGAACCGGGCACGGTTCGGGTGCGCGATCTCCCGAATAGTCGGGGCTTTGCCATCGAGTTCCTCGATGCGCCGTTCCACAATGGCGAATTCACATTTGCGTCTGCAGCCGAAGCTGCGGAAGTCTCGCTCTGGCTGCTTGGAAACTACGTCGCCCCTGCCGGGCGTGACGCGCCGCCCGCTGGCGCCCTGCCGACCACCTGATTGCCGCTGGCGACATGACGCCCAAGGACGCTCGTATTTGTGGCCTCTATCCTAACTAAGAAAAGAGCCGCTTCCTGATTATCAGGAAGCGGCTCCGCAAGATCGCTATGCTTTTTACGCGGTCAGCTTCAGCTATCCGCTGAGCCGAGCCAGGTCTTGCAGTCGGCAAGTGCGCGGGCAGCAACAAGCTGCCGCTTCATGATCGTCTTGTCCTTGCCGCGGAAGCGCTTGACGCCCTCCGGCTTCACGATCGAACCGGGTTCCAGTTCCGGGAACAGGCCGAAATTGATGTTCATCGGCTGGAAGGAGCGATGGCCCGGTTCTTCGTCGCTGACGATATGCCCGCCGGTTATGTGGTTGAGGAGAGAACCGAGTGCCGTCGTCGCCGGCGGCAGCCGGACGGCTTCGCCCTTGCGTTCCGCTGCAGCGAATCTGCCGGCCAACAGACCGACCGATGCGCTTTCGACATAACCTTCACAGCCGGTGATCTGGCCGGCGAACCGGAGGCCTGGGCGGCTCTTAAGCTGCAGCGAGGAATCGAGCAGCACGGGAGAATGGATGTAGGTATTCCGGTGCAGGCCGCCGAGGCGTGCGAATTCCGCATTCTCAAGACCCGGAATCATCCGGAAGATCTCTGCCTGCGCGCCGTAACGAAGCTTGGTCTGGAAACCAACCATGTTGTAGAGCGTGCCGAGTGCATTGTCCTGACGCAACTGCACCACCGCGTAGGCCTTGACGGTCGGGTTGTGCGCATTGGTGAGGCCCATCGGCTTCATCGGGCCATGACGCAGGGTCTCGCGGCCCCGTTCGGCCATGACTTCGATCGGAAGGCAGCCGTCGAAATAGGGCGTGCCTTCCCATTCCTTGAAGCCCACGGCGTCACCCGCGATAAGCGCATCGACGAAGGCATTGTACTGTGCCTCGTCCATCGGGCAGTTGATATAGTCCTTGCCCGTGCCGCCTGGCCCCACCTTGTCGTAGCGGGACTGATACCAGCAGACGTCCATGTCGATGCTGTCGCGATAGACGATGGGAGCAATGGCGTCGAAGAAGGCCAGCGCATCTTCGCCGGTCTCGGCGCGGATGGCCTCGGCCAGATCCGGCGAAGTGAGGGGGCCAGTCGAAACGATAGCAAGGCCCCATTCCTTCGGCGGAAGGCCCCGAACTTCCTCGCGAACGACGGTAATCAGCGGATGCGTGGAGATCGCCTCGGTAACGGCTGCGGAAAAACCGTCACGGTCGACGGCAAGCGCGCCGCCGGCCGGAACCTGATGCTTGTCTGCGCAAGCCATGATCAGCGAACCGGCAAGCCGCATTTCCGCATGGATCACGCCCACCGCGTTCGCTGTCGCGTCATCGGAACGGAAGGAGTTGGAGCAGACGAGTTCCGCGAGGTCGTCCGTTTTATGGGCATCCGTGCCGCGCACGCCGCGCATTTCGTGCAGGATCACCGGCACGCCAGCCTGCGCCGCCTGCCAAGCGGCCTCCGAACCGGCGAGCCCGCCGCCGATCACGTGAATGGGGGAAATCGTGGTGTTTGTCATGGCCGGCTGCTTATCACGGGCAGGCCCGGCTTCCAATCATTTCCATTCCGGGTCCCGGAATCAAAAACGGCGCCGAATGGCGCCGTTCACGAAGCTTTCGCTGCTGCCTTATCGATTAACGAAAGGAGCGCGAAGCGATGTTACGGATTTCGTAACGGGTGATACCGATGTCGGAGAGAGCCTGGTTGGACAGGTTGCCCAGTTCGGCCATCGTGCGGCGGTAGCTAATCCAGTTCTTTGCAATGCGGATCGGGTTCATGGTCATTTCCTCGGATGTTATCTTTTGCGCTGATCTCGCGGCCCATTCCGCATCAGCGATTGACCTTCTTATACGCCCGTAAAACAAGATTGTGCAGTGCAAATTATAAGCGACTGCCATGCATTTGTGCAGGGGGATGGTGCATATGAAGGCAGAGATCAAGAAATAGGCACGTATTCAGCTCGTTTGAGGAAACGTCAGGCAAATAAAAAAGCCCCCCGAAATGGGAGGCCTTTTTCGCGGTCTCGATGCTGGCTGGATCAGCCGGCAACAGCCTGGCGAGCAACGCGACGGATGTCCTCACGGCCGATGCCGAGGTCACGCAGTTCGCGGTCGGTCATGCGGCCAAGTTCGTTTATGGTCTGACGATACTTGCGCCAGTTATTGAGCGAGCGAGCGAAGTTCATGATGTGCCTCTTTTTCTATCTCTGTGGCGCTCCTCTTTTGGGCGCCTCCTGATTTCATGGGATTGATATATGTTGCGACGCGAAAGAGATGAAGACACAAACCTGTATGACACCTATGCGGGATGTGCATGGGGCGGTGGTTAATGATTGGTAAAATGCCGTTTTTTTGAACGAGCAATGCAGCTTCGCCGATTCACAAGAGGTGAATGAAGGAGATTTTTTTTGCGGCGCGCAATATTGGTGCGATCCAGCTAATTGTTGGTGGTTAGGGCAAAAAATAACGCTCACCGGGGGAGGAGGTCCGGTGAGCGTCATTTTGATAGACCTGCGACTGGGAGGAGGAGTGTCGCCGGTCAAATCGACACTGTGCTGGGAGGAAGAGTGCACAGGCCGAAACTGTCAGGTGGATCATCCACCGGAGATCTCCGGTACCGAGTTGGCGCCTCGTGATCTCGTTGAATTCTGTATACCGCATGTATTCGCTTTTGTGCAGTGCGATATGTTCATGGAAGCCATGCGCAAGATGCATGGTGTCCCTTCCGAGGGATGTGGCAGGTGGCGATTTGGCGATTGTCTTTCTGGTTGGTGCAGACCACAGTGCGTACAAAGAGTGAGGAGGGGCGGTCTTGAGCTGCTTTCTCCAGCAATGAAATAAGGGAGAAGCGATGTATCGGGGGCGATTGAAGCGGGATCTGGGCATCTGGGTCGACAAGGGAATGATTCCCCCGGCGACAGCAGACGTGCTTCTGAAAGAATTCGATTCCCGGAAATCGTCCTTCAGCGTCGGCGGTATGTTGATGATTCTGGCGGCAGTACTGATCGCCGCGTCGATCCTGCTTCTGGTGGCTGCAAACTGGCAAGAGATACCGCGCCTCACCAAGGTCGTCAGCATTATCCTGCTGATCTGGATCTTTTATCTTTCCGCGGCGCTTTCCTTCGGGCGCGGTGCGGACAGGCTTGGTGCGGCACTCCTCGTTCTGGGTGCCGCGAGTTTCGGCGGAGCCATCGCCCTGATCGGCCAACTCTATCATCTCTCCGGCGACACCCTCGACGCGATGCTGCTGTGGTTTGCGATGACCGTGGTGTCAGCTGCGGCCTTCCGCTCGGCGGCGCTCACTGTTTTTTCCGGTTTGCTGGCCTTCGCCGTCTTTGGTGCCTATCTCGAACAATATGATGCGGAGTGGCAGGGGCTTTATGCCTTCTGGCCGCCGATTGCCGGCGTCGTTCTGGCTGTGCTTGCCCAATGGACAGGCGCGGAGCGGTCGCGGCATATCATTTATATACTGCTGCTCGGCTGGTGCGCATGGCTCTACTCGCTCCATACCGATGTCGGTGTGGCGATCCTCTTTGTGGTTGTGGGAGCGCTTGCTTTCCTGGCAGTGACGCTGCCGCAATCGCCCATTTCCGCTCTGGCCCGCCAGCGTGGTGCGTCTCCGGCCTTCTATACCTTCTTACTGGCGCTACTCGGTCTGGCTTTTCTGCATTTCCACTGGACCGAGGGCAGCGAACTGGCATTGCTGGCGCTGCTGACGATTGGAGCGACGTTGCTCGCGCTGTCGCTGGAAGGCAGGGATAATGGAGCGGTTCGCTATCTTGCCTATGTGATCTTTGCGGCGGAGGTTCTCTATCTGTCCTTCGTGACCATTGATTCCATGCTCGGCACGTCTGCCTTCTTCCTGCTTGCCGGTCTGGTTGTCGCGGTGCTGGCATTTATCGTGGTGAAGCTTGAAAAGCTCTTCGCCCGCAAGGACAAGGAGGTCGTGCAATGATCGAGATGTTCCGTCGTCCGCTCCCCCGCTATCTCGCGATTGCTGCCGTTCTTTGTCTTGCGCAGACGGCCGTTCTGGCTGGGATGATCGAGAAACGTGCTTCCGTCCTGCGTTCGGGAACGGAGATCCTGCTCAAGACGGCCCCGGTTGATCCGCGCGATCTTCTGCGTGGGGACTATGTCATCCTTTCCTATGATGTTTCGACCGTTCCGGTTGCGCTGATCAGGGGCGATAAGCCACAACCGTATGATCTGGCCGAGATGGATGTGCGCCTGAAGCCGGAGGCCGATGGTTTCTGGGTGATCGATGAGGCTTCCTTCGGGCGGCTTCCACCGGTTGAAGGAACGGTCGTCATGCACACGCAGCCGTTCCGCAACTATGCGCTTCCGGGAGATGACGGTGGAAGCCTCCGGGTCGACTACGGAATCGAGCGCTATTATGTGCCGGAAGGCGAGGGACGTCCGATCGAGGAAGAGCGCAACGAGGGTGCGGTCAGTGTCGCCGTGCGTGTGAGTGCAGGCGGCCTCGCCCAGATTCGCGAATTGCGTGTCGATGGCAAGCCGCTCTATGAAGAGCCGCTATACTGAGTTGTCTCACCGGTAATCGTCCTGTCGATGACGATGGACCGGTGCAACGGTCGTGCACGACGCTAATTCCCGTGGGAGCCGGGATTTGCGTGTCATTTTTCCTTTGCGTGTGTAAAAACGGGTGATATAGAGACGCGCGCTCCGGAGGGGCCATGCTGAAGGCAGCATGCGGTTCTCTTGGACGCGGGTATGGTGAAATTGGTAGACACGCCAGATTTAGGTTCTGGTGCCGCAAGGCGTGGGAGTTCAAGTCTCTCTACCCGCACCAGGTTTTCCGCGCGGGTGGATGCGGAACGGACGCGAATCCGTTCACATCGCTCTTAGCGCCATATTGCCTGGCAGAATGCTTGAGGATTGCGTCGCAGCCACGCCCGGGAAATCATTTGAATTCCGGCGTCGTGCTCAGGGAAACAACCGGCTGCCCGAGCACGGCCGCCACGACATGAAGGTATGAACATGCAGGTTATCGAAACGCTCGCTGAAGGGCTGAAGCGCGAAATCAAGGTCGTTATTCCGGCCAAGGACATGGAAGCTCGCATGAACGAGCGCCTCGCCGATGCCAAGGATAAGGTCCGCATCAACGGCTTCCGTCCGGGCAAGGTGCCGGTCGGTCATCTGAAGAAGATGTACGGCAAGTCCATCATGGCTGATCTCGTCAACGAGATTCTCCGCGAAAAGCCGACTTCGATCCTTTCCGAGCGTGGCGAAAAGTCTGCGACCCAGCCGGAAATCGCGATGACCGAGGACGAAGCCGAAGCCGAAAAGATCCTGACCGCTCAGGCCGACTTCGAATTCACCATGGCCTATGAAATCCTACCGCCGATCGAACTGAAGTCCGTAGAGGGCATCAAGGTCGTTCGCGAAGTCGTCGAAGTCTCCGACGAGGAAGTCAACGAACAGATCCTCAAGATCTCCGAAAGCGCCCGTTCCTTCGAAACCAAGAAGGGCAAGGCTGCTGACGGCGACCGTATCACCATGGACTACGTCGGCAAGGTCGACGGCGTTGCCTTCGATGGCGGCACCGATTCTGACGCTGAACTGGTTCTCGGCTCCGGCCGCTTCATCCCGGGCTTCGAAGACCAGCTCATCGGCACCAAGGCTGGCGATGAAAAGACCATCACCGTGACCTTCCCGGAAGATTATCCGGCGAAGAACCTTGCCGGCAAGGAAGCTACCTTCGACGTCACCGTCAAGGATGTTGCTGCTCCCTCTGCAATCGAGATCAATGACGAACTGGCCACCAAGCTCGGCATCGAATCGCTCGACAAGCTCAAGGAAATCGTACGCGGCCAGATCGAAAGCCAGTACGGCAACGTCACCCGCCAGAAGGTCAAGCGCCAGATCCTCGATCAGCTCGACGCCCTGTACAAGTTCAATGCTCCGTCCAAGCTGATCGACGCCGAGTTCGATAACATCTGGCGCCAGATCAACACCGATCTCGCCCAGTCCGGCAAGACCTTCGAAGACGAAGACACGACCGAAGAACAGGCTCGCGAAGAATATCGCACCCTGGCAGAACGTCGCGTTCGTCTCGGCCTCGTTCTCTCCGAAATCGGCGAGAAGGGTGGCGTAGAGGTTTCCGAGGACGAAATGCAGCGGGCCCTCTTCGCCCAGCTCCAGCAGTTCCCGGGCCAGGAAAAGCAGATCCTCGATTTCTTCCGCAACACCCCCGGCGCTTCCGCTTCGCTGCGCGCTCCGCTGTTCGAAGAAAAGGTCATCGACAAGCTGCTGAGCGAAATCGAAGTAACCAACAAGAAGGTTTCCAAGGAAGAGCTTCTGGCTGACGACGAAGCCGAAGAAGGCGACAAGCCGGCCAAGAAGGCTGCTTCGAAGAAGAAGGTAGCTGCCAAGGCTGACGACGCTGCCGAAGGCGAAGAAGCCGCTCCGAAGAAGAAGGCTGCTCCGAAGAAGAAAGCCGCCGAAGGCGACGCCGAATAATCCTTCGAAATCTGATTACATACGAAAAGGCCGCCTCAAGGGCGGCCTTTTTGTTTTCATACCCGCTGTCGTTTCAATCCAGCGGCCGGACACGATAGGTGTCATAGGCGGCCTGCATGCGTTCCGCCTCGCTACGGTCGGGAAAAAGGTTATAGCTCGGCGCCCAGATGCGCGAAACGCGTTCGATCCTGACGGCTATGATATTACGAATGGGAAAGTCCTTGCCCGCCATGCGCAGCAGGTCCTGACCGAGAGCGGTGAAATCGTTTTCTTCCGGCACCAAGACGTATGCGGTGCCGACAATCTTGAAGCCGCGCTGGCGGAAGACGTCGACAAAGCTGACGCAGACCTTGGGATGCGTGCGGATATTGCGCACGCCGTCCTCGTCGACCGTTGCCAGCCAGCACAATACGCTGTTGTCGATATCGGTCCTGATCGCCTGATTGATCCTCGGGCCCGAGGTCTGCTCGTTCGTCATGATGTCTCCCGTTCGAATGGCCGGCGCGGACAAAGCATGTCGCGCAAACGTGCGCAGCGGTCTTGCGGCAACGATATGCGATGAAACAAGGACCTAAAGCGTAGAGAGAGAATCTGAAAGATCGCGATGCGCTTTAGCTTCCGGCCGGTCCATTCGACAAGGTCACGAAGAGACCTTCAATGCGTCCTGCGGTTCCTTTTTCAGTTCCCCCATCCTGTTCCACGCATCCAGCCCTGCAATCTTGTAGGCTTCGGCGAGTGTCGGATAGTTGAAGGTGTTCTCGACGAAATATTCGACGGTGCCCTTTAGGTTCAGCACGGCCTGGCCGATGTGAACGAGTTCGGTCGCGCCTTCGCCGACGATGTGAACGCCGAGAAGGCGACGGGTCTTCATCGAGAAGATCATCTTCAACAGGCCGCTGTCGAGACCCATGATATGGCCGCGTGATGTTTCGCGGAAATGCGCGATACCGCATTCATAGGGAATGCCGCGCTGCTGCACTTCTTCCTCGGTCAGGCCGCAGGTGGAGATTTCCGGTACGGCATAGATACCGTAGGGGAAGTATTGCGGGGGGTCCTGCGACGGAGCGCCGACGGCATGGCGGGCAGCGATGCGGCCCTGTTCCATCGAGGTCGAGGCAAGGCTCGGAAAGCCGACGACGTCGCCCGCGGCATAGATCCCCGGCACGGAGGACTGAAAGGTTTCCGGATCGACCTTGATGCGGCCGCGGCTGTCGGCCACGAGACCGCAGGCTTCGAGGTTGAGAAGATCGGTGGCGCCGACGCGGCCGGCGGCGAAGAGCACCATTTCCGCCGTGAGAACACGGCCGTTCTGCAGCGTGACGCGACAACGTCCGCTCGGCTCCTTCTCGACCTTCTCCACGGTCTGGCCGAAGATCAGCTTCATGTTGCGGTCGCGCAGCTGATAGGAGAAATCCTCGACGATTTCCTTGTCGATGAATTCTAGCATCGTGTCGCGCGGCTCGACCACGGTCACGGCGGTATCCAGTGCGCTGAAGATCGTCGCATATTCGATGCCGATGACACCGGCGCCGATGACGACCATGGAACGCGGCAGATCCTTGATTTCTAGGATCTCGTCGCTATCGAGGATGGTCTCGCCATCAAAGGGAATGTGAGCCGGACGGTAGGGGCGAGTGCCGACCGCAAGCAGCACCGATTCTGCCTGTATGCGCAGAACCTCGCCGTCTTGCTTCTCCACTTCCAGCGTCTTGGCGTCGATGAAGCGGGCCGTTCCACGCATCTGGCTGACGCGGTTGCGGGAGAACTGGTGTTCCAGAACGTCGACCTCGTGATCGAGGGTGATGAGCAGGCGGCGGCGAAGGTCTTCCGCGCGAATCTCCTGCTTCACCCGGTAGGCGCGGCCGTAGAAGCCGCGTTCGCGCCAGCCGGTAAGGTTTAGGGCGGTTTCGCGCAGCGTCTTCGAGGGGATCGTGCCGGTATGGACGGAGACGCCGCCGACGCGCGTGCCCTTTTCGATGACCAGCACGCGCTTGCCGAGTTTTGCGGCCTGGATGGCGGCGCGCCGTCCCGCCGGTCCGCTGCCGACGACAACGAAGTCATAACTGTTCATCTGGTGTGCCCCTCAGACCTGAATGCGAATCGAAAGCGGCGATTTGCCGCGCTGCAGCAAGAAATAGCAGGTCATTCTGACTGTTTCGTTATCGGTCCTGTCAGGACACTGCACATGAAGACGCAAAGCTCGCAGTCGCGGTCCCGCTGTGCATAATGGCGGCTTCCCCACGAAAGCGATTCCATGAAACAGACGACAAGCCGCACCGATCCCCTGTTCGACCGCGAGGGCGCGAAAAATCCGCTTTCCGTCCTCAAGCAAGTGTACGGTTATCCGGCTTTCCGTGGCAAACAGGCCGATGTCGTGGCTCGGGTCGTTGCGGGCGGCGATGCGGTGGTGCTGTTTCCCACCGGGGCGGGAAAGTCCCTGTGTTTTCAGGTGCCGGCCCTCTGCCGCGATGGCGTCGGCCTCGTCGTGTCGCCGCTGATCGCCCTGATGCGCGATCAGGTGGAGGCGTTGAAACAGCTTGGTGTTCGGGCCGCTGCACTGAATTCGTCGCTGGGACGTGATGAATTTGTCGATCTTCGCCGCGCACTCGACCGAGGTGAGCTCGATTTCCTCTATGTCACTCCGGAACGGATCGTCACGCCTGCCTTCCGGGAAATGATCGGCAACACGAAGATAGCGCTGATCGCCATCGACGAAGCTCATTGCGTTTCGCAGTGGGGCCATGACTTTCGTCCGGAATACCGGGACCTCGGGCGGCTGGCCCAGGAATATCCGGGCGTACCGCGCATGGCGCTGACCGCGACGGCCGATCCGCACACGCGCGAGGACATCATTGTAAGGCTGGGGCTCGAAGATGCCACGGTCTTCACCACATCCTTCGATCGCCCGAACATTGCCTATGAGATCGTGGAACGTGACCAGCCGCGCCAGCAGCTGCTCAGTTTCCTTTCAAGGCACGAAGGTGAGAGCGGCATCGTCTATTGCCTGTCGCGTGCCAAGGTCGAGGAAACCGCCGAATGGCTGAACACCCAAGGGATACGTTCGCTTCCCTATCATGCGGGCATGGAGCGAGAACTTCGCGATGCCCATCAGGACGCTTTTCTGAAGGAGGAGAGCCTCTGCCTCGTCGCGACCGTCGCCTTCGGCATGGGTATCGACAAGCCGAACGTCCGCTATGTCGCCCATCTCGACCTGCCGGGTTCCGTCGAGGCCTATTATCAGGAAACCGGTCGCGCCGGGCGTGATGGCCTGCCTTCGGAAGTCTGGATGGCCTACGGCATGGCCGATGTCATCCAGCGTGGCCGGATGATCGACGGCGGCAATGCCGGTGACGATATCAAGCGCGTCGAGCGGGCAAAGCTCAACGCACTGCTTGCCATCTGCGAAACGGCCGGCTGCCGCAGGCAGGCGATCCTTGCCCATTTCGGCGAGACGCATCCCGGCAATTGCGGCAACTGCGATACCTGCCTGAAGCCGGTCGAGACCTGGGATGGAACGGAAGCGGCGATCAAGGCGCTGGCTGCGGTCTACCGCACGGGCGAACGCTTCGGCACCGGACACCTGATCGATGTGCTGACAGGTAACGAGAATGAAAGAACCACACGTTTCGGCCATGTCGACATGCCGGTGTTCGGCGCGGGGCGCGATCTGCCGACAAGGACCTGGCAGTCCGTTTACCGGCAGCTACTTGCCGCCGGCCTCGTGCGTGTCGATCATGAGGCCTTCGGTGCGTTGAAGCTTGAACCGGAGGCACGCGCGGTCTTCCGGCACGAACGCCAGGTCCTGTTTCGCAAGGACCGTCCGACAAAGGGCAAGGCCGCAAGGAACGCCGGCGCTCGCGCGGCCAATGCGAGGAATGCTCTGGAAGGAGCCGACATGGAGCTTTTCGAGGCTCTGCGCGCTACCCGAATGGAGATTGCCAAGGCGCTTTCCGTTCCGCCCTATGTCGTCTTTCCCGATACGACACTCATTGCTTTTGCAACGGAGCGGCCGACCGGCCGCGACGGGCTACTCGTTATCTCGGGGGTCGGGCAGGCCAAGCTGGAGCGATACGGCGACGATTTTCTGGCTGTCATCCGTTCGCATGAGAGGTAAGTCAGGCGAACGACCGCTACCGGGATCATATGAGCCTAAGGCCCTTGAGGCTCGCATGACCATCGCGGCCGATGATGATGTGGTCGTGCACGGTAATCCCGAGCGGTTTCGCCGTATCAATGATCAGCTTGGTCATGTCGATATCGGCGCGCGAAGGGGTCGGGTCCCCACTTGGGTGATTGTGCACTAAAATCAAGGCGGTAGCCGAGAGTTCCAGCGCCCGTTTCACCACTTCGCGCGGATAGACGGGTGTGTGGTCGACGGTGCCGCGGCCCTGAACTTCGTCGGCAATCAGCGCATTGCGCTTGTCGAGGAAGAGAATGCGGAACTGTTCGGTCGTTTCGTAGGCCATGGCCGAATGGCAGTAGTCTATGACGGATGACCAGGAGGCCAGCACCTGCTTACCCCGCAATTCGCTTTTCAGCATGCGTTGGGCGACGGTGGCGATCAGCTTCAGATCATGCGCCACGGCTTCCCCAACGCCCTTGACCTCCTGAAGGAGGGCAGGCGAGGCGCCGAGCACACCGGCCAGCGAGCCGAAGCGTGCGATCAGGGCCTTGGCGATCGGCTTGGTATCCCGACGGGGAATGAGCCGGAAGAGCAGCAACTCAAGGATTTCATAATCGGCAAGCGCGCCGTCGCCGCCATCCCGGAAGCGGGCACGGAGCCTGTCGCGATGGCCGTGATAGTGCGCCTCTGCCGTCTCGACGACTTCGTTCACGGGGCTCACCGGCGTGCGCTTCTTCAGATTGCCTGTCTTTGCCGTCTGTTCGGCAAAGAAACCGCGCTCGTCGGGAATCTCGTTCGTGTCTTCGTCCGCTCCGCTTTCTGTCGCGGCGGAAACATCGATGTCCGGCAGGTCAGAAAGCGGGGGCCGGGCCATGAATCAGCCTTTGAGGGGCGGAAGACCGGGACGGTCGAGACCACCGGGGGAGAGCGTGAAGATTTCACAGCCCGTTGCGGTAACGCCGACGGCGTGTTCGTACTGCGCCGTGAGCGACCGGTCTCGCGTGACGGCCGTCCAGCCATCGGCGAGCACCTTCACATGCGGCCGACCGAGATTGATCATCGGCTCGATGGTGAAGATCATGCCCTCGCGCAGTTCCGGTCCCTCGTTGGAGCGGCCGTAATGCAGGATGTTCGGGCTGTCGTGGAAGAGCTTGCCGACGCCGTGGCCGCAGAAATCGCGCACCACGGTGCAGCGTTCTGCCTCGGCATAGGTCTGGATCGCTTCGCCGATGGCGCCGGTGCGTACCCCCGGACGGACCACGGCGATGCCGCGCATCAGGCATTCATAGGTGACCTCGAGCAGCCGTTCGGCTGCGCGCTTGATTTCGCCGACGGGATACATGCGGCTGGAATCACCGTGCCAGCCGTCAACGACATAGGTGACGTCGATGTTGACGATATCGCCTTCGCGCAGCGGCTTGTCGTTGGGAATACCGTGACAGACGACGTGATTGATGGAGGTGCAAACGGACTTGGTGTAGCCCCGGTAGTTCAGCGTTGCGGGCAGGGCGCCGTTGTCCATGCCGAACTCGAAAACAAAACGATCGATCGCGTCTGTCGTAACACCCGGCTTGACCATGGGAGCCAGTTCGTCAAGGCAGCGGGCCGTCACCTGACATGCATTGCGCATCCCGGCGAAGTCTTCCTGACTGTAGAGCCTGATTGCCCCGGTATTCTTGAGCGGCGCGGTAGCCGCATCGACATAGGTCACCATTCACATGCTTTCGGTCTGGTCTGGGATTTCCCCTAAAGTCATAAAGCAGCAAGGACCGGTTCGTCTATCTCGATCAACCCCGAGGGCGTGATTTCCGCAGGCGATACGGCACATTTTACCGCATATGCCTCCACTCCGCGGGCGCTGGCCTCGGCAAAGGCCGTGGCATAGGCAGGGTCGAGATCGCCGGAAAGCCGGAAGCGGTCGCAATCGTCGCGCTGGATGAGGAAGATCATGGCGGCCCGATGGCCGGCTTCGACCATGTCGGCCATCTCCCGCAGATGCTTGGCGCCGCGCGCGGTCACCGTATCCGGAAACTCCGCAAGCCGGGGGCTGCGGGTGAAGTGCACGTTCTTCACCTCGACATAGAGATCCGGCCGGTCAGGGCCGCTGAGCAGGATATCGATCCGTGAATTGCGGCCATAGCGCTGCTCGCGGCGGAGCATCGGATAGCTGCCGAAATCCCCGACGATGCCGGCGAGAATGGCGTCCTCGGCGAGCCGGTTCGGCAGCGCCGTGTTGACCCCGACGACAGCACCTTCCACTTCGACCAGTTCCATCGCGTGGCGATACTTGCGATTCGGATTGTCGTGCTCCGAAAGCCAGATGCGTGAACCGGGCGTGGTGAGGCCGAGCATGGATCCGGTGTTTGGACAGAAGCCGGTAATCTCGCGCCCGTCCTCCAGAACCGCGTCGAATAGGAAGCGCTTGTATCGCTGGATCAGGCGGGCAGGGACGAGCGGTGGATCGAAGAGCATGAGAGGATGTAACGCGTTGCGGCAGTTGCCGCAAATGGGGCGAGACGTCTTCTATCATTTTTCGGCCATATCTGCCCCTCATCCGCCTGCCGGCACCTTCTCCCCGCGGGCGGGGAGAAGGAGGTATGCTGTACCGTCGCTGGATGGCGCAACGACAGTGAAGAATGAGCCAATCTCGTCCCCCGTTGCCCTTATGAGGCACTTGCGCATAACAACCTTTTGTTTGGAAGGAGTTTTCCGCAAGTTCCTTCTCCCAGCAAGCGGGGAGAAGGTGGCGGCGGCCGGATGAGGGGCCGCAACTCAATGACGAAATAGCGCTGAGCCCGTAATGTTAGACCCGCGCCAGAACATAGGTTCCGGGCGCATCGGAAATGGCATTCAAGGCGCCGCCGCCGGGTTTGCGGGCGGGAACGCGTTCGCCGTCCTGCTCCTCGATCCAGGCATGCCAGTGTGGCCACCACGAACCCGCGGTTTCCTTCGCATTCGCGGCCCAGTCCTCGTAAGAGCCGACGGGCGTACCGTTTGTCCAGTACTGGTACTTTTCCTTGTCGGGCGGATTGACCACACCGGCGATGTGACCGGAGCCGCTCAGTACGTATTCGACCGGGCCGCCGAACAGTGCGCTGCCGACGAAGACCGACTTTGCCGGTGCGATGTGATCCTCGCGGGTGGCGAGATTGTAGACGGGGATCGTCACGTCCTTCAGCGACAATGTCTTGCCGGCAAGTTGCATCCGGCCCTGACTGAGATTGTTGTTGAGGTAGCAGTTGCGCAGATAGAAGGAATGGTTCGCCGCCGCCATGCGCGTGGAATCAGAATTCCAGTAGAGCAGGTCGAAGGGCATGGGGTCCTGGCCCTTCAGGTAGTTGTTGACGAAATACGGCCAGATGAGCTCGGAAGACCGCAGCATGTTGAAGGCTGCCGCCATCTTCGAGCCGTCGAGATAACCGGTCTGGCGCATGCGCTCTTCCAGCCCGCCGATCTGCGCCTCATCGACGAAGACCTTGAGATCGCCTGCGTAAGTGAAGTCCACCTGCGTGGTGAAGAAGGTCGCGCTGGCAATGCGGGCGTCGTCCTGCTGGGCATGCAAGGCAAGGGCCGCTGCCAGAAGCGTACCGCCCACGCAGTAGCCGATGGCATTCACTTCCTGCTCGCCGGTGGCCTTTTCTATGGTGTCGAGCGCAAAGTCGATTCCCTCACGGATATAGGATTCCCAGCCCTTGTCCGCATGACGCTCGTCAGGATTGACCCAGGAAATCACGAACACGGTGTGGCCTTGGCTCACGCACCATTTGATGAAGGATTTCTGCGGGTTGAGGTCGAGAATGTAGAACTTGTTGATCCACGGCGGCACGATCAGCAGAGGTCGCCTGAGCACGGTTTCCGTGGACGGTTCGTACTGAATAACCTCGCAGACATCGCTCTGCGCGATCACCTTGCCGGGTGTCACCGCCATGTTTTCGCCTACTGCGAATTTGCTGGTGTCTGTGTGACGCAGCCGAAGTTCGCCGCGCCCTGCGGCAATGTCTTCCGCCAGCATCTGCATGCCCTTCACCAGATTGGCGCCGTGGCTCGCGACCGTCTCCCGATAGAGCTGCGGATTGGTGACGACGAAATTGGTCGGCGAAAGCGCGGCCGTGATCTGGCGAACGTAGAAGGCAGCCTTGTGGCGGGTGTGTTCGTCCAGTCCTTCCGCCTCGTTGACCAGCTTTTCCGCCCATTCGCTGAGGATGACATAGGCCTGCCGTAGGAAATCGAAGAACGGATTGCGTTGCCAGTCCTCATCGGCAAAGCGTTTGTCCTTGATCGGCGGTTCGGGCGGCAGGTCGCTGGCGGTGCCGGAGAATCGCGAAAGCGTACGCGACCACATGGTGAAGACGCTGGCCATCAGATGCGTTTGCGCCTCGAACGTACGCTTGGGGTCTGCCATCCAGTATTCGGTGACCTTCGACATCGTCTTGACGAGTTCGGTCATTGGTTCGGAAACCGGATCGACGATCTCGCCGCGTTCGCGAGGCCCAAGCCATGTGGAGGCCGCTTTTCCGAGATTCTCCATCGCCCGGGCAACGTTGACGGCGAGCGTTTCCGGATCCTTGACGATATATGGCTCGATCAGCTTGGGATCAAAGCCAGCCGTTCCTGAACCATTCTGTCGCGCGTCTTCGCGTTCGCTGCTCAAGCCGTCCTCCCCAGGATCGTTTTTCCGGCGTCTTTTGTAATTGCACATCCTGCCCGAAAACGACTACAAGTTCCAGCGATACGAAAGCGCGGACTGACAGTTAAGCAGTCCGCTCTTTCGACCTCAACCGAACCACGACCGGCAGCGGATACCGATAATGATCGACAGCACTTGGACAAACGGAATGGCAGCGCGTCTCGGGCTTTGTGCCGCCGCCGCGATTATCCTGTTGTCCGGCTGCACCTCGACGAAGGGCAAGGCCGTTGCCGCCTCGTCCACACCGGCCTCGCTGGAAGTGACGGTCGATGATCCGGATGCCCCTGTCGGTCCAACGGTCTCCTCGACCACCCCCGATGGATATCCTGATTTCTCCGGTTCGCTGACCGCGGCAAGTGTCCAGATGAGCAACGAGGAAGCCGGCGATCTGCAGCGCAAATTGTCCTCGCTCGGTGCCGCCCGCCGCTCCGGCGCGATCTCCGAAGCCGAATATCAGCGCCGCGTGCAGGAGTTGCGCAAGCTCGCAGCTGAACACGGCGCCGAGACCCAGGCTCAGATTACCAAATAGCGCTTGCGTTTCAGGCTTTTTTTAAGCAAAGCAACCTATATGCAACCGGCGCCTGTTTCCTGAAGTTTTGTCGGCGGCTTGCGGATTTGCGCCAAAATTTGCCGCTACCGCATTCCATGCATTACACTCGTCCTGTCCCGGTTTTGCGGTTCGTTGCGGGATGGGCGATGGCCAGAAGAACGAACGCGCCTGTCGCGGCAGAAATCCGCGTGGTCCCAGAGGTTAAAGATGGAAGAGTTTCACAAAGTTCGGCGTTTGCCGCCTTATGTTTTCGAACAGGTCAACCGTTTGAAGGCGAGCGCGCGAGCCGGTGGTGCCGATATCATCGACCTCGGCATGGGGAACCCCGATCTTCCGACGCCGAAAGCGATTGTCGACAAGCTCTGCGAAGTGGTTCAGGATCCGCGCACCCACCGTTATTCCTCGTCCAAGGGCATCCCCGGTCTTCGCCGCGCTCAGGCTGCTTACTATGCACGCCGATTCGGTGTGAAGCTGAACCCGGATACGCAGATCGTCGCCACGCTCGGCTCCAAGGAAGGATTCGCCAATATGGCGCAGGCGATCACCGCGCCGGGCGACGTGGTGCTGTGCCCCAATCCGACCTATCCGATCCACGCCTTCGGCTTCCTGATGACCGGCGGCGTGATTCGTTCGATCTCGGTTGAGCCCGACGAAACCTTCTTCCCGCCGCTCGAACGGGCGGTCAAGCACTCGATCCCGAAGCCGCTGGCGCTGATCCTCAACTATCCGTCCAACCCGACGGCGCAGGTCGCCTCGCTGGACTTCTACAAGGACGTCATTGCATTTGCGAAGAAGCATGACATCATCGTGCTGTCGGACCTTGCTTACTCCGAAATCTACTTCGATGGCCCGCCGCCGCCGTCCGTGCTGGAAGTTCCCGGCGCGATGGATATCGCTGTCGAGTTCACCTCGATGTCGAAGACATTCTCCATGCCCGGCTGGCGCATGGGCTTTGCCGTCGGCAACGAGCGGCTGATTTCGGCGCTGACTCGCGTGAAGTCTTACCTCGACTACGGCGCTTTTACGCCGATCCAGGTGGCTGCGACACACGCTCTCAACGGCGATGGCTCCGACATTGCAGAGGTTCGTGCGGTTTACAAGCGCCGCCGTGACGTGCTCGTCGATAGCTTCGGCAAGGCTGGCTTCGAGGTTCCGCCGCCGGCCGCAACCATGTTCGCCTGGGCCAGGATCCCGGAAAAGTTCCGCGCCATGGGTTCGCTCGAATTCTCCAAGCTGCTCGTGGAGAAGGCCGATATTGCGGTTGCTCCGGGCATCGGCTTCGGCGAGCAGGGCGATGAGTACGTCCGTATCGCCTTGGTGGAAAATGAGCACCGCATTCGTCAGGCCGCGCGCAATCTCAAGCGCTTCCTCTCGACTGCCGACGATACCATGCATAATGTGATTTCTCTCAACGCCCACCGTTGAGATCCAGGGGCGGCCCGTTCGCGGCCGCCCGACCTCCGAATTCGAAATGTCAGGAAAGAACCATGGCTGATGCCCTGAAAATCGGCATAGCGGGTCTAGGTACCGTCGGTGCCTCGCTCGTCCGGATCATCCAGCAGCGCAGCAATGCGCTTGCGGTTGCCTGCGGCAGAGCGATCACGATTACCGCAGTTTCCTCTCGTAACCGCGACAAGGACCGCGGTATCGATCTTTCCGGCATTACCTGGTTCGATGATCCTGTGGCTCTCGCCGAGAACGCCGATATCGATGTTTTCATTGAACTCGTCGGTGGCGCCGATGGCGCGGCAGACGAGTCCGTGCGTGCGGCCCTTGCCCGTGGTGTGCATGTGGTGACCGCAAACAAGGCGCTACTCGCCCGCCATGGCGTCGAGTTCGCGCGCCTTGCGGAAGAAAAAGGCCTGCTGATCAACTATGAAGCCGCCGTCGCCGGTGGCATTCCGGTGATCAAGGCCATGCGCGAGAGCCTGACCGGCAACAATTTCTCGCGCGTCTACGGCATCATGAACGGTACCTGCAACTACATCCTGACGCGGATGGAGAAGGAAGGGCTTTCCTTCGAGGCGTGCCTGAAGGAAGCGCAGCGCCTGGGGTATGCGGAGGCCGATCCGACCTTCGATATCGAGGGTAACGATACCGCTCACAAACTCGCCATCCTGACGACGCTCGCATTCGGCTCCGAAATCGCAGCCGATGACATCTATATGGAAGGCATCAGCAACATCTCGATCGAGGACATCAATGCGGCAGCCGAACTCGGTTATCGTATCAAGCTGCTCGGCGTCGCGCAGCGCACGGAAACCGGTATTGAACAGCGCGTTCATCCGACCATGGTGCCGCTCGACTCCGTGATTGCCCAGGTGGATGGCGTGACCAACGCAGTGGCGCTGGAATCCGACATTCTCGGCGAATTGCTGATGGTCGGTCCCGGTGCCGGCGGTAATGCCACCGCTTCGGCTGTTCTCGGTGACATCACCGATATCGCCAAGAGCCGGCCGGGCGCCCAGCAGGTGCCGGTACTTGGCCGTCCCGCCGCTCTTCTTGAACCCTATCGTCAGGCCAAGATGAAGAGCCATGAAGGCGGTTATTTCATTCGGCTTTCGGTGGTGGATCGAGCCGGTGTTTTCGCCAGCATTGCGACCAAGATGGCGGAAAACGGTATCTCGCTTGAGTCGATTGTGCAGCGCTCGCAGCACACGACGGCCGACGCTCCGGTGACGATCGTTCTCGTTACCCATGCCACGATGGAAAATGCTGTTCGCAAGGCCGTTTCGGCGATCAAGCACGAAGGCTACCTGATTGGGGAGCCGCAAGTGATCCGTATCGAACGCCCCAAAGCCACCTGAGCAAAGGATCGGCTATTCCCGCAATCGCCCGTAACATCAAACCCGCCGCGCGCCGCTCGGCGGGTTTGATGCTTTTGGATGGCCGAATCTATCCATAAGTATGAATATTTACATATCACATGAAGTGAATATGATCGTAGCATTGGATGGAATAATGTTATAATAATCGTCCACTGGTTGTGCTGGTTCTCAGGGGGGGAGGGCCCTTATGTCATATGCAGGATCGACGCCGCAGATAACGGCGATGTCTGGCAAGAATACCGGGTTGCAGGACCCGAATCCCAATGATGCGTTTATTGAGGACTGGCCGGACGATCCGCCATCCGAAAGCGATGATTTCGAAGGCGGTCGCAACTGGGCGATGATTCTGGTCTTCGTGGCCTTGTCGCTGCTGCCATTGATTGGCCTCGCTCTGCTAATTTTCTGATCTGGAGCGAATCGCACAAGATCATCGTTGTGATGATTTATACAGGAGGCCTAGGTTCTTGATGTTGCGACGCAAAAAAGAAGGCAATGTTTCTTCTGTTTTCGTACTGCATCGCAGTGTAAATCGATGTCTCCCTGAGTAATGTTTCATTTTTTTGTTACGTATGGCGTAAAGGCTCTCGCGTATTTCTGCGTAGCAGCGTAGATTTTATCCATTCTGATGATTTAGGGATCTTGGGAGGGGCCTTGAATGATCCGCATTAAGAAATCGGCACATTTATCGCCGGTCCGGGGATTTGATTCCGGCTGGCAGAGCGTTCAGATTGCTCCTTGGAGCGTCAGTGAAGTCAGGCGCCTGGAGGATGATGATTTCGAAGGCATCCGTAACTGGGCGATCATCCTTCTTTTTGTATCCTTGATGATGATTCCGTTCGGCTCAGTTGCCTGGCTTCTTGCGTGAGTCTTGGCTGACAAACGTTTTTTCATGGGAAGCGGCCTCGCTGATCCGCCTGTTCGTGTCTGTGCGTCGTGAAAGACTGAGCGGACAATCCCTTGATAAGCCTGAAGGGCTGTTCATTTGCCCGAGGACCTGTAGAAGAAGAACAGGTACAATGGGCATTTGAGGCATGGAAGAACCGGTAGATCCCGTCCCGCGCGCGTTCCTGGGCGTTGAGCAGTCCGTTTCCGGGCAGCGTTGGGTTTCCCGCCTTGATCAGGCCGGGCAGAACAGGGCGCTTGCGATCAGCCAACTGCATGGGCTTCCGGAGATCGTTTCGCGCGTTCTTGCTGGACGCGGCGTGGGGGTGGATGAAGCGCCGGCCTTCCTCGATCCGACCATTCGCTCCCTCATGCCGGATCCTTTGCGTTTGACCGACTGTGCGAAAGCGGGTGAGCGGCTGGTCAGGGCGATCAGGGATGGGGAGAGGGTCGCCATCTTCGGTGACTATGATGTTGACGGTGCCGCGTCTTCCGCGCTGCTGTATCGGTTCCTGCATCACTTCGGCGTCGAGGCCGAAATCTATATTCCGGATCGCATCTTCGAAGGCTACGGGCCGAACCCGACGGCAATTGGTCAGTTGATCGATCGGGGCGCCCAGCTCATCGTCACGGTCGACTGCGGCTCCACCAGCATCGAAGCGCTGGCTGCTGCTGCCGACCGCGGGATGGATGTTGTCGTGATCGACCATCACCAGATGGGGCACCAGATGCCGGCCTGCCTCGCGCTGGTCAATCCGAATCGTGAGGACGATCTTTCGGGGCAGGGGCATCTTTGTGCGGCCGGCGTGGTTTTTCTGGTTCTTGTGGCCACGCTGCGCATGCTGCGCGAAGCTGGCCATCCGAAAGCGCGCTCGCTCGATCTCCTGGCTTGGCTCGATCTGGTTGCGCTCGCCACCGTCTGCGATGTGGTGCCCCTCAAGGGCCTGAACCGTGCCTATGTCGTGAAGGGCCTGATCGCCGCGCGCCACCAGAACAATGCAGGCCTTGCGGCCCTGTTGCGGGTGGCCGGCATTGGCGGGCCGGTGACGCCCTATCATTTCGGTTTTCTGGTCGGGCCGAGAATCAATGCCGGCGGTCGAATCGGCGATGCTGCGCTCGGAAGCCGTCTTCTGACGCTTGACGATGCCTCGCAGGCTGATGAGATCGCCGCACGGCTGGATGAGCTCAATCGCGAACGCCAGGCGATGGAACAAGTGATGCTTGCCGAAGCGGAAGCGGAAGTGCTTGCCGAATACGGCACCGGCGAATCTGCCGCCGTGATCGTAACGGCGCGGGACAACTGGCACCCGGGCATCGTTGGATTGCTTGCTGCACGCATCAAGGAGAAGTTCAGGCGTCCCGCCTTTGCTATTGCATTTGATCCGTCAGGACGGGGCACAGGCTCCGGCCGCTCTATCAATGGGTTCGATATGGGGCGCATGGTGCGAGCTGCCGTGGATGCCGGCCTGCTGCTCAAGGGTGGTGGCCACGCCATGGCTGCCGGTCTGACTGTCGAGCGCGCGAACCTCGGGCGGCTGCGGACATTCTTCGACGAGGCATCTTCCGCGCAGGTCGCGACGCTTGCCGCCAACCGCTCCCTGAAGATCGATGGCGCGCTCGGCGCGTCCGCCGCGACCGTGGCGCTCATCGATCAGCTCGAATCGGCTGGTCCTTACGGCTCAGGTCATCCGCAGCCGATCTTCGCCATTCCATCCCATCGTCTGAAGGATGCGAGGCCCGTCGGCACAACGCATGTGAAGGTCACGCTGGAGGCCCAGGATGGTTCCCGTGTGGAAGGGATTGCCTTCCGGGCCGCTGAAACTCCTCTTGGCGATTTCTTGCTGAAGAGCCGCGGAATGCAGGTTCATGTTGCCGGCTCTCTGAGCGCCGATCACTGGCAGGGCACGAGGCGTGTTCAGATGCGCATCCTCGACGCAGCCAAGGCACCATAAGAAGCCGGAACACAATGACGGGCTATGGCGCCACCGCGCGGCAGCGGTTTAACCGCTCGCCAAGCATCATTTTTTGAAATTTGATGAAGAGAGAAGTGGCACGCCCTAGGGGAGTCGAACCCCTCTTCCCAGAATGAAAATCTGGTGTCCTAACCGATAGACGAAGGGCGCGT
>QFQX01000115.1 GCA_003248775.1 Shinella sp. | reverse complement strand
TCGGCAAGGCCACCCGGCCTTACCTTGCGCTTGTTCGCTTCCATGCAATCCCATCCGGACCAACAGAACACCTATCCTGATTGAGTTTTGACCCTACGGTGAGGACTCATTCAAATCCATGCGATGATAATTGATACGAGGGCGACTGCGGAAAGGTAGTTTGTCGCGAGCCTGTCGTATCTGGTTGCGATGCGTCGCCAATCCTTGAGCCTGCAGAACAGGCGCTCGATGACATTTCTGCGGCAATATGCTTTTCGATCCAGATGGTAGGGCTTCTTTCTCGCTGCCGATGACGGGATAACTGCCTTGATCCCGTGACCAGTGAGCCATTCGCGAAGGCTGTCGGCATCATAGGCCTTGTCGGCAAGAAGGCGCCTGGTCGGGCTAACCGCTTCCAGCAAAGGGATAGCCATCCTGATGTCAGCGATGTTCCCCGGCGTCAGGACAAACGCGACCGGTCGGCCGCGATCATCGGCCAAACAATGGATTTTGCTTGTTCTTCCACCGCGTGAAGTGCCGATCGCCTGCGTCCATGCCCCCCTTTTGAGTTCTGGGCCGAACGGTGTGCCTTGATGTGCGTGCTGTCGATGGACAATTCTTCCGGGACGGGACCACTTGCTGCCATCTTTTCGAAGATACGCTGCCAGATGCGACGTCGCGACCAACGGTGGTAACGATTGTAGATGGTTTTGGCAGGCCCGTATTCCGGCGGAACATCACGCCATCGGCAGCCAATTTTGAGTACATGAAGAATACCGGAAATCACCCTCCGGTCATCGACCCGGCGTGCACCGGGCTGGTTCGTTGGTAAATGCTGTTCAATCGCAGCCCAAGCCTCATCAGAAAGCCAGAAAAGATCGCTCATCATGAACATCCTTGCCTTTGAACTCAAAACAAGCAAGAATCACACAATAAAGACAATAGTTTGATCAGGTCCCCAACCTAGGGTCGAGACTCAATCATTTTGCCCACCATATAATGATTGCGGCGATGACGACGGCTGAGGAGAAGTTGGCTGCA
>QFQX01000003.1 GCA_003248775.1 Shinella sp. | reverse complement strand
GTGGAGCAGCCCGGTAGCTCGTCAGGCTCATAACCTGAAGGCCGCAGGTTCAAATCCTGCCCCCGCAACCAATCTTCCCAAAAAAACCAAAATAAAAGCAGCCTTAGTGAAAAAAACTCGGCTTACCTGAACCGGCCCAGGTTTCTGGACCAGCTAGAGCGTTTCACCATTTGATGGAACCCTACCCTGCATTTCTGAGATAGTTTGCGCATTCGTCGGGTTGGATCGTTTCGACTAGCCTGCGGATATGCTGCCATGTGTCGTCAACTGTCCGTTTCTGTGCATTGCGCATCCAGTGCTTTATCTTCGAGAAGGCCTGTTCGATTGGATTGAGGTCTGGCGAATAGGGCGGCAGGAACCAGAGCCGTGCACCTGCGGCTTTGATCGCCTTGCGGACTGCTGCCGATTTGTGGCTGCCAAGATTGTCCATGACGACGATATCGCCCGGCGTGAGCACCGGCACCAACTGTTGTTCGACATAAGCGCGAAAGCACTCACCATTGATTGGTCCGTCGAACACACAGGGCGCCGTCAGCCGGTCGGCTCTCAAAGCACCAAGGAATGTCAGTGTGCGCCAGTGACCGTGTGGCGCAAACGCCCGCAGCCGCTTGCCTTTGGGTCCCCAGCCTCTGATCGGCGTCATGTTGGTCTTGATCCAGGTCTCGTCGATGAAGACCAACCGCTCGGGATCGAGATGATGTTGCAAGGCCTTCCACCGCTCTCGTCTGCGGGCAATATCGGCACGAGCCTGTTCAAGGGCGAACAGCGTTTTTTTGAAGCGCAGTCCCTCGCTGCGTATGAACTCCCAGATCGTGTTGTGGGAGACGGCGAGGCCTCGCGAGGCGAGCTCGGCCTTCAGGCCATGCAGTGTCAGGTGGGGATTTTGAGCCAACAGTCCGGCAATGAAATCCCGATATGGCTCCAGAATGCGCTTGCGATAACCACCCATCTTGCCTGGGCCAACCGATCCCGTCGCACGATGGCGTTGCGACCACTTCACCACCGAAGATGCGGCAACTTCGAACCGTGCAGCAACGGCTCGGACACTCTCACCACTCAGCACTGCGGCAACAACGCGCTCACGAAGATCATTCGATATCGGTGCGATCATGTGATGCTGGCCTCCCTCCAGCCAGCATCACTGAAGCAGAACAAAAGTGATTTGGGAATCCAAGCCGATTCAGAAAAACACGGAAACGCTCTAGGGAGACCTGTGCGCGGAAAGGTTCATCGATTGATTTTCCGGCATTTTCTTAGGGTCAAGCGACACGCGGCAGCCTATGTTTCTCCTATTCGCCCCGCAGAGGCGTCGGATCGCCCGGTTGACCGCTCTGTGGCTATCCGGCAGCAGCCGCAATCTTCAAGCTCCGTTTCAGATTGTAGGCGATGGCGGTCAGGCGAATTTGAACGCCTGCCTTTGCAAGCCCTCGCCATCGCATCCGGCGCAAGCCGTAGCTTCGTTTCCATGTCCCGAAGATTTTCTCGATCCGGCCGCGGACACGGTGGATCGGCTTGTTCCAGGCATCGAGACGTGCCCGGACTTCGGTTTCGTTGCGGCCCCACATACCAGTGGCGACAATGCGTGGCGTGCCACCTTTGGCGATGACGGCTTTGCCAAAATGGTCGCCTCGATAGGCACTGTCGGCATAAACATCGCCGGGATTGTCCGGCAAGGCATCCGGACCAGCCTTGCCGTCATTGATGTTGGCTGGCGTAACGGCGATCTCCTCGACAAGAGCCGTATCGGCATCGGCGCCGACATGCGCCTTGAAACCATGGACCGCCGGGCGGCCCCTGTGCTTGACCCAATGACCTTCGCCATCATCTTCACTTGCCGAGGCAATAATCGTCGCATCGACAAGCTTACCGGTCTTCACCCGGATTGCCCGGGCCTTGAGTTGGCCGGTGATCGTGTCGAACAAGGATTTATCCAGGCCGTGGGCGACAAGGCTTCGGCGAAACCGAACGAACGCGGTGCGCTCTGGTGTCGGCTCCGACCGGGAAAAGCCGCAGAACCGACGAAACGAAGCGCGATCGTCCAGAGCCTCTGCCAGCTTCACGTCCGAAAGGTCGTACCAGATCGACAGCAGCATCGCCTTGAACAAGGCCAGCGGTGGCCAGGCTGGCTCGCCCCTCGCCGCGCAGGATACAACGGCGAGCGCCTGATCGACCGGCGTCCAATCGATCAGGCCGGAAAGATCCTCAACCGATGAGGCGCTACGCCGATCGACCGCAAATCCGAAGGCTTCCTGACCAATCCGGCGACGGCTCATCACGCACCTCCATCACTCGACAAAGGAATTGAATCATCAATATTTCAGGGCGTCTAGGAATATCCGCGCACAGGTCTCCTAAGAGTAGATTTTCCGGCCTACCTCCGGGAAGCGGGCTGCGACGTTTCCCGGTTTCATCAGTGAGATCGGTACCTTGCTCTTTCGGCTCCGCGCCGAGGTTAGTCGCAAACCGCCTCGGCCTCGATTTCCACTTCGTAATCGCCGATCAGATTGCCCGCCTCGATCAGGGTGTTTGCGGGCAGGACCTCCGAAAAGACGAGACCGTGGGCGCGCGAAACCGGTTCCCACTGGCTTGCATCACGCAGATAGACGCGGGTGCGGACCACGTCATCGATGGTACCGCCCAACGCGGAGATGGAGGCCGCGATCTTGTCGAGAATATAGGTCGCCTGTGCGCCCGGGTTTCCGGGTGCCACGCAGCGGTCGCTCCCATGGGTTGCCGTGGTGCCCGATACGAGAATCCGGTTGCCAATCCTGACCGCCCGGCTGTAGCCGGCGATGGGTTCCCAAACGCTGCCGGAGGAAACCCGAAGCCTGTCGGGCCGTCCCGGCACGGATTTGGCAGTGTATATAGATGGAATGGCGTCTAGGTGATGGCTGAGGTCGCCCGAGGCCGTGAGGAACGGCGGCTTGCGGTATTCATCGCCGCAATCGCCGGGGATGGCACTGGTGGCGGCAAAGGCTTCGTCGAGCAAGGTGTGATCCTCGCCGTCGAGGGCGAAGGAAAAGACCTTCAGATTGTCGTCGCGGTGTTCGCTTTCGCCCAGTCGCGCGCCAATGATAGTGGCGGCGACCGCTTCATGCTCGAGAACCCAGCGGCTTGCGACATTGGAGATCGAAACACCGTGCTTTTTCGCGATCCTGTCCGCGGCTCCGAGAATTCCCTGAAATGCCCCCCAGCCGCCGGCCGTATCGATGAAACGCTTGTATTTCGAACGGCTCCAGTCGCGGATTTCCGTCGGCTCCAGCTTACCAAACCACTTCTCCGAGAGAAAGCCACCGGAAAGCGTTCCATAGGCGAGCAGCTTGACGCCGCTCTTGGCGCAGAGATCAGAAAGCGCCCCTGCTGCCCGGCGGTCGACAAGCGAGAACGACACCTGGTTGGTTGCGATCTCGATGCCGTCGGCAAGCGCCACGGCAAGATGGGCGGCGTCGAAATTGGTGAGCCCCAGAGCTTCGATCAGGCCTTCCTCGCGCATGCGCTGCATTTCGTGCAAGGCGTCCAGCCAGGCCGGGTGCTCGAATGTCCACCAGTGGAATTGCAGGAGGTCGATCTTGTCGATGGCGAGCCGCTGTAGCCTCTCTTCCACGCCCCGGCGCACGACATCGCGGGTCATCGGCCCCGGCTCCGGGCACCATTTAGTGAAGGCGGACGGGCGGTTGGACGTGCCCGGATAACGGGAGAGCAGCCGGCCGGTGATCACCTCGGCCGAGCCATAATGATCGGCCATGTCGAAGGTGTCGAAGCCGGCCTGTGCATAGGCCTGCAAGGCATCGGCGCCGGTTTCCGGATCGATGATTTCGCCGTTCTTCTCGATATCGGCGACCTGCCACAGACCGCAGACGAGTCGGCTGATCGAGAGATTGCTGGTGAGCGCGATGCGTTCGGGCGACTGGCTCATGGTAGTCATTCCTAGGATCTGGCCCTGAATTTGGCCTTGGATTTCATTGGGGTGCGTCCGGTGGCCGAAGACCGGCCTTCGCCGAGAATACCACGAGGACGCAGAAGCAGAATGAGGCAAAGACCGATGCCGATGGCGACGATCTGCAGCGAGGCGGCACGCGCCTGCTGTTCGGGCGGAACGAAGGCGGATACTGCAGCTGCCGAAAGTGCCCAGAGACCCCAGACGAGGATGGCGCCGAGGATCGCTCCGCGATTGTTGCCGGAACCGCCGACGATCAGCATGGCCCAGACCTGGAAGGTGAGAATGGGCAAATAGTTGTCCGGTGCGATGAAGCCGATGAAATGTCCCTGCACCGCACCAGCCAGACCCATGATCGCCCCGCCGATGGTGAATGCCTGCAGGCGGAAACGGATCGGGCGCTTGCCGAGGGCCTGTGCCGCCGTTTCATCCTCTCGGATCGCACGCAACACACGGCCCCACGGGCTTTTGGCGAGGTGTTCGAGCGCGAGATAGAGCGCCAGCACCACGCCTGCCACCAGCGCCAGATTGGCAAGGCCGAAGCCCAACGGATTGCCGGCGAGGCTTGCGAAGGGGCGGGGTATGAAACCGATGCCGAAGGCGCCGCCGGTGAGCGGCTGGATATTCAGCACGCAGAGCTGGACCGAGACCGCAACACCGAAGGTGGCGATGGCAAGATAATCAGATCGAAGCCTTATCGTCAGCGCTCCGACGAGCCACGCGGCAAGGCCTGCAGCCAGGGCTCCGCCAAGCCAACCTATGGCAATCGGGAGGTCGAAGCCGCCGAAGCGGTCGGGCGTTTCGGGCGTGGTCAGCAATGCCGAGACATAAGCGCCGATGGCGACGAAAGCCGCGATGCCGACATTGAACAGGCCTGTCTGGCCCCACTGTACGTTGAGGCCGAGACACATGATGGCATAGGTCAGTGCCATGGTCAGGAAGAATGCGCCGTAGGCGATGATATCGACGCTCATGCCGCTCTCCCGAACAGGCCGCGCGGCCTTAACAGCAGGACCACGACGAGGATGACGAAGGAGACGGCGGCCCGCCACTCGGCACCAACCAGTTGCACGGCGGCGGCTTCCGAAAGGCCGACGATCAGCCCGGCAAGCATGGCGCCCGGCACGCTGCCGATGCCGCCGAGAATGGCTGCGGCGAACAGCGGCAGCAGAAGGTCATGACCAAGATAGGGGCGGATCTGCACGAGCAGCCCGGTCATTATACCGGCGATGCAGGCAAGAGCGGCGCCGAGGAACCAGACCACCATGATGACCTTGCGCACGTCGATGCCGGCAATGCCCGAAAGCGCCGGGTTCTCACTGACAGCGCGCATCGAACGGCCGATCCCGGTTCGCGCCATCATCAGGTGGATGGCAATGACGGCGGCGAGTGTGACGACGAGCGAAAGAAGCTGGTCGGGGGTCGCCCGCAGACCTCCGCCGAGTGGCACCGCGATCTGCAGCGCCTTGGTGTAATAGGCTGGCTTGGAGGTGAAGATGAATTCGAGAAGGCTGCGCAGCGCGAGGGATGCGCCGAAACTCGCCATGACCAGAATAATCACGGCGCTGCCGCGTTTCCGCAGCCGGCCAAACAGGAGCGCATCCACGGCAAGCGCCAGAAGTCCGGTCAGCAGGATGGCGAGGACAGCCGCCAGCGGAAGCGACCAGCCGAACGAGAAGGGGCCGATCGGTTTCAACAGGCCGGTCGACAATAGGCCGAGAGCGCCACTGACCGCCATGGCGAGATAGGCGCCCCAGGACAGGAGCTCGCCGTGGGCGAAATTGGCGAAGCGCAGGATCGAATAGGTCAGTGTCACGCCGATGGCGCCGAGGCCGATCATTGCGCCTGCAATCAGGCCATCCATCACAAACTGCGGGTTCATGGATGTTCCGTCCCTTGTGAGTGGCCAGCGGAGTGGCCAAGGGAATGGCCAGTGCCGAGATAGAGCTTGGCGATGAGCGGGTCGCCGAGCAGGTCGGCGGCAGCCCCCTCATGACGGATGCGTCCTTCGACGAGCACGACTGCCCGGCTGGCGATCGCCAGCGCCGCCTTGACGTTCTGCTCGACCAGAACGACCGTGACGCCTGTGGCGTTGATCTGCCGGAGCATTTCGAAAACGTCAGAGACGATCTTCGGTGAAAGACCCGCGGAGGGTTCGTCGAGAATGATGACTGGCGGATCTACGATCAGCGCACGGGCGACCGCGAGCATCTGTCGCTGACCGCCGGACAAGGTGCCGGCCTGCCGCGAAGGCTTGGCCGCCAGATCGGGGAAGCGCTCGTAGAGGGCTGCGATCTTCCCGGACCGGTCGGGTTTCGGCAGTACCGCTGCGGCAATCTGCAGGTTTTCGTGAATGGAGAGCGTCGCGAAGATGTTTTCCGTTTGAGGCACGAAGGCAAGGCCTTCGGCGATCTTCAGATGGGTGGGAATGCGGGTGATGTCGCGGCCGGCAAGCGTCACGCTGCCGGAATGAATAGGCACCACGCCGGCAATCGCTTTCACTAGCGTCGATTTGCCTGCGCCGTTCGGCCCGAGAAGAACCAGCAGTTCCCCAGGTGCGACGGAAAGATCGACTCCGCGCACGATCGGCAGGTCGGGTTCGTAGCCGGCGACCAGGGCCTGCGTTTGCAGGGCAGGTGTCTGTGAGGCGGGGGGCGTCATATCGTCCCCCCGAGATAGGCTTCGATCACGGCGGGATCGGCGGCGACATCCGCGGGAGAGCCTTCGGCCAGCGGCTTGCCGAGCGCCATGGCCACAACGCGGGTGCAGAGCCTTGAGACCATGTCCATGTTGTGTTCGATCAGCAGGATCGACTTGCCCTGCGTATTGAGCGCGATCACCCGTTCCATGATCGTCTCCAGAAGGGCCGGATTGACCCCGGCGGCCGGCTCGTCGAGCAGGATCGCGGCGGGGTCGGCCATCAGGATACGGGCGAGTTCGAGCAGTTTCCGCTGGCCGCCGGAAAGCACCCTGGCCGGCTGGCTTTCCAGCCCTGACAGGGTGACGAAATCCAGGAGCGCGCGTGCCTTGTCCGTCGCTGTCTTTTCCTGCCGGCGCACATGGCCGGGGCGGAGGAAATTGGTGATCAGCCGCTCGCCATCCTGCGACTGAGCGCCGGTCAGCACATTGTCCAGCACGCTCATTTCCAGAAAGGGTCGCGGGATCTGGAAGGTGCGTCCGACGCCGCTTGCGATGCGCCTTTCCGGGCTGTCCTGCGACACGTCGCGGCCGGCGATCCAGATTTCACCGGAGGTGGGTTTCAGCGAGCCGGCGATCAGATTGAAGAGCGTCGTCTTTCCCGCGCCGTTCGGGCCGATCAGCCCGACCATCTCGCCAGCACCAAGCGTCAGCGACATGCCGGCAACCGCCGTCATGCCGTCGAAGCGCTTGACCAGATTGCGCGCGTCGATGACCGCCTCCGAGGTCCGGGCGTGGATATCGACTGAATTTGTCAGAGGCGAAGACATTGGCGAAAGAAAGGTTCTTGATTTGATGCGTGATGTTTGATCAAACTTTACTGCCCGAGGAAAAGCAACCCGAAAAAGCAGGTTGAAGCGGAGGAAGTTGATGACGGCCCATGCGCGACAGCCGCAGGAAAGCGCTGACGGTTCGGCTGGTCGCGGCGCGTTGTCGCCCGTCGGGCGCGAAACGTTGCATGAGCGCGTCTATAACCAGCTTCGTCGGTCCCTGATCAACGGCATGTTCGATGCCGGTGACGTGTTGCGCATCGTCGATCTGGCTGAGCGTCTTCAGACCAGCACCATGCCAGTGCGCGAGGCATTGGGACGTCTGGTTTCCGAACAGGCGCTCGAGGCTTTGCCGAACCGTTCGGTACGTGTGCCGCTGATTACCCGCGAACGGCTGGACGATCTTGCCCGCGCACGCATCCTCATTGAAGGGCAGCTTGTGGCGCTCGCCCTGCCCAATCTGACACGTGAGGATTTCGAGATCCTCAAGCAGATCAACATCGATTGCGATGCGGCCTTCGAACGGCATGGCAAGGACATCGGGCAAGTCACCTCCGAGTTCAACCAGCGCTTCCATTTCCATATCTATCGTGCCGCGCGGTCGGCGGTGATGATCCCCATCGTTGAAAGTCTGTGGCTGCAATCCGGGGCGATCATCCGCAAGGCGGCGCACATCCATGATGAGCACGGAGGGCTTGCTGCGACCGACCATCACTGGGCACTGATCGATGCGCTGGAAAGGCGCGATCCGGTTTCCGCCCTGCAGTCGCTGACCAACGATATCAGCCGTTCCTTTGATCTCATTCGCGGCCGGCTCGATCAGGAAGAAAACGCAGCGGGGCAGGCAGATCATGGTTGAGACGGACGACGGCTTCGATCTTTTCGACCTGCGCGTGGATGTGATCATCCCCGAAGGCGGTGCCGTCTATTGCGGCGCAAAGCCGGGCGATCATTTCGAGCTGCATGGCGAGATGCTGTATCTGCCGCCCGGGCAGGGCATTTCGATCTACTCGCTCTCCTCGGTGCTGCCGCTTCTGGCGGCCAAGCAGCGGCCGACCCATGCCAATGACTGGATGACCACGGACGCGGAGATTGCGTGTCCGGACCCGAACTGCTCGACCCGGCTTCGGATCAGGCGAACAGGCCTGCGCCGATTCAGCCATGCGGCGACCACGGCAGTTCCCCTCAATCCTTCAGCAGACCCGGCGCCTGTCGCAGACATGACGCCTCCCGTGAATGACGAATAGGCAGAAAGACATGCAGCGCATCACCATTGCACCCGACTATGAGATATCGCGGGTCATCCGCGGCGGCTGGCAGATGGCCGGCGGCCATGGGCCGATCGATGCCGAAGGGGCGGTGGATGACATGGTCGCCTTCGCCGATGCCGGCATCACCACCTTCGACTGCGCCGATATCTATACCGGTGTGGAGGAACTGATCGGCCGCTTCCGGCTGCGCTATGCGGACCTGCGTGGACAGGAGGCCCTGTCGCGCATCCGGGTGCATACCAAGTTCGTACCGGACCTCACTATTCTTCCGACGATCAGCAAGGCCTATGTCGAGGGCGTCATCGACACTTCCTGCAAACGGCTCAATCTCGAACGGCTCGATCTGGTCCAGTTTCACTGGTGGGCCTATGACATCGACGGCTGGCTGGAGACTGCCGGCTGGCTGAAGGAGTTGCAGCAGGCCGGCAAGATCGACAGGATCAGCGGCACCAATTTCGACACGGATCATGTCGAGGCGATCATTGCCTCCGGCGTGCCTTTCACATCGCTGCAACTGCAGTATTCGCTGCTCGACCGGCGTCCGGAAAAGCGGATGGTCCAGCTTGCTGCGGAGAAGAATTTCGCGCTGTTCTGCTACGGTACGGTTGCGGGCGGTTTCCTTGGTGACCGCTGGCTCGGCAAGCCGGAGCCGGAACATCCGCTCGAGAACCGATCGCTCACCAAATACAAGCTCATCATCGACGACATCGGCGGCTGGGACCTGTTTCAGGCGCTTCTTTCGACATTGCGGAAAATCGCCGACCGGCATCAGGTGGATATCGCCACGGTGGCGAGTGCAGCGATGCTGACCCGGCCTGGCGTTGCCGCGGTGATCGTCGGCGCGCGTAACCGCGAACACCTCGCCTCCAATCTCGCGATTTCCGACATCCGGCTGACCGAGACCGATCGGGCCGAGATCGATAACGTATTGTCCGAGGCGTCGCCGCTCGAAGGGGACGTCTACACGCTCGAGCGGGACCGGGAAGGTCGCCACGGCAGCATCATGAAATACAATCTCAACAAAGGGGAATAACGATGAGGACTTCATTTCTGCTTTCAGCCGTGGTCGCAGCGCTTGCTGCCTCCACCGCACCGACTTTTGCAGCCGATTGCGACATCACCGTCGGGCTCGTGATGGAACTGACCGGCCCGGCCGGCGAGTACGGTCAGGCCGGCGCCAAGTCGGTCGCCATGGCTTTCCGTGATTTCAACGAGGCTGGTGGCGTCGATGGCTGCAACATCGTGGCCGATACGCGCGACAGCCAGAGCCAGGGCAACGTCGCCGTCGATCAGGCGACGCAGCTCGTCAACATCAAGAAGGTGCCGGTCATCATCGGCGGCATCATTTCGTCGGTATCTATCCCGATCCTGACTTCGGTGACGGCGCCGGCCGGCGTCGTGCAGGTTTCGCCCGCGTCGTCCTCGCCGACGCTGACGTCGCTTGGCCGCGAAGGCAAGACCAATGGCGTGTTCTTCCGCACCATCACCTCCGATGCCCTGCAGGGCACTGCGGCTGCGAAATACGCAATCGACCAGGGCCTGAAGAAGATCGCCATCATCAACGTCAACAACGACTTCGGCGTCAACATGGTGAAGGAGTTTGCCACGGCTTACGAAAAGCTCGGCGGCACCATTACCTCGACCACGCCGTACAACGAGAAGCAGTCGAGCTACACCTCTGAGGCAAGCGCTGCCATGGCGGGCGATCCGGATGCGCTCTATCTCGTCAGCACGCCCGTCGACGGCGCCACCATCGCACGCGCATGGATTTCGGGCGGCGGCAAGCAGACCTTCCTGCTGAACGACGGCATGAACTCCAAGGACTTCATCGAAAGCGTCGGCGCGCAGTATCTCGAAAACGCCTACGGTACATCTTCGGGCACGAGCCCGACGGCATCGACGGAATATTTCAACGCCAACTACGAAGCCTTCTCCGGCGGCATCTCCGCATCCGCTCCGGCAGCCGACCGCTCCTATGACGCGGGTGCGATCGTGGCGCTTGCTATCGCCAAGGCCGGCAAGGCCGACGCCGCAGCCATCAAGGCCGCCGTGCCCGCCGTGGTCGCCGAAGGCGGCACGCCCATCCATGCCGGCAAGGAAGAGTTTGCCAAGGCGCTTGCGCTGATCAAGGAAGGCAAGCCGGTCAAGTATGAAGGCGTCATCGGTCCAGTCAGCTTCGACCAGTATGGTGACATCACCGGCCCGTTCCGTCTCTGGAAGATCACCAAGGGCGAGGTGACGACAGTCGGCGAGATGAGCGCCGAGGACGTTAGCAAGATCAAGTCGGCGCAGTAGAGCATAATCCGACCGGAGTGAAACGAGGATCGATAAGATTATGCTTCAAACAAAAAGGCTTAGAGTGCCGATGTGATTCAACCAGATCGAACAGCTCTCTAGGCGAAGCAGCGTGGCATCGGGGTGTGGAAGCTCCGATGTCACTTTGACCTTTGTTGATGGTCGGTAACTGAGTACACATTTTGAATTCCGGGCTGCCGATTACGGGATGACGCTTCTGCTCCCGCTGAACTTGCGATGAGGTCATCGGTTGCCTGCCGGCACGGGATGCTGCCCAATGCGATCCCGTTGCTGCCTCTCGGACTGGCGAAGGCCGGAGGCCGTTCATGCCCAATGGTTGTTACTCTGACCATCGCGGCTTTCGCTTTTCCGCGAAAGCTGCACGTCCCTCGCGGGCGTCATCCGTTTCCGCGATTTCAGCGATCCGCCGTTCGGCCAAGGCGAACATTTCTGGGGTCGTCATGCCTCGCATGTCGCGGAGGGCCTGCTTTCCCGCTGAGATTGCTTCGGTGGAATTCCGGGCGAGCTTTTCCAGAACGTTGGCGATGAGTTCATCGAGGTCGCCGACAGGGGCGATGCCGTTGATGAGACCGTATTGCAGAGCGGTCGCCGCATCGATGCTTTCACCGAGATAGGCCATTTCCTGCAGGTGCCGCAGGGTTATCTTCGGCATCAACCGCGCGGCGACCATCATAGGAAAGAGACCGACGCGTACTTCCGGCAGGCCGAAATTCGCGTGTCTGGCGGCATAGGCGAGATCGCAGGCGGCGACCAGACCCAAGCCGCCAGCCAGAACCGAGCCGTTGATCCGCGCAATCACCAGTTTTTCGCAGGTTTCGATTGCATTCAGGACGCCAGCAATCGGGTTGCCGCCGTCGTCAGACCGGAACACCCCGCCCGCGCTTTCCTTGAGATCGGCGCCCGAGCAGAAACTGCGCTCGCCGGTTCCCGTCAGAACTACCGCCCGTAATGTCGGGTCAAGGGAGACCTGTTCAAAGGCTTCGACCAGACTTCTGGTCACGGCTGCGTTGAGGGCGTTGTGGACCTCCAGTCGATTGAGTGTCAGCCATAATGCGCTCCCGCGGCGTTCACACAGCAGTTCATCGCCCATCCTGTCCTCCGGTGTGTCTTTTGGCGAGCAATGCCCGTCCCGCCCGCGCTTCATTGCGTCGCCCCAGGATATCGCTGATCCATCCGCCCGTTTCCGCGACAGCCTGCAGGTCGACTCCCGTCGAAATGCCCAGACCATGCAGCAGATAGAGCAGGTCTTCCGTCGCGATATTGCCGCTGGCGCCCGGCGCATAGGGACAGCCGCCGAGGCCGGCGACGGAACTGTCGAAGGTGGCAATGCCTTCCTCGATGCTCGCCAGCACATTGGCGATGCCCTGTCCGTAGGTGTCATGGAAGTGCATGGCGATCCGCTCGCGCGGTATCGTTGTCGCGACCTGGCCAATGACATTGCGGATCTGCGCTGCCGTGCCCACGCCGATCGTGTCGCCGAGCGAGACTTCGTAACAGCCCATGACCAGCAGTTCGCGCGCCAGGACTGCGACTTCGGCGGGCGGCACATCGCCGTCATAGGGGCAGCCGGCGATGCAGGAAACGTAGCCGCGCACGCGTATGCTTCGGGTCGCGGCGAGATCGAAGACATCGCGGAGGCGCACAAGGCTTTCGGCCCGCGAGCAGGCGATGTTCTTCAGGCTGAAGCCTTCCGACGCCGAGACGAAGACCGCGATTTCCCCGACACCCGCGGCAATCGCGGCTTCCAGACCCTTGAGATTGGGCACTAGGGCAGGATAGGCGGTGCCCGGCCGTTTCGTCAGGTTGCGGAAGACCTCGCCTGTTTCAGCCATTTGCGGCACCCATTTCGGGGAAACGAACGCGCCTGCCTCCACGACCGGCAATCCGGCCTTGGCGAGGCGCTCGATCAGTTCGACCTTCACCGCGACAGGCATCCGGACGCTCTCGTTCTGCAGTCCGTCGCGGGGACCGACTTCGACGATCCTGACCTTTTCCGGTTTCGTCATGTCAGTCGGCCTCCGCTTCGAAATCCACCAGCACCGTGCCTGCCTCGACCATTGCCCCTTCTGCGCAGTTGAGCATCGCGATCCGCCCGGAGGATGGCGCGCGGATCGTGTGTTCCATCTTCATCGCCTCCATGATGACAAGCGCCTCGCCCGCCTCGACATGGCTGCCCGCCTCGGTCAGGATGGCGCGGATGACACCCGGCATGGGGGCTGCCAGTCCGCCGGTTGCCTCTTCGGGCGCTTCGAACCCGGCAAGGTTTGCCGTTGCGATGGGATTGACGGTTCCGTTGATCACCAGATCGAAGGCATCGCCATTCGTGAGGAAATAGCCGGTGTGTTTCCTTCCGGCGATGGTCGCCGAGAGCCTGCCATCTGCGGCCTGCGAACCCTCAACGGACATGGTTTCGCTGTCGATGCCGATCTCGAAACCGCGTTCGCGATAAAGGACGTCCACTTCCATGGGCTTCCCGGCAATGATGAGGCGCAGTCCCTGCCGTGCCGGACGGTTTATCCGGAAGCCATTGGTCGTTGCCCATGGGCTGTGCGGATCGGCGGTTGCGATAGTCCGGCGCTGTGTGTCGGTCTTGTTCGCAAGCAAAAAGCCGAGTGCCGCCATTGTCGCCGTCGCATTGTCTGCGGTGGTGTCCGGCCGCAGTTTCGCTTCGTTGCGGGCAATGAAGCCGGTGTCGAGATGGGCATTCCCGAAATCCGCAAGGCCTGCCAACCGCGCCAGAAAGCCGGCATTGCTGGTCACGCCGGTGATGGCTGTCTCGCGAAGGGCAGCGCGCAGCCTGTGGACGGCCGAGGGACGGTCGACATCCCACACGATGAGCTTCGCGATCATCGGGTCATAATGCACCGTGATCGCATCGCCGGCCCTCACGCCGCTGTCGATACGGATATGGTCGTTCTGCTCGGGCAGGACGAGATGGTCGATCCGGCCGATTGATGGCAGGAAGTCATGATCCGGGTCTTCGGCATAAAGCCGCGCCTCTATCGCATGTCCCCGCATTTTCAGATCGGCCCAGTCCTCCGGCAAGCGCTCGCCTGCCGCCACCCGGAATTGCCACTCGACGAGATCGAGGCCGGTGATGAATTCGGTGACGGGATGCTCGACCTGAAGGCGGGTGTTCATCTCCATGAAGTAGAAGTCGCCGCTCGCATCCAGCAGGAATTCCACGGTGCCGGCGCCGGAGTAGCCGATGGCGCGGGCACAGGATATTGCGGCTTCGCTCATCTTCCTTCGCAGCGTTTCCGGAAGGCCGGAGGCGGGAGCCTCCTCGATCACCTTCTGATGCCGGCGCTGGATCGAGCAATCGCGCTCGAAGAGAGAATGGCAATTGCCGTGGTTGTCGGCAAAGACCTGCACTTCCACGTGTCGGGGGCGGGCGAGATATTTCTCGATCAGCATCCGCTCGTCGCCAAAGGCAGCAAGTGCCTCGCGCCTTGCCGCGGCCAGTTCGGCGGCAAAATCCTCTGGCTGCGAGACGATGCGCATGCCCTTGCCGCCGCCGCCGGCGGAAGCCTTGATCAGCACGGGATAGCCGATTTTCATGGCTTCGGCGGCAAGATGCGCCGGCGACTGGTCGTCGCCGTGATAGCCCGGAACCAGCGGCACGCTTGCCGCAGCCATCAGGGTCTTTGCCGCGCTCTTGCCACCCATGGCGCGGATTGCGGCGGCCGGCGGGCCGATGAAAACACGGCCGGCTGCCGAGCATGCCTCGGCGAAGTCGGCGTTTTCAGACAGGAAGCCGTAGCCCGGATGGATCGCCTCGGCTCCGCTTGTCCGTGCGGTTGCGATGATCCTGTCACCATCGAGGTAGGATTGGTGGGCCGATGCCGGGCCGACGGCAAGGGCTTCGTCGGCCATGGCGACATGGGCGGCATCCCGATCCGCCTCCGAATAGACGGCGACCGTCGCAATCCCCATGCGCCTTGCCGTGCGGATGATCCGGCAGGCGATTTCTCCACGATTGGCGATAAGGATTTTGGAAAACATCGCCGCCTCACATCCTGAATATGCCGAATTGGGTGCGTTCGACGGGCGCATTCAGAGCCGCGGAAATCCCCAGGCCGAGCACCATTCGCGTGTCCGCCGGGTCGATCAGGCCGTCATCCCACAAACGCGCGCTGGCATGGTAGGGATGGCCCTCGGTTTCGTATTTCTTGCGGATCGGCGCCTTGAAGGCTTCCTTCTCTTCGATTGGCCAGTCCTTGCCCTGAGCCTCCATACTGTCGCGCCTGACCTGCGCCAGCACGGAGGCCGCCTGCTCGCCGCCCATTACCGAGATACGCGCATTCGGCCACATCCACAGGAAACGCGGCGAATAGGCCCGGCCGCACATGCCGTAATTGCCGGCGCCGAAGGAACCGCCGATGATGATGGTGAACTTCGGTACCTTTGCACAGGCGACAGCCGTCACCAGCTTCGCGCCGTCCTTGGCGATGCCGCCGGCCTCATACTTCTTGCCGACCATGAAGCCGGTGATGTTCTGCAGGAAGACGAGCGGAATTCCGCGCTGGCAGCAGAGTTCGATGAAATGGGCTCCCTTCAGCGCCGACTCCGAAAACAGAATGCCGTTATTGGCGACGATGCCGACGGGATAGCCAAAGATATGGGCGAAGCCGCAGACCAGAGTGGTGCCGTAGAGCGCCTTGAACTCGTCGAATTCGGAACCATCGACGATGCGGGCGATGACCTCGCGCACGTCGAAGGGCTTTCGCGTGTCGTCTGGCACGATGCCGTACAGATCCTCTGCCGGATAAAGCGGCTCGACGGGTTGCTGTATTTCGATGTCGACGCGTTTCGGGCGATTGAGCGTACCGACGATCCGGCGCGTCAGCGCCAGCGCGTGACGGTCGTCATTGGCGTAATGATCGGTCACGCCGGAGGTGCGGGAATGGACATCGGCCCCGCCCAGTTCCTCGGCCGTTACCACTTCGCCGGTCGCGGCTTTCACGAGCGGCGGGCCGCCGAGAAAGATGGTGCCCTGGTTCTTCACGATGATCGACTGGTCGCTCATGGCGGGCACATAGGCGCCGCCCGCCGTGCAGCTTCCCATGACGACGGCGATCTGGGGTATGCCTTCCGCCGACATGGCCGCCTGATTGTAGAAGATGCGGCCGAAATGATCGCGGTCGGGAAACACCTCGTCCTGAAGCGGCAGATATGCGCCGCCGGAATCGACGAGATAGAGGCAGGGCAGGCGGTTTTCCCGGGCGATTTCCTGGGCGCGCAGGTGCTTCTTCACCGTCAGCGGATAGTAAGTCCCGCCTTTCACAGTAGGATCGTTGGCGACGATCATGCATTCCCTGCCTGCCACCCGGCCGATGCCGGTGATGATGCCTGCCGCCGGCACCGCTTCGTCATAGACGCCATAGGCGGCGAATTGAGACAGTTCCAGAAATGGCGTGCCGGGATCGAGAAGCGCATCCACCCGGTCGCGAGGCAAGAGCTTGCCGCGAGCCCTGTGCCGGTTGCGGGCCGCTTCGCCGCCACCCATGGCGATCTCGGAGACCCTTGTCTTCAGGTCATCGACAAGACCGCGCATGAAGGCAGCGTTGGCGTGATAGCCGGCGTCGCGGGTGATGTTGGATTTGAGCCGCATCATTCCCTCACGCATTGCTTTTGAACAATTCTCGGCCGATCAGCATACGCCGGATCTCGCTGGTGCCGGCGCCGATCTCGTACAGCTTGGCGTCGCGCAGAAGCCGCCCAGCGGGGCTTTCATTCATGTAGCCGGTGCCGCCCAAGATCTGGATGGCATCCAGCGCCACCTGCGTGGCGCGCTCGGCGGAAAACAGGATCGCGCCCGCCGCGTCCTGCCGCGTGAGGCGACCGTTATCGCCGGCGCGGGCCACGGCATAAACATAGGCGCGGGAAGCGTTCATCGCGGTATACATGTCGGCGATCTTGCCCTGCACGAGCTGGAATTCGCCGATCGCCTTGCCGAACTGGTGCCGTTCTCGGCTGTAGGGAATCACGAGATCGAGCGCGGATTGCATGATGCCGATCGGGCCTGCGGCGAGCACGGCGCGTTCGTAATCGAGGCCGCTCATCAGCACGGTGACGCCGTCGTTCACCTTGCCCAGCACGTTTTCCTCCGGGACCTCGCAATCCTCGAAAACGAGTTCGGACGTCGGGGAGCCACGCATGCCGAGTTTGTCGAGCTTTTGCGCCGACCGGAAGCCTTTGAAGCTCTTCTCGATGAGAAAGGCGGTGATGCCGCGCGGGCCGGCTGCCGTGTCGGTCTTCGCGTAGACCACCAGCGTATCGGCTTCATGGCCATTGGTGATCCACATCTTGGAGCCGTTCAGGAGGTAGCGATCATCCTTTCGCTCCGCCTTCAGACGCATGGACACGACGTCGGAACCCGCTTCCGTCTCACTCATCGCAAGCGACCCGACATGCTCGCCGGATATGAGCTTCGGCAGGTATCGCCGTTTCTGCTCGGCCGTGCCCCAGCGATGGATCTGGTTGATGCAGAGGTTGGAATGAGCGCCGTAGGAAAGGCCGACGGATGCCGAAGCGCGGCTGATCTCCTCCATGGCGACGCAATGGGCGAGATAACCCATGTCGGCCCCGCCATAGTCCTCCGAGGCCGTGATGCCGTGCAGGCCGAGCGCGCCCATTTCCGGCCAGAGATGGCGTGGGAAACGGTCCTCCCTATCAATTTCCGCCGCAAGCGGCGCGATCCTGTCATGAGCAAACTTGCGCACGCTGTCACGCAATGCTCCGATCTCCTCCCCGAGACCGGCGTCGAAAACTGCGGCGAGATCCCGGCTCATCGCATATTCCTCCTCCCGACGGATTTCGCGCAGCCGTCTTCTGCGGTGAAAGACGGTCCGGCGTCTCCTCCACGCCGGCCGCCCTGTTTTATGTTTCCGTACCTCCGGTGAATGCGGCCGACCGGCGCACGAACGTCTTGATGGCGAAATTGGACTGGATGCGCGCTACGCCCGGAACCGTCGTCAGGAAGTCGAGAAGTTCCTGGTAATGCGGCAGGTCGCGCACCATGGCATGAATCAGATAATCCGAGCTTCCGCTGGTCTGGTAGCCGCCGACTACCTCCGGAATGGAGGCGACGCTATGTTCGAACGTCGTCAGCGCGTCCTTGATCTGGCGTTCCAGCGTAACCGAGATGAATACACCCATTGTGCCCAAAAGTCGGTTTTCGTCGAAGACGGCGGTATAGCCGCGGATTATCCCGGCTTCCTCCAGCTTGCGCACGCGCCTCAGCGTTGGCGTGAACGACAGTCCAATTCGGGATGCGAGATCGCGCCAGCTTATCCGCCCGTCCTCGCCGAGGACATGCAGGATTTTCTGATCGAAGGCGTCGAGCGTTTCCATGGATCAAATGATCTAGAATTATCGATAATGGTGGATCAAAGATATCTCTGTTGCCAAATCTGTCAATCAAATTAGCTTTGAAATGAAAGCGCTATGGTGATACCGTTCACTCAATCGGGAATTGGCAGATCGTTTGATCTCATGTCCCGGTGGTGAGTGTCCCGGCTTGGAGGAGCCGTGATGCGGGCAAGGTTCTTTCCGGGGAGGTGGAAAGTGACTGAGCATGATCCTGTCGTTATCGTCGGTTCCGCCCGCACGCCCATGGGCGGTTTTCAAGGCGCGTTAAAATCCGTGACTGCTTCGGTTCTCGGTGCGGTGGCTATGCGGGCAGCGCTCGATCGAGCCGGTCTTGCCGGCGATCAGGTCGACGAGGTGCTGTTCGGCTGCGTGCTGTCTGCGGGACAAGGGCAGGCACCGGCGCGGCAGGCGGCGATGGCTGCCAGCATTCCCAATTCTACCGGTGCCACCACCATCAACAAGATGTGCGGGTCGGGTATGAAGGCCGCGATGCTGGCCCACGATCTCATCATCGCTGGCAGTTCGTCCATCGCGGTCGCGGGCGGTATGGAGAGCATGACCAACGCGCCCTATCTGCTTGACCGCGCCCGCAGCGGCTATCGGCTGGGCCATGGCAGGGTGATGGACCACATGTTCCTCGACGGTCTCGAAGACGCCTATGACAAAGGCCGGCTGATGGGGAGTTTCGCGGAGGATTGCGCCGAAGCCTATCAGTTCACACGTGACATGCAGGATGCCTATGCCATCGCCTCGCTGGAGCGTGCTCGCAGGGCAATAGCGGAAGGCTGGTTCGACCGGGAGATCGCGCTGGTGAAGGTTCCCAACGGTCGCGACGAGCAGGTTGTTGCCATTGACGAGCAGCCGGGCAAGGCCCGGCTCGACAAGATCCCGACCCTGATCCCGGCCTTTCGCGACGGAGGCACCGTTACGGCCGCAAATTCCAGCTCTATTTCCGACGGCGCGGCAGCGCTGGTGCTGATGCGCCGGTCGGAGGCGGAGCGGCGTGGGCTCGCACCACTGGCCACGATCATGGGGCATGCGACCGAAGCCCGGGCGCCGTCCCAGTTCACCACCGCTCCCGTCGGCGCTCTGACGCGGCTTTCCGAAAAGACCGGCTGGGGCCTTGGGGATGTCGATCTTTTCGAGATCAACGAAGCCTTTGCCGTGGTCGCGATGGCGGTCATGCGTGATCTCGACCTGCCGCATGACAAGGTTAACATTCATGGCGGCGCCTGCGCGCTTGGCCATCCGATCGGCGCCTCGGGCGCCCGCATCATGGTGACCTTGCTTGCCGCGTTGCGGCAGCACGGCCTGAGACGAGGAATGGCGGCGATCTGCATCGGTGGCGGGGAGGCCACCGCGATCGCCGTCGAACTTTGCTGAAGAGTGGAACTCTTCGGCTGGCCGTCCGGAGGAGGCGGCGCTAGCAGGGAGGAAGCACAGGGCATGACCGCAAACACGCATTTGAGCCTGCATGTGCCGGAGCCGGCAGTTCGGCCGGGCGACCTGCCAGATTTTTCCAACGTCAAGATTCCAAAGGCCGGTTCGGTGCCGAGGCCGGAAATCGATGCCGCGCCCGAGACCATGCGCGACCTCGCCTATTCGATCATTCGCGTGCTGGATCATGAGGGCAGCGCCGTCGGCCCCTGGGCTGGTCTTCTGTCCGACGAGGAGCTTCTTTCCGGGCTCAGGCACATGCTGCTGCTGCGTGCCTTCGATGCGCGCATGCTGATGGCGCAGCGGCAGGGAAAGACGTCCTTCTACATGCAGCATCTCGGCGAGGAAGCGGTAAGCTGCGCCTTTCGCAAAGCGCTGTCCAAGGGTGACATGAACTTCTCCACCTATCGCCAGGCCGGATTGCTCATTGCGGACGATTATCCGCTGGTGACCATGATGAACCAGATTTTCTCCAACGAGGGAGACCCGCTGCACGGCCGGCAGTTGCCAGTAATGTATTCGTCGAGGGAGCATGGCTTCTTCACGCTCTCCGGCAATCTCGCCACGCAGTTCGTGCAGGCGGTGGGATGGGCCATGGCTTCCGCCATCAAGGGGGACACGAAGATCGCGGCCGGCTGGATCGGCGACGGCTCGACGGCGGAATCGGATTTTCATTCGGCCATGGTGTTTGCATCGACGTACAAGGCGCCTGTGGTCCTGAACGTGGTCAACAACCAGTGGGCCATCTCCACCTTTCAGGGCATCGCCCGGGGCGGGTCCGGCACATTCGCCGCCCGTGGCCTCGGCTTCGGTATTCCGGCGCTGCGGGTCGATGGCAACGATTATCTTGCCGTCCATGCCGTGGCGCGCTGGGCGGTCGAGCGGGCGCGGCGCAATCTTGGCCCGACCCTGATCGAATACGTCACCTATCGTGTCGGGGCGCATTCGACATCGGACGATCCGAGCGCCTACCGGCCGAAGACGGAGTCGGAGGCATGGCCGCTTGGCGATCCCGTGTTGCGGCTGAAGAAGCATCTTATCGCGCGCGGGGTCTGGTCGGAGGAGCGGCATCTTCAGTCCGAGGCTGAGATCATGGATGTCGTGACCGAGGCGCAGAAGGAGGCCGAGAGCCACGGCACTCTGCATGCCGGAGGCAAGCCGTCCGTGCGCGACATCTTCGAAGGTGTCTATGCCGTGATGCCGGCTCACCTCCATCGGCAACGGCGGATGGCGGGGTGCTGATATGGCCAGAATGACCATGATCGAAGCGGTCCGCAGCGCCATGGATATCTCCATGGCGCGTGACGACGATGTCGTCGTCTTCGGCGAGGACGTCGGATATTTCGGTGGCGTTTTCCGCGCCACGCAAGGATTGCAGGCGAGGTATGGCAAGACACGCTGCTTCGACACGCCGATCAGCGAGTCCGGCATTGTCGGCACGGCCATCGGCATGGCCGCCTATGGGCTGAAGCCCTGCGTCGAAATCCAGTTCGCCGATTACATGTATCCCGCCTATGACCAGATCACCCAGGAAGCGGCGCGGATCCGCTATCGCTCCAACGGCGATTTCACCTGCCCCATTGTGATCCGAATGCCGACGGGTGGCGGGATCTTCGGCGGCCAGACGCACAGCCAGAGCCCGGAGGCGCTGTTCACCCATGTCAGCGGCCTGAAGGTCATCGTTCCGTCGAACCCGTTCGATGCAAAGGGGCTGCTGATTTCCTCGATCGAGGATCCCGATCCGGTGATGTTTCTGGAGCCCAAGCGGCTCTATAACGGCCCGTTCGACGGTCATCATGACCGTCCGGTGGTTCCATGGTCCACCCATCCCCTCGGAGACGTGCCGGAGGGACACTACACGGTGCCTATCGGCAAGGCCAAGGTGAGGCGACCGGGCAATGATGTGTCCGTGATCGCCTATGGCACCATGGTGCATGTGGCGCTTGCCGCTGTCGAGGAGACGGGCGTCGATGCCGAGGTCATCGATCTTCGAAGCCTGCTGCCGCTCGATCTCGATACGATCGTGCAATCCGTCTCGAAGACCGGTCGCTGCATCATGGTGCATGAGGCGACGCTGACCTCGGGCTTTGGCGCGGAGGTGGTCGCGCTCGTTCAGGAGCATTGCTTCTACCATCTTGAAGTGCCCGTGATCCGTATCTGCGGATGGGACACCCCTTATCCGCACGCCCAGGAATGGGACTATTTCCCCGGCCCGCAGCGCATCGGCAGGGCGCTCACAGACATCATGAAGGCGTGACCCATGAGCGAATACGTTATCAATATGCCCGATGTCGGCGAAGGTGTCGCAGAGGCCGAACTGGTGGAATGGCATGTGAAGCCCGGTGATCCTGTCCGCGAGGACATGGTGCTGGCGGCAGTGATGACCGACAAGGCGACAGTAGAGATCCCTTCGCCCGTGGCTGGCGTCGTGACATGGCTTGCCGCGGAAGTGGGCGACTCGGTGGCGGTCAGGGCGCCGCTGGTCAGGATCAATGTCGCATCCGGTTCGGTTGCAGCTTCACCGGTTGAGGAACCGAAGCCGGTCGCGAAGGCTGAAATGCCCGTGCCCCCTGTGCAGATTGCGCCTGCTCAGGAAGTTGTTCCGCCGGAGGTTTCCGAAAAGTCAGGAAAAAATGAACCCCTGCCGGTGCCGGCTGTTGAGGCTGGGGTCAGGCCGCTGGCGGCTCCTGCCGTGCGCTATCGGGCGCAGGCTTCCGGTGTCGATCTGAACAAAGTGAAAGGGACCGGGCCGGAGGGACGCATCACGCATGAGGACCTCGACGCTTTCCTGTCGAGCGGATCGCGTGTTTCGGGCATGGCCGCAGGCTTTGGCCGGAACATGGCGGTGGAGGAAATCAGGATCACCGGTCTGCGCAGGAAGATCGCCGAGAAGGTGGCCCTTTCCGCCTCGCGCATCCCCCACATCACCTATGTCGAGGAAATCGACGTGACCGATCTGGAGGAACTTCGTGCCGCGATGAATGGCGGGCGCAAACCGGATCAGCCGAAACTGACGATCCTGCCTTTTCTCATGCGGGCGCTGGTGCGGGCGGTGGACGAGCAGCCGGCGATGAACGCCACATTCGATGACGAGACGGGCGTCGTTACCCGGTATGGCGCTGTTCATGTCGGCATTGCGACGCAGACACCGGCGGGGCTCTCCGTGCCGGTGGTGCGCCATGCCGAGGCTCTGGGATTGTGGGGGTGCGCGGCTGAGCTTGTCCGCGTTGCGGAGGCTGCCAGAACCGGCCGTGCCCAGCGCGAGGAACTGACGGGCTCCACGATCACCATCAGTTCTCTCGGCTCGCTGGGTGGCATCGTCTCGACGCCGATCATCAATCACCCCGAGGTGGCGATCATCGGGGTCAACAAGATCGCCACGCGTCCGGTTTGGGATGGCAGAGGACAGTTCATTCCGCGCAGGATGATGAACCTGTCCTCCAGCTTCGATCACCGCGTGGTCGACGGCTGGGATGCGGCAACCTTCGTCCAACGGCTGAAAACCCTGCTGGAAACGCCAGCACTGATCTTCATCGAAGATTGAGGGTGACTGGCTAGAGTTTGTCAGGGATAAGTGGAAACCGGTTATCCCGAAAAGACAAACGAAAATAAAAGAAATGAGAGTCTGGCTGGTTCAGAATGAACCTGACAGACTCTAGAGTATTTCCGGCTTTCTCCGAAACGCGAAAATACTCTATCTCTTTGTTTTTACGCATTTCCGGACGCAAAACCGTGGCACACTTTTGCTGGAAATGCTTCAACGGCCAGCCGTCAGGGCAGCATCTTGCCGGGGTTCATGATGCCGGATGGATCGATGGCATGCTTCAGCAGCGCCATGAAATCCACGGCGTCGCCGTGTTCCTCGCGCATGTAGGCGATCTTGCCGGTGCCGACGCCGTGTTCGCCCGTGCAGGTGCCGCCGACGGAGATTGCCCGCTTGACCATCTGCTTGTTGATCGCCGCGACTTCGGCCATCTCCTCCTCGTTGGAGGGATCGACGGCGAAGACCACGTGATAGTTGCCGTCGCCGACATGGCCGAGAATGGCGGCCGGCACCTTGCAATCCTTCAGGAGTTCGCGGGTGTAGAGAATGCAGCCGCCGAGTTCGGAAACCGGAACACAGACGTCGGAGGACCAGCCCTTGGCGTCCGTCCGCTGGGAAACGACGGCGTAGAAGGCGTTGTGGCGGGCCTTCCAGAGACGGTTGCGCTCTTCCGGGGAACTTGCCCATTCGAAATCCTTGCCGTCATTATCGCGCACGATGTCGCGAACCATGGCGACCTGTTCCTCGACGCTTGCCGGTGAGCCATGGAATTCGAAGGCGAGGGTGTCTTCGAGCTTAAGATCGAGCCCGGAATAACGGTTGACGGCAGCGATCAGGCCACGGTCCATGAGTTCCATGCGTGCGACCGGAATTCCGAGCTGCACGATGGTAATGGCCGTGTCGACGGCCTGCGAGACGTTTTCGAAGGAGCAGAGCGCCGCCGAGATCGTCTCGGGGATGCCGTAAAGCTTGATCGTCACTTCGGTGATGATGCCGAGCGTGCCCTCCGAACCGACGAAGAGCCTTGTCAGATCGTAGCCGGCGGAGGATTTGCGGGCCCGGCTGCCGGTGTGGATGATCTTGCCATCGGGCAGGACGACGGTGAGCGCCAGCACGTTCTCGCGCATGGTGCCGTAACGCACGGCGTTCGTGCCCGAAGCGCGGGTCGAGGCCATGCCGCCGATCGAGGCGTTGGCGCCGGGATCGATCGGGAAGAACAGGCCTTGGTCGCGAAGGTCGTTGTTCAGCTGTTCGCGCGTCACGCCTGCCTGTACGGTGCAATCGAGATCGGCGGAGCTGACGCGCAGGATGCGGTTCATGCGACTGAGGTCGATCGAGATGCCGCCCTTCAGCGCGATGAGGTGTCCCTCGAGCGAGGTGCCGGCGCCAAAGGCGATGACCGGCACCTTGTGCCCTGCGCAAAGGCGAACCGTTTCGGCGACATCCTCTGTGGTTTCAGCAAAGACCACACCATCCGGGATGGCGGTCGTGTGGTGAGATTCGCCATGGCCGTGCTGTTCACGCACGGCCTGTGCCAGCGAAAAGCGCTCGCCAAAGCGGCCTGCGAGGGCGTCCGACAGGGCTTCCGGAAGGACGCTCATGCCTTTTCTCCCGCATCGGCCTTTTCTTCCTCACCCGAAGGACCGGTTGCTACCGGCGTGTCGCCGGGCAGGCCCCATTCAGACCAGGAACCGTCATAGACCGCCACCTTATCGTTGCCGATCAGGTGAAGGCCGAAGGCCAGCGCCGACGCGGTGACGCCGGAACCGCATGTGGCGGCAATCGGCCGGGAAAGGTCGAGCCCGGCATTCTCGAACAGGGCTTTCAAGATTTCCGGCTTGAGGATTTCGCCGGTCTCCGTGTCGGTCAGGCTGGAAGACGGCAGGTTGAAGCTGCCGGGGATGTGGCCGGAACGCAAGCCCGGGCGAGGCTCGTTCTCTGCTGCGGTGAAGCGCGAGGCGGCGCGGGCGTCGATCACCTGCTCGGCCTTGGTTTTGAGGTTCTGCAGCATGTCCGTCTTCGAGCGCACAAGTTCCGGGTGGAAGGTGGCGCGGAACGTTCCTTCGGCAGGTGTCGGGATCTCGGCGGTTACCGGCCGTCCCTCGGCGCGCCACTTACGCAGGCCTCCGTTCAGCACGGCGATCCTGTCATGTCCGAAAACCCGGAGCGTCCACCAGACACGGCCGGCGGAAACGAGGCCGGGGGTGTCGTAGATCACTATCACGCTGTCGTTGGAAAGTCCGAGACGACGGGCAACAGCCTCGAATGCATCGGCGGAAGGCAGCATGTGCGGCAGCGACGAGGCGTGATCGGCGACTTCCTCGATGTCGAAAAAGCGCGCACCCGGAATATGCCGCTCGCGATAGTTCTCCGCCGCCGTGGGCGCGACGCCGGGCATGGTGAACGAACCGTCCAGCAATACCAGCCCGGGCGCGTCGAGATGGGTGGCGAGCCATTCGGTGGTGACGAGGGAACCGGGGAGGGTAAGCGACATGATGAACTCCGAAGTGGCCGGGTGGCCGTCTGGTTGGCCGCATCCCGAAGGAGCCTGCATGAGCATGGGGATGGGCGGCGGGAAGGAGACGGGCGGCAGTGTTGCCGCCCGCGCAGTATCAGATCAGTTGGCGATTGCCAGGCCCGCGTCCCGGATCAGGCCGCCGAACTGTTCGGCGTCGTCCTTGGCGCGCTGCGCCACCTGTTCCAGCGTCTCGATACCGGGTATCAGGCCGAAGCTGATAATCTTTTCGCGCACTTCCGGCTGTTCCAGAACGCTGTTGATCAGGCTGTTCAGCTTCTGCTTGACGTCATCGGGAACGGAAGCCTGGATCGAGATGGTGTGCCAGCTGCGCGGAGCCCAGCCGGTCAGGCCGCCTTCGGCGGTGCTCTGCAGGTCGGGCAGCTTGTCCCAGCGCTTGTCGCCGAGCACGGCGATACCGGTCAGGGTGCCGGCGGTGATGTGCTGGGCGGCTTCCGGACCGAAGAAGACCTGGGCTTCGTTGCCGAGCACGGCCTGCAAGGCGGCGGGAGCGCCGTTGTAGGGGATGTGAAGCAGTTCGATGCCGGCAGCCTTCTGCAGCCATTCGCCGCTGAGGTGACCGACCGTGCCCTTGCCGGCGGTGCCGTAGGCGAGCTTGCCCGGGTTTTCCTTGGCGTAAGCGATCAGTTCCGGCAGCGATTTGACCGGTACGGCGGGATTGACGGCGATAACCATCGGCGCATCGCCGATCAGGACCAGCGGCACCAGATCGGTCAGCGGCTTGTACTGGACCTTGGTGACGAAGGGAATGATGCCGTAGAAGCTGTTGGTGGACTGCAGCAGGGTGTAGCCGTCAGCCGGCGTCCCCATGAAGTAGTTGGCGCCGATCGCGCCGCCGGCGCCCGGCTTGTAGTCGTTGATGACCTGCTGGCCGGTCGCGGCCGTCAGTCTTTCCCCGATCAGGCGCGAGAGGTTATCGCTCATGCCGCCGGCGTTGTACGGGATGATGTAGTCGATCTTGCGCGACGGGAAGGCGTCGTCTGCAAAGGCCGAACGTCCGGCAAGGGCGCTGCCGGATACCAGCGCGGTTGCGGCGAGGAAGGTCCGTCTTGTCAGGTTGAAGGTCATGTCGAGATCCTTTTAGGGCGTTATTCGGCAAAGGCCTTTTGCCGGAATTTCTGGATGAAGGGTGAGAACATGCTGACGATCAGCAGGACCGTGATGACGAGCATGGTGAGGCTGATCGGATGCTCGATGAAGATCATCGGGTTGCCGCGTCCAACCAGCATGGAACGGCGGAAATATTCCTCCATCATCGGGCCGAGCACGAAGGCGAGCACCAGCGGTGCCGGTTCGCACTTCCACTTGTGGATGAAGTAGCCGAGCAGACCAAAGATGGCGGTGAGGTAGACGTCGAAGGTGGTGAATTCGACGCCGTAGATGCCGACGATGGAGACGACGAGGATCGTCGGGAACATGAACTGGTAGCGGATCTTGAGGAGCTGCACCCAGATGCCGACCAGCGGCAGGTTGATGACGAGCAGCATCAGATTGCCGACCCACATGCTGGCGATCAGTCCCCAGAACAGGTCGGGCTGGCTGGTGATGATCTTGGGACCGGGAACGATGCCGTGCACCATCATGGCTCCGACCATCAGCGCCATGATGGCGTTCGACGGAATGCCAAGGGTCAGCAGCGGCAGGAACGCCGTTTGGGCGCCGGCATTGTTGGCCGATTCCGGAGCGGCCACGCCCTGCGGCAGGCCGGTGCCGAAGGCTTCCGGCGTGCGGGAGAACCGCTTTTCGGTGGTGTAGGCAAGGAAAGAGGACAGCAATGCGCCGCCGCCCGGAAGAAGGCCGAGAACCATGCCGATGATGGTGCCGCGCACCGTGGCGGGCGCTGCCTGTTTCACTTCCTTGCGGGTCGGCCAGAGGCTGCTGATCCGGTTGATGACCGGCGGGGTCTCGTCCCTTGCTACCCGCTCCAGTGTCACAAGGATATCCGCAACGCCGAACAGGCCGACGACCAGGGGCACGAAGGGAACGCCGTTCAAGAGTTCGAAGAAGCCGAAGTCATAGCGATACTGGCCGGAATTGATGTCCGTGCCGGCAAGGCCGAGGAGCAGGCCGAGCACGATCATGGTGACGGCTCTGAGCACCGAACCCTGCGCCAGCACCACCGAGGTGATGAGCCCGAGGAACATCAGCATGAAATATTCCGGCGCGCCGAATTTCAGCACGGCGCTCGCAAGAACCGGCGCGAAGGCGGCCATGAAGAAGGTTGCGACGGTGCCGGCAAAGAACGAGGCGACTGCTGCAATGGTGAGAGCCGCCCCGCCACGTCCGTTGCGGGTCATCGCATGGCCGTCCAGCGCGGTGACGACCGATGACGCTTCTCCCGGTAGCCTTAGCAGGATCGATGTGGTCGAGCCGCCGTATTGCGCGCCGTAATAGATGCCGGCCAGCGTGATGAGGCCGGTTACCGGATCCAGCCCGAAGGTCATGGGCAGAAGGATCGCGATCGTGGCCGTCGGGCCGAGGCCCGGCAGAACGCCGACCAGCGTGCCGACAAGGCAACCGATCAGGCAGAAGGCAATATTGGTCGGCGTCAGGGCGACGCCGAGCCCGAGGGTGATGCCACTGAAGACGTCAACGCCGTCGATCATCGTACGAACTCCGGCAGAACGGGGATTTGCAGCCCAAGGGCCAGCGGGAAAAGCAGTGTGGCGAAGACGGCAAGCGCCACCGCGGCTGCGAGCGTCTGCGCGATGCTTGCCCTCTTGCGGGCGAAGCTTGCGAGAACCACCATGAGGAAGCTTGCGATCGGCAGGCCGAAGGGCTTCAGCGTCAGGCCGAAAATGATGATCGAGCCGGTGACACAGCCGATCACTCTCAGCACATCAGCGATATTGTGGCCGCGGACTGTTTCCTGCTCGTCATCGGCGGGAAGGTCACGGCCACCAACGAGAAGAATGAACGCACCGAGAGCGATCAACAGCATGGAAACGGTCTTGGGGAAGAACCCGGGTCCCATGGCGACGAAGGTGCCGGTCTCATAATCGCGTGCGATCCACAGGGCGGCGGCGCCGACGATGATGCAGAACGGGCCGAGCTGGCGATGGGTGGTGTCGGTCTGGTGGTTTTCGGCCGTCACGGTCGAGATCCTTCCCTTAATAGCCGCGGCCGGCGACGATCGTATCTTCCAGCGGTTCGCCGCCCAGAAAACGATCGAGATTGCCGTGCAGCTTGGCTGCGATGCGCGCCGCATTATCCTCGGAAGTCCAGGAGATGTGCGGGGTCAGCCGGATTTTCGGATGGGTGTAGAAGATGTGCCCGGCCGGCAGGGGCTCGGGCGCTGTGACATCGAGCGTCGCGGCCGAGAGCTGCCCGTTGTCGAGCGCTGCAAGCAATGCGTCGTCATCGGTAACCTCGCCGCGGCAGACATTGACGAGGTGAAGGCCGGGGCGCGCGGCGGCGAGCACGCCGGCATCGACCGAGCGTCGGGTTTCTGCGGTCAGCGGCACTGCGAGGATGAGATGGTCCACCTCGGCGGCCATGCTGGCGAGGTCCGAAAACCAGCGTACGCCTTCGCCTTCGCCGGCGGGGCCTCTCCGGGTGGCTGCGACCTGCATTCCCAGAGCGCGGGCTTTTTCCGCGGTACGGCGGGCAATCGCGCCGAAGCCGTAGAAGCCGATGGTCTTGCCGGATACGAGGTTGAGCGTACGCTTCTGCCAGGCGTCGGCGGAGTGTACGAGCAGATCATCGAAGAGATGCTTCTCATGGGCGAAGACGGCGGCGATGACGTATTCGGCGATCGCTTCGGCGGAGATGCCGCGGCCAGTGGTTACCAGCGGCGCCTCGAAGATCCAGTCGGGGAAAGCATCGATGCCGGCGGAGGCGATCTGCACCCACTTCAGGCGATGCGGCCAGCCGGCCGGCTTCTGCTTCGGGGCATTGGCCCAGCCCTTGAAGAAGGTGAAAAGGAAGTCGGCTTCCTCGGGCACTTCCCATGCGGGTGCGGTGTCGGTGTAGGGGATGACAACGGGCTGGCTATGATGCGCGCGAAGCCGTTCTACCTGCTCCGGATCGAGGTTGCAGGCGATCACTGGCCGGAACGATGCGGCGAGGGGTGTCATATCTGGATGCTCCGGCCCTTGGGTAACGTCCCGCTCCCTCCCGGAGGTTCGTCACTCGGAAATATTTTTCCAAAATAGCTAGCGGACATCGCGTCGGAGTTTAAGAAATCATTTTCTGCCGATGCTGCGATATCGGGAAAATTTATCCGGTAACTCGATTTGTTTGTATTTCAGAGCCTTCTTCTGCGGGAAGGCGCGAAAGACGTGCTACCGTTGCGGGAATTGGGTTGTCTTACATGCCCGGGGTAGTGGGCTTGTGCCGCGTTGCGCCCTCGTATTACGGTCCGGCCCGCGCCCTAGAGACACATGGAAACGACTGTCCCGTCCATCGGGTGCGTCCCGCAAAGCCGATTGCGGCCGGGTTCGGAATTATCAATGTAGGAGATGAGAAATGCGTGTGGTTGCGACCGGTGATGCCCTGTTTTCGGGCGGGAACCTTGCCGAAAGGCTCGATCCGAAACTCCTGTCGATCCTGGAGGAATCCGATGCGACATTCTCCAATGCTGAATTCATCTGCCCTGCCTACGGTACTGCTCCGGCGCCGCGGCGCTTCATGACTGCGGTCGGCATCGAGGCCGTCGACGAGCTGACGTCGATCGGCGTCAACATGCTCTCGTTTGCCAACAACCACACCGGTGACTTCGGACCGCAGGGCGTTCTGGATACGATCGAAGCTTGCGAGGAACGCGGGATCATTCACAGCGGCATCGGCCGCAGCCTCGAAGAGGCACGTCTTCCGCATTTCCTCGATACGTCCGAAGGTCGTATTTCGCTGATTTCGACGAGCACGACACGTTCTGCCGAGTTCGCCGCCTCGACCGCCGGCACGGGCATTCCCGCTCGCGCAGGCCTCAACCCGCTGCGCTGGGGGCGAGCCTATGTACTGCCGGAAGAGGAATTCCAGCAGCTTCGCCGAATCGACGAAATGCTGGGCATTTCCGCCGGCCGCAAGGAAGTGATGGATATTGAGATCATGCCGGATCCGGGTGCGGATCGCCTGCCTTTCGGCTCGGTATTCGAGGGTTCGTTGCAGTTCGAACGCGGCGACCGGGCCTATATCCGCTATCACTACAACGAGAAGGATGCGAAGGCCATTCTCGCCAACATCCGGGATGCGGCCAACCGTTCCGAATGCGTGCTGCTCAGCCTGCATGCGCATGAGGGAACCGAGGAAAACTGGTATTCGCCGCGTCCTGCGCCGTTCCTTGAGGATTTCGCCCGCCGCGCCATCGACGCCGGCGCAACCATGGTGATCGGGCACGGCCCGCACATGCTACGCGGCATCGAGTTCTACAAGGGCAAGCCGATCTTCTACTCGCTCGGCAGCCTGCTGATGGAATTCGAGGCCGGCATGCAGAAGATGACGCCGGAAATGTACGAATCCTATGGTTTCACCAAGGATTCCCTGCCGTCCGACCTGCACATGTCGCGTGCGCGTGACGCGGACGGCAACGCGATCGGCTTTTATGGCGACCGGCGCTTCTCCAATTCCTGCATTGCGATCTGCGATGTCGAGGATGAGGGCGTGAAGGTCAGGCTGAAAGCCATCGACCTCGATCTCAACCGCAAGCGTCCTTCCGAACGCGGCCTGCCGGCCATTGCCAGCCCCGAACTTGCACGCGAGATCGCGGCCTCTATGGCGGAGATGAGCAAGGCTTACGGCACGCGGATCGTCTATAACGAAGCCGATGGCTTCATCGACGTTCTGCCGGCCTGATTATTTGAAAACGGCCCTTCGGCTTGCCGCCGAGGGGCCTTCGCGTCATGGGCCGGACGTCGCGCTGTCGGCCTTGACAAGGGCGTCGACGATATCGAGCGCAACCTGTGCCGCGTCCGGATCGCGGTCGACAGCGATGGTTGCTAAGGCTCCTTCATAGCAGAGCGCGATGCGCTTTGAGAGGCGCTCCGGCTCCCGTGCAAAATCCCGACAGAGTTCCAGAAGGATCTGCCTGACGACGCTTTTGTGCTCGCGCGCAATGGCGACAACCTCAGGTGTGCCTTCGCTCTCCGCCAGCGCCAGCATGAAGGCGCAACCCCGGTACGACGGCGTGTCCGCCTTCTCGTGAAGATTACAGAAAATGGCACGGATGCGTTCCGCGGGCGAAGCCTTATCCGCTGCCGCGATCTGGCCCATGGCCTCCAGCACCCGCTCATTGCGCGCCTTGAGATAGGCCGCGACGAGATCCGTCTTCGCAGGGAAATGGCGATAGAGGGTGGCCTTCGCGATATCCGCTTCGGCCACGATGCGATCGATCCCGACGGCCCGGATGCCCTCGTCATAAAACAGCCTTTCGGCGACTTTCAGGATGTGGTTTCGCATGGGCCTCCCAGGTAGAACCGTCTGTCTTATTTTCGCTGAAAGCGGGTGTCAGCATGAAGGCATAAAATACTATCTAGGAGAAATAATTCGAAAAATAATTCGGCCCTATCCCGTGATCGACGTCACACAGGTTCTGTCGCCGATCGCGGTCGGGCCGATCAGTTCGCGACGAAGGAGAGAGCGTTGGCCAGAAGAGGCGTGATCCTCTCCAGCACGAAATCGAGCGAGAGCGGCGATTGGAACCAGAGGGCGGCGGAAAGATCGCTGTCGGGCTGCAGCCAGATGGAACGGTTTTCCCGCGAGAGACGCAGATTGCGGTAACTCTTCATGACCTCGATCCGCTCGCGCTGTCCGTTCGGCCAGATCACCGTATCGAGATCGAGCAGGGGTGCCTGCTCGAGGCTGAGCCTGATCCATCCCGCGTCATCGGCCAACGCAGACAGCCCGTCCGGCAACACGAAACCGAGATCGGCGAGGAAACGACCCGGCGAAGTGTCGGCTCCCCAGAGAACGAACTGGCCATTGCGGATATCGGCAAAGCTGCCGGAACTGCCCGAGAACTCGGGATGATTGGCGCGAATGTCGGTGATCCGCCGCTGGATTCCGGCGATGATCGAGTCGGCCTTCTCCGTGCTGCCGGAGGTAGCCATGTCGAGTTGCCGTAATTGTACCTGCCATGGCGCGCCCCATGGGAGATATCCGTCCGGCGAGGCGATGACCGGGGCGATGCGTGAGAGCTTCCGGTAGGTCGTTTCGTCGAGATCGGCATAGGTGGCGACGATCAGGTCGGGCGCAAGCGACAGAACCCATTCCGGATCGATCCTGCGTCCGGTCATGACTTCCGGTGCCGCGCCGAGCTTCTGGCGCGACGGCTCGGCCCAGGGCCATGTCGCGAATGGCTTCCTTCCCCACCATTCTCGCACTCCGACCGGAGAAATGCCGAGGGCATAGAGGAAGTCCTGATCGTTGAGGCCGAGGGAAACGATCCGTTTCGGCGGGGAGGCGATCGTGGTTTCGCCGAGCGCGTGGTGCATGGTGACCGGGAAGGACTGGGCCATGACGCTGACCGATGACACCATGAGGAAGACGAGCAACGCGAGAGCCCGACGAAACAGGGAGCAGCCAGTCATGTGGCATCGGTCCCGTTCACCGGCCGGCGGCGGTTGCGCGGAATGACGTGCGGCGTAGCGGTGATCGGGTCTTCGATAATCATGCAGGGCAGGTCGAAGACCTTCTCCAGCATCTCTTCCGTCACGACATCTGCCGGCCGACCCTCCGCCACCACGGTGCCTTCGCACATGGCGATGATGTGGGTCGCATAGCGACAGGCCTGGTTGAGGTCATGCAGAACGGCAATCACCGTTCGCCCCATGTCGGTGTTCAGCTGCTGCAGGAGATCGAGAAGATCGGCCTGATGGGCCATGTCGAGAAAGGTCGTGGGCTCGTCGAGCAGCAGGATCGGTGTCTCCTGGGCGAGCACCATGGCGATCCAGGCGCGCTGGCGCTGCCCGCCGGAAAGCGTATCGACGGCCCGATCCGCCAGTTCGGCAATGCCGGCGGCCTGCATCGATGCTGCGACCACAGTCTCGTCCTGCCGGCTCCACTGGCGGAAGAAGGTCTGGTGCGGATAACGGCCGCGCGCGACGAGATCGGCAACCGTAATGCCCTCCGGCGCTTCCGCCGACTGGGGCAGAAGGCCTATGCGTCGGGCAATCTCGACTGAGGGGAGGGTGGTGATCGCCTGTCCGTCCAGCAGCACGCTCCCGGTTTCCGGTTTCAGCAGCCGGGCGAGCGCCTTGAGGAGCGTGGATTTGCCGCTGCCATTGGCTCCGACGATAACGGAGAAGGACCCCTCGGCAATCGCGATGTCGAGATCGCGGATGATTGGCCGGTCGCGATAGGCAAGTGTCATCGCGCTTGTGGAGAGGCCACCTTCGGAGATGTTGTCGCTTCCTGCGGTCATGAAATCACTTTCGAGAGTGGCGCCTGCAGGCCAGAAGCCAGAGAAGGTAGGCTCCGCCGCCGGAGAAGGTGACCACGCCCACCGGCAGTCTGCCCGGTGCGAAGGCGTTGGCGGCGATGAGATCGGCGGTCGTCAGCAGAACTGCTCCCATTGCAGCCGAGAGCGCCAGCGACAGTCCCGGCGTGCCGGCCAGCATGCGTGCGAGTTGCGGCGCTGCGAGTGCGACGAAGCCGATAGGGCCAGCGGATGCGGTGACGATTGTCGTCAGGGCGCCGCCGGTCAGAAGCATGGCGAGCCGGATCGCGTTCACGGGAACGCCGAGCGCCAGCGCCACATCGCCGCCGAGTTCCATGGCGCTCACGGCGCGTTGCAAGGCCATGGCGAGAACGATGAGCGCGCAAACAGCGACTGCGACCGGAAGCAGCCAACCGGCGTCGATGCCGTTGAGAGCGCCTGCGCCCCAATCTGCCGCGGACATGGCGGCCTCCAGTCGCGCGGTGGACAGGAACCATGTGTTGATGGCGGTCAGCGCAATGCCGATGCCGACCCCGGTCAAGATGAACCGCAGCCCTGTGGTCCCGCGGGATATCAAGAAAACCGTTCCGGCCGCGGCCACGCTGCCGCATAGGGCCCCGAGCGCGAATTGCCAAGGGGCGGAGCCGAAGAACATGATGGTCACCAGCACCGCGGTGAACGCGCCGGCATCTATGCCGATCACATCGGGGCTGCCCAGCGGGTTTCGGGTCAGGGACTGGAAGATGGAACCGCTGACACCCAGTGCTGCCCCGAAAAGCAGGGCTGCTGCAATTCTCGGCATGCGCCATTCGAAAATCACCATCGCCAGCTTTTCGTCCGCCACGCCACGCAGGGCGTTCAGAACCTGCGACAGGGGTGTGGAATAGGCTCCTAGCGAAAGATCGACGAAGGCGATCACCAGAGCCGTCAGGAGGAGCAGGCTGCCGATCACGAACGGACGGATTTCGAGCCGCGCGGAAATCCGCTCCTCAAACAGCCGGAGGGTAATGGCCGGCCGGCGTATTCGACGGCTGTCGCTCATGCCAGCACGCCTTTTTCCCTGCCAACGAGAAGGATAAAAACGGGCACGCCGATGACCGCCATGACGATGCCGGCCGGTATTTCTCCGGATCGCAGAAGCAGCCGGCCCAGAATATCTGCGGTGAGCAGGAGGGCGGGGGACAAGACGAGGGTAAAGGCGAACGTCCAGCGTTGATCGGCGCCTGCGGCACCACGGACGAGATGAGGAACCATCAGGCCGATGAAGGCGATCGGGCCGGCCCCGGCGGTTGCGGCCGCAGCCAGCAAGGTGGCCGCCAATCCACCGACAAGGCGGGCCGAGGTAACATTCGCACCCATGGCGCGGGCAACATCCTCGCCGAGCGCGAGCGCATTGAGCGAGCGCGTGTTGAAGGCCGCAAGCAGGAGGCCTGCGGAGATGAAGGGGGCAATCGCCAGCATCACCGTGATGTCCGCGCCCGAGAGCGCGCCGGTGTTCCAGCCGCGCATGCGGTCGAACTTCACGGGGTCGAGCAGCAGGATTGCGGTGACGATGCCGCCGAGCATTGCGGTGATAGCGACGCCCGCAAGCGTCAGGCGGACGGGTGCCGCCTCCCGCGAACCGGCAAAGCCTATCGCATGAACGAGTATGGCTGTGAGTGCCCCGCCCGACAAGGCTAGCCAGACCGGCCCGTAGCCGCCGTCAATGCCAAGAAAGCCGACGCCAAGCACCATGGTGAGGGCCGCTCCCGTGTTGATGCCGAGGATGCCGGGGTCGGAGAGGGGATTGCGTGTTACCGCCTGCATGATGGCACCGGAGACGCCGAGTGCGGCACCCGCCAATATCGCAAGCAATGTGCGCGGTACGCGTAGTTCCATCAGGGCTGCTTGGGCATCGGAAAGGCTGGTGGGGGAGAATATGGCGTTCATTGCCATCGATGCCGAAACGCCGCCCTTGCCCATCGCAAGGCTTGCGAAGATGGCGATGGCCAGAAACGCGATCGCCCCGGCCAAGATTCCGGGGCGTCCGATGCGCGAGGGTTTTCGCGTCTGGACGTAGCTCGATGACGCGGGTGTCAAAGATTGAAGGTCTCCAGCTTCGCTTCGACCTCGTCGCGAACCTCTTCGGCGTCGCGTCCGGATTGCCAGGCCGCTTCGATCTCTTCCCGCACGGCGCTCGGCAGGGCATTCCAGCCGGCGTCCCATTCCTGCTTGGCTTCGATCCAGTAGGCGACCAGCTTGTAGCGCTCCGCCGGCAGCTTCAGCGTCTGGCGCACATGCTTGCGGATAGCGCGCACCGGCTTCTGTTCCGCAGCGACCCAGATGTAGCCCGGGGTGGAAGGCAGGTTCATCGCCCAGAATGCGGCTTCGAGCCGGCTGGGTGCCACGCCGTTGCCGCTTGCTTCGATCCATGTAACCGTCGCGCCCGGATGATCCGGCAGGGGTTGCCGGTGTTCGGGGGCGGCGATCTCGATGACAATCCGGCTGGTGATGTGTGGCGGCGTTTCCTCCAGAAGCCGCGCGAGGGCCGGAATGCCGGTGGCATCGGCCATCAGCAGTTGCCACTCGGCATCTTCCGGCAGTTCGTAGAGACCTCGCGGCCGGTTGATGGTCATAGGATTGCCCGGTGCGGCGGCCTGCGCCCAGGTGCCGGCCACGCCGCCCTCGTGGACCACGAAGTCGATATCCAGCTCGCGTTCGTCCGGGCAAAAGCGCCGGACAGTGTAGGTGGCGCACCGGACTGGAGGCTTGCCCTCCTGATAGGTCCAGCGGCCCTCATCGTCGATAATGGGCAGGACGACTTCTCCACTCTCCTCGTTCGGGAAGAAGAGCCGAAGGTATTCGTCGCCGGTGCCGGTCGAGGAAAACTCCGAGAGTTCCTCTCCCGCGAAAGTGACGCGCACCATGCCGGGGCTCAGGAGCTGGCGCTCCTTGACCGAGAGATTGAAAAACATCCTGCCCACTTGAGCGTACTCCTCTGCTGCTTACCAGGTGTATTTCAGCGTGCCGATGACCGTGCGGCCCGGATCGAGATAGCAATAGCCCGACGTGCACGTCGTATCGCGGCGGTTGAACACGTTGGTCGCGTTCACCTGCAGGCTCAGGCCCTCGTATTTCTGGTCGATGGCTGCGAAATCGTAGCTTAGCGACGCATCGAACAGCACACGGGATCCGTTGACGATGGAGTTCTTGTCATCGCCGTAGCTCGTGCCGATGAAGCGCGCGCCGGCACCTACGCCGAAGCCGTAAAGCGGGGTGCCCTCGGGCAACTGATAATGCGCCCAGAGCGAGGCCATGTTGAACGGCACGCTGGAGACGAAATTGTCCACCGTTCCTGCAGTGCCCTCAAGAATGCGAAGGTCGGTATAGGTGTAGGACGCCGCAAAGGAGAGGCCATTGTCGAGGCTTGCCACCGCTTCCAGTTCCACGCCCTGCGAACGCAGCTTGCCGCGCTGGACCTGCGTGTTGACCCCGTCGATGACGGTGTAGAAGAGACCGTTTCGTTGATCGATGTTGAAGACCGATGCCGACAGCATCACGTTGTTATCAGGCAGGAAATATTTGACGCCGACTTCTTCCTGCGTGCTGGTGGTCGACTTGAACGGCGCATCCGTGGTCGAGTTGTAGCCGATATTCGGCGAAAACGCGGTAGAAAGGCTGGCATAGGGAACGAAGCCGAATTCGGTCTCGTAGGTCAGGCCCACGCGGCCGGAAAACTGTCCTTCGTCCTGCTCCGACGAGGATTTGACGCTGGTCGTCAGATCCGTGTTGTCCGTTTTCGTCGACACCCAGTCATAGCGGCCGCCGACGGTCAGGGTCCACGCGTCGTAGCGAAGCTGGTCCTGAAGGTAGATGCCGGTCTGGACCTGACGCTGATCGGTCCGGGAGGTCAGGTCGGGCGTGGCGATGTAGTTGCCGTAGTTCGGGACCAGCGTATTCAGCGGATCGACGCTGCCGTAACCGGCGAGCAGGCGGTACTTGCTCCAGGTGAAGTCGACGCCACCGAGCACGACATGGTCGATCGGGCCGGTGGAGAACTGCGCCTCCAACTGGTTGTCGATCACGAAGGCATCGAGCCGCTGCTGCTCGTAGCCCGAGCCGCGGTCTACCAGGGATGAATCGAGTGCGTGCTGCGCGCCGTTGTAGGTGTAGACATACTTGGCGTCGATATCCTGCCAGGAGTAGCGAGCATTCTGGCGGAAGGTGAAGACTTCATCGAAGGAGTGTTCGAATTCCCAGCCGATGCGGGCCTGCTGGTGATCCATGGCGTTGAAGGCCGGATCGCCGGCCTCGAACTCGCTTACATGGCCGTAGGTGTCGTTGTAATAGGCCGGGTTGCCGCCGCTCTTCGAGCGGGAATATTCGCCGAGAACGGTAAGCCTGGTGTCCTCGTCCGGCTTCCAGGTGAAAGCGGGGGCGATGTAGGTCCTGTCGTCGGAAACGGAATCGAATTCCGTATCGCCGACCCGGCCGAGACCGGTCAGGCGGTAATAGAACGGGTCTTCGTCGTTCACCGGGCCGGAGAAATCGAACTGGCTCTGGTAGCGCTGGTCGGTGCCGAGCTGGAACTGAACCTCGTGCTGGGCCTCTTCGGTCGGTCGCTTGGTGATGACGTTATAGAGGCCGCCGGCACCGGTTGCGCCGTAAAGTGCGGACGAGGGGCCGCGCAGGATGGATACACCTTCAAGGCCATAGGGCTCGGTGATGAAGATGCCATAGCCGCTGGCAGGCTGCCGCAGATTATCACGAAAGACGCCGGTGTTCGTCACGTTGAAGCCGCGCACGAAGAAGGAATCGAAGCGCGGATCGGTGCCATAGGCGTTGACGCGCGCGCCGGGCGTATAGGAGATGGCGTCGAGCAGGTTTTGCGGATTGCGGTCCTGCAGCTGCTTTTCGGTGACGGACGAGATGGACTGGGGCGTTTCGACGAAGGGCGTGTCCGTCTTGGCTCCGGTCGCGCTGCTGGTGCCGACATAGCCGTCCGACTGGATGACGCCGCCACTGCCGCCATTGACGACGATCGGTTCAAGCTCGGTGCTGCTGCCGCTCGAAAGATTGTTGGTGCTGTCGGATGCGGCTGCCGCGCTGACGGTAACGGTCTTGGGATTGGCAAAACGGTAGGTCAGCCCGGTTCCGGTCAGGAGATTGCCGAGTGCGTCTTCCGCTGAATACTGGCCCTTGAGGCCAGCGGTCGTTGTCCCTTCGACCACCGAAGTCTCGAAACCGATATGAAGTCCGCTCTGGGCGGCGAGCCTGTTGAGGGCGGTGGAAAGCGGCCCGGCCGGAATGTTGAATGCCGAGGTGGCTTCCTGCGCCATGGCCGGCTGCGTTGCGATGGAAACGCCACCCATGGCGAGACCCGATGCGACAAGCAATGCGAGCGCGCTTGAAACTGACAGATTTGGACGACGCGCCGCGCCGGACTTTCGTTGCATGAGATTCCCTCTCCTGTTCGATACCTCCGGCCGACGTGTCCGGAAGGAGGCTTCGAATGCAAAGACGAACGGGGTTGTCATTTGAGGCTGTCGATACCTGAGTTTTTTTGTCAGTAAATCAGAGTCATCAGATTTCCGGCCTTCACGATGCGAACGCCGAAGATTTGGCCGAAGCTCGCAAGCGCTTCCTGCGGGTTCGAAATATCGAAGGAGCCGCTGATCCTTTTTTCCGCGACAGACCTGCGGGCAATCATGACCTTGCCTGGAATGTGACGGAAGATTTCCTCCACCACGGTCGCCAGCGGCCGGTTTTCGAAGATCAGGCGGCCGGAGCGCCATGGCACTTCAAGCCCGGATGGCACCGCCTCGACAGGTCCGACAACGCCGCCGCCGTCATAGAAGAGCTTCTCCCCGGCCTCAATGCGGGTCGGCTGTCCGGATGCCTTGCCAGTGACGGCAACGGTATGTTCCGTGACCACCACCTCGGTGCCGCCATCGAGCAGATTGACGTTGAATGCGGTTCCCTTCACCTCAATGCGGCCGGCGCCCGCTTCGACAATGAAGGGACGGGTCGCGTCCTTCTCCACCTCGAAAAAGGCCTCGCCTTCGAGAAGCACGATACGCCTGTCCGTGGCGGTGAAATGCTCGGCGATGGCGCTCTTGCCGTTCAGGTGGATGCGCGAGCCGTCGGGAAGCCTGACCTCGGGCATTTCGTGGCTCGCCGAAATCACATCGGCGGTAAACATCAATGGACCACCGTTGAGGAAAAAGCCGCCACCCGCCAGCGCGGCGATAAAGGCAAGCGCAATAATCGTACGCCCGGACTTCCGCGTTGGGCGAACAAGTCGGCGAGTGAACTCGGGGTCATCCGTCAAGGCGCGACCGGCATCGCCCATAAGCTCCCGGGCGGCATCCAGTGCCCTGGCGTGATCGGGACAGCGCTCGAGCCATTGGTCGAGCGCCCGCCGTTCGATGTCGGAGAGATCGCCGTCATGCAGCCGGATCGCCCAGTCGACCGCCTGTTCCCGAATGTCTTCCGGCATGTCTCTACCTCCCCGCGATACAGGGGCTTCCGAAGGATCGCCCATTTTCATAGACGATTGACGGAGCCGGTTCGGTCCATCAGTCCAGCGATTGCATTTTTTCGAGGCATGACAGCAGGGCGTTGCGGATGTGACGGTCGACCATGCGACGCTTGATGCCGAGGCTCGATGCGATTTCATCCTTGCTCATTCCGCCGATTCGATAGGCGATGAAAACGATGCGGCACTGGTGTGGCAGTTCGGCAATCGCGTTCTTCAACACGAGGATGCGCTTGCGGAGGTCGATGCGGTTGTCGATCGCAAACGACCGTACGGGAACGGCGAGCGCCTGTGCATCAAGCAGGGTGAAAAGGCGGTTTTCGAAAGCGACGCGACGGCCGCGGTCGATGCAGAGATTGACGGCGGCGCGGATCAGGAATGCACGAACGGAAGTCTTGCCTTCCAGGCTTTCAGGGCGTCGCGACAGCGCCACATAAAGGTCGTGCACGACCTCGGTGGCGTGAACTTGCGGGATGCCGCGTTTGCTGACGGCGCTGCGCAGATCGTCGTAATAGGCTTCAATGGCGCGATCGAGCAGATCCTTGCCGGCTATCTCGCTCCCCGACGTCAATGCACCGTCTCCACGCTCTACAAATCCCCGTGCCGCCGCGTCCGCGCGCCCCTGCGGTTGCCGGACACTGGCATAGGTGCGGCCATCGGTGCAAGATAAGGTGAGTATATTTGTCATATTATATTGCGCGGCATTGGATGCGACAGGCGGAAACCCCGGCCGTGATCCGCACGGCGAAATCCCCGCTGGTGGTGGGGGCGACAGCACCTGCCGGAAATCTCTGCCCCATGTGTCGCGAGTTGCGGAAAATCATTTCGGCTTTCGCCAAATGCGCGACCTGTTCTCGCCTCGTTTTGCCTTCTCCCGGCCTATAGCCTTGTTTCAGCATTAACATTTTGCCGGGGTTTGTTTCATGAAGCGCATTTTCAGGCTTTCGATTGCGGTGGCGGCAGTGCTTGCAGGCACGTCGCTCGCTCGGGCCGAAGACAAGATTCTCAACGCGTCCTACGATATTTCGCGTGAGCTGTTCGTAGCCGTGAACGAGGCCTTCGTGCCGAAGTATAAGGCCGATACCGGCAAGGACGTGGTTGTCGATCAGTCGCATGCCGGCTCTTCCAAGCAGGCGCGTTCGATCCTCGAAGGCCTTGAAGCCGATGTCGTGACGTTCAATCAGGTGACGGACGTCGAAACGCTGGCCAAGGGCGGTTTCGTCTCTGCCGACTGGCAGAAGGATTTCCCGAACAACGCTTCGCCTTATTACTCCTTCCCGGCCTTCGTCGTCCGTGCGGGCAACCCGAAGAACATCAAGAACTGGGACGATCTCATCCGTGACGACGTCAAGGTCATCTTCCCGAACCCGAAGACCTCGGGCAATGCCCGCTACACCTATCTTGCCGCGACCGCTTTCGCGAAAAAGGCCTATGGTGGCGACGAGGCCAAGGTGAAGGAATTCATCACCAAGCTGTTCAACAACGTTCCGGTGTTTGATACCGGGGGACGTGCCGCCACGACCACCTTCGTGGAACGCAATGTCGGTGACGTGCTCGTCACGTTCGAAGCCGAGACGCGTGGCATCGTGAAGGAATTCGGCAAGGACAAGCTCGAAGCGGTAACCCCGCCTTCCAGCCTGCTGGCCGAGTTTCCGGTCGCCATCGTCGACAAGGTTGTCGATGCGCGTGGAACGCGTGATCTGGCCAAGGCCTATCTCGACTTCCTCTACACGCCGGAAGGTCAGCGCATTCTTGCCGAAAACGGCAACCGGGTGAACGATCCCGAAGTAAGCGCCGCATTCAAGAGCGAGTTCCCGCCGGTCGAGCTTGCGAAGGTCGAGGATGTCTTCGGTTCCTGGAGCGATATCCAGAAAACGCATTTCGCCTCGGGCGGCCTGCTGGACGAGCTTTACGGGCAGCGTTAAGGAAAAAACGCAAAATCTTATTATTGACCCGGCGGCTTCGGCCGCCGGGCTATTTTATGTTTGAAGAGGCTGTCGTTTGAAACATCGCGTCCTGCCCGGTTTCCATCTGTCGCTCGGCGTGACGCTGTTCTATGTCGCGCTGATCATCGTCCTGCCGCTGATCGCGCTGGTGTTCAAGGCGGCGAGCCTCGGTCCGTATGACTATTGGGCGATCATCTCGTCTCCGCGCGCCGTCGCCAGCTATCGCGTTACCGTTTTCTGCGCAGCCGTTGCAACTGCCTTCAACCTGTTCTTCGGACTGGCGCTCGCCTGGGTGCTGTCGCGCTACCGGTTTCCGGGACGCCGGATCGTCGATGCCATCATCGATCTGCCCTTCGCACTTCCGACCGCCGTTGCCGGTATTTCGCTGACGACGTTGTTTGCGCCGGGCGGCTGGTTTGGCGGCTTCCTTGATCCGCTTGGGATACAGGTCGCCTACACTCCGATCGGCATTGTAATCGCCATGGCCTTCACCAGCCTGCCGTTCATCGTCCGCACGGTCCAGCCGGTGCTGGAGGAAATCGATCCGGCGCTGGAAGAGGCCGCCCAGTCGCTTGGCGGGACGGATCGCGAGGTGTTTTCCCGTGTCATCCTGCCCTTGCTGAAGCCGGCGCTGCTTGCCGGGGTGTCGCTTTCCTTCGCCCGCAGCCTTGGCGAATTCGGCGCGATCATCTTCATCGCCGGCAACCAGCCGTTCCATACCGAAATCACCGCGCTGCTCGTCTTCATCCGCCTTGAGGAATATGATTATCAGGCGGCGGCGGCGATTGCCTCGGTCCTTCTCATCACGGCATTCGTCATGCTTGCCGTCACCAATGCGCTGCAGAATCGCGCATTGCGCTACACCGAGAGGGGCTGAGCGATGTCACACTCTCCTAACGCCCGTCCCACACGTGTCGGCGATACGCCGGCGGTTCGCCGGACGCTGATCGGCATGGTGCTCGTCATCGGCGCCTTCTTCATCCTCGCGCCGCTGATCGTGATCGGCATGGAGGCTTTCTCGAAGGGAGCCGGTGTCTACTGGGCTGCCGTCAATCATCCTGATACGCGCAGCGCCATCATGATGACCGTCCTGACGGCCCTGATCGCAGTGCCGTTGAACACGGCCTTCGGTGTCTGCGCGGCATGGGCGATCACCAAGTTCGATTTTCCGCTGCGCCGCCTGCTGATCGTGGTGATCGAGATACCCTTCTCCATCTCCCCGATCGTCGCCGGCGTCTGCTATCTCTTCGTCTACGGTCTTCAGGGCCTGTTCGGGCCGATGCTTCAGGATGCAGGCATCAAGGTGCTCTTCGCGCTTCCGGGCATCGTGCTGGCCTCGATGTTCGTGACGGCGCCGTTTGTTGCACGCGAACTGATCCCCCTGATGCAGGCGCAGGGGAGGGATCTCGAGGAGGCCGCGACCTCGCTCGGCGCTTCCGGTTTCCGCACATTCCTGCGGGTGACGTTGCCTAACATAAAATGGGCGCTGCTCTATGGCGTCGTGCTCTGCAATGCGCGCGTCGTGGGCGAATTCGGGGCGGTGTCGGTAGTGTCGGGCAATATCCGCGGCCAGACCAACACGTTGCCGTTGCATATCGAACTGCTCTATCACGACTACCAGACGGCCGGCGCATTCGCCGCCGCCTCCATCCTGGCGGTCATCGCCGTCATCACCATCATTGCCAAGGCTCTGCTTGAGCGTCATGGCGCAAGCCGCCGGGGTGTCGCCGTCCCTGCCGCCGAAACCGTCAAGGAGCAGAGCGCGTGAGAATTCAGCTCGATAACATCGTCAAGACCTTCGACACCTTCCGCGCCGTGCATGGTGTTTCGCTGGATATCGCCAGCGGCGAACTCGTGGCGCTGCTTGGTCCCTCCGGTTCCGGCAAGACTACCATCCTGCGCATGGTCGCAGGCCTCGAATTCGCCGATGGCGGCACCATCCATTTCGGCGATCAGGATGCGACGGGCATCCCGGTTCGCGACCGTGGCGTTGGTTTCGTCTTCCAGCACTACGCGCTTTTCCCGCACATGACGCTTGCCGAGAACATCGCGTTCGGCATGACGACGGCGCGGGCGAAGAAGCGGAGCCGGCAGGAGATCGACGCACGTGTCGAGGAACTGCTGGGGCTGGTGCGGCTCAAGGGGCTGGGCGGGCGCTTCCCCAGCCAGATCTCCGGTGGCCAGCGTCAGCGCGTGGCGCTGGCCCGTGCGCTCGCCGTCGATCCGAAGGTGCTGCTGCTCGACGAGCCGTTCGGTGCGCTCGACGCGAAGGTGCGCCGCGATCTCAGGAAATGGCTTCGGGAGATCCATGACCAACTCGGCATCACCACCCTTTTCGTGACCCACGATCAGGAAGAGGCGCTCGATCTTGCCGACCGGGTGGTCATCCTGAACGAAGGAAAGATCGTGCAGGAAGCGAGCCCGACGGATATCTGCCGTAGCCCGAATTCGGCGTTCGTCATGCGGTTCCTCGGGGATACCAACGTGTTCACGGCTGAGGTCGTGGGCGGCGTGGTGCTGAAAGGCGCGACTTCGCTGGAGGCCGCGGGCGTGCCGGATGGTCCGGCGGAAGTGTTCTTCCGTCCCTCCGATGCCAGTTGGTCTTCCTCCGAAGATGACGGCATTGCGGTCACCATCAACCGGGTCATGGACCGGCCGGGCGAGCGCAATCTTCTCGTCAGCACGCCGGCCGGCGATCACTTCGAAGTGCGCGTTCCCTCGATGACGGATGTCGCGCAGGGCCAGAGCGGTTCGATCCGCATCGCCAATCATCGCGTTTTCCCCGTAGCCGGTCGCGCCTAGAAAAATTTGCGAGCTTCAGTGACGCCCGGTTTCGGGCGTCACTGGAGCTCTATAACCATCAGAAGCGGTGGATCCTGAGGCCGAGGAACTTTTCGGTCACCACCACGACGACCAGCGTCAGCACGACCGAGATCGTGGAGACGGCGGCTGCTTCCGGTGTGAAGTTGGTGCGCAGGTAGTCGTAAAGCTGGATCGGCAGCGTCGCCGTTCCAACGCTCTTCAGCATGAACGAGATGGTGAAGATGTCGAAGGAGATGATGAAGGCGAAGAGGCAGCCGCCGATCACGCCCGGCTTGATGAGCGGCAGCATGATGCGGCGGAAGCGGGTGAATGCTCCGGCGCCAAGGCTGCGGGCCGCCATGCTCCATGCCGTATCGTAGCTTTCAAGCGACGTGGAAACGTTGATGAACACGAAGGGCAGGGTAATCAGCACATGCCCGACGATCATGGCAAACATGGTCTGGGTTCCGATGCCGATCGTATAGACGAAGAACAGCAGCGCGATGGCGGTCAACACTTCGGGAAGAAGCAGCGGCGCCATCATTGTGATGCGTACCGCTTCCTTCAGCCGGCCGGCGAACTGCACGAAGTAGATCGCCGCCATGGTGCCGATCACGCCGGAGATGAGCGTCGACACGGCGGCCACCCACAGCGACGTCTTGATCGCCCGGAGGAAAACCTCGTTATGGAAGAAGACGTTGTACCATTTCAGCGACAGGCCCTGCGGCGGGAAGGTGAGGAAGGCGCCGGCGTTGAACGAAGCGCCGACGACCACAAGGATCGGCGCCAGCAGGAAGACGTAGATGAACAGGCAGTAGACGGTGAAGAAGCGCTTGGACATGTCAGTTCGCCTTCCATTTCATGCGGGTCGCCAGCGAGAAGGCAACGACGATCAGACCGCCGGTGATGGCGAGGCCAAGGGCCAGTGCGGAGCCGAAGGGCCACTGGAAAGTGTCCACGAGCGCATCAACGACAGAGACAGCCATGGTCTTTACCTTGGAGCCGCCGATCAGGGATGGCGTCACATAGGCCGACAGGGACAGGACGAAGGTGAGGATGCAGCCGGCTTGGATGCCGGGCATGGCGAGCGGCAGGATGATGCGCCGGAAGATGGTCGCCTTCGAGGCGCCGAGTGAGCGGGCGGCGGATTCCAGCGAGGGATCGATGCCCTGAATTGCGTTCATGATCGGCAGGATCATGAAGGGCAGGAATACGTGGGACAGCGCGATCACGATGCCGAGCGTGTTGTACATCAGGCCGACCGGGCGATCGACGATGCCGAGGTTCATCAGAGTGCGGTTGATGACGCCGTTATTGCCGAGCAGGATCGTCCAGCCGTAGCTGCGGATGACGATGCCGACGAGAAGCGGCGACAGCACGATGCCATAGGCGAGGCCGCGAAAACGCGAGTTGCCACGGGCAAGCTGCCAGGCAACGGGAAAGCCGAGCACGAGACAGACAATGGTGCAGATGAAGCCGATCATCAGCGTGTTCAGCGTCTGGCCGATGTAGAAAGTATCGGACAGGAAGCGAATGTAGTTCGCCAGCGTATAGCCTTCGCCGTAAGGTGCACCCTGTCCCGGCGTGCGAAAGCTCATCACGACGATGGTGAGATAGGGCAGCAGGATGAAGACGAAGAGCAGGATGGCGGCGGGCGCGATCAGCAGAAGCGGGGCGTGACGTCTGAAACCAGCCTCCGTCATGCGCCAGCCTCCAATACCCAGTAGCGGTCGGAGGGGACGATCAGCTTCACCTGTTCGCCATCGGCGAAACGGTGGCGCGGGAAGGTCTGGACGTCGATTTCGGTGCCGCCGTCGAGCTTCAGGCGATAGTCCATTAGGCTGCCGGAATAGTAGCTGGACAGAACGGTTGCCGCAGTCCCTTCGTGGGAGGTGGCGATCTCGATGCCCTCGGGGCGGACTGCTAGGGTTATCGTCTCTCCCTGCTTCAACGCGCGGTCGCAGGCGATTTCGGCGGGACCGAGCGCGCTCGTCACACCGTAGCGGCCATTGCCAGAAACAGTCTCGACCGAGGCGGGCAGGAGATTGACCTGACCGACGAACTTCGCCACCTCGGTGCTGGCGGGGCGCTCATAGATATCCGAAGGACTGCCGCACTGGGCGATCCGGCCGCCGAACATCACGACCACGCGATCGGACATGGTCATCGCCTCAGCCTGGTCGTGGGTGACGTAGACGGTGGTGATGCCGACGCGGCGCTGGATATCACGTATGAAGACGCGCATTTCCTCGCGCAGCTTGGCGTCGAGGTTGGCGAGCGGTTCGTCGAGTAGCAGGATCTTCGGCTCGATGACGAGAGCCCGGGCGAGCGCCACGCGCTGCTGCTGGCCGCCGGAAAGCTGGCGAGGATAGCGGTCGGCATGGCTCGACAGCTGCACCATGTCGAGCACCTTGGCGATGCGGTCACGCATCTCGGCCTTCGGCACCTTGCGCATCTCCAGCCCGAAGGCGAGATTGCCGGCAACCGTCATGTGCGGAAACAGCGCGTAGTTCTGGAACACCATGCCGATATCACGCTTTTCGGCGGGAACGTGCACGACATCCTTGCCGTCGAAGCGGATCGCGCCGCTCGAGACATCCTCGAAACCGGCGATCATCTTCAGCGTCGTGGTCTTGCCGCAACCGGATGGTCCCAGCAGCGACACGAACTCGCCCTCGCCGATGCGGATGGAGATCCCGTCCACGGCGCGTGAGCTGCCGTAGTCCTTGGTCAGCCGCTCGATGCTAACCTCTGTCATGGTGTTCAACTTTCCCTATGGCCCGCGAAAGAAAAGCGCAGGCATGCCTCGATGTCGAAAATCCAGGCCGGCGGAGGGATTGCCGGCCTGGCATGCATGGGGACGGGGATACGCTGCCGCACCGCCCGTCCTTCCGGCAATATTACTTGACGGTCTTCGCCCAGGTCTCGGCGAATTCGGCCTGCTTGCCGTTCATGAATTCCCAGTCCCAGGTCAGAATATTGTCCATCTGGGCGCCCGAGATCGGCACGTCGGCCTTCAGGTCGTCGGGAACCACGACCTTGGCATTGGTCGGCGAGACGAAGAATTCCTTCATCAGCAGGGTCTGGGCTTCCGGCGACAGCATGAAGTTCGCGTATTCGTAGGCGAGTTCCTTCTCCGGTGCGTTGACGAGGATGTTGAGCGTCTGGTCGAACATCAGCATGCCTTCCTCCGGCACGACGATATCGATCGGCAGGCCCTGCTTGCGGAGGCGAGCGACCTCGCCGAAGTCGAAGGGAGCGACGACGAATTCACCGGCGGCGATGCCGGTGGAGAGGTTGAAGTCCGCCTGGATCACGGAGCCGAGGTTTTCGAGCGCCTTGAAGCCGGCGTCGACGTCATACTGGTCCTTGCCGAAGATCTTGGAGAAGAGCATCAGCTCCATCTTGCCGGCGGTGTTGGCAAAATTGTAGAGGCCGATGCGACCCTTGAATTCCGGGTTCTCCCACAGGTCCTTCCAGCCCTTCGGCGGCGTGGACACGAGGTCGGTGCGGTAGGCAAGGCCGATCGGCGACACCATGGCGACCGCGCCCCAGTCGTCGGTCTTCCTGGCGAGCGGGTAGAGGTCGGCATAGTTCGGCAGTTTGGTGAGGTTGAGCTTCTCGAAGAAGCCTTCCTTGCGCAGGCTGTTGGCGAAGGCCTCGTTGGTCATCAGGAACGAATAGGGCGGCTTGTCGACGCCGGCGGCGCGCAGGTTGGCGCTCCAGACGCGGCCGTTGCCGGCGTCGAGCGTTACCGCGGCTCCGCTCTTGGCGGTGAAGGCCGGGGCGAGCGTGCTGCGCCAGAACTGTTCCCAGGCGCCGCCCAGCGTCGGCACCACCAGGGTTTTTTCCTGAGCGCGTGCCGGCAGGCCGAACATGGCGGCGGCGGAAAGTCCCGCCATCGCCGAAAGCGTCTGGCGTCTCGTCAAATTCGTCATTTCAGTTCCCCTTGTTGTTCAGGTCGTTCAGTGCATGCGTATTGCGGATTTCGCTTCGTCCTTTGCCGTCAGGACTTGGAAAAGGCCTGGCTGGTTTTCAGCGCGATATATTCGCCGTAGGTGATCGGGTCGTATTTCGCGGCCTTGCCGCCCCGGGTGAAGGGTTCGAGGCATTCGATCACGGTTCCGGCGTTGGGGTTCAGGAAGAAGGGAATGGACTGGCGCCGCGCGCTGCCCTTGCGATCGCCGGGCGGGTTTGCCACCCGGTGCGGCGTCGAGACCCATTCGTCATTCGTCCAGCGCATGAAGGCGTCGCCGATGTTGACCACATAGGAGCCTTCGATATTGGGCGCATCCAGCCACTCGCCGTCGCGGCGCTGGACCTGCAGTCCGCCGGGGGAGGCTTCCGAACGCAGGATGGTCATGAAGCCGTAATCCGTATGCATGCCGGCGCGCATCTGGCCCGGAAGAGGGGTTTCCTCCTGCTCCGGATAGTTGATGACCCGGAGTGCCGAGAGGTGATCGACAAAGGAGGGTTCGAAGTATTCGGGCGGCAGGCCGATTGCCGCGCAGAATGCCCGGCGCAGATGAAAGGCCAGTCGCTCCATTTCGCCGAAATAGTCGATGAAGGCCTGCCGAAGACCGGCCGGCTGGTCGGGCCACGAGCCACCCTTGAGGCGGGGGCCAAAGTTCAGGCTCTCCTTGTAATCGCCGGGGGTCTTGATGCCGAGCGTTGCGGCAAGGGCCTCGTCCGCGATGGGCGAGAATGCGACGCCGCCGTCGAGATCCGTGGTCCGGCCCTGCGTGACTTTCCATTCCTGCGGGAAATCGAAGAACGAACGGGCGAGATCGTAGAGCCGCTTTGTGATTTCCGGTGAGACGCCATGGCCGGTGACGAGGAAGAAGCCGGTGTCGCGCGCTGCCGTTTCGAGCTGGCGAACCACCTCCGAAGCGCCTTCGCCTCCCGCGATGAACGGAGCGACATCGATGACCGGAATGGTCTGTTCAGAGACCTGTGGCGTTGTTTCACGCTGCATGACGACGATTTCCCTCTGGCACGGAGCGATCTTGGTCGTCGCTCCTTTTGTAAACAGATGTTGACAAAAACATCTGTTGTTGTCCATATCCCGATAACAGCAATTTTTCGAAAAACGCGGTCGGGCAAGGATGGAAGAACTCGGAGAGCAGGAACGCGCGGTTCTGGAGCTGGTGAAGGCCAATCCCTTTGCCGGGCAGCAGGAGATCGCCACCATGATGGGGCTGGCGCGCTCTACCGTTGCCGCGCATATCGTCCAGCTCATTCAGAAGGGCTACATTCTCGGTCGCGGCTATGTGCTGCCGGCGGCACGACGCGTTGCCTGCCTTGGCGGCGCCGTCTTCGACCGCAAGTACCGCGCTCTCGATCCGCTGGTGGAGGATACCTCCAATCCCGTTCAGGGATCGCGCACCAGCGGTGGCGTGGCGCGCAACGTGACGGAAAACCTTGCCCTGCTCGGTACGGAAACGAGCTTCATCTCGATCATCGGCAATGACGAGCCGGGCCGGGAGATTCTCGGTCACCTGCGTGAGCGGGGCGTCGATGTCAGCCAGGTGCAGATCAGCGACAGGGGCCGCACCGCCGAATACGTGGCGCTGCTGGAACCGACCGGCGCTTTGCGCTTCGGTCTTGCCGACATGGCCATCTTCGAGGAGTTCCAGCCGGCTGTGCTCGACCGCGTCTGGTCGCATATCGGTTCGGCCACCTGGATTTTTGCAGACTGCAACCTTCCGGCCGAAACCCTCGAAGCGCTGATCGTGCGCAAGCGCGGTTCGCGCGCAAGGCTTGCGATCGATGCCGTTTCGACGCCGAAGGTCGCCCGCCTGCCGAAGGACCTTTCCGGCGTTGATATCGTCTTCATGAACATTGCCGAGGCTTACGCCTTCCTCGGCCGGCAGATGCCGGCATCCGGCGCTTCGCTGGATGAGGCGCGCGATGCCGCGCGTGCGCTTCAGGCCGCGGGCGCCACCGAAGCCGTGGTCACACTCGGTTCCACCGGCGTTGCCGTTGCCGCGCAGGACGGGATTGCGAGCTTCGCAGCCGTGCCGGCCCGACCGGTGGATATGACCGGGGCGGGCGACGCGATGATCGCGGCGACGCTCAACCGGATCATTTCTGGCGACGATATCGTCCGCGCGGCCCGCATCGGCAGCCTCATGGGCACCTTGACCACCGAATGTACCACCAGCGTTCATCCCGCGCTTTCGGCGCATTTCATCGAGGCCAATCTTCATCGCCTCGAAGACTGACGCGCCTGCATACTGAAAGGAACATCTGAAATCATGCCTCTCCTGAAACCCGAAATGAGTGCCGAAGTTGCCGCAGCGCTTGCTGAAGGCCGTCCCGTCGTAGCGCTCGAATCGACCATCATCACCCATGGCATGCCGTATCCGGCCAATCTGGAAACCGCGATTGCGGTGGAAGACACCATCCGGGCGAACGGCGCGGTGCCCGCGACCATCGCCGTGATCGGCGGCAAGCTGCATGCCGGCCTCGATCGCGAAACGCTTGCCGCGCTTGCCGCCGACAAGAGTGCGGTCAAGGCGTCGGGCCGCGATCTGGCTGCTGTAATGACGCGCGGCGGCACCGCCGGCACGACGGTTTCGGCCACCATGCGCATTGCCGAGCTTGCCGGTATTCCGGTCTTTGCTACGGGTGGTGTCGGCGGCGTGCATCGCGGCGCCGAGGAGAGCTTCGACATCTCGGCCGACCTCACCGAACTCGGCCGAACCGGCACGGCCGTCGTCTGCGCCGGCGTCAAGTCGATCCTCGATATTCCGAAGACGCTGGAATTCCTCGAGACGCAACGCGTTCCGGTCATTGCCTATGGCACGGATGCCTTCCCCGCCTTCTTCACCCGCGACAGCGGCGAGAAGGCCGATCATCGTCTCGATAGCGCCGAGGATATCGCCAAGGCCATCGTCAGCCACCACACGCTCGGTTCGGGAACGGGCCTCCTGATCGCCAATCCCATTCCGGAAGATGCGGCGCTCGATCCGGCCTTCATCAACGCAACGATTGCCGATGCTCTCGCCGAGGCCGAAGAGCGTGGCGTGACCCGCAAGGACGTGACGCCCTTCCTGCTTGCACGGATCAACGAACTGTCCGAGGGCCGCAGCCTCAAGGCGAATATCGCGCTGGTGATGAACAACGCCGCGCTTGCGGCAAGGATTGCCGTCGCCATCAGCGCGCTCGCTGTCGGCCGCTAGAGATTTCACGAAAGGAACGCCCCCATGAGCGACATGCCTGTTTTCGAGACCATCCTTTTCGAGAAGGACGCGACCGACAAGTTCGCGACCATCACCCTCAACCGTCCTGACAAGCTGAATGCGATGAACAAGACGGCGATCCGTGAAATCGACGCCGCCGTGGCTGCGGCCGTCGCGGACCCGGATATCAACGCGCTGGTGATCACGGGCGCCGGCCGGGCGTTTTCCGCCGGCTACGATCTGCAGGGTGCCGATTACGACGTCGACATCGAGGACTGGCATGCCGACATGGGTGAGAACACCCAGGCGCTCCTCAATATCTGGAAGGCGCCGATCCCGGTCATTGCTTCCGTCAACGGTTATGCGCTTGCCGGCGCTCTCGAACTGATGATGGCCTGCGATCTTGCGATCGCTGCCGACACCGCCAGGTTCGGCGAGCCGGAAGTGCGCCACAATTCCGGTCCGCCATCGCTGTTCATGCCCTGGCTCATGGCCACCCGCGACGTTCGCTACCTGATGTATACCGGCGATGTCGTCGATGCCGAGGAAGCGCTGCGGATGCATCTGATCAACAAGATCGTGCCGGCCGCCGAGCTCAAGGAAAAGACCGAAAACCTTGCCCGCAAGCTGGCGCGCATGCCGGTCCCGGCGATCAAGCATGCCAAGGCCTCGATCAACAACCAGCAGATCGCTGCCGGCCTGATGACCTCGATGGACTACAACGTGCATGCGATTGCCGCACTTCACGTCAGCCGCAAGGGTCAGGAATGGATGGCCAATCTCGGCAAGATGTCCCTGAAGGAATATCTCGAGGTACGCGACGCCCCGTTCAAGGGATTGGACGACTAGAGCATTTCCGCTTTTCCCTGAAACGCGAAAACGCTCTATATCTTTGTTTTTACGCATTTCCGGACGCAAAACCGTGATGCATTTTTGCTGGAAATGCTCCAGGCTTCCCCCGGCCTTCTCATCCCCCGAAGGCCGGTTTTTGGGGCGGTGTCCGGCAGATTTCGGCACCGCTCCCTCTTTGCCTCGGCTCATGCGCCGACCCGCTGGCGCGGCGCAACGGATGTCGCGGATGCCAGCACCGCCAGACGCTCCGTCAGGAGCGAGAAGAATGCCGCGTCGTCGACGTCACGGATGAAAAGGGCATTGGCCGGGCGGCCGCTGACCTTCCACCAGTCGACCACGGTCATGCCCTTGGTCAGTTCGGATTCGGTCTCGATCTCGACGTTGCAAAGGCGGCCGTCGTAGATGTCCGGCCGGATGAGGTAGGCAATCACGTTCGGATCGTGCAGCGGGCCGCCGTCGGTTCCGTATTTTTCCTCGTCAAAACGCTCGAAGTAATCGAGCCAGCCGGCCGTCACCGCGCCGAACTCACCGTCCAGAGCGCGGATACGCTCCACCCGTTCGCGCGTCGTGCGCACCTTGTGGGTCACGTCGAGCGGCATCATGACGATCGGGACGCCGGAGGCGAAGACGATTGCGGCGGCCTGCGGATCGACGAAGATGTTGAATTCCGCGGCAGGCGTGATGTTGCCGCCTTCGAACAGGCCTCCACCCATCAGGACGATGCGACGGATGCGCGAGGCGATTTCCGGGGCCTTTGTCAGTGCTGTGCCGATATTGGTGAGAGGGCCGAGCGGGCAGAGCGTCACGGACCCCTCAGGTTCCTTCATCAGCGTATCGATAATGAAGTCGACAGCATGGCGATCCTGCAGCGGCATGACGGGTTCCGGCAGTTCGGCGCCGTCAAGTCCGGTCGCGCCGTGTACATGTTCGGCGGTGACCAGCGGCACGGCCATTGGTTTCGCGCAGCCGGCGAAAACGGGGACTTCCGAGCGGCCCGCGAGTTCCAGCACCTGCCGCGCATTGCGGTGGGTGAGGCTCAGCGGAACATTGCCGGCGACCGTGGTGATGCCCAGCAGGTCCACCTCGGGACTGGCAAGCGCCAGCAGAATCGCAAAGGCGTCGTCCTGACCCGGATCGGTGTCGATGATGATTTTCTCAGCCATGGGCTTGTCCTTCGGTACCAGTTTCATCCTCGACGCCTCCTCTTCATGCCGTCCGGGAAAGCGGCGCTTCACTGCGCCAGCGTCCGATCAGTTCGCTCTTGCGCGCTTCGTATCGGCCGGCGCTTTCAAGCTTCACCGGTCCGAAGCCGCGCACCATGTCCGGCAGGCCGGCGATCTCGACGGCGGCGTTCAGGCCCGCCCGGGAAAGGTTTGCGGAGAGTTCCTCGATAAGCGCCGCATAATCCTCGATCATCCGGCGTTCCATCCGACGCTCCTCCGTCCGTCCGAAGGGATCGAAACGGGTGCCGCGCAGGCCCTTCAGCTTTGCGAGGATGCCGAAGACCGGGCCGATCCATGCGCCGAGCGCGATCTTTGCCGGCCGGCCGGTGCGCGCATCGATGCGGCGCGACAGAAGCGGCGGCGCCAGATGATGGCGGATGCGGAAATCGCCTTCGAACTGTTCGGAAATCGCTTTGGCGAAGGATGGATCGCGATGCAGCCGGGCCACTTCGTATTCGTCCTTGTAGGCCATCAGCTTGAAGGCATTACGGGCAACGGCCTCGGCGAATTCGCCCTTGCCGCCGAGGGCAGCTTCCGCGGTGCGCGCCCGTTCCACCAGCGTGCGATAACGCCGGGCATAAGCCGCGTCCTGATAGTCGGTCAGGAAGGCGGCGCGCTTGTCGATCAGCATGTCGAGGGTTTCCGCCTCGCGCGCTTCCTGCGAGAGGCCTACGGTCTTGGCAACCGCATCGGGCTCGACGGCGAGGCGTCTGCCCCAATCGAAGGCTGCGCGGTTCATCACGATGCCGGTGCCGTTGAGTTCGATGGCGCGCTGGATGGCATCGAGGCTGATCGGGATCAGCCCGCGCTGCCAGGCATTGCCGAGCAGCAGCATGTTGGCGGCGATGGCATCGCCGAGCAGTGCGGTTCCTGCCGTCGTTGCCGGCACCAGTGCGAGGGCGTCCTCGCCGGCCGCCTTCTTCAGCGCGCGCAGCGTGACTTCCTGACGAAGGTCGATTGCGGTGTTCTGCACGAAGGCCGCGGTCGGGGCGAAATGATCGTCGATGACGGCGCGGGTACGGCCCTTGACGAAGGTCGGAAGCGCGGTGCGACCGGCTGATACCACGACGTCGAAGCCCAGCACGACATCGCTTTCGCCGGGGCCGATGCGTACGGTGTTCAGCGCCTCGGGATTGGCGGCGATGCGAAGGTGAGAGACGACGGCGCCGTTCTTCTGCGCAAGTCCGGTCTGGTCGAGCGTCAGCACGGCGAGGCCGTCGATATGGGCTGCCATCGACAGTATGGCGCTGACCGTGATGACACCGGTGCCACCGATGCCGGCGAGCAACATGTTGTAGGGCTGGCCGAGATCGGCCTCGATAACAGGCAGCGGCAGGTTTGAGGCGTCGATGCTTGCCGCGCGGCCCGCAGGCTTGCGGATCTTGCCGCCCTCGACCGTGACGAAGCTCGGACAGAAGCCCTTGATGCAGGAAAGATCGGTGTTGCAGCTCGACTGGTTGATCCGACGCTTGCGTCCTAATTCGGTCTCCTTCGGCTCGATCGAAATGCAGTTGGATACGGCGGAACAGTCGCCGCAGCCTTCGCAAACGAGCTCGTTGATGAAGGCGCGTTTGTCGGATACCGGGAAGGCTCCCCGTTTTCGGCGGCGGCGCTTTTCGGCGGCGCACACCTGATCGTAGATCAGTGCCGTCACGCCCTCGGTTTCCCGCAGGTCGCGCTGCACGGCATCCAGTTCATCGCGCGGATGAATGGAGACTTCACGCGGCAGGCGGCCGATCCAGGCATCGGGATTTTCCGCCACGACCACGACCCGACGCGCACCTTCGGCCAGCATCTGGTCGACGACGGCGGGAACGCTGAGTTCGCCGTCGTGACGCTGCCCGCCGGTCATGGCGACAGCATCGTTGAACAGGATCTTGTAGGTGGCGTTGACCTTGGCGGCGATGGCCGCCCGGATGGCGAGAAGGCCGGAATGGAAATAGGTGCCGTCGCCCATGTTGACGAAGATATGCTTCTCGTCGGTGAAGGGCGAAAGGCCGATCCACGCACCGCCTTCGCCGCCCATCTGGGTGAAGGTCGATGTATTGCGGTCCTCGACGCCGATAATCATCATATGACAGCCGATACCGGTCGTGGCGCGGCTGCCATCGGGAATGCGCGTCGAGATGGAGTGCGGACAGCCCGAACAGAAATAGGGTTCACGCTTGAGGGCCGCGGTGTCATCGGCGAAAGCGCTGGTGATCTCCTCGAGCCGCAGTGCGGCCGGACCGAGCGGGCCTTGCCTGCCGCCGAGGCGCTGGACCAGCGCGCGGGCGACCGAGACCATGGAGATTTCCCCGATCGAGGGCAGCAGCCGTTCGCCTGCATCGCCGGTCTTGCCGAAAACGCGCGGACGCCGGTCGGCGGGCAGGTTGAAGAGCAGGGCCTTCAACTGTTCCTCAATCACCGGTCGCTTTTCCTCGACGACGAAAATCTCGTCGAAATCCAGCGCGAAGCGGGAGATGCCTTCCGGCTCCAGCGGCCATGTCAGGCCGACCTTGTAGAGGCCGATGCCGAGCCGTTCCAGATCGCCTTCGCTCAGGCCCAATGCCGCGACCGCGCCGAGGAGATCGAGCCAGGACTTGCCGGTCGAGACGATGCCGAGCCGGCCGCGCGAGGGTGCGCCGGAACGGCGGTCGAGATTATTGGCGCGTGCAAAGGCCTTCACGGCCTCGATCTTGCGCTCGAGCCGCAATTCCATCGCGTGCGGGCCATCGGGCCAGCGTAGCGACAGTTCTCCCGGTGCGGGGCCGTCCGTGGGAAGGATGATCGAGGGACGGCCAGGGCCGATCTCCACCGTCGCCGTGCATTCGACGATTTCCGTCTGGCACTTGTAGCCGATCCACGCGCCGGAATAGCGGCTCATGGCCCAGCCGTAGAGGCCGTAATCGATATATTCGGCAATGCCTGCCGGCGAAAGCAGCGGCACCATGGCGGAGATCAGATTGTGCTCGCTCTGATGGGGCAGGGTGGAGGAGGCCGCACCATGATCGTCGCCGACGAGAAGCAGCACGCCGCCATGCTGGCTGGTGCCGGCCGCATTGGCGTGGCGGATGACGTCCATGCTGCGGTCGACGCCGGGGCCTTTGCCGTACCACATGGAAAAGACGCCGTCGTAGCGGTTGCCCTTGAACATGCCGGTCTGCTGCGTGCCCCACACGGCGGTTGCCGCCATGTCTTCGTTCAGGCCGGGCTGGAACTTGACATGCGCCTTTTCGAGATATTTGCGCGCCTTGACCATTTCCCGGTCGAAGCCGGCAAGGGGAGAACCGCGGTAGCCCGAGACGTATCCCGCCGTATTGAGGCCGGCGGCGAGGTCACGCTCGCGCTGGATCATCGGCAGGCGGACGAGGGCCTGGGTGCCGGAGACGAGAATGCGGCCTTCCTCCAGCCGGTAGCGGTCGTCGAGGTCGATGCTCTCGTTGATCTGGTGGCTGGCGGCAATGCGCGACGGAGCGACGGGAAGGTTCATCTTGCGGCCTTTCCAGCGGCTTCGGTCTCCATGTCGAAGACGCGACCCGGATTGAGGATGAGATTGGGGTCGAATGCGTGTTTCATGCGGCGCATGGCGGCAATCTCGGAGGCGCTGCGCACCAGCGGCAGCCATTTCTTCTTGTCGAGCCCGATGCCGTGTTCGGCGGAAATGGCTCCGCCCGTTTCGGCAACGACCGCGAAGACGGCATCGGCGATGTCCTCGTAACGATCCGTCCTGACCATGTAGTGCAGGTTTCCGTCACCAAGATGGCCGAAGACATAGGGGCGAGCGGAGCCGTCTATCGCAAGCAGGCGGACGGCCGCATCGGTCAGGAAATCCTGCATGCGGGCCAAGGGGATGCTGACGTCGAAGCCGACCATGCTGTCCATGCTGAAGATGAAGGCGCTGCAGGCTTCGCGAAGCGCCCATAGGCCGCGGTAGTCCCGGGGCGATTGCGACACGACCACGTCATCCACAAGGCCGGCCTCGACCGCGCTCATCAGTGTTGCGGCGAAGCGTTCGTGGTTCTCGCTCTCGTCCTGTCCTTGTATCTCGACGAGGGCATAGAGGCCGGCGCCGACGGGAAGCGGCGGCGTGGCGAAACCGCCGGCGGCCACCCCCGCATAAACCTCGGGAAAAATCACCTCGAAGGCGGAGAGCAGCGGGCCGAGCTCCTGGCGAAGACGCGCAAGCAGCGCCTGGGCGGCTGCAAGCGACGGCAGCGAGCAGAGCGCGTTGACCTGCAGCGGCGGCAGCGGATGCAGGCGGAGGCAGGCTTTGGTGACGACGCCGAGCGTGCCCTCGGAGCCGATGAAGCACTGGTTGAGGTCATAGCCGGAATTGTCCTTGGGCAGTCCCTTGAGCGAGGAGAGCACCGAGCCATCCGGCAGGACCGTTTCAAGCCCGAGGACCTGGGCGCGGTACATGCCATAGCGCAGGACGCGAATACCGCCGGCATTGGTGGCGATGTTGCCGCCCACAGTGCAGGAGCCACGCGCGCCGATATCGACGCCGAACAGGAAACCGGCCTCTTCCGCCGCCTCCTGAACCGATTGCATGGTGACGCCGGCTTCCACGACGACCGTTCCGGCCCGCAGGTCGACATTCTCGAGACGAGTCATGCGCTCCAGCGAAAGCGACACCTCGCCCTCGCAGGGGCGCGCGCCGCCGGAAAGGCCGGTTCTGCCGCCCTGGATCACCAGAGGCTGGCCGAGGTCATTGCAGGTGGAGAGAATGAGGGAAACGTCTGCCGTATCACGCGGTCTCAATAAGAGAGCCGGGCGAGGGCCGCGTTCGTCCGTGGCGTCGCCGCAATAGCCGTCACCGACATCGTTGCCCATCAGCAATGCGCCTTGGTCGAGGCGTGCCGAAAGCGCTCCGATCAACGCCGAGAGCTTCGCCTCCTTGGCATCGCTGGTCGCCGGGCGCACGTCGCCAACGGCCGGGTCTGGGCCCGTCCCGCTATTCATTTTTTGTTGTTCCCCTGAATGGTTAGGGGCATCGTTATACAGGTTCCGATATTTGTCAAACCTATATTTAAAAGGCTATGGTGTTCCCTCGGCAATCATGGCATGCTCGCAAAAATCAAGGGGAGACGGGTAATGATCCTGAAATATGACGAGGTCGTGCGAACGGGCATCGCCAAGCAGGTGTCCGACAATATCCGGTCGGCGATCATGGATGGACGGTTGAAGATCGACGAGCGGCTGCCGAGCGAGGAAGAGCTTGCGCGCAGCTTCGGGATTTCCCGCCCGACGGTGCGCGAGGCGCTGAAGCGACTTGCCGCCCAGAACCTCATTCATTCCAAACGCGGCCCGACTGGCGGCAATTTCGTCAAGCGGCCGGACCCGGAAGGCCTTTCCAAGGCGATCACGGGTGCTGCGACGCTGCTGGTGGGCGTCGGCGCCTTCGACATCGACGAGATCGTCGTGGCGCGCCGGGAAACCGAAACGATCTGCTGCCGGCTGGCGGTCGAGAACCGCAGCGACGAGCATTTTGCGCTGATGGAAGACGAGATCCGGGTTCAGGAAGACGAAACGATCAGCGACGAGGATTTCTGTGCGTCCGACGTGCGCTTCCATCGCGCGCTTGTGGATTCGACCGGCAATGGGCCGCTGAAGCTGATGATGTATACCGTCATCGAGTCCTTCATTCCGGTCACCAACATGATCGTCTTCCGGGTTAGGGAGCGCCGTCAGGTTGCGGACTTCCACCGGGAGATTCTCGAAGCCGTCCGTCTCAGGGATGCCGACCGCGCGATTGCTGCACTCGGCGCTCTTCTCGATTATGTCAGCCAGTCCTACGCGACAGCTGTTTCGGCACGCGAAAGCCGTGCGGCTTCCGCCGGCAACGCGCCGGCGTGAATTCAAACACCATCATCATCCAAGGCCAGGAGCATTACCCTATCATGACCGAAACCTTTACCGCGATCGTCATCGATGCCGTGGATGGAAAGCCAAAGCCGGAATTCCGTCAACTTTCCCTGTCCGACCTGCCTGACAATGATGTGCTGGTCGAGATCGCGTTTTCGACGCTCAACTACAAGGACGGCCTTGCTGTCTCCGGCAAGGGCCGCATTGCGCGTCGCATGCCGCTGGTGGCTGGCATCGATCTCGCGGGTACGGTCGTCGAATCCCGTTCGCCGCTGTGGAAGGCCGGCGACAAGGTCGTCGTCAACGGCTTCGGTCTTTCCGAAACGGAGTGGGGCGGCTATTCGCGCTTCCAGCGGCTGAAGCCGGAATGGTTGATCCCTCTGCCGGAGACGTTTTCGTTCGAACAGGCGATGGCTATCGGAACCGCCGGTTATACGGCGGCGCTCTGTGTCAACGCGCTCGAGGACTGGGGCAGCATCAAGCCGGGTGAGGGCGAAGTGCTGGTGACCGGTGCTGCCGGTGGCGTCGGTTCGGTCGCGATCAGTCTTCTGGCGGCGCGGGGCTACAAGGTGACCGCGTCCACCGGACGTCCCGAAACCCATGACTATCTCGCCTCGCTCGGCGCTTCCGCTTTCATCGATCGCGCGAGCCTTTCCGAGAAGGGCGGGCCGTTGCAGAAGGAGCGCTGGAGCGGTGCGGTGGACAGCGTCGGTTCGACCACACTTGCCAATGTTCTGGCACAGACGGTCTATGGAGGCGGTGTCGCGGCTTGCGGTCTTGCCGGCGGTGCGGATCTGCCGGCGACGGTTCTGCCGCATATCCTGCGCGGCGTTGCCCTGCTCGGCGTCGATTCCGTCATGGCTCCGATGGCGAAGCGCGTGCGAGCCTGGCAGACCCTTTCGGAATCACTCGATATCAAGCATCTCTCGGCGCTCACCACGGTCGAGCCGATGTCGAAGCTTCCCGAACTCGCCGACGCTATCATCGCCGGCCAGATTCGCGGCCGCGTCGTCATCGACGTCACTCGCTAAGCAAGGCGTCTGCTTTCCGGTCGAGCTTGGTTTTCGTGGGAAAGCTAATGGATTGCCGGATCGAAATCCGGCAGCCCCGGAATGCGCGAGCCGGCGTCTCGAACGCCGGTTGACCGCTTCGTGCCGGGATGCGACATTCCGCCATCATGTTTGCCGGAATGACAAAAGACAAGCGACCGATGACGCTGCTGTGGCTGCAAGCCGGCAGTTGCGGCGGATGCACGATGTCTGTGCTGGACAATGGCGCGCAGGGCTGGGCTCGTGAACTCAAGTCGTTCGGCATCGAACTGCTGTGGCATCCTTCCTTGAGCGAAGAGAGCGGTGTCGAGGCCATCGAGATCCTCGAGGCAGTGGCTGAGGGCCGGACACCGCTCGATTTCCTGTGCATCGAAGGATCGATCCTGCGTGGACCCAATGGCAGCGGGTTGTTTAACCGTCTGGCGGGAACGGGACGTACAATGCTGGAATGGGTGACCCGGCTTGCGCCGCACGCGCAGTACTGTCTGGCGGTCGGAACGTGTGCGTCCTATGGCGGCATTCATGCTTCGGCGCCCGACCCGACGGAGGCCTGCGGGCTGCAATATGAGGGCTCTCTTTCCGGGGGCGCGCTCGGTGGCGACTATCGTTCGCTTGCCGGCCTGCCGGTAATCAATGTCGCCGGCTGCGCGCCGCATCCGGGCTGGATCATGGAAACCATCGTCGGCCTGCAGATGGGCGATTTCGACGAACGCGACCTCGACAGTCTGGGCCGGCCGAAGTTCTACGCCAAGACGCTGGCCCATCACGGCTGCGAGCGCAATGAATATTACGAGTTCAAAGCGAGCGCCGAGAAGCTGTCAGATCTCGGCTGTCTGATGGAACATCTCGGCTGCAAGGCGACGCAGGCGGTCGGCGACTGCAACCAGCGCGGCTGGAACGGCGGCGGTTCCTGCACCCATGGCGGCTTTTCCTGCATCGCCTGCACCTCGCCCGGTTTCGAGGGCACGACCGGTTTTCTCGAGACGCCGAAGGTGGGCGGTATTCCGGTCGGCCTGCCGCTCGACATGCCGAAAGCATGGTTCGTGGCGCTGGCTGCGCTGTCGAAGTCGGCAACGCCGGATCGCGTGCGTGAAAACGCCACCTCCGACCGCGTCATCCTCGACCCCAAGCGCAACGGGAAATCAGGCGAATGAGCCGCGTCGTTGCCGGTCCCTTCAATCGCATCGAGGGTGATCTCGAGGTTGCGCTCGACATCAAGGACGGCGTGATCGAAAAGGCCGAGGTCACTACGACGCTTTATCGTGGCTTCGAGCAGATGCTAAGCGGGCGTCCGGGGCTGGACGCGCTGGTGATCGCACCGCGTATCTGCGGCATCTGTTCGGTGTCGCAGTCGGTTGCTGCGGCCACGGCGTTGCGCAATCTTGCCGGCGGCCGGGCAGCTGCGAACGGGTATCTCGCCACCAACCTGGCCCATGCGGCGGAAAACATTGCCGACCATCTCACCCATTTCTACCTGTTCTTCATGCCCGATTTCGCCCGCGACGAATATGCCGCCAGAGGCTGGTTCGGCCATGCCGTGGAGCGCTTCAAGGCGGTGAGCGGCGGCGGTTCGGCGCAGTTTCTGCCGATGCGCAAGCGGCTGTTGGAGGTCATGGGCGTGATCGCCGGCAAGTGGCCGCATTCGCTCGCCATCCAGCCCGGCGGCACGACGCGCGCGATCGACGTCGGGGAGCGGGTGCAACTGGCGACCCTTCTGGGAGAGTTCGAGGTCTTCCTCGCGCAGACGCTCTATGGCGCGCCACTGGAGCAGATGCTTGCCATGGAGACGCCGGAAGAACTGGACGCCTATGCGCAGGAACCCGGCGGAGACTTCCGCTTCTTCCTGAGGCTGGCCGACGATCTGACGCTTTCGCGGCTTGGCAAGGGGCCGGGCAAGCTCCTGTCCTACGGCGCCTATCACACGGCGGAAAGCTCACTGCTTCCGGCGGGTGTCATGCAGGCGGACGGTACGGTCTCGGCGCTCGATATCGAGGGCATCTCCGAGGATGTCGCCCATTCGTGGTTCGTGCGGACCGGCGACCGGCCATGGGACGCCGAAACCATTCCCGTTGCGGAAAAGGAAGGGGCCTATTCCTGGGCCAAGGCTCCGAGGCTGGACGGGTTTCCGGTGGAGACCGGCGCTGCCGCGCGGCTTGCGGTGGCGGGACATCCGCTTGTTCAGGCGTTGATCGCCCGCGACGGGGGCACTTCCGTCAGAACGCGTGTCGTCGCGCGACTGATTGAAACGGCGCTCCTCGTCTACAGCATGCAGGGATGGCTCCGCCAGCTTCGGCTGAAGGACGAATTCTGCAGCCATTTCGCCTTGCCGGAAGAGGCAAGCGGCGTCGGTCTGGTGGAGGCGGCGCGTGGTGCGCTCGGCCACTGGATGGCCGTGCGCTCGGACCGGATCGAGCGCTACCAGATCATCGCCCCCACCACCTGGAACTTTTCGCCGCGCGATGCCGCGGGTGTTCCCGGGCCGCTCGAAGGTGCGCTGGCCGGTCTCGATACCGGCGGCCTCGGCGCGAAGTCGGCCGCATTGCAGCATGTCATCCGCTCCTTCGATCCCTGCATGGTCTGCACCGCCCATTGACGATGGTCAGGCGGTAATTATCCGACAACACGGCTTGCAGCGGTGTAATGCTGCTTTTCATGTCCTCTGCGGCAGCGCGTATTTCCTGCGACTCTTTGTCATGAAATAACGCAATTATATCAGGTCCATAGCCGGAAAAATCTCGAACGCGTCCAAAGTGGTCCGCTTCTTGCTGTGCGTTGCTTTGACGCAGCCGCGATGAGTTCGAACGGCGCGGCCACGGAATGGAACTGCCGGAGGGATACTTATGGCAACTGCTGAAACTTTCTATGACGTCATTCGCCGCCAGGGGATTACCCGGCGCAGCTTCACCAAATTCTGCAGCCTGACGGCCGCGAGCCTGGGCTTCGGTCCGGGAGCTGCAACCGCCATGGCCGAGGCGCTGGAAACCAAGGAACGCGTTCCGGTCATCTGGATGCACGGGCTGGAATGCACCTGCTGTTCGGAGAGCTTCATCCGCTCGGCCCATCCGCTGGTCAAGGACGTCATCCTGTCGATGATCTCGCTCGACTACGACGACACGATCATGGCTGCCGCCGGTCATCAGGCTGAAGCGATCCTCGAGGAGACCAAGGAAAAGTACAAGGGCAAGTACATTCTCGCCGTTGAAGGCAACCCGCCGCTCAACGAGGACGGCATGTTCTGCATCGACGGCGGCCGGCCCTTCGTCGAAAAACTGAAGTGGATGGCCGAAGACGCCTTCGCCGTTATCGCCTGGGGCGCCTGCGCTTCCTGGGGTTGTGTGCAGGCCGCCAAGCCGAACCCGACCCAGGCTACCCCGATCGACAAGGTCATCCGCGACAAGCCGATCATCAAGGTTCCCGGCTGTCCCCCCATTGCCGAGGTCATGACCGGCGTCGTCACCTACATCACCACCTTCGGCAAGCTGCCGGAACTCGACCGTCAGGGTCGTCCGAAGATGTTCTATTCGCAGCGCATTCACGACAAGTGCTACCGCCGTCCGCATTTCGATGCCGGCCAGTTCGTCGAGGAATGGGACGACGAAGGCGCACGCAAGGGCTACTGCCTCTACAAGATGGGCTGCAAGGGGCCGACGACCTACAATGCCTGCTCGACCGTTCGCTGGAACGGCGGCGTCTCGTTCCCGATCCAGTCGGGCCATGGCTGCATCGGCTGCTCGGAAGACAATTTCTGGGATCAGGGCAGCTTCTATGACCGCCTGACCAACATCCAGCAGTTCGGCATCGAATCGAACGCCGACAAGATCGGCATGACCGCGGCCGGCGTCGTAGGCGGGGCGATTGCCGCGCATGCGGCGCTGACCGCCGTCAAGCGCGTCACCGCGAAGCGCGAAAAAGCCGACGCATAAGAACAATCCGGGCAGGAAACAGCATCATGACAATCCAGACACCCAACGGTTTCTCGCTGGACAATTCCGGCAAGCGCATCGTCGTCGACCCCGTCACCCGTATCGAGGGTCACATGCGCGTCGAGGTCAATGTCGACCAGGATAACATCATCCGCAACGCGGTCTCGACCGGCACGATGTGGCGCGGCATCGAGGTGATCCTGCGCAATCGCGACCCGCGCGACGCATGGGCCTTCACCGAACGGATCTGCGGCGTTTGCACCGGCACGCATGCGCTGACCTCGGTGCGTTCCGTCGAGAACGCGCTCGGCATCACCATTCCGGAAAATGCCAACTCGATCCGCAACCTGATGCAGCTTGCGCTGCAGGTGCATGACCACGTGGTGCATTTCTACCACCTGCACGCGCTTGACTGGGTCGATGTCGTTTCCGCGATTTCCGCCGATCCGAAGGCGACTTCGGCGCTGGCGCAATCGGTATCCGACTGGCCGCTTTCGTCGCCGGGTTATTTCAAGGACATTCAGACGCGCCTGAAGAAGTTCGTCGAATCCGGCCAGCTCGGCCCGTTCAAGAACGGCTACTGGGGCAACGCCTCCTACAAGTTGCCGCCCGAAGCCAATCTGATGGCTGTGGCGCACTATCTGGAAGCGCTCGATTTCCAGAAGGAAATCGTCAAGATCCACACCATCTTCGGCGGCAAGAACCCGCATCCGAACTGGCTGGTCGGCGGCGTCCCGTGCCCGATCAACATCGATGGCACCGGTGCCGTCGGCGCGATCAATATCGAGCGGCTCAACATGGTCACCTCGATCATCGACCAGATCATCGAGTTCAACGACAAGGTCTATGTGCCCGATGTTATCGCCATCGGCTCGTTTTACAAGGACTGGCTTTATGGCGGCGGTCTCTCCAGCAAGAACGTGATGTCGTACGGCGACGTGCCGGAGCATGCCAACGACTATTCCGAGGCGAGCCTGAAGCTGCCGCGCGGCGCGATCATCAACGGCAATCTCGCCGAGGTCCTGCCGATCGACCACGCCGATCCCGAGCAGATCCAGGAATTCGTCGCGCACTCCTGGTACAAGTATCCGGACGAGACCAAGGGTCTGCATCCGTGGGACGGTGTCACCGAGCCGCATTACGAACTCGGCCCCAACGCCAAGGGCACCAAGACCAACATTCAGGAACTCGACGAGAGCGGCAAATATTCCTGGATCAAGGCTCCGCGGTGGCGCGGCCATGCCATGGAAGTCGGTCCGCTGGCCCGCTGGATCATTGGCTATGCCCAGAACAAGGCCGAGTTCAAGGACCCTGTCGAAAAGCTCCTCAAGGATCTCGACCTGCCGGTCTCGGCATTGTTCTCGACCCTTGGTCGCACCGCTGCGCGCGCGCTGGAATCCCAGTGGGCCGGCTACCAGATGCGCCACTTCCAGAACAAGCTGATCGCCAACATCAAGGCCGGCGACAGCAACACGGCCTTCGTAGACAAGTGGAAGCCGGAGACATGGCCGAAGGAGGTCAAGGGCGTCGGTTTCACCGAGGCTCCGCGCGGCGCGCTTGCCCACTGGATCAAGATCAAGGACGGCAAGATCGAGAACTACCAGTGCGTGGTCCCGACCACCTGGAACGGCAGCCCACGCGATCCGGACGGCAATATCGGCGCCTTCGAGGCATCGCTGCTCGATACGCCGATGGCCAATCCCGAGCAGCCGCTCGAGATCCTGCGTACGCTGCATTCCTTCGATCCGTGTCTCGCCTGCTCGACGCATGTGATGAGCCCGGACGGTCAGGAAATGTCCAAGGTTCAGGTCCGGTGAGGAGGGGGTGTCATGAACACGAACAAGTCACTGGCGGCTGATTCCCATGGGGAAGCCACCGCACAGGTCGAGACGGTCTACGTCTACGAAGCGCCGGTCCGCATCTGGCACTGGGTGAACGCCTTCGCGATCTTCACGCTGGCGCTTACCGGATATTTCATCGGAACGCCTCTCCCGAGCATGCCGGGGGAGGCCAGCGCCAACTATCTGATGGGCTATATCCGGTTCACGCATTTCGCCGCCGGCCAGATCCTGACGGTCTTCCTGCTGCTGCGCGTCTACTGGGCCTTTGTCGGCAATCCGCATGCCCGGCAGATCTTCTTCGTGCCGTTCTGGAGCGGGCAGTACTGGAGGGAGTGGCTGCACGAAGTGAAGTGGTACACTTTCCTCGCTCGGGAGCCGAAAAAATACATCGGCCACAACCCGCTGGCGCAGTTCTCGATGTTCCTCGCCTTCATGCTGCCGCTCGTCTTCATGGTGGTCACGGGCTTCGCGCTCTATAGCGAAGGCACCGGGCGCGATAGCTGGCAGTATGCGCTGTTCGGCTGGGTCTTCTCGATCTGGCCCAACAGTCAGGACGTCCACACCTATCATCACTTCGGCATGTGGGTGATCCTGCTGTTCGTCATGGTGCATATCTACGTGGCCGTTCGTGAGGACATCATGAGCCGCCAGAGCATCATCTCCTCGATGATATCGGGCGAGCGCCTGTTCAAGGACCGGGAGGACTGAGATGGCAGCAAAGCCGGATACCGGTTCCCCGCGCATCCTCGTGCTCGGCATCGGCAACATACTCTGGGCCGACGAAGGCTTCGGGGTGCGGGCGGTGGAGGCCTTTCACAAGGTCTACGAAGTGCCTGATAACGTCACCATCCTCGATGGCGGTACGCAGGGGCTTTACCTCGTGCAGTTCGTCAACGAACACGATCTCCTGATCGTCTTCGACGCCATCGATTACGGCCTTGAGCCGGGCACGATGAAGGTGGTGGAAGACGACGAGGTGCCGAAATTCACCGGCGCCAAGAAGATGAGCCTTCACCAGACGGGCTTTCAGGAAGTGCTGAGCGCTGCCGACCTGATGGGCCATTACCCGGAACGTCTGACCCTGATCGGCTGCCAGCCGCTGGATCTCGAAGACTGGGGCGGTCCGCTGACCCCGCCGGTCAAGGCCATCATTCCGGCGGCCGTCGAGACGGCGGTGGGCATCCTGCGCAGTTGGGGCGTCGCGGTCACACGGCGACCACAGGGCGCGGCGGTTCCGCCACTTCTGGAAAACGACATCGATTTTGAAAGCTATGAGCGGCGCACGGAAGCGGCTGCCCTCAACCCTTGAGGAGACTATCATGAACTATCGCAAACTGGCGCTGACGCTTGCAGTCCTCGCGCTGCCGGGCGTCGCCAACGCGCATGTCGGGCTTCATACGGACGGAGCCATGGCTGGTGTCGGTCACCCGTTCAGCGGCCTCGACCATATCCTGGCCATGGTTGCCGTCGGCTTCTGGGCCTCGACGCTCGGCGGGCGCGCCCGCTGGATCGTGCCGGCGGCCTTCGTCTCGGTGATGGCGCTTGGCGGCCTCATGGGCATTTACGGCGTTCCTCTGCCGATGGTGGAAACCGGCATCGCGCTGACGGTTGCCGTGCTCGGCCTGCTGGTCGCCTTCGAAGTGAAGGTCCCGACTGCCGCTGCCGCCGTCATCGTTGGTATCTGCGCGCTGTTCCATGGCCATGCCCACGGTTCCGAACTGCCGGAAATGGCGCATGCCGGCGGCTATGTCGCTGGCTTCATGGCGGCGACCATCGTCCTGCACCTGATCGGCATCGGTCTGGCATCGCTGCGCTTTGGTAAGGCGGGCCAGATCGTCGGTCGTCTCGCCGGTGCGGCGGTCGCCCTCGCCGGTGCGGCGCTGATCGCCGGCTGAACCGGCTGGTCCCGGATCGAAATCTTCCGGGGGCCGAGAGGCGCAGGTCGCCTCGGCCCCCTTTCTGCAATAAGGATGATGGAGAACGGATGCCATGTGCATAGGCATTCCCATGCGAGTGGTCACGGGCGGCGAATTCGTCGCGCAATGCGAGCGCCACGGAACGATATCCCCGATCTCGCTGATGCTGGTCGGCCCCCAGGAACCCGGAACCTACCTGCTCACCCATCTAGGCACCGCGATGCGCGTTCTCGATGCAGAGGAAGCGCAGGCCATCGACAATGCGCTCACCGGTCTTGCCGAAGCGGTCGAAGGCCGTGACTTCGAAATGCTGTTTGCCGATCTCGTGTCCCGCGAGCCGGAACTCCCGGCGCATCTGCGCACAGAGTGAAAAGATAATTCTCACTATGGAAATTTACTTTCCATCTGGTCGCCGAAAATAATCGGTCGACCTGAAAATTTCCCTTCCAGAACAATGGAATCCATCTTTGCCCAGTCTGGCACGCCGCTTGCTGATCAGTTCTTGAGAATGTTCTGCACGGCAATCTTGTGGAGGAAATAATGCCATCCCATCTGGTTCGCGCTCTCAGTGAAAGAGCGCAACTGCCCGTCGTCGACGAAACGAATATCGATGCCTTCCTTGCTCCGACCGAAGGCGAAGCGGAAAACACGGTGCTGTTCTTCACCGGCGATCCCGCGCAGCGGCCCGAGGTCGATGACGTGGCCGTCGTGCTTCCGGAAATCCTGGAGGCCTTTCGCGGTCGCCTTCGCGGCGCGGTGGTGAAGCGCGGATCGGAAGACAAGCTCAAGGCCCGCTTCAGCGTCATGGTCATGCCAAGCCTTGTCGTGACCCGTCGCGACCAGCCTGTCGGCGTGCTCGGCAAGATCCGCGACTGGTCCGAATACGTCGAAAAGATCAGCGCGTGGCTGTCGCCCGATGCGCCCGTCATTGTGCCCTCCGGCGGGCCTAAGGTCGAAATCACGCATGCCGGCAAGGAGATCGTACGATGAAGGCAGGTTTCTGGGTCTCGCCCGACGGCGATGACGCTCCGATGACGGTGATGGAGATCGGCGCCGAGCCACCGCTTCGCGCAAGAAAGCTGAACTTCCTGGCGACGAGCACTGCAGAGGAGATGATCCGTCGATGTCGGCGGACGGCGGAGCTCCTGCCGGAGCTCGCCGATGCCCTTGCCGTGCAGAAGGCTGACCGTCCGGGCCGGCTGTTCGACATCACCGACTATCCGGAGGATGACAAGGAACTGATCACCCAGACGCTGGGCGAAGGCGAGGTGGCGGGCGTTGCCGTGCTGCCGTCGGGTATCACTGCGCAGATGCAGGAAGCGGTGATGGCCGGTGTCTGGCGCATCCGTTTCACCGATGCCGAGGGGCGGCTGGTTGCCGACTATATCGAGGTCGCAAGCATTCCGGCTGCCGTCAGGCAGGCCTGTTCGGCGCTGCCGGCATCGATCGACCATGATGCGGCTCCTGACGGCGCGATGAATGTCATGCCCGTTCTGACTGAGATCGGCGACCGGACCGGTCGTTATCGGGATGGCGATCCTGCCCATATCATCACCTTCTCGCTGTTCCCGATGAGCCCGGAGGACATGAACTTCCTGCAGGAAACGCTGGGTGCTGGACCGGTGCAGCTCACCTCGCGTGGTTATGGTTCGTGCCGCATCGTCGCCACCGGCATCCGCAATGTCTGGTCGGTGCAGTTCTACAACGCCATGGATACGATCATCCTCGATACGCTGGAGATCTGTGACATCCCCGCCGTCGCGATTGCGGCGGAAGAGGATTTTCTCGATTCCGAGGCTCGCCTGCGCGATATCGAGGAGGCCTATTTCAAATGAGCGCGTTCGAGAATTTCGACAGGCGGGAGATTATCTCCGACGGGGATCGCATGGAATGCGGCATCTGCTGGCATGTCTACGATCCCGCGGAGGGTGATCCCGTGTGGCAGATCCCGCCGGGTACGCCGTTCTCGGCGCTTCCCGAGGATTGGCGCTGTCCGAACTGCGATGCACTGCAGCTGAAGTTCATGAGGCTCGGCGATGCAGGCTGAAGCGGCTGCGGACGGGCTTGCCGGCGGCGATCCGGCACGGGAGCTGGGCCAGAGGCTGGAGACGTGCTACCGGCACATCCATGCCACGGCCATGGCCGATGTGCCGATCTGCAATCCGGCGCTCGGCGTGGCGGCGACCGGTTTCAGGATCTATGGCGGGCGAGCCTTCGGCATCGTCACGACGCCCTGGTTCATGAACCTTGTCGCCAGCGACCTGCCGGGCGGCACGCCGTCCGCACCCGCAGGCATGGGTATGACCGTGCGGATCGGCCTTCCCGCGGGAGAGGTCGATTTCATCGCCGGCGAACTCGCGGGGATCGGCAGGGTCGATTCTTGTTCGCTGTTTTCGCCGGTGTTCGAATTCGCCTCGATGGAGGCGGCGGTGGAAACGGCCGAGGAGGCCGTTCGCGCCTTCTTTGATCCTGCAACGCTCGAACCGCCACCGGCGCCTCCTGCGCCGGTCAACCGGCGAGACCTGCTGCGGGGAAATTTCGGCAAGCGTGAGGAGCTGGCGGAATGACGTTCCTTCTCGGAGCAGGTGGCATTACGATCGACGTGACGGTGTCCCGCGCACTCGCCTGTTCCGTGGCGGTCAAGGCGAAGCGCCCTCAGGGGATCACGCGCATGTTCGTCGGTCGCCGGCCGGATGAGGCGCCGATGCTGGCCGGGCAGGTTTTTTCGCTCTGCGGTTTCTCGCAGTCGGTCGCCGCGCGGCTTGCCGTGCTGAATGCGGCTGACCTGCCCATGGGCACCGAGGCGCGGTTTCGCGCCGGGGCCGGATTGCTGGCCGAGCGTATCTTCGAATCCGTCCGGGCGCTGATCCTGCATTGGCCCGATCCGTTGCCGGAGCAGGTTTCCGCTGCGGCTGGCAAACATCTGCGCGATGCGCTCGCCGCCTCGCAGGCGATCATTTCCGAGGTCAAGGGACCGAGGCTCGACCGGGAAAACCTGGCGGCAGCCGTTGCCCGGCTGACATCGACCGCCTGCGCTCTCGGCATTCCCGAGACCGGACCGAAGCCGCAGCCGGAAACGGCCTGCGCCGCGATCTTTGCGAAGATCGCCGATGACAGCACTTTTGCCGGTCGCCGTCCCGATCCGCTGAGTCCGGGAGACGATATCGAAGTCGTCGCGCGGCTGTGCGAGGAGCCTGAATATGCCGGATTGCCTTATCTTTACGACCGCGTCGCGGAGACGGGGGCCTATGCGCGTCCGGCGGCTACGGGGAAATCCAGCGGTTCGCATCTCGCCGACCGTTTTCTGGCCCGCATCCTCGATGTCTGTTTCTGTCTTGATGAACTCGGCCGGCTCGTGAGAACGGGCAGCCATGACTGGGCCTCGCTTGCCTGCGGTGGCCCGACCCCCGGTTCGGGCGGTTATGGTGCGGTGGAATGCGCTCGCGGCCGGCTCTATCATCAGGCCGAAATCGGTAGTGATGGCCGGTTGTCGGCCTACCGCATTCTTGCTCCGACCGAATGGAATTTTCACCCGGCCGGCCCCTTTGTCGATACGGTGCTGTCGTCGCGCATCGGCAAGGGTGAGGAGGCGATCAAGGTTGTCTCGCGGCTTGCCGTCCTGTTCGATCCTTGCGTGGCCTTCGAGGTCGGCGTTCGGGAGGTCAGCCATGCATGAGATGTCATTGATGGAAAGCGTGATCGATATCGCCTGCGAGACCGCGCGCGAGCATGGCGCGGCGCGGGTGAAGTCCATCCGCCTCGATGTCGGCGTGCTCAGCCATGTCGATCCGAGCGCCCTGCTGTTCTGCCATGAGGCCGTACGCCACGGCACGATTGCCGGAGAGGCGACGCTGGAGATCAACCGTATTCCCGGGGAGGGCTGGTGCCTCGACTGCGGCAAGACGGTCGCTTTACAGGAGCGGTTCGGGGCATGCCCGGACTGCGGCAGGCACCGCGTACAGATGACGTCTGGCGATGAATTGAAGATAAGGGATCTGGAGGTTATCTGATGTGTACGGTTTGCGGCTGCGGAACTTCGACCATCGAGGGACACAAGCACGGTTCGGATGCTCACGGACATGAGCACCACCATGCCCATGATCACGGACATGACCATGGGCACGATCACCACGGCCATCACGATCACAGCCATGACCATCATCATGGACATGACCACGGCCACGACGATCACCATCACCACGATGAGGCCGAGCACGATCATCATCATGCCGAGGATGGCAGCGTTCATTATGGACATGGCATTGCCGGGGTGCATGTTCCGGGCATGAGCCAGGAACGCATTATCCAGGTTGAGCGGGATATCCTGTCCAAGAACGATGGCTATGCCGCCGAAAACCGTCGTCATTTCGAGCGTCAGGGCATTTTCGCGCTGAATTTCGTCTCCAGTCCCGGCTCGGGCAAGACCAGCCTGCTGGTGCGCACCATCAGCGACCTTAAGGGTCGCCTCGTCATCAACGTGATCGAGGGCGATCAGCAGACCTCGAACGATGCGGCGCGCATCCGCGAGACGGGCGCGCGTGCGATCCAGATCAACACCGGCAAGGGCTGTCATCTCGACGCCCACATGGTTGGTCATGCGACCGAGGATCTTGCGCCGGAACCCGGTTCGGCGCTGTTCATCGAGAATGTCGGCAATCTGGTCTGTCCCTCGGCCTTTGATCTCGGCGAGGCGCACAAGGTGGTGGTTCTCTCGGTGACCGAGGGCGAGGACAAGCCGCTCAAATATCCCGACATGTTTGCCGCCGCCGACCTGATGATTCTCAACAAGTCCGATCTGCTGCCGCATCTCGATTTCAATGTCGGGCTCTGCATCGCCAATGCGCTGCGCGTCAATCCTCGCCTGCAGACACTGACCGTTTCGGCTCGCACCGGCGAGGGCATGGAAGCCTTCTACGCCTGGCTCGAAACCTCGGCCGCTCGCCGCTCCACCCGGGCGAAGGTGGCCTGAGCCATGAAGACCGCGCTTGCACGATCTCTGGAAAGCCCGGTTCGCCGGCTGCGGCTCAGGGTGCGCGGCGTGGTTCAGGGCGTGGGCTTCCGACCCTTCGCCTACAGGCTTGCGCGCAGCATGGGGCTCTCCGGTTTCGTGCTGAACGACAGCGCCGGCGTACTGATAGAGATCGAAGGCGTGGAGGCTGCGGGTTTTGCCGAAGCGATGCGGCGCGGCGCACCGCCGCTTGCCCGGATCGACGCCGTCGAGGTGATGGAGCTGGTACCCGCCGGTGGTGAGACCTTCGAGATATTGGAAAGCCTTGCCGGCCGCACGGTCACGCGCATCGGGGCGGATGCCGCCACATGCACAGAATGCCTCGATGAACTGCGGGATCCGGCAAGCCGCTTCTTCGGTTATGCCTTCGTCAACTGCACCCATTGCGGGCCGCGGTTCACCATCACGCGGGCGCTGCCCTATGACCGTGCCAAGACGTCGATGGCGCCATTTGCCATGTGCTCTGCCTGTGCTGCGGATTATGCCGATCCGGAAAACCGGCGTTTCCATGCCGAGCCGGTCGCCTGTCCCGTCTGCGGTCCGCGGCTCAGCCATCCGGTTGCGGACGTGGCGGCCGCCATCGAGGCTGGCGGGATCGTTGCGCTCAAGGGCATCGGCGGATTTCATCTCATCTGTGACGCCCGCAATGATGCGGCGGTCGCAACGCTCCGCCAGCGCAAGGCGCGCGACGAGAAGCCCTTTGCGGTGATGGTTGCCGATATAGAGGCGGCACGAAAGCTTGGTGATCTGAGCGAAGCAGAGGAGGCCTTGTTGATCTCCGCTGCCCGGCCGGTGGTGCTGGTCGAGGCGCGTGCAGCAGGGCTTTCGTCTCTGCTTGCGCCGGGGCTGCGACGGATCGGGATGATGCTTGCTTACGCGCAGGTTCATCATCTGCTGTTCGATGCGCTGGCTTCGGTGGATGCTTTTCGTCCTGCTGCGCTGGTCGCCACCAGCGCCAATCCCGGCGGCGAGCCGCTGGTGGCCGACAATGCCAATGCTGAACGCCGTCTCCCCGCCATCGCCGACCTGATCGTCACGCACGACCGCGATATTGCCGTGCGCGCCGATGATTCCGTGATGCAGGTGATCGATGGTGCGCCGGCCTTTATCCGCCGGGCGCGCGGGTTCGTGCCGGAACCGGTCGATCTTGGTGAGGACGGACCGTCGGTGATCGCCACGGGAGCCGACCTGAAGAACACCATCTGCGTGACGCGCGGGCGCGAGGCGTTTCTTTCGCAGCATGTCGGCGGCCTCGACAATGCCGAGGCGATCCGTTTCCAGAACGAGGCGATCGCCCATCTCTGTTCCATCCTCGACGTGAAGCCGGATTATGCGGCCTGCGACCTGCACCCGGATTTCCGCTCGGGACGGATGGCCGAAAGCCTCGGCCTGCCGGTGATCCCGGTTCAGCACCATCTGGCCCATGTCGCGGCCGTTGCCGCCGAACATCGTCTTGCCGGTCCGGTTCTTGGCCTTGCGCTGGATGGCCATGGTTTCGGTACCGACGGCGCGGCTTGGGGTGGCGAGATGCTGGTGGTCAATGGTGTCAGATGGGATCGTGCGGGATCGCTTTCGCCCTTGTCTCTGCCGGGCGGAGACAAGGCGGCGCGTGAGCCATGGCGGATGGGCGTTTCTGCACTTGTCGCAGCGGGGCGTGGTGATTTGGCGAGTAAACTCTGGCCTGAACATTCCGGCGTTTCACAGTTGGTCTCGATGTTTGCTCGCGGCATGCAGCCGCCTCAAACGACGAGCCTTGGCCGTCTCTTCGACGCTGCCGCGGCACTTTCGGGCGTGCGGCTCGTCCAGAGCTATGAAGGGCAGGCGGCGATGGAGTTCGAGGCGCTGGTTCGCGAGCCGAGTCCGCTTGAGCGCGGTTATGCCATCTGCGACGGTATCCTCGATTTTCGCCCGCTCATGCTGCATCTTGCAGAGCAGCGCCCCCGCCAGATCGAGGCTGCCGATCTCTTCCATGGCACGCTCATTACAGGTCTTGCGGAATGGGCCGTCACCGGTGCCAACCGTCTGGGCATCCGGCAGGTCGCGCTTGGCGGCGGATGCATGATGAACCGCATTCTCGCAAGCGGGCTTGCGCTTGCTCTTCGAAATCACGGCCTTGAGCCATACCTGCCAAGCCTTGCGCCTGCCAATGACGGCGGCATAGCGCTCGGTCAGGCGGCTTATGCGCGACAGGTCATCATGAACGAACAGATGAAATTGGAAGGAGGCCGGACATGTGCCTAGCGATACCCGTTCAGGTCAAGGAAATCCTGCCCGATGACATGGCGAAGGTGACGCTCGACGGCGTCACCAAGATCGTGTCCATCGCGCTCGTCGACGATGTGAAGCCCGGCGACTATCTGGTGCTGCATGTCGGCTACGCGCTGGCGAAGATCGACCCCGAGGAAGCGGAGAGGACACTGGCGCTCCTGCGCGAAGCAGCGATGGGAGATACGGTTCTGGGAGATGCAGCATGAAGTACATCGACGAATATCGCGACGGCAGGCTCGCCAAGGATATCGCCCGGCAGATCGCCGCGGCCGTCGACCCGGCGCGCTCCTACCATTTCATGGAATTCTGTGGGGGGCATACCCATGCGATCTCGCGCTACGGTCTCGAAGACCTGCTGCCTGCCAATGTGCGGATGATCCACGGGCCGGGCTGTCCCGTCTGCGTGCTGCCGATCGGCCGCATCGATGCGGCGATCGCGCTCGCCATGCGCCCGGAAATCACGCTCTGCACCTATGGCGATCTGATGCGCGTACCGGGATCCAATGGCTCCAGCCTGTTGAAGGCGAAGGCGGCCGGCGCCGATGTCCGCATGGTCTATTCCACCCTCGATGCGCTGAAGATCGCGGAAGCCGAGCCCAACCGGGAAGTCGTGTTCTTCGCCATCGGCTTCGAGACCACGACGCCGCCGACGGCTCTCGCGCTGCGGGCCGCGATTGCCAGGCAGCTTCCCAATTTCTCGATCTTCTGCAACCATGTGCTGACGCCGGCCGCGATCCAGAACATTCTGGAAAGCCCCGATGTGCGCAAGCTCGGTACGATCAAGATCGACGGCTTTATCGGTCCCGCCCATGTGAGCACCGTGATCGGCACCGAGCCTTACGAGTTCTTTGCCGAGGAATTCCAGAAGCCGGTAGTGGTCGCAGGCTTCGAGCCGCTCGACGTTATCCAGGCGATCCTGATGCTGGTGCATCAGGTCAATGATGGTCGGCACGAGGTGCAAAACCAGTATATCCGCGCCGTCACGGCGCTCGGCAACGAGAAGGCGCAGAACGAGGTGGCGCGGTTCTTCGAACTGCGCGAGAGCTTCGAATGGCGTGGCCTTGGCGAGGTGCCCTATGGCGCGTTGCGTCTCAGGCCGGAATATGCCCAATACGATGCCGAGAAGCGGTTCTCGATGGTGACGCCTGCAGCCAAGGACAATCCCGCCTGCGAGTGTGGAGCGATCCTGCGCGGGGTGAAGAAGCCGGCGGACTGCAAGCTGTTCGGCACGGTCTGCACGCCGGATACGCCGATGGGGTCCTGCATGGTGTCTTCGGAGGGAGCCTGTGCCGCACACTGGACCTATGGGCGCTTCAGGGAGAAGGCGCGCACGCAGGATGAGGGGAGGGCAGTGGCATGAATCTGGCGATCAAGGCCTATAAGCGTAAGCTCGACATTACCAATGGCCGGGTGGATCTTTCCCATGGCGCGGGCGGCCGGGCAATGGGTCAACTGATCGAGGGCATCTTTCACAAGGCCTTCGACAATGAATGGCTGAGGGCCGGAAACGACCAGTCGGCCTTCAGCGTACCCGGCGGACGCATGGTGATGACTACCGACGGCTATGTCGTCTCGCCGCTGTTCTTTCCCGGCGGCAATATCGGCACGCTTGCCGTGCACGGAACGATCAACGACGTCGCCATGGCCGGGGCCGTGCCGCTTTATCTCTCCGCGAGTTTCATCATCGAGGAAGGCTTTCCACTCGCCGATCTGGAGCGTATCGCCGAAAGCATGGGGGCTGCCTCGCGTGAAGCCGGGGTTCCGATCATCACCGGCGATACCAAGGTGGTGGAGCGTGGCAAGGCCGATGGCGTCTTCATTTCGACCGCCGGCGTCGGCATGGTTCCGGTCGGTCTCGACCTGCGCTCGGATGCGGCGCGGCCGGGGGATGCGGTGATTGTCTCGGGCTCGATCGGCGACCATGGCGTTGCCGTCATGTCGAAGCGCGAGAACCTGGAATTCGACACTGACATCGTTTCCGATAGCGCGGCATTGCACGGCCTCGTGGCCGCGATGGTCGAGGCTGGCGGCCAGCATATCCGCCTGATGCGCGATCCCACCCGCGGCGGCATTGCCGCGACGCTGAACGAAATCGCCCACCAGTCGAAGCTCGGTTTCCATATCGACGAGGAAGCCATCCCGCTCAAGCCCGAGGTCGCTGCGGCCTGCGAGTTTCTCGGGCTCGATCCGCTGAACGTCGCGAATGAGGGCAAGCTCGTAGTGGTCGTCGCACCGGAGGGGGGCGAGGCGGTGCTTGCCGCCATGCAGGCCCATCCTCTGGGGGCGGAAGCCGCGCTGATCGGCCATGCCGTGGCTGACGATCATTGTTTCGTGCAGATGGCGACCAGTTTCGGCGGCGGCCGGATCGTCGACTGGCTGTCCGGCGAGCAGCTGCCGCGGATCTGCTGAACGATGCGCATCCTGCTTCTCTGCCATAGCTTCAATTCATTGTCCCAGCGCCTGCATGTCGATCTGCGTCGGGCGGGACATGAGGTGTCGGTGGAGCTGGATGTGCATGACGACCTGACCCGCGAGGCGGTCTCGCTGTTTTCGCCTGATGTCATCGTCGCACCTTTCCTGAAACGGGCGATCCCGGCGGATGTCTGGCGGCGGACCCTTTGTCTCATCGTCCATCCCGGTATTCGCGGCGACAAGGGGCCGAGCGCGCTGGACTGGGCAATCCTCGACGGCGAGGAAAACTGGGGCGTGACGCTGATCGAAGCGCGCGAGGAAATGGATGCCGGTCCGGTCTGGGCGTGGCGGGAATTCCCGATGAGGCTTGCGCGCAAGTCGAGCATCTACCGGCATGAGGTGACAGAGGCTGCCGTCGCCTGCGTCTTCGAAGCCATCGGCCGGCTTGAGCGGCAGGAAGGTGCGGCGATGCCGGCAAACTGGGGCAGGGGGCGTGAGCGTCCCGCATGTCGCAGGGCGGACCGGAGGCTCGATCCTTTCAACCAGACGGCAGAGGAAGCGCTTCGCATCATCCACGCTTCGGATGGCGATCCGGGCGCTTCGTTGACGATTGGTTCTGAAACATTTCTCGCTTTCGACGCCAGTCTTGCTTCGGGTCTTTCCGGCACGCCCGGTGCGCTTGTCGGGCGCTGTCGGCAGGCCGTGGCTGTTGCGTTCCGCGAGGGCGCGCTCTGGATCGGCCATCTTCGCAAGGCGGAGGCGGGCAGCCTCAAACTGCCGGCGCTGGCATTGCTCGGTGAAGACGCGCGGGACCTACCTGTGATCGCGGGACTGGAGAACTGCCGTTATCACGAAGAGGGTGGTGTCGGGTTTCTCGATTTCCGCTTCTACAATGGCGCGATGTCTTCGGAGGATTGCGAGCTTCTGCGCGAGGCGATCGCGACCGCCAAGACACGGGCCTTGCCGGTGCTTGTCCTGCAGGGCGATGCCGATTGCTGGTCGAACGGCATCCACCTCGGCCTGATCGAAAACGCGCCGAGTGCTGCCGACGAATCCTGGCGCAATATCAATGCGATGAACGATCTGGTGCGGGAGATCATCGTCTCGGAAGACCGGCTGGTGATCGCGGCGGTGATCGGCAATGCCGGTGCCGGCGGCGTCTTCCTGTCGCTTGCCGCCGATGAAGTCTGGATGCGCGAAGGCGTGGTTCTCAACCCGCACTACAAGGATATGGGGAACCTCTACGGTTCCGAATACTGGACCTATCTTCTGCCAGCCCGCGTCGGGGAGGAGCGTGCCCGACGTGTTACGCAGGCACGATTACCGATGGGGATAGACGAGGCGCAGGAACTCGGTCTCGTCACACGCCGCCTTCCCGGAGATGTTTCATCCGCTGTTGCGGAGCTTCGCCGGGCGGCAATCGAACTCACCGCATCGCCGGATCTTGTCGACCGTATTACCGCCAAGCGAGAACGCCGGCTTCGTGACGAGGCTGACAAGCCGCTTTCCGCCTATCGCGCAGAGGAGTTGCAGCGCATGCGGCGGAATTTCTATGGTTTCGATCCGAGCTATCACGTGGCGCGGCACAATTTCATCCGCAAGACGCCGAAGTCGCGCACGCCGGTGACACTCGCAATACACCGTGCCGGGAGGAATGGCGCGGACCGCAGGAGGAGCATGACATGACCAACCCGCACGCAACCGTCCTTGTCGTGGATGACGAGGTGCGCTCGATCGAGGCGATCCAGCGGGTGCTTTCCGACGAGTTCGAGGTGATCGGCGCCCGCAATGCCAAGGAGGCGGAGGAGGTGCTGGAAGGCGAGATGGTGCAGGTGATCCTGTGCGACCAGCGCATGCCCGGCGAATCCGGCGTGGACTTCTTGAAGCGCGTGCGCGAACTTTGGCCGGACACGATCCGCATCATCATCTCGGGATATACCGATAGCGGCGACATCATCGAGGGTGTCAACAATGCCGGCATCTACCAGTACATCACCAAGCCCTGGAGCCCCGACAAGCTGATCGCCTGCGTGCGCGAGAGCGCCAATCTCTGGCGCCTGCAGCATGAAGTCACCGACATGCGCATCGAGGTGAAACCCGCGAGCGAGGCGCTGCAGAAGGTCATCAGCGACCGACGCCGCAATCAGGCGCAATCCTTCAGTTTCGACCGGATCGTCCATCGCGCTGACAGTCCGTTGGTCAACTCCATCGCGCTTGCAAGACGGGCGGCGCGCTATGACGTTTCGGTGCTCGTTACCGGTGCATCGGGGACCGGCAAGGAGCTGCTGGCGCGCGCCATCCATCAGGAATCCGCCCGTGCCGACAAGACGTTCGTGGTGGAAAACTGCGGCGCGCTGCCGGACGAACTGCTGGAAAGCGAACTCTTCGGCTGCAAGAAGGGGGCCTATACCGGCGCCTATCAGGATCGCATCGGGCTTTTCGAGCTGGCCGACAACGGCACGATCTTCCTCGACGAAATCGGCGAGACCTCGCCTGCCTTTCAGGTGAAGCTGCTGCGTGTGCTGCAGGAGGGTGAAATCAGGCCGCTCGGCGCGCAGCGGCCGCGCAAGGTAAATGTCAGGGTCATCTCTGCCACCAACCGCGACCTCCTGGCCGAGGTTGCGGCCGGGCGTTTTCGTCGCGACCTCTACTACCGGCTCGCGGCCTTTCCGATCCACATGCCGGCGCTTCGCGAACGGATCGAGGACATTCCCGCGCTTGCGGGCCGGATCCTGACCCAGGTCAACCAGTCGTTCAACCGTCAGGTGGCGGGCTTCCATCCGCACACGCTCGACCTGATGACCTCCTATTCCTGGCCGGGCAACGTGCGCGAACTGCAGAACGAGATCCAGCGGATGACCGTGCTCTCCGACGGCAATGCGCCGCTGCCACCCGAGCTTCTGTCGCCGGCCATCCGCAATGGCGAGGTGACGGTCGCACCGGCCTCGGATGGCGGTCTGCGGCTGCTTAAGGACATGGTGGAAGAGGTCGAGAAGGCGGCGATCGAGGCGAGCCTCGCACGCCATGACGGCAATATCAGCCGCACCGCCGAGGAACTGGGCTTGTCACGCGTCGGTCTAAGAAGCAAAATCGAGCGGTACGACCTCAGGCGTTATCGCGATGACGAAAGTGATTGACAAGACGGACCGTTCCGCCGGCGAAGACCTCGCCGGAAAAGTGTCGCTGCCCAGCGTCTTTGCGCTTGACGGCTCGGGCGAAGCCATGTGGGTGGACGTCATTCACCGCATGGAGGAAGTCTATTCGGAACTCCTGCGCAACGAGACGGATCTCGAGCGAAAGAATGCCGAACTCGAGGAGGCGCAGACCTTCATTTCGAGTGTCGTTGCCTCCGTTTCCGATATTCTCATTGCCTGCGGCCGCGATGGCGTGATTCACAAGGTCAATCCCGCATTTCTCACTCTGGTCGGCATGGAAGAGGCGAAGGTGATCGGCACCCGCATCTTCGATTACGTGATCGAGACAGATCGCAAGGAAGCCGAACGGTTGATGAGTGCGGGTCAGGAAGGCCGGGTTCTGGAAGGTGACCTGCATTTCAGGGCGGCTGTGGATCGTGAAGAGTGCCTTGCCATGCGTTGCGCGGCTCTTTTCGATGGCCGGCGACGGCGTCTTGGCGCGGTGCTGACGGGGCGGCCGATCAGCGAACTCAGGCAGGCCTATCAGGCGCTGCATCAGGCGCATCTCGAATTGCAGACGGCGCAACGCAAGTTGATCGAGCAGGAAAAGATGGCGAGCCTCGGCCGGCTCGTCGCCGGTGTCGCCCATGAGCTCAACAATCCGATCAGCTTCGTCTACGCCAACATCTACACGCTCGACCGTTATCGCAAGAACCTCGTCTCCTATCTCGATGCAGTGCATCAGGGTGCCGGAGACGATGAGATCGCGGAACTCAGGCGCGGGCTCAAGATCGACAGTATCCTCTCCGACATCGCGCCGCTTCTCGAAGGTACCCTGGAGGGCGCCGACCGGGTCAGCGAGATCGTCAAAAATCTCAGGCGTCTCTCGTTCAGCGAGACGGGCGAGCGCCATGCCGTCGATCTCGATCGGGTGTTGCGGAACTCCGCGCATCTTGCCGTGCGGGCCAAGAATGCGATGGCGGAAGTCTCGATCGACAGCGATGTCAGCCTCTTCGTCGATGCGCATGAGGGGCAGATCCATCAGGTTCTGGTCAACCTGATCGCCAATGCGCTGGATGCCGTTGCCGACCGGCAGAACGGGCGGGTGGACATTTCCACAAGGCAGCGCGGGGGTGCCGTCGAGATCGTGGTCAGCGACAATGGTCCGGGTATTGCGGAAACAGAGATGAACAAGGTTTTCGAGCCCTTCTTCACCACCAAGGATGTCGGCGAGGGAACGGGCCTTGGGCTCTGGATCACGTTCACCATCGTGCAGGACTATAACGGCGAGATCACCGTTCGTAACAACGATGCGGGCGGTGCCGAATTTCATGTGGTTCTGCCGCTCGCTCGATAGACGCCTGCCACTTTAACATCCCGTCAAACGGGAATTTTTCGTTACGAACCGGATGAGGGGGCAGCGCCGACGGATGCGCGCTCGATGAGCCGTGTCGGCAGTACGACCTTGCGTGCTTCGCCGGCCTTTCCGCTCAGCCTTTCTACCAGCAGCGTGGCGGCGGCTTCCCCAAGCTGGTAGACGGGCTGTTGTACGACGGTCACCGGCGGCGAGGTGACGGATGTCCAGTCGGCGTCGTGGAATGAGACCAGAGACAGGTCGTCAGGCAGGGTGAGGCCCAGTTCGCGCGTGACCTTGAAGACTTCGAGACCGATAAGGCTGTCGGAAGCGATGATGGCGCTCGGACGTTCCGGTGATTGCAGCATGTTCAGGACGATCCGGCGTATCGCTTCGGGGCTGTTGGCCCCAACACGCACCCATTCCTCCATGCCGGTCAGCGACGCCTCGCGACAGGCACCAAGGTGCCCTTCGATGCGCCGCCGGACGGAGTCAGTGTAAATGTCATCCAGCGAATGAAAGACATGGTCTGGCGTGTCACAGGCGGTGACGTAGGCAATGCGGCGATGTCCGCGCCCGATCAGCAGTCTGGTTATGCCTTCTGCCGCCTGCATGTCGTCCGCAATAACGGTGTCGACGTTCAGTGAAGGGGCTGAGCGATCCAGCAGGGCAAGCGGGCGGCCGGAACGCTCGATGTCCTTCAGATGTTCGACATCGCCTTCGTTCGCCGGAGAGGCTATGATGCCATCGACGCGCTTGGCGACCAGCGTGTGGATAGCGGCTTTCTCAGCGGCAACGTCTTCTCCCGAATTGGACAGGATGACGTTGAAGCCGGCGAGACGGGCGACATCGGTAATGCCGCGCACGGCGAGGCTGAAGAACGGGTTTTCGATATCGCCGACGACAACGCCGATGGTTCCCGAGCGCCCGGTGGTCATGCTGCGAGCGAGTTCGTTGGGGCGATAGTCGAGAGCGGCGGCGGCGGCCTTGACCGCCTCGCGGACTTTGGTGCTGACGGTGCCGTAACCTCCCAGAACACGCGCCGCGGTTGCCTTCGAAACGCCCGCCTCGCGAGCGACATCGGCGACCGTAACGGAGGAAGATCTGGCCGGACTCTGTTCCATGGCATTAGCCTTACAAGAGATATTGACGACTGGCAAATGCGAATATAACAATTGTCAAAACTGAAAGAGACCGGTCTCATATTGTGAAGAGACCGGTCTCATAATGAAATCGGAATCCCCGGCATATGCGACGAGCATGGGCCGGACGGCTGGCTTCGGTCACCGTCCGGATGGGACCCTTGCGCCTAAAAAGTCGCAGACGAGACCACCAGAGCAGGAGAACGAGCACATGAAGTTTTTCGAAAATACATCTTCGTCGATAGGCCGGATGCGCGCTGCCATGCTCGCGTTGGCTCTATCCTTCACCGGCGTCGCGGCCGCGACGGCACTTGCGGAGGACAATCCCTATGGCCTGATCGATCCTAAGATCATCAGCGTCGGCACGATGGGCGATGCCAAGCCCTATACGTTCACCACCGCTGACGGCAACTTTACCGGCTTCGACATCGAACTGTTCCTGAACGTCGCCGAGCGCATCGGTTACAAGAAGGCTCAGGTCGTGTTCACCGGTCAGGAATTTTCAGCATTGATGCCCTCCGTTGCAAATGGCCGTTTCGACGTTGCAGTTGCCGCGATCGGCACGACCGAAAAGCGCAAGCAGACCGTCGACTTTTCTGACGGTTATCTGGCCGGCTATCTCTCGGTGCTGACGCCGGATGCGAAAATCACCGACGCAGCAGCACTGAAAGGCAAACGCCTCGGCGTCGTGCAGGGCACGTTGCAGGAAATCTATGCCCAGAAGAACTTCACCGGCGCCGATCTGGTCAAGTTCCCCGACAACAACTCCGCCGTCGTTGCTCTCAACAACGGCACGATCGACGCTCACTTCCTCGATTACGAGGCGGCCAAGGACTATACCGCCCGCTACACGGATCTGAAGGTCACCGTCAACATTCCGAGCTTCGACGCTCCGGCCGGTTTCGTGATCCGCAAGGGCAATGACGCCTTCCGCGAAGCTCTGAACAAGGGCCTGCACGAAGCCATGCAGGACGGCACCTGGAAGACCCTTTACGAGAAATGGTTCCCCGGCTCGCCGATGCCGGCTGAATATCTTCCCAGGTAATCCCGCCAAGTGATCCCGTTCGGCCCGGCGGCTTGCTGCCGGGCCCCGCCTTTCAAGGAAGAGCTTGATGAACTGGCTTGAAAATCTGCGTCGCAGTTTCCTCGACTGGAACGCGATGGCCGAGGTGCTGCCGACCATGATCGCGGTCGGCCTGAAAAATACCCTGATCCTCGCTGCGGCCTCCACCGTCTTCGGCGTGATCATCGGCATGGTGCTGGCGATCATGGGTATTTCCCGCTCGCCGTGGCTGCGCATTCCGGCGCGCGTTTATACCGATATCTTCCGGGGCCTCCCGGCAATCGTTACGATCCTGCTGATCGGTCAGGGCTTTGCCCGCATCGGCCGCGAACTGTTCGGGCCGTCGCCCTATCCGCTGGGGATCATGGCGCTCAGCCTGATTGCGGGTGCCTATATCGGCGAAATTTTCCGTTCGGGTATCCAGAGCGTCGATCGCGGCCAGATGGAAGCCTGCCGCGCGCTGAGCATGAGCTATGGCCAGGGGATGAAGCTGATCGTCGTGCCCCAGGGCGTGCGGCGGGTGCTGCCGGCGCTGGTCAACCAGTTCATCGGCAACGTCAAGGATTCGAGCCTTGTCTATTTTCTCGGCCTTCTGGCCTCCGAGCGCGAGATCTTCCGCGTCGGGCAGGACCACGCCGTCGTCACCGGCAATCTTTCGCCGCTTCTGCTCGCGGGTATTTTCTATCTCGTCATCACTGTGCCGCTGACCCATGTCGTCAACATGATCGACACGCGCCTGAGGCTCGGCAAGCAGAAGCCGTCGGGCATCTCAAGCGGTCTTGAAGAGGTCGATGAACTCGATGGTGCAAAACGCGCTGATCCAAAATCCGGGGCGGGTTTCAAGGGCGGCAGCCTCGATGTGAAAAACCTCGGCATGGCCTATGGCGAGCTGGATGTGCTGAAGGGCGTCGACCTTTCGGTGCGCCAGGGGTCCGTGACCTGCATCATTGGGCCCTCAGGCTCGGGCAAGTCGACGCTGCTGCGCTGCCTCAACCGTCTGATCGAGCCGAAGGCCGGCGACGTGACGTTGGATGGCGAGAGCATTCTTGCGATGAAACCGGAAAAGCTTCGCCGTCGGGTCGGCATGGTGTTCCAGCATTTCAATCTCTTCCCGGATCATACGGCGCTTGAGAACGTCATGCTGTCGCTCACCAAGATCAAGGGCATGCCGAAGGAAGAAGCCGAGCGCATCGCCAAGGCGAGGCTGGCCGATGTCGGATTGGCAAGCCGCCAGCACCATCGCCCCAGCGGCCTGTCCGGTGGTCAGCAGCAACGCGTGGCCATTGCACGGGCGCTCGCCATGGAACCCGAGGTCATCCTCTTCGACGAGGTGACGAGCGCGCTCGACCCTGAACTGGTGAAGGGCGTCCTCAACCTGATGGCCGATCTCGGCCAGCGCGGCATGACCATGGTGGTGGTCACCCACGAGATGGGCTTTGCCCGGCGGGTGGCCGATCAGGTGGTGTTCATGGACGAGGGCCGTGTCGTGGAGGCGGGAACGCCCGAAGCGATCTTCGACAGCCCGCATAGCCCGCGTCTCCAGCGCTTCCTGGCGGAAGTGCTCTGATCCCGCGGGCCGCATGAAAGCTAATATTTGTATGAAAGAAGGTGCAGAATGACACAGATGATAAGATGGGGTGTGCTGGGTGCCGCAGGTATCGCGGTGAAAGCGGTCATCCCCGCCATCCAGACAAGTCGGCTTGGAAGGGTGCAGGCCATTGCCTCTCGCTCGCCAGAAAAGGCCAAGGACGTTGCGGCGAAATTCGGCATTCCAAAGGTCCATGACAGCTATGAGGAACTGCTTGCCGATCCCGAGATCGACGCCATCTACAATCCCTTGCCCAATCATCTGCATGTGCCGATGACGATTGCGGCCCTGAAGGCGGGCAAGCCCGTGCTGTGCGAGAAGCCGGTCGCCTTGTCGGCGGAGGGAGCGCAATCGCTTGTCGAGGCGCAGAAGTTGTCGGGTCTGCCGGTGGCGGAAGCCTTCATGGTTCGCCATCACCCGCAATGGCAAAAGGTTCGGGCTCTGGTGAACGAAGGTCGGATTGGCGAGGTTCGCGTCATCCAGACGATATTCTCCTACTTCCTCGACGATCCGCAGAATGTGCGCAACCAGGCCGAGATCGGCGGCGGCGGGCTCTATGATGTGGGATGCTACGCGCTGAATACCGCGCGTTACATCTTCGGCGCCGAACCGCAACGCGCCGTCGCACTGATGGACCGGGACAGCCGTTTCGGCACAGATCGGCTGACGAGTGGGTTGCTGGCGTTTCCCGAAGGTCGGCAGCTCGCGTTCACCTGTTCGACCCAGCTCGCTCTGACCCAGAAGGTCACCATTCTCGGGACGAAGGGGCGCATCGAGATCGCCATTCCGTTCAACGCGCCGGCAGATGCACCGACGGTCATTGCCATCGATGACGGCCGGGATCTTTCCGGTGGCGGACGGGAGGACGTCGAGATCGAGCCTGTCGACCAGTATCGCCTTCAGGCTGATGCCTTTGCGCATGCCGTTCTTACGGGCGAACCGTTGGAAACAGGCCTCGACGATGCCGTCGCCAACATGAAGGCGATCGATGCGCTGTTCCGTTCGGCCCGCACCGGGCTGTGGGAAACCCCCTGATTATATCCAACGACATTTCTTGATCCGCCAGACGAGAAGACAACACCATGACAATCAAGATTTCCTCAGCAGTCATCATCGGCGCCGGCATTTTCGGCGTTTCCACCGCGACCCAGCTTGTCCGCCGCGGCGTGAAGGTGACCATCATCAACGATGGGCCCCCGGCCAATGGCGCATCCGGGCGCTCCCTTTCGTGGCTCAATTCGGCCCGCATGCGCTCGGAGGAGTATCATCGCCTGCGAATGGCGGGTGTCGATCGATACCGCACACTGTCGGCGAAGCTGCCCGATGCGGACTGGTTGCGCTTCGAGGGCGGTCTCACCTGGGATGCGGACGGTATCGGCAACGAGATCGACGCCGCCTATCGTCACGAGATATCGCTGGCCTATGACGCGCTGCATGTTCAGGGCTCGGATATAGCCAAGGTTACCCCCGGCATCGACAGCCGGGCGATCACGCAGCAGGGCGCAATCTTCAATCCCGGCGAGGGCTGGGTCGACCTGCCCATCCTGATAGATTATCTCCTCAAGGAGTTCTCGGCGCTCGGCGGTGTTCTTGTCACGGATCAGGGTGCTGCGTCGCCACTGGTGGAAGGCGGCCGCGCGGTCGGAGCTGTGACAACTTCCGGCAAGCGGTTCGGCGCGGATGCCACACTGATCGCAACGGGTCCGGCGGTTCCGCGCATGGCCTCCGATATAGGTGAGACCATCGGCGATGGAACGCCGATTGCCCTGCTCATCCAGACTAAGCCCCTCGACCATCCACTGCGCGCCGTGTTGAATACTCCGCGTGTCGCTGTTCGTCCAGGGCCGAACGGCACCTTCTCACTCGATGCGGACTGGGCAGCCGAGGAGGTCGAGGTGAAGGCGGATGGATCCTTCGTGGTGAAGGCAGAGACGCTGCAGGGATTGCTGAGCGAAGCCTCCAGGGTGATGGAAGGCAATCCGGTTCTGGAGGTCGCCTCCTATGGAGCAGGTCCGAAGCCCATCCCGGGCGACGGAGAACCGGTTCTTGGAGAATTGCAGGGCGTTCCGGGTTGTTTCGTGGCTTTCAGCCATAGCGGTGCGACGCTCGGCCTGATCGTCGGTGAACTGATGGCCTATGAAATTGCAACCGGCGCCCGTCATCCGATGCTTGCCACCTTCCGGCCGGAACGGTTCGCCAAGGCCTCCTGACATATAGCCTGAGCAACATCAGGTTCTTTGAGCACCGGCTCGATATTCGTGGCGCCATCCCGGTCCGAGGGCCGGGATGGCGCTTTGCGTTTGCGGCGATGTTCACGTCTTGGAATCACGGAAATTTGAACGTAACGCCGAAAAAAAGTGGCGGGTTTGTTCATTCTGCATGGCGCTCTTGCCATTGGCGCGAATGTATTGATAAATATGATAAAATAAGTCTAGTTTTATTGTGGCCATGCGGAATGCGGTGGGAAAGCCTGTAAACGCTTGGTATTGCCAAGTAATTTTCTGCCGCCTATTCGTCGCGGTCGATAGGAAACGACCGGCGGCATGTCCGTGCGGTACGTTGCAGGACGGAGATGGCGGCCGTGGCGGCGGTTCGGATTCCGAAGGATTGGTCCGTGGGGGTTCTCGTGATCAGTGGCGTACACTGGCGGCGTTTGGGCAGGAAGACGAGTTTGAGTGCTGTCTGGGAAAATGCCGGATGAACGAACGGCCCGATCTTCATTTCGGCCTGTACATGGCTCATCGCCCCGTGCTGATCGACTATGCGAGCCGCTTGCTCGGCACGCGTGATGGCGCGGAGGATATCGTGCAGGAAGCTTTCCTGCGGTTCCTGCCGGCGACGTCGCGCGGGGAGGCGGCCTTGCCGCCGAGGTCCTATCTGTTTCGCATCGTCCGCAATCTGGTCATCGACCGGCATCGCAGGCGGAAGCTCGAAGTGAAACAGAGCAGCACGCAGGATGCTCCGGACTGGGCGGCGCCGCAGGCCATGCCGACGCCGGAGGAATCCGTTTTGTTTTGCGAGGGTATGCGCCGCGCCATGGACATGATCGCCAGCCTGCCGGAAAAACAGCGTATTGCATTGGAGATGGTCAGGTTCGGCGGATATTCCGCCGAGGACGTTGCGGCCCATCTCGGCGTTTCGCTTCGTACCGCCTATCGGTTGGTAGAGGACGCGATGATCGCGGTGACCACTCGCCTGCAGCAGGATACGGACGATCTTCCTCTCCGCGGGAGAAGACCCTAATATGACTGGCATGAAGTTCGCTGCCTGCTGGCGCGGACCAAGACGATGAAACGGGAGCAACGGCTGGATTTTTCTCTCCCGCCGTTGGAAAGACTTAAGGAGCCTGCAAAGGGAACGACGTTGGGCAGCAAGGCAAAGACAGAGAGGGAACTGCTCGGCGAGGCGACGCGCTGGATCCTCCGGCTGCGCGGCGTTCCGGAGGGTTCTCCCGTGCGGCTGGAATTCGATGCCTGGGTGTCCACGTCGCCGGATCATCAGTCCGCCTGGGCGAGCGTCAATCAGGCGTGGAACGTTCTCGGCGCGGCGCAGCCCGCCTATGCCGACAGGAACTGGGTCGCTGCCGCGCCTGATAGGACGGTTTCACCCACGCGCCGCTCGCATGGGATTTCCCGACGGCTGCCGCGCCGGCCGTTCGGCCTTGCCGTTTCCGCCCTTGTGGCGATCTGTCTTCTCTGGGTGTTCGTGCCGGGAATGGTGATCGACTTGCGTTCTGACTACCGCACGGCAGCGGGTCAGACGGAACTTGTCCGCATGGCGGATGGCTCGACGGTCGAGCTCAGCGGCAGCAGCGCGATTTCCACGCAGATTGCTTCTGGTGAGCGCCGTGTCAGGCTGCTTGCCGGTGCCGCCTTCTTCGATGTCGCCCATGACGAGGGCCGGCCGTTTCTGGTCGATGCCGACGGCATCGAGGTGAGGGTGCTTGGAACGGCCTTCGATGTTCAGGTCTCCAGTGCGTCCACCACCGTCGCCCTGTTGCGCGGCTCGATCCGTGCGGAGATGACGAGGAGCGATGACGCTCCCGTTGTTCTCCACCCGGGCCAGGTTGCCGTCATCGATCATGCCGATGGCAAGGTCACGGTCAAGGATATCGCTCTTGAGGATATCGGCGCGTGGCGAGACGGAAAGATCCTGCTCGAAGGCGCGACCGTGCGTGAAGCGCTCGATATAGTGCAGCGTTATCACCCGGCCTGGATCGTTATTCCGGATAGCGGTCTTGCCGAACGCCGGATCAGCGGTCTCTTCGATCTTGCCGATCCTGACAAGGCGCTGACCGCTATCGTCGGTCCCTTCGGCGGCAAGGTGCGCGCGGTAACACCGTTTTCCCGCGTGATTTCAAGACTCTGATCGATTATTTTCGCGATCCGGCGAAAAATTTCGAAAAAAACTTGAGTCATTTTGGCAATTTTCCCGGACCGCTCGTCTCTACTCATGAAAGCGCAGGACATGACGTCCGGCGGGCATGATCGGAGACGGAAAACGGAATGCGTATCGGGGGTAGGGTAACAGGGGCAATAAGGGGCAAGGCGCTGGTAGCGGCGACGTCCCGGTTGCTTGTCGGCGTGGCAGTGTGTGCGTTATCCGGCGCACCGGTCTTTCTTGCCGGAGCATCTTTTGCACAGACTGCGCCGGCGTCGGCGCCGGCGCAGCCAGGAGCCCGTTCCTTCAACATCCTGTCCCAGCCGCTGACCGGGGCGTTGACGCAGTTCGGGCGGCAGTCCGGTCTTCAGGTGGCGTTTCCGACGGAGGTTCCCAAGGGCTTGCGTTCGAATGCCGTGGTCGGCTTCTTCACGCCGCAGCAGGCCCTTGCGCTGATGATACAGGGGACGGGTATCTCCTACCGTATCACGGCTGAAGGCGCCGTCATCGTTACCGGTCCGCAGACCGCGAACGATAGCGACGCTGGCGGAGTTGAAACGGGTGATGACACCGTTCTGGCGCCGATCGTCATTTCCGGAAAGACGGGGCGCTATGTCGCCACCGGCTCCGGTTATCAGGGTACACCCGACTGGGTCTATCAGGAACCGGCATCGGTCAGCGTCGTTTCGCGCGAGGCGATCCAGGGCAGCGGGGTCCGAAATACCCGCGACCTGTTCAACAACATTTCCGGCGTCTATGCGGGGGAAGGCAATGGCAGCTTCCCGACCGTATCCCCGAATATTCGCGGTCTCCAGGATGCCGGTCGCGTCGTGGTGTCTATCGACGGTGCGCGGCAGAATGCCCAGCGCGGTCTAGGTTTCGGCGGTAGCGACGGCGGCTATCAGTCAGACTCGGGGCAGGCCTACGTCGATGCCGCTTTCATCCGCTCTGTCGAGGTGGAGAAGAGCACCGATGCTTCATCGGGTAACGTCGGTTCGCTTGGTGGTTCGGTGGATTTCCGCACGGTGGTTGCCGAAGACCTGATCAAGGACGGCAAAGACTGGGGTGTGGAGCTGAATACTGCGCGTGGCAACAACGCCTATGACTTCCAGGGTTCGATCCTCGGGTCCGCCCATCTCGGCGATACGCCGTTCTCGGTCACCGGCGGGTACAGCCGCACCAAGCTCGGGGAATACGAGATCGGCAGCAATGGTGATGCGACGACCACGGAAGACGCGATGAAGAACCAGCTCGGTCGCGAGAGCTGGTCTTCCCTGGCGAAGATCGAGGGTGATTTCGGCGATGTCCAGACCTCGCTCGCCTGGATGCATCAGGAAAACGAGTTCCTCTATGGTTCTTCCGGTGGCACCAGCCGGAATTTCGAGGACGCTCGCAACGACAGCGTTTCGGCGGAACTCAAGTGGGATCCGGAAAGTGAGCTGATCGATTTTACCGGCCGGTTCTGGTTCAACGATTCCATGACGAAGGAAACGCGCGAGGCGCGTAGCAACGGCACACCAGAAACCTCCATCGATGCCGGATTGAAGAGCTTCGGCGGTTCGCTGGAAAATACCAGCCGCTTCGATACGCCGGCCGGCGCGCTCAGTGTCAACTACGGTGTCGAGGCGTTTCGCGATATCGCATCGTCCAGCGCTTCCAGCGCGACCATCGATCTCAATCCCGACTGGGCCAGCAACTACACGTCATTCAGCCCGGAGGGACGGCGAGACATGGCGAGCTTCTTCCTTAACGGAGCGCTGGAGCCGGCGGATTGGGTCACCCTGCGGGCCGGTCTGCGCTATGACTGGTCTCGGTTGAAGGGAACGGCGACCTATTACGATCGTTATTCCTATACCGAAGTCGTAGAAGTGGCGTGTGATCCACTTTCCAACCATTACACAGCGGGTGAGTACTACGACAATGTCGTGGCGGTTGGTAGCAGCAATCCTCCTCCTCGGGTGCTATTCATAAACGTGCTCTGGCCTAGAAGCTTTGCTTCGCGATGCATGGCTGGTACGGGGCCGTCGGCAACCCAGTACAATCCGGTGACGGTCTATCCCTCATACGATCTCGAAATAGACCGAACCGACGATGCATGGCTGCCCTCGGCGAGCATCGAGTTCAAGCCGGCGGACTGGTTCCGTCCCTTCATCACTTATTCCCACAGCTTCCGGCCGCCGACCATTCTCGAAACCTTCTTCTCCGGCGGTACGCCGGGAGATGGTGCGCCGGGTACTATCTTCGCGCCCAATGAGTGGCTGAAGCCGGATAGGGCGCGTACTGCCGAAATCGGCGCCAATATCCTGCTCGACGATGTTCTGCAGGACGGCGATTCCCTGCGGCTGAAGGCCACCGCCTTTTATCGCGAAGTGGACGATTACATCGTTCTCGGTTCCATCCTGACCCCCAGGATAACCGACAGGAGCTACTATGGTTTCGTCAATTACGACGGTACCACCACGATGCGCGGCGTCGAGCTGGAAGGGAACTACAATGCCGACCGTTTCTGGCTCGGCGGCTCCATGACCTTCCTCGATACGGAGTGGCCCGAAAAGACACAGGTCTTCTCCAACGGCACCGTCACGACCAATGGCGAGGTCTTCGCTACATCGGGTGCGGTGGCTCCAAGGTTCAAGGTCACACTTGACGCAGGCCTGAGGTTCTTTGAAAATCGGCTCTCCATTGGCGGCCGCCTTACGCATGTCACTCCGACGCAAAGCCGGAGTCTGGATGACGACGGCGACCTAAGGGAGGTTTCCGATCCCTACACCGTGGCCGACGTTTATGCTTCCTACGCGCTGACGGACAGTGCTACGCTCAGACTGGCCGTCAACAATGTGACGGACCGCAACTACATCCCGGCGACCAGTTCCTACACCGCGCCGGGAAGAACCTTCCTGGCGTCTCTCAAGATGAGGTTCTGATGCAAGAAACCCGCAAGGCATTTTCAATGCGACGCAGCTTCCCCGAAACCGTTTCGGTTTTGCCCGGGGAGCGCTGTCCGGGCTGAGATCCGGTATTTTGCAACACCCATCCGAGGAGCAGACAAATGGCTGCAATCATTGAACTCACTTCGGCTTCTTCCAATCTGGAAGCTTACCTGACGAGTTGGACCAGCGGCTTCCAGACGAGCTACGGCGCGTTCTGGGACGAGGGCGCAGGCCTTGTGACTAACCCCGTGGCTGGCACGACCTACGAGCAGTGGGGCAACGGCACAGCCGGCAGCAAGGGCATCTACCTCGAGGGCGAGGTCCAGTATGCGCGCGGCAACCTGACGGGCACAGTCGACACGATCACGCTCGGCAGCGGCTTCAGCCAGTCGAACGCCAGCGGCTTCAGCGTCTCGGCTGAACTGGTGATCACGCCCGACAGCACGATCCCGGGTGCCGGTCAGGACTCCTTCGATTGGGCGATCTACGACCTGACGGTCAACGGTTCGCTTTCCAGCTTCTACGACTACCTCGGCGAAGTCGGCACCGTTATCGAAGACACCGCCTCTTCCGACATTCTCGTGGGTTTCTCCGGTGCTGACACCTTCGTCTTCTCCGGCGGCGTGGACACGGTCAAGGCAGGTCCTGCCGGCACCTATGGCTACCAGGACGGCACCGACACGCTGGACGTATCGGCTTGGGGTGCGACCTCGATCGCCGACATCTACTGGTATGACGGTGGTAACGGCGATGCCATTATCGGCTCGCTGACCGACGCTTCCGTCGGCATCACGCTCGTCGGTGTCAGCTCCAGCGTTCTCGACGTGAGCGACTTCATCTTCGCTCCGGCGCTGGCCGCTTGATGACGGCGTCGACGTGCTGAGGAAGCCGACATATGCGCCGCCGCTGTCTCTGACAGCGGCGGTCGTCTCGCCGCTGAGGCAATCGCTTGTTGCGATCGCCCTCATCAGTGGTGTCGTCAACATTCTGGCGCTGACCTCGCCACTGTTCATGCTGCAGGTCTATGACCGGGTGCTTTCGAGCGGCAGCGTGCCGACGCTGGTGGGGCTTATGGTGCTGGCGGCCGGGCTCTATCTCATCCAGGCGGCGCTCGATATCCTGCGTGCGCGGGTGCTGCTCAGGATCGGGGAGCACTTCGACAACAAGCTTTCCGGCCGTGTCCATGATGCCGTGGTGCGGCTGCCGCTCCTGACCCGCATGCCGGGCGACGGGCTTCAGCCCTTGCGGGATCTCGATAGCGTGCGGGGCTTCCTGTCCGGCGCGGGGCCGACCGCTTTCTTCGACCTGCCGTGGATACCGCTCTATCTCGGGATCTGCTTTCTCTTCCACTTCTGGATCGGGGTCACCGCGCTGGTCGGAGCGATCCTGCTTGTTCTCCTGACCATGCTTGCCAACGGGCTTTCGCAGAAATGGGTCAGCGAAACCATCGCGCAGAACATGGCCCGCAACGCCCTTCTGGAAAGCACACGCCGGAATGCGGAAGTGGTTGCCGCGATGGGATTCGCTGGTCGCATGGCGAGCCGATGGCGTGTCGCCAACGCGGCCTATCTCGCGGCGAACCGCAGGGCCGGCGATGTCGCGGGTGGGCTTGGCGGGTTGTCGAAGGCGATGCGGGTGATGCTCCAGTCGGGCATTCTCGCCGTCGGCGCATGGCTGGTGGTCGAGCAGCAGGCGACGGGCGGGGTAATTATCGCAAGTTCCATCATGATGGGCCGGGCGCTTGCCCCCGTCGATCTCGCCATCGCCAACTGGAAGTCGTTCCTGATGGCTCGGCAGGGCTGGTCCCGCCTTCGCGAACTGCTGTCGAAAATCCCGCATGGGCCGCCGGTGATGGCCTTGCCGTCGCCGCAGCATGAGTTGCGCGTCGAGAACCTCGCCGTCCTGCCGCCGGGAGAGCGAAAGCCGACCGTCACACAGGTTGGTTTCACCATTCAGAAGGGCAGTGCACTCGGCGTCATCGGGCCTTCCGGTTCGGGCAAATCGACCTTGTCCCGCGTGCTTGTCGGCGCATGGCCCCCCGCCACCGGGAAGGTTCGCCTCGATGGCGCGAGCCTCGACCAATGGGATCGGGAAGAACTCGGTCGTCACATCGGCTATCTGCCGCAGGGCGTCGAGCTCTTCGATGGCACGATCGCCGAAAACATTGCCCGCTTCGAGGAAAATGTCGAACCCGAAGCCATCGTTGCCGCGGCAAAGGCGGCCGGTGCTCATGAGCTTATCCTGACGTTCGACCTTGGCTACGAGACGCGCATCGGCGAGGGCGGTTCGTCGCTATCTGCCGGGCAACGCCAGCGGATCGGGCTTGCTCGCGCACTGTTTAGAGACCCCTTCCTTGTGGTGCTCGATGAGCCGAACGCCAATCTGGATGCCGAGGGCGAAGCCGCTGTGGTGCAGGCAATCGCCGGCGTGCGCAGTCGAGGAGGCATTGCCGTAGTGGTCGCTCACCGTCCGAGTGCGCTGGGTGTGGTTGATCAGGTTCTCGTCATGGAAAACGGGAGGCAGAAGGCATTCGGGCCGCGTGACGAGGTGTTTGCGCAGGTACTCAAGGTGCCGTCCGCGTCTGTGCTGCCACCCGTGAAGGGTTTTCCGGTGACGGCCCAGGCGCTCAAGCCCCTGCGGGTGGTCGCCAAGCGGCCGGAGCCGGTCGATGAGCCGGAAACTGAACAGGAAACGGAGGATGCCGATGTCCGCCACTGACGACGATCACGTCCTGCGTTCCATCCGTCGCCATCTTGCGGCTGGGCTGGCTATCGGACTTGTTCTGGTCGGAGGCGTCGGCGGATGGGCGGCGACGACGGAACTTGCGGGTGCTGTCGTCGCTTCCGGTTCCTTCGTCGTCGATTCCTACGTCAAGAAGGTGCAGCACCCGAAGGGCGGCGTGGTCGGCGAAATCCTCGTGCAGGAAGGTGCGAAGGTGAAGGCGGGAGACGTTGTCATGCGCCTCGATGCGACCCAGACCCGCGCGAGCCTTGCCATCGTCACCAAGAGGCTCGACGAGTTGACAGCGCGGCTGGCGCGGCTTGAGGCCGAGCGTGACGATGTCGAGACCATCGTCTTTCCTGACCAGTTGCTGGCGCGGCAGGACGATGCGGACGTGGCCTCCGCGATCCGCAGTGAGACGCGGTTGTTCGAGTTCCGCAAGGCGGCGCGGGACGGAAAGCGGGCCCAGCTTGGGGAACGTATCGCCCAATATGAGTACGAGATCGAGGGGTTGAAAGCCCAGGAAGTCGCCTATGCCGATGGTCTGGAAGTGCTGCGGTCGGAGATCGTGTCGCAAGAGGAGTTGCGCGAAAAGGGCGTGGTCTCGGTGCAGCGCCTGAACAGTCTGCGCACGCAGGCGGCGACCTTTGGCGGCGAACGCGGTGAGAAGATCGCCTATCAGGCGCAGGCGGAAGGCCGGATCACCGAGACGCGGCTGCAGATCCTGCAGATCGAGCAGGACCTCAAGACGGAAGTCGGCCAGGAACTTCGCGAGATACAGGGCCAGATCGGCGAGTTCATCGAACGCAAGGCGGCAGCCGAGGACGACCTGAAGCGGATCGATATCGTCGCACCGCAATCCGGCACTGTCCATCAGCTAGCCGTGCATACCGTCGGCGGTGTCGTTGCCCCGGGCGATCCGATCATGCTGATCGTGCCGGAGGGTGACGATCTGGCGCTCGATGTGCGCATCCAGCCCAGGGACATCGATCAGGTGCATCCCGGCCAGAAGGCCGTCCTGCGCCTTTCCGCTTTCAGTCAACGGACAACCCCGGAGCTCAACGGTCGTGTCGGCCGCATCGCGGCGGATCTTTCGACCGACGAGAAAAGCGGCCTGTCCTATTACCTTGTCCGGCTCACCGTGGCGCACGAGGAGTTGCAGAGGCTTGGAAATCTGGCACTGGTGCCGGGGATGCCGGCGGAGGTGATGATCAGAACCGGAGACCGCACGGTGCTTTCCTATCTCGTCAAACCGATCGAAGACCAGATTAACCGGGCATTCCGGGAGGAATGACGGCATTGCCACCAATCTAACGACACAACTGACATATGAGGATCATAAATGACTGCTGAAGCCGTACTTGCCGAGCCAAGCCGCTCCATGCGCCTGCGCCTTGGAACTCATGCCACCCATGAGAAGCTCGACAAGCGGATCATGAGCGCCGATCCGTTCGGTGGCCTCGATCATTATGCCACGTTCCTCAGGGTGCAGCATGCCCTGCATGGCAGGGTGGATCGCTATTATCTCGATCCGCGGCTTGAGGCCCTGCTCCCCGGTCTTTCCACACGTCGGCGGCTCGATAGCGTTCTCAAGGATTTCGAGGATGTTTCCGGCGAATTGCCGGTTCCTGCCGTAGAAGCCGATGAGCCGGTGGATGTACCGACGGCGCTCGGCTGGCTCTATGTGGTCGAAGGTTCCAACCTTGGTGCGGCCATTTTGTTGAAGGCCGCAACGAAGACGCTCGGTCTTTCCGAGACCTTTGGAGCGCGTCACCTTGCTGGCCATGCCGATGGCCGTGCCCTGCATTGGCGCAACTTCACGGCGGCGCTGGACGCCATTTCGTTGCAGCCGGAGGAAGACGAGAGGGCCATCGAGGGTGCCCGTCAGGCCTTTGCCTTCGTTTACGATCTGGTCGAGCGGGAAATGCCCCGGGCCTGACCGGATCGCTCTGCCTTCCGTTCCCTTAGGGAACTCGTTCAATGCCCGGACCTGTTGTTTGAAGCGCGGGTCCGGGCATTTTGCTTCTTGCATGTTTCAGTGCTGGTCGCTTGCCCGCAGATAACGCTCCAGCCAGAGGCTGTAGCGCGAGGCGCTGAAGCTGATGGCGAAATAGATCGCGGCGGCGAGAATGTAGGCTTCCGTGTAGTATCCCAGCCATTGCGGATCGGTCGCAGATGCCTTGGCGGCATTCAGCAGGTCATAGATGCCGATGACGGCCAGCAGTGACGTGTTCAGCAGAATGCCGACCGAGAGATTGACGATGGCCGGGATGACGGCGCGCAAGGCCTGCGGGAGGATGACCAGTCGGGCGGTCTGCCAGTAGGTGAGGCCAAGCGCGGAGGCCGCATCGGTTTGTCCCGCCGGCAGCGCCTGCAGGCCCGCTCTAATGATTTCGGCAAGGTAAGCGGAGGCGAAAAGCGTGATGCCGATCTGGGCACGCAGCAACTTGTCGACCAGCGCGCCGGCCGGCAGCGCCATGGGCACGATCAGCATGGCGACGTAAAGCACGACGATCATCGGTACGCCGCGCAGGATCTCGATATATCCGACCGCGAGGCTGCGGACGATGCGCATGCGGGACTGTCTCGCAAGCGCCATGACGACGGCGATGGGGAAAGCGAAGCCAAGGCCCGCGATGGAGACGAAAAGCGTGATCGGCAGGCCACCCCACTGGTTTGTGGAGATCGAAGGCCCGATGACCGTGCCGGAGATGAGCAACCATGCCGCGGCCAGCGTCGCGAGCCAAACGGCAACGAGATGGCGGCCCCAGAAGCGGGGCTGTGCCGTGACAATCAGCAGAAGCAAGGTGGCAGCGACGGCAAGCGCCGGCCGCCATTGCAGATCCGGTGGATAAAAGGCGAAGAGGATGAAGCGCAGCTTCACCGTAACGAAGGCCCAGCATGCCCCGGCGGTTTCAGCCGCGCAGTCGTCCGCCGTTCCCCACCAGACGGCGTCGAGAAGCGCCCAGCGCAGGATGGGCAGACCGAACCAGACAAGCAGCGCGACCAGCAGAAGAGTGATCCCGGTGTTTGCCGGATGCGCGGAGAGCAGTTTCCATCTCTTCACCGGCGCGGCATTGGGTGGAACCTGAAGGGAGAGCATCGTCATCGGGAAAGGGCTCCCTTGAGCGCGATCTTGCGGTTGTAGCTGTTCATCAGCGCGGAGACTGCGAGATTGATCGAGAGATAGAGCAGCATGATCAAGGTGATCGACTCGATCACTTGTCCGGTCGTGTTGGCGGTGGTGTTGGCGACGCTGACGATATCCGGGAAGCCGATCGCGACCGCGAGGCTCGAATTCTTGGTCAGGTCGAGATAATTCGATGTCATCAGCGGGGTGATTACACGAAGGGCCTGTGGCAGGACCACGAGGCGCATGATCTGGCCGGGTTTCAGGCCGAGCGCACGGGCCGCTTCCCATTGACCACTTTTCACCGACTGGATGCCGCTACGCACGATTTCGGAAATGATGGCCGAAGCGTTGATGGTCAGCCCGGTCAGGAGAGCTGAGAATTCCGGTGTGAGCGACCAGCCACCGCGGATATTGAAGCCACCGCGCACAGGCGCTTCCACGATCGGCGGATGACTGAGCAGGGAGAGAATGGCGAATGTTACACTGACGGCCAGCGTGACGAGTGCGGCGCTCTTGGTGACGTAGAAGCTTTTGCCCTTGAACAGCCGTCGTGCACCGAAAATGGTTGCTGCGACGACTGCAATCAGGACCGGAAGCCAGATGATGGCGGAAAAACCCTCAATGGCAAGCGACGGAACGAAGACGCCACGATTGCTGAGGAAGGCGAGGTCGAGAACCGTAATGGCATTGCGGGGCGCGGGCAGGCTCTGGAAGACGCCTGTCCAGAGAAAGAGTTGCAAGAGCAACGGCGTGCCGCGGAGAATCTCGACATAGCCGCGGATCAACGCCGCCAGAAGTGGATTGCCTGCCAGCCGGGCGATGCCGAGAAAGACACCGAGAACGGTTGCCAGGATGCAGCCGAGCAGCGCGACCCGGCCGGTGTTGGCAAGTCCCGCCAGAAGAGCGCGGCCATAGCTATCGCCGGCCTGATAGGCGACCACGCTTTCGCCGATCTCGAAATTGGCCTGCTGGAAAAGGAAGCCGAAGCCGGGCGCGAGGTTTGCCTTCTGCATGTTCTGGAGCGTATTGGCGCTGAAGAACCAGAAGGCGAGCAGTACGCCGAGAAGGAGCGCCACCTGCCTGAAGGGCAGGGGGCCGATCCATGTCGAGAACTTGACGAGCAAACCGGGCCCTTTCGGACCCGGCAGTATTTTCGTCGTCATGGGTGTCCCCGTTTCGATCAACGGAAGGGCGGAGAATAGAGGAGGCCGCCATTCGTCCAGAGATTGTTGTAGCCGCGCTCGAGGTTGAGCGTGGTGCCCTTGCCGATGTTGCGGTCGAAGATTTCGCCGTAATTGCCCAGCGTCTTGATGATGTTGTAGGCAAACTTCGGATCGAGACCGATCGCCTCGCCGAGAGAGGGATCGACGCCGAGGAAGCGCTTGATCGCCGGGTCTTCGCTCTTCAGGAAGTCGTCGACATTGGCCTTGGTGATGCCGTACTCTTCGGCCTGGATCGTCGCGTAGACGGTCCAGTTGACGATTTCGAGCCACTGGTCGTCGCCGCCGCGGATGGCCGGAGCCAGCGGTTCCTTGGAGAGACGCTCGGGAAGCAGGACGTAGTCGTCGGGGTTCTTCAGCTGGGTGCGTTTGCCGGCGAGGTCGGTGGCATCCTGCGTGAGGGCATCGACGCGGCCGGATTCCAGCGCCTTCACGAACTCGCCGGTTTCCTCGATCGTCACGGGGGTAAACTTCTTGCCGGTCTTGCGGAAGAAGTCGGCAATGTTGAGTTCGCCCGTCGTGCCGCTCTGGACGCCGATGGTGGCGCCGTCGAGTTCCGTGCCCTTGGTTACGCCGAGATCCTTGCGAACCAGCAGGCCCTGGCCGTCATAGAAGATCACGGGGCCGAAGTGAAAACCGAGCTTGAAGGCGCGGGTGATGGTCTGGGTCACGCCCGAGAGCAGGATGTCGTATTCGCCGGATTGCAGGGCCGGCAGACGCTGCTGCGGCGAGGAATTGGTGAATTCGACCTTTTCCGGATCGTTGAAAACGGTGATCGCGAGCGCGCGGCCGTAGTCGATGAAGAAGCCGTTCCAGCGGCCGTTGCTGTCCGGGGAGAAGAAGCCCGGCGTGGTGCCGACGCCGACCTTGATGAGGCCGCGTTGCTTGATCTTGTCCAGAGTTTCGCCGGCGTTGGCGAGGCCCGCGGAAAGCGCTGTGGCTGCCATCAGGGCGATGGCGGCGATACGGCCGGCGCGGCGATTGATTTTCGAAAAGTCCAGCATGAAATCTCCTGCTCGTTTTTGAAATTCCCATCGCTTGATACCGATGCGGAACTGTTTCGATCATAAATCTAGTAATTTTATGTAATAGGTATTTTATTTTGCATTGCGCACAAAGTTTGGACATGTCGCCCAAATTTTGGAGCTTTTCAGGGTTGGATTGCGTGTCGCCGAAAAGGCCACCGAAGCGCCTGGTTTAGCGAAGTGTGGCCGCCGGGTGAGGAGCCAGCAGGCGGTCGCCATGACCGAACAGCCTGTTGCGGAAGGAGCCCTTCTCATAGGCCGTCTTGTAGAGGCCGCGCTCCTGAAGCACGGGTATGACGACATCGATGAAATCGTCGAAGCTTTCGGGAACCACGGTCCGCGTCAGGTTGAAGCCGTCGATTTCGCCTTCCTCGATCCATGTCTGGAGCTCATCGGCAATCGTCTCGCCATTGCCGACAATGGCCGGATATCTGCCGCCGAGCGACAATTTTTCCAGCAGCTTGCGCTTGGTCAGGCCCGTGTCGCGGGCCGTCTGGATGTTGGATTGTATGGCGTTGCCGTTATCCGCACCCGGCGCGATGGGCGTATCCAGGTCGAGGCGGGAGAGATCGATGCCGGTGCCGGCGGAAAAATGCGCCAGTCCCGCTTCCGGGCTGGCATAGCGGCGGTAGTCGGCATATTTCGCTTCCGCTCCGGCCATGGTCTGGTCGGCGACAACCGTGATGCCGACCAGTATCTTGATATCCTCGGGCCGGCGGCCGGCATCGGCCACGGCCTTGCGGATGGCGCGGGAAGCGGCACGCGCCGAGGCCGGGTCGGCCGCGTTGATGAAAGTGCATTCGGCGTGACGCGCCGCAAACGCCTTCCCTCGTGGTGAAGTGCCAGCCTGAAAGAGAACCGGGGTGCGCTGACGCGAAGGTTCGCTCAGGTGATAGCCTTCCACGTCGTAGTAGCGACCGTGATGGCTGATGGGTCGCACCTTTTCCGGTCGGGCATAGACCCGCTCCGTGCGGTCGAGAACGACGGCATCGTCGTCCCAGCTTGTTTCCCAGAGCTTGTAGAGAAGCTCCATGCATTCGTCGGCCTGATCGTAGCGGCTGTCGTGCTCGCTCAGGCCCGTCTGCCCGAGGGCGCGGGCGGCGCTGTCGAGATAGCCGGTGACGATGTTCCAGCCGATGCGCCCGGAGGTCAGGTGGTCGAGCGTGGAGAACCTGCGTGCCAAGAGATAGGGATGCTCGGCGGCGATGTTCACGGTCACGCCGAAACCGAGATTGAAGGTCGCCGCCGCCATGGCGGAGACCAGCATCAGCGGATCGTTGACGGGAAGCTGGATGGACTCGCGCAGCGTCAGGTCTACGGAGTTCTCGTAGACATCGTAGACCCCGAGGATATCGGCGATGAACAACCCGTCGAACAATCCGCGCTCAAGCGTGCGCGCGAGATCGGTCCAGTATCCCAGTTCCTTGTATCTGTGGGAAGTATCCCGCGGATGCGCCCAGAGGCCATGATTGATATGCCCTACGCAATTCATGTTGAAGGCGTTGAGCAGGATCTGCTTCGGCATGCTGGTATCCTTGGGGGCTTAGGCCGTGATCTCAGGCCGTCCGGGCGTAAGCCGGGCGGTGGCGCAACGAGTCGTTCAAGACCAGCAGCAGGTCATGACGGGCTGCAGCGAATTCCTCCGAGCCGCGGTCGCGGCGGCGGGGAAGGCCGATGTCTATCGTCCTGAGGATACGACCGGGCCAGGGCTGCATGACGACGACACGGTCCGCGAGAACCAGCGCCTCATCGATGTCATGCGTGACCAGCAGCATGGTCGGACGCGCGGTTGCCCATATCTCGAGAAGATGGTCCTGAAGGTCGGCGCGGGTGAAGGCATCAAGTGCCGAAAACGGTTCGTCGAGCAGCAGCACCTGTGGGCGGGTGACGAGCGCCCTTGCGATCGCGACCCTCTGTGCCTGTCCGCCGGACAGTTCCTTCGGCCAGCGATTGGCGTAATCCGATAGACCGACGCGGCGAAGCCCGCTCTCGATCAGTTCCCGACGCGCATCGATTTCCGCGTCGGCGAGACCGAAGCCGACGTTTTCGGCGACTGTCAGCCATGGCAGGAGGCGCGGTTCCTGAAAGATCAGGTTGACCAGCGGATGGGGGGCCCTGATCGGCTGGCCAGCGACTGTGACGGAGCCCTGGCTTGCCGTCTCCAGTCCCGCAATCAGCCGCAGCAAGGTGCTCTTGCCGCAGCCGGAGCCGCCGATCACCACGACGATCTCGCCGCGGTCGACATTCAGCGAGAAGCGCTCCAATGCGTGGGCGCCGTTGGGATAGGTCTTCGAAAGGTTTTCGATCGACAGCATTATCAGTGCTCCTGCCGGAAATTGTCCTGCCAGCGCAGCAATGGCGCTGTTGCGGCCAGCAGGATGCTGTCCGTCAGCTTGCCGGCGATTGCGAAGACGATGATGGAGGCGAGAACCTGATCGGGCTTGCCGAGTTGCTGTCCGTCGACGAGCAGATAGCCAAGCCCCTCGGAAGCCCCCATGAATTCGGCGGCGACGACGAACATCCAGCCGAGGCCGAGGCCGGCTCTCAGGGACACGATGTAGGTTGGCAGAACGGCGGGGAGCAGAATGCGCCGGACGAGGGCGAAGCCGGAGAGGCGGAACATGCGCCCGACCTCGACGATCTTGCGGTCGACGCTGAGGATCGCGCCGACCACGCCGAGATAGACGGGGAAGAATACGCCGACGGCGATCAGCACCACCTTGGACGTTTCGAATATGCCGAACCAGAGGATGAACAGCGGCACCCAAGCGATCGAGGGGATCGCCCGGAGTGCCTGCAAGGTCGGATCGACCAGCCTCCGCAGGGTGGCGAAATAGCCGACGAGCGCGCTGGCCACCGTGGCTGCGGCCGCGCCGATGGCAAAGCCGATCAGCACGCGCAGCGTCGTGGCGACGATATGCCGGTAGAGTTCGCCGGTCTCAGTGAGGGACCAGAGGGTGGCTAATGTGCGTGATGGCGGCGGCATCAGACGCGCGTTCAGCCAGCCGGCGGAGGCGGCAAGCTCCCAGAGCAGCAGGCCGAGAACCGGCACGGCGACAGCCACGGCGAACTTCGACGCAAATCGCGTCGCAAGTCCGCCGGACAATGTTGCCGGTGCCGAAGGCTGAAGCGTTTCTTCTACCGCGTTGGTCATCGCTCCCGCCTTACTGGCTGACCGCGAAACGGTCGTCGATCAGCTGCGAGACCACTTCTTCGATCTTAACGTCGGCCGGGAGCACGCCTGCCTGTTGAAGAGCGAGGCCGGCGGCAAGGATCGTCTCGCGCTGCTTCTCGCCGATCTGCGGCTGGGAGAGATCGGTACGCTCGAGCTGCTTTGCAATCACGGCTTCCGGGAGCTTGGCGGCTTCGACGACGGCTTCCTTAAGCGCAGCGGGATCGGCGATGGCCTGGGCGCGGGCAGCTTCATAGACGGCGATCACGCGGCTGACGATTTCCGGATGTTCGCTGGCGAAGGTTTCAGTGGTGTTCAGCACGCCCCAGGTATTGTTTTCCGGCTTGCGGAAGAAGAGCTGTGCGCCGCTTTCAACCTCGGCAGAGGCCATCAACGGATCAAGGCCGGCCCAGGCATCCACATCGCCGCGAAGAAGCGCCAGCTTGCCATCGGCGTGCTGGAGAAGAACGAGGCTGACATCCTTTTCGCTGAGGCCGGCATCTGCCAGCGCGCGCACCAGGAAGATGTGCGGATCTGTTCCGCGGGTTACGGCGATCTTCTTGCCCTTCAGGTCCTCGACCTTGGTGATGCCGGTCTCGGGGCGGGTGACGAGGGCGGTCCATTCCGGACGGGAGTAGACGTAAACGGATTTGACGGGATTGCCATTGACGCGTGCAATCAGCGCCGCAGCGCCTGCCGTCGAACCGAAATCGATCGACTGGGCGTTCAGGAATTCCAGAGCCTTGTTTGAGCCGGCGGACTGGACCCAGGTGACGCTGATGCCGTCCTTCTCGAACTCCTTTTCCAGCAGGCCTTCCTTCTTTAGGAGCACGCTCACGGGATTGTAGGTGGCCCAGTCGATGCGGATTTCCTTGAGGTCGGACGCCTGAACGGCCTGGAGGCCGAGGGCAAGTGCTGCCGCGAGGCCGAGCACGGTCGTGCGGATGAAGCTCATATTGGTCTCCCCAATCTTGATAAATGGCATTTTCATCAGAGTAGGGGGCAATGGGGAGTGGCGGGAGATCAATCAGACTAAATTTGTAGATTTAGACGAAATAAGTTTCGGCTCGTTCAACGTTTGCTGGCACGATGTCTCTCACGGCGCGAACGACTGCGTACATCGATATGATATGTTATTACATAACTTTTGATTGACGAATGTAATAATATTACATATTCAGCCATGGCAACCTGTGGAGCCAATATGACAGATCCTCCGTCCGCCGTCGCACTGCGATTGTGAAACCGTCCACCTTTCGGCTTGACGCAGGGTCGTCCCGCCTCTTATCTGGGCGCCGACGGTTCCCCGCGCTTAAAGCAAGGGGATTAATAGGGAACACGGTGCGGAGGACCCAAACAGGGACCAAGACCGTGGCTGCCCCCGCAACTGTAAGCGGATTGCCGTCCATCCTCGTGACGCCGAAGGGCGTCATGCCACTGTGCCGTAAGGGCGCGGGAAGGCAGATGGACGACAGATATCCGTAAGCCAGGAGACCTGCCGTCAGAATCGATCCATCGTCACGGGCGGGGAAGCCCGGAACAGGAGCATGCCATGTTCATGTCTGTCGCTCATTTGCGTTTCGACGTTTCGCACTCCCCGTATTCCGATGATCGTTTGACCGACCGGAATGCCCGCCGGGCATTCTGATCTCATCGCCGTCCTGCATGCACATCCCGGGCCGGCACTCACATCTTTTTCGGGGAATTATGATGAAGAACATTTTCAAGCGGCCGATGCGCTCGGGCCTTTGCGTCCTGTCCTTGCTCGCTTCCGGCTTTTTCCACAATGCCATGGCAGCGGGAACCAGTTATCCGCTGACGCTCGAAAACTGCGGCCGCCAGGTCACTTTCGAGAAGGCGCCCTCGCGGGCAGTTTCCATCGGCCAGAGCAGCACCGAGATCCTCTATCTCCTCGGCCTTGCGGACAAGGTGGTCGGCACCGCGGTGTGGATCGGTCCGGTGCTCGAAGGATACGAAAGCGCGAATGCCAAGGTCGAACGGCTGGCCGACAACGATCCGAGCTTCGAAAGCGTCGTTGCGAAGAAGCCGGATCTCGTCACCGCGCAGTTCCAGTGGCATGTCGGTCCCGAAGGGATCGTCGCAACGCCGCAGCAATTCGAGGAACTGGGCATTCCGGTCTACACCTCGCCGGCCGATTGCATCGGCAAGGACAATTCCGGCGGCGGCGATGGCGTGCGCAACGCGGTCTTCACCATGGACCTGATCTATCAGGAAGTGCGCGACCTCGCGAAGATCTTCGACGTCGAGGCAAAGGGCGAGGAGGTCGTGGCCGACCTGAAGAAGCGCGAGGATGCAGCCCGCGCCAAGATTGCTTCGGCACAGGGCAAGCTTTCCGCCGTCTTCTGGTTCTCCAGCGCCGAATTGGACGTCGATCCCTATGTCGCCGGCAAGAAGGGCGCTCCCGCCTATATCATGTCTGCGCTCGGTATCAGCAACATCATCGAGAGCGATGAGGAGTGGCCGACGGTCGGTTGGGAAACCATCGCCAAGGCCAACCCGACGATAATCGTTGCCGGCAAGATGGACCGCCGCCGATTCCCGGCTGATGATGTCGCCGTGAAGCACGAGTTCCTGAAGACCGATCCGGTTGCGAGCCTGATGCCGGCGGTGAAGAACGGGCATGTCTTCGACATGGATGCGCAGGCAATGAACCCGACGATCCGTACGATCGAGGGCATCGAGACGCTTGCCGATGCCATCGAAGCTGCCGGTCTGAGCAAGTGACATCTGCAATCACACGCTTCGGACGAACGGGCGCGGCTCTTGCCGCGCTCGTCATCCTGCTTGCCGCGCTCTGGCTGGGCGCGGCAATCGGCGAGACGGCAATTCCGCTCGATACCGTGGCGAAAACCGTGGCTAACCGGCTGTGGGGCGCGGGCTATCCGCTGGAGCCGATCGATGAGGGCATTGTCTGGAGCTATCGTCTCAGCCGGGCCGTCGTCGCGGCCTGCTGTGGTGCGGCGCTGTCGCTGTCCGGCGTCGTGCTGCAATCGTTGCTGCGCAATTCTCTCGCCGATCCCTATCTCCTCGGCATCTCCGCTGGCGCTTCGACCGGTGCCGTCAGCGTTGCGATCCTGGGTGTCGGGGCGGGCTTTTTGACCCTTCCGATGGGGGCTTTCGCCGGTGCTCTCGTCGCCTTCGCGCTCGTCAGCCTTCTGGCGGTGAAGGCGGGCCGTGGGACGGCAGCCATCATTCTCGCAGGGGTGGCTGGATCGCAGCTTTTCAACGCACTCACCTCTTTCATCGTTACCAAGGCTGCGACCGCCGAACAGGCGCGGGGTATCATGTTCTGGCTGCTCGGCAATCTCTCCGGCGTACGCTGGCCGGATGCATGGCTTGCCATTCCCGCGACGCTTGCCGGTCTCGTCGTCTGTCTCTGGCATGCGCGTGCGCTCGACGCGTTCACCTTCGGAGCTGAATCCGCTGCATCGCTCGGGATCTCGGTTCGTCGCACCTATCTCGCCCTCGTTGGCGTTTCCGCGATGATGACGGCCGTCATGGTGTCCATCGTCGGTTCGATCGGTTTTGTCGGTCTCGTCATCCCGCATGCGGCGCGGATGGTGGTCGGGGTTCGCCATGGCGTGCTTCTGCCCGCAGCGGCGCTGATCGGCGCGGTGTTCATGATCGGCGCCGACATTCTCTCGCGCATCCTGATCACCGGGCAGGTCCTGCCCATCGGCGTCATCACGGCGCTGGTCGGAGCGCCGGCCTTCGCCTTCATCCTCGGCCAGAAGAGGGGACGGACATGACGCTTTCGGCCAGAAACGTCTCATGGGGTGTCGGCAATGTCCCGATCCTGAAAAATGTCACGCTCGATGTCCGCGCGGGTGAATTTCTCGGCATCATCGGGCCGAATGGCTCCGGCAAGACGAGCCTTATGGCCTTGCTCGCCGGCATCCGGAAGCCGAAGTCGGGAGACATCCTCCTCGACGGCGTGCCGATCGACGCGCTCGGACGGCGCGAAGTCGCCCGGCGTTTGGCGCTGGTGGAACAGCAGGCGGAAACGGGCGAGCGGATCACTGCCCGGCAGGCCGTGGAACTCGGGCGCACGCCCTATCTGGGTGCCCTGTCGCCATGGTCGGCGAAGGATGCGGCAATCGTCGATACCGCGCTTGCCAATGTCGACATGACCCATCTTGCCGACCGGTCTTGGCACACGCTTTCCGGCGGTGAACGCCAGCGGCTGCATATCGGCCGCGCGCTTGCCCAGGAGCCGGGTATCCTGCTTCTCGACGAGCCGACCAATCATCTCGATATCGGCCACCAGATCGGCTTGCTCGATCTCGTCTGTCGCCAGGAACTGACCGTGGTGGCGGCCCTTCACGACCTTAATCACGCGGCCATGTTCTGCGACCGCATCGCCGTCATGCATTCCGGTCAGCTGATCGCGCTCAGCACGCCCAGCGAGGTGCTAACGCCGACGCGAATCCGCGATGTCTTCGGTGTGGACGTCGCCATCGACCGGCATGGCGTGGATGGCTGTTCCATCCGCTACCTGCGCCCCGAAAAAGAGAAAGCCCTCGTTTCATGAAAACATATTTCCTCGTTCTGGCGGCTTCTATCGCCTTCGCTGCTCCGGCCTTCGCCGAGACTTTCGAGGTGAAGATGATGAACCGCGGAGAGAAGGGGTCGATGGTGTTCGAACCCGATTTCCTGTATGTCCAGCCGGGCGACAGGGTGAAATTCATCGCGACCAACAAGAGCCACAATGCCGCGACCATCGACGGGATGGTGCCGGAGGGCTATCCGGGCTTCAAGGGCAAGATCAACGAAGAGATCGAGGTCGGTTTCGACCAGTCGGGCTTTTACGGCATCAAATGCTCGCCGCATTTCGGCATGGGCATGGTGATGCTGATCAAGGTCGGCGAGGCCGAACTGCCGGAGCAATATCGCCAGATCGATATTCCGGAGCGGGCCAGACCGCGCATGAACGCCCTGTTTGACAGCGCGACTGGCAAGACCTCGCCATGAGCCGGGAGCCTTCTAACCATCACCTCAAGGAAGACATCCGCGATTACTGGTCGAAGCGTTCGGAAACCTTCGATCTCGCCTTCGGCCATCGCATTCCGCCCGGTCCCGAACTCGACGCCTGGGCGAATGCGGTCCGCCAGCGTCTCGGTTCTGAACCGCGGAAGGTGCTGGAGCTGGCGTCCGGTACGGGCGAGGTGACGAACGTCCTGCTTTCGCTTGGCCATGATGTCACGGGCCTCGATTTTTCCGAGGCCATGATCGGTGTCGCCCGCCGCAAACATGCGGGCAGGGCGGGGGTGCGTTTCATCCTTGCCGATGCCGAACAGACCATGGAGCCGGACGAAACTTATGATGCGGTCGTTTGCCGCCATCTGGTCTGGACGCTCACGGAACCGCAACAGGCCTTTGCGGAGTGGTTCCGGGTATTGAAGCCGGGCGGAAGGCTGCTGATCTTCGACGGCAACTGGGCGGCCCCGACTTCTCTGGGGCGGATCGTCTCCGGCGCGATCAAGCTGATCGACCGCGTTGCCGGCGCTGATCCGCATTACGATGGGGCGATGAGCGACCGGCATGCGGACATCATGCGGCGACTGCCATTTGGCGAAGGGCTTACAGTCGAGCGTCTTGCGCCGCTTCTCGATGCTGCGGGTTTCACGGATATCGAGATCGGGTCCCACGCTCCGATCGCGGCGGCGCAGCGGGCGACCGCCGATCTCAGAAACAGGCTGAGAACCTTGCTTTACCGGCGTTTTATCCTCTCCTGCAAGCGTCCTGAAAATGACGGGTAACGGTCTTTCGCATCGCAGCCGGGTACGTATTGTTTGAGATCTTTCATATAAAGATATCTTTATATCCCTTGACGATGACTGCCCGGTCCGTCATGGTGAAGTTATCGTGGTTCTGCGGATCGTATGATCCGGAGCTAAGAGGGAATACGGTGACGGTGCTTTTGGGCACCCATGCCGAAGCTGCCCCCGCAACTGTAGGCGGTGAGCTTGCATCCATTATGTCACTGAGGAAGACGCCTCGGGAAGACGGATGCCGGCTGTGACCCGCAAGCCAGGAGACCTGCCGCGATAGATAACGTCCACGGGCGGGGTGTCCCGGTGTGCCGCTTTTGCGAACGGCGCATCCGCATGCCTGTCGCATCGCGCTCGCCAATGCCTTGCCCACAACCTTCGGGGTCAAGGAAATGAGCATCAAGACTGCAAATCTCGGATTTCCAAGAATCGGCAAGCATCGTGAACTGAAGTTCGCGCTGGAAGCCTATTGGTCGGGAAAGAGCGACGCACAAACCCTGCTGGAAACGGCCGGAACGCTTCGGGCGAAGCACTGGAAACTCCAGCAGGAAAAGGGGATCGATGCGATCCCTTCGAACGATTTTTCCTTCTACGATCATGTTCTGGATACGGCCGTCATGGTCGGCGCCATTCCGGATGGCTATGGCTGGACCGGCGGTCATGTCGGTCTCGACACCTATTTTGCGCTGGCGCGGGGCTCGCAGGGCGAGGCGGCGTGCGGCTGCGGCAGTACTCATGGCGAGCCGCATTCCGCGCTGGAAATGACCAAGTGGTTCGATACGAACTACCACTATCTGGTGCCGGAATTCAGTGCCGGGCAGGGCTTCATCCTGACGGGAAACCGCCCGCTTGAGGCTTTCCTTGAAGCCCGGGCCATCGGCATTCACACCCGGCCGGTAATCCTAGGGCCGGTGACGTTCCTGAAGCTCGGCAAGGCGCGGGACGGTTCTGATCCCGTCGATCTGCTCGACAGGTTGTTGCCAGTCTATCGCAAGATCCTTGTCGAGTTGCAGGAGGCCGGGGCCGATTGGGTGCAGATCGACGAACCCTGCCTTGCACTCGACCTGACGGACAAGGAACGTGACAGTCTCGTGCGCGCCTACAACGCCTTTGCCGAGGCGGTTCCGGGGCTTTCCATTCTGGTTGCCAGCTATTACGGCCCGCTCGGGGACAATCGCGATACGGCATTGTCGCTTCCCGTCGCCGGCCTGCATCTGGATGGCATTCGCGGGGGTGAGGAACTCGCGGCAATTGCTGGGGATGCGCCGGCTGGCCTCCTCCTGTCCCTCGGGCTGATCGATGGCCGCAATATATGGCGGGCCGATCTCGAAGAGGTGGTGCAGCGCATCGAACCGCTGGTTGCCGGGCGCGCGCCCGGTCTTCTGCAGATCGCGCCATCCTGCTCGCTGCTTCATCTGCCCTTCGATCTCTCCGACGAAACCGCGCTCGATCTCGAATTGCGCGCCTCGCTCGCTTTTGCTTCGGAAAAGCTGGATGAGCTTGCGGTGCTTAAAGAGGCGCTTTCCGGAAACCGGCCGGCCGTCGAGGTAAAGATCGCGGCATCCAGCCGGAGCGCGCGAACACGGCGGACCTCCCGCAAGGTGCATGACCCGCTGGTCGAGGGAAGGCTGCTTGCTGTTTCGCGCGACATGATGCAGCGGACACGTCCTTACGCCGCTCGCCGCGCCGTGCAGCAGCACCATCTGCATCTGCCGGTCCTGCCGACCACCACCATTGGTTCGTTCCCGCAGACGACGGAGGTGCGGCGGGCGCGCTCTGCCCACCTCAAGGGCGAGCTTTCCTATATCGACTACAAGGCCTTCCTTGAGCGCGAGACGGAAAGCGCGATCCGGTGGCAGGAGGATGTCGGCATCGACGTTCTCGTGCATGGCGAGTTCGAGCGTAACGACATGGTCCAGTATTTTGCCGAGCAGATGGACGGCTATGCCTTTACCAGGAACGGCTGGGTCCAGAGCTACGGTTCCCGTTGCGTCCGTCCTCCTGTCATCTATGGAGACGTCTCGCGGCCGCGCCCCATGACGGTCGATTGGGCGGTGTTTGCGCAGTCGAAGACGTCCAAGCCGATGAAGGGCATGCTGACGGGGCCGGTGACCATGCTGCAATGGTCCTTCGTGCGGGACGATATTCCGCGTGATGTCGTGTGCCGTCAGATTTCGCTCGCTATCCGCGACGAAGTGCAGGATCTGGAAAAGGCGGGTATCGCGATCATCCAGATCGACGAGCCGGCGCTTCGTGAGGGCTTGCCGCTGCGGCGCAGGGACTGGCAGGCTTATCTCGGCTGGGCCACGGAGAGCTTCCGCCTTTCCGCCTCGGGCGTGGCCGATCGCACCCAGATCCACACGCATATGTGCTATTCCGAGTTCAACGACATCATGGACGCTATCGTCGCGATGGATGCCGATGTGATCTCGATCGAGACGTCACGTTCCAAAATGGAGCTCCTCGATGTCTTCGCGGACAAGCGCTATCCGAACGAGATCGGACCCGGTGTCTACGACATCCATTCTCCGCGCGTGCCGACGGTTGAGGAAATCGTCGAATTGATCGAGGCTGCCTCTGCCCGCCTCGATCCCTCCCAGCTCTGGATCAATCCCGATTGCGGCCTGAAGACGCGTCGTTGGGAAGAGGTGAAGCCGGCGCTTGCGAACATGGTGCAGGCGGCGCGGCAGCTTCGCCAACGGCTTGCCGAGAGCGATGGCTGGAGGGTGATCGCATGAAGCGGGAAACACCATCGGAAGGGGAGCCGGCCGGAGGGCCGGCTCCCACCACCCTCGTCGACGTAGTCTTTCCCGGTGCGGTCAACCATCATGGCACGCTGTTCGGCGGGGCCGGTCTTGCCTTCATGGACCGGGTGGCCTTCGTCGCGGCCACGCGTCATGGGCGCGTGCCCTTCGTCACCGCATCCTGCGAGCGGGTGGATATCAGGAAACCCGCGCATATCGGCGAGATCGTCTCGTTCACGGCCATGCCTGTCTGGGCGGGACGACGTTCCCTGACGGTGGAAGTGGAAATGGTGGCGGAAAGCATCCTTGCCAGCGAGCGACAGGTCTGCACGCGCGGCGTCTTCCACATGGTCGCGGTGCCGGGGGCTGACGGGGGTGAAGGGTGGACGCTGCCGCCGCTGCCGACCAGCCATCCGACGGAGGCCGATGGCGAGGTTCGCATGGCGGATGTCGTCTTCGCCGATCAGACCAACAGTTCCGGTTCGATGTTCGGTGGCGACGCACTTGCCTTCATGACCAAGGCAGCCTTCGTCGCCGCCTCGCGCCATAGTCGAAGGCAGACCGTGCTCGCGTCGTCCGAGCGTATCGATTTCCACTATCCGATCCGGCTGGGCTCCATCGTCGAGGTGGTCGCGCGGGTCGTTTCCACAGGCCGTTCGTCGATGCGGATCGGGGTAGAATTGTGGTCCGAGGAACTGTTGACCGGGCTTCGTCGCCAGACGGCGAAAGGGCTTTTCGTCATGGTCGCCGTCGATGCCGAGCATCGACCCGTGGAGGTTATCCCCGATGGAATCGGGTGACGGAAAACATAATTGTTGACGCAAATTTTGCCTCGGATACTATATCTAGTGTTCAAGGTTCCTTCGATTCGAGAGCGTCGAGGGCTAAGACGGGAATTCGGTAGCGGACATGATGCCCGCGATGCCGAAGCTGCCCCCGCAACTGTGAGCGGTGAATGTTCGTTCGATCCGGCCACTGGGCGAGAGCCCGGGAAGGCTGAACGGGCATGATGATCCGAGAGCCAGGAGACCTGCCTTGAACATGAACGTCCACCGGCGGGGTGCCCGGAAGGTCGCGGTTAATCGTGTCCGGTTTTCCCCGGTCAGGCCGCTGCCCCGCGCTTCGTCTTCTGTCGCTTCGGGGTGAAGTCCATGTCTGAATTGTTGCGTCCCTTAAAACCCGCTTTCTAATACCAGTCTGTCGGCGGTTGCCGGCCGACAGGCCGCGTTCTGCTGCGCTCTTTCCAGTTTTCAGTCCCGATCCCGGTTCATCGGCGGATGTTCCGGACCCCTTTCGCATGCCAATTTCACGAGGAAACCCATGACCATAACCGTTTATTCCAAGCCCGCCTGCGTTCAGTGCACCGCAACCACGCGCGCTCTCGACCGGCAGGGGATCGAATACACCGTCATCGATGTGTCCGCAGATACAAACGCCTATGAACTGGTGCAGGAGCTTGGTTATCGGCAGGTGCCGGTGGTGATTGCCGGAGAGCAGCACTGGTCCGGTTTCCGGCCCGACATGATCAGCGCGCTCGCCTGACGAGGCTATACCCATGGGCGGCCTCGTCTATTTCTCCAGCCGGTCGGAAAATACCCGTCGCTTCGTCGAGAAACTCGACCTTGGCGGGCTGAGGCTGCCGGTCGATGCGAGCGAGGAGCCGCCGGAGGCAGAGGTTCCCTTCGTGCTGGTCACGCCGACCTATGGCGGCGGATCGGAAAAGGGAGCGGTGCCGAAGCCGGTGATCCGCTTTCTCAACAATCCTCGCAACCGAAGCCTGATCCGCGGTGTCATAGCGGCGGGAAACACCAATTTCGGCACAGCCTACGCCATCGCCGGAGACATCGTCTCGGCGAAGTGCGGGGTGCCGTTCCTCTATCGTTTCGAACTTCTCGGAACCGCTGAGGATGTCGATAACGTCAGACAGGGACTGGGAAAATTTTGGACACGCTGACACAAACCCGACCGGCGGCCGGTACGAGTGAGGTTTCTCTCGACTATCACGCCCTCAACGCCATGCTGAACCTCTATGACGAGGATGGCCGGATCCAGCTCGACAAGGACCGTCTGGCTGCACGCCAGTATTTTCTCCAGCATGTGAACCAGAACACCGTCTTCTTCCATAACCTGCGGGAAAAGCTCGATTATCTGGTGAGCGAAGGCTATTACGAGCAGGCGGTTCTCGACCAGTATTCCTTCAACTTCGTGCGGGATCTGTTCGATGAGGCCTATGCGAAGAAGTTCCGCTTCCCGACCTTTCTCGGGGCCTTCAAGTACTACACCTCCTATACGCTGAAGACCTTCGACGGGAAGCGTTACCTCGAGCGCTACGAGGATCGCGTCTGTATGGTGGCGCTGACGCTTTCGCGCGGCGACGAGGGTCTTGCTCGCGAATTGATGGAAGAGATCATTTCCGGTCGTTTCCAGCCTGCGACGCCGACCTTTCTCAATGCCGGCAAGCAGCAGCGGGGCGAACTGGTATCGTGCTTCCTGCTGCGCGTGGAAGACAACATGGAGAGCATCGGCCGGGCGATCAATTCGGCGCTTCAGCTTTCCAAGCGCGGTGGTGGCGTCGCGTTGTCGCTGACGAATATCCGCGAGGCCGGCGCGCCGATCAAGCAGATCGAGAACCAGTCCTCGGGCGTGATCCCGGTGATGAAGCTGTTGGAGGATTCGTTTTCCTATGCGAACCAGCTCGGGGCGCGGCAGGGGGCAGGGGCCGTCTACCTGCATGCCCATCATCCCGACATCATGCGGTTCCTCGATACCAAGCGCGAGAATGCGGATGAAAAGATCCGCATCAAGACGCTGTCGCTCGGCGTCGTGATCCCCGACATTACCTTCGAACTCGCCCGCAACAACGAGGACATGTACCTGTTCTCGCCCTATGACGTCGAGCGCGTCTACGGCGTGCCGTTCACCGAAATTTCCGTGACGGAAAAGTATCAGGAAATGGTCTCCGACAGCCGGATCAAGAAAAAGAAGATCAAGGCGCGCGAATTCTTCCAGGTGATCGCGGAGATCCAGTTCGAAAGCGGTTATCCCTACATCATGTTCGAAGACACGGTGAACCGCGCCAATCCGGTGGCCGGACGCATTACCATGAGCAATCTCTGCTCGGAAATCCTGCAGGTAAGCGAGGCGAGCGAATTCAACGAGGATCTTTCCTACAGTCATATGGGCAAGGACATCTCGTGCAATCTCGGCTCTCTCAACATTGCCGCCGCGATGGATGCGCCCGATTTCGGCAAAACCATCGAAACCTCGATCCGGGCGCTGACCGCCGTTTCGGACATGAGCCATATCGGGTCAGTGCCGTCGGTTGCCAAGGGCAATGACGAGAGCCACGCCATCGGCCTCGGCCAGATGAACCTGCACGGCTATCTCGCCCGCGAACGCATCTTCTACGGTTCGGAAGAAGGCATCGATTTCACCAATATCTATTTCTACACCGTGACCTATCACGCCCTGAAAGCATCGAACCGGTTGGCGGTCGAGCGGGGCGTGAGCTTCAAGGGCTTCGAGAATTCGAAATATGCCTCGGGCGAGTATTTCGACAAATATACGCAGCAGGAATGGGTGCCTACGACCGAGCGGGTGGCGGAGCTGTTCGATAAAGCCGGCATCGCCATACCGATACAGGAAGACTGGCTCACTCTGAAGAAGGCGGTGATGACGGGCGGTCTTTATAACCAGAACCTGCAGGCCGTGCCGCCGACTGGCTCGATATCCTATATCAACCACTCGACCTCCTCGATCCATCCGATCGTTTCGAAGATCGAGATCCGCAAGGAAGGCAAGATCGGCCGCGTCTACTATCCCGCCGCCTATCTTACCAATGACAATCTCGAATATTATCAGGATGCCTACGAGATCGGTCCGGAAAAGATCATCGACACCTATGCGGCGGCGACGCAGCATGTCGACCAGGGGCTTTCGCTGACCCTTTTCTTCCGCGACACCGCGACCACCCGCGATATCAACCGCGCACAGATCTATGCGTGGAAGCGGGGCATCAAGACCATCTACTACATCCGGCTGCGCCAGATGGCGCTCGAGGGTACGCAGGTTCAGGGCTGCGTGTCGTGCACGCTGTGATTTGATTTGGGTGTCCGCGATGCCCCTCATCCGCCTGCCGGCACCTTCTCCCCGTAAACGGGGAGAAGGAAACAGGCCGCGACGTCTCTGATCCCCCTCGCCCCGCTTGCGGGGAGAGGGTGCGCCGAGCGAAGCGGAGGCGGGGTGAGGGGCGGCGCCAATCGCTTCAATTTCCTTTAAAAGGACCAACACAATGAACATCGCCGTCAAACCCGTCTCCCGTATCCGGGCCGTCAACTGGAACCGCATCGAGGATGACAAGGATCTCGAAGTCTGGAACAGGTTGACCGGAAACTTCTGGCTGCCGGAAAAGGTGCCGCTTTCGAACGACATCCAGTCCTGGGCGACGCTGAAACCAGAGGAGCAGAGGCTCACGATCCGTGTCTTCACCGGGCTGACTTTGCTCGACACGATCCAGAACGGAGTCGGCGCCGTGCGGCTGATGGAAGATGCCGCCACGCCGCATGAGGAGGCGGTTCTGTCGAACGTCTCCTTCATGGAAGCCGTTCATGCGCGCTCGTATTCGTCGATCTTCTCCACGCTTTGCCTGACGCCGGATGTGGACGACGCCTATCGCTGGTCGGAGGAAAACGAGTTCCTGCAGCGGAAGGCGGCGCTGATCATGGAGCAATACGACTCGGGCGATCCCTTGAAGAAGAAGATCGCCAGCGTTTTTCTCGAAAGCTTCCTGTTCTATTCCGGCTTCTATCTACCGATGTACTGGTCGAGCCGGGCGAAGCTCACCAACACCGCAGACCTGATCCGTCTCATCATTCGCGACGAGGCGGTGCATGGCTATTACATCGGTTACAAATTCCAGCGGGCGCTCGACCGCGAACCGGAAGCGCGGCGGCAGGACATCAAGGATTTCGCCTTCGAACTCCTGCTCGACCTCTATGACAACGAGGCCAGGTATACCGAGGACCTTTATGACGGCGTCGGGTTGACCGAGGATGTGAAGAAGTTCCTGCATTACAACGCCAACAAGGCGCTGATGAACCTCGGCTACGAAGCGCTGTTTCCGGCGGAGGCATGCAAGGTCAATCCCGCGATCCTGTCGGCGCTTTCGCCGAACGCCGATGAGAACCACGACTTCTTCTCCGGTTCCGGCTCTTCTTATGTCATCGGCAAGGCGGTCGCCACCGAAGACGAGGATTGGGATTTCTGAAGCGTGCTGAACGCGACGAAATGGCGTGTATTCCCTATGTCTTATGCCCACAGATAAGCCCCGCTTGCCGCTTCATGAATCGGTGGCGGGGCGATGCCGTGTGTTGTTCCGGCAATTGCTCATATATCTTTGAAAGCATGGGTTGAAATTGGCTTCCGGCGTTTTCAGATAATGCCCTGATATATGGTGCGCGCGACAGGTGCGGGAAGGCATACCCATGAAAAGAGAAACGCTTGATGCGATCAATGACTGGGTTATCGAGCAGGGACTTCTGGGTCTGCGGGAAACCGATCTTGTCGATGGCTTCTGTAACCGCTTGCGCGAGGGCGGTCTGGAAATCGTGGAGGTCGCGCTTTTCTTCGACACGCTTCATCCCGTTCAGGAATCGGAAGGCGTCTTCTGGAACATTGCCAATCAGAACGGTCCTGTCCATCGGGAGTTCACGCGAGAGGAGGCGATACGCAATAACCACCTCTGGCGCGGCAGCCCCTTCCACTACATGAACGAAAACAGTTTGTCGGAACTGCACATACCGCTCGTTGATGCCGCTCGTTCGCGGTTCGGTATCATCGGAGACCTGATCGATCAGGGGCATACGGATTATTTCGTGTTGATGCACAAGCTGGGCGGAAAGACGACGATCGGCGAGATCGAGAGCATCTATTCGCGATGGTCGACAAGCCAGCTGGGCGGCTTTTCCGAGGATGACCTGGAGGTATTGCGCAAGCTTGTCGCGAGCCTCGCCCTGGCTATAAAGTCCGCTTCGCTCGGGCAGATCGCGCGGTCGCTTGTCCAGGTCTATCTCGGTCGGGATCCCGGCCGGCGCGTGCTCGAAGGCCGTATCGAGCGGGGTAAGGTCGAGACCATCCGGACGGTGCTCTGGTATTCCGACATGGAAAACTACACTTCGCTATCGGAAACCATGGAAAGCGGAAGGCTCATCGCCTTCCTCAACGACTATGCCGACACCGTCATCTCGGCGGTTCATAACGCGGGCGGCGATATCCTGAAGCTTGTCGGAGACGGCATTCTCGCGATCTTCAACCATCGCGACCAGCACGAAGCCGCGAGCGCTGCGTTGCAGGCTCAGGCCGATGTCGGCAGGCGGATTGCCGAGCTCAACCTTCGGCGCGGTGAGGAGGGGCTGGCGACGACTTCGGTCTATCTCGCGCTTCATGAGGGCGAAGTCTTCTACGGCAATGTCGGCAGCGACGAACGGCTGGATTTCACCGTGATCGGTCCCGCCGTCAACGAGGTATGCCGCATGGCGGCCATGTGCCGTTCCGTCAACGAGACCGCGCTTGCTTCCCGCGAATTTGCGGCGCTCGCGTCGGAGGAGGGACTAAAAGCGTTCCACAATCTCGGCTCGTTCCAGCTCAAGGGCGTGCAGGAGCAGAAGGCGCTGTTTGCGCTTCGCCAATAGCGTCCGGCAGCCTGTCCGGAGCGGATAGAACCACACGGAAAACTACAGTCGGGAGAAGTTCGGCTTCGGATGCGAAGGTTTACCTTTCGGTGTTGCCGATAAACCTCCGTATAGTTCATCCGTCGCACGGCTGGCGCTATATAGGGCTATCAGCAATTGTGTGCCGGTACGCCGGAGATTGGCTACTTCCGCCGTGGCAACGACCAGTTTCATTGCAATCATCGACGACGAGGCCGACGTACGCCGGGCAACGAGCAGTCTTGTCCGCTCGTTTGGCTTTACGGCGAAGTCATTTGTTTCCGCTGAAGAATTCCTGGCGGATGAGGATAATCTCTCTGCATCCTGCATCGTTTCGGACGTCAACATGGCCGGCATGAGCGGCATCGACCTCTATCTTCGCCTGCAGGAAGAGGTGTCGCGTCGGGTACCATTCGTCTTTATCACCGCCTTCGCGGAGAGCCAGGTGCGCGAACATATCGGTGAGCATGTCCGCGTGCTGCAGAAGCCTTTCCATGCAGATGCATTGGCAGCCTGTCTCGATGCCGCCCTGCAATCGAAGGGCGGCGGATCTCACTGAACCGAAGAGCGGCGGGATAGAGTTCCCGCCGCCCGGTTTAGGGGTATTCGGTTCTTATCGAGGCATGTCGAACAGAAGCGCTTTCCCGTCCGTCAGCCAGCTGAGTTCCAGGTTTTCCGGGTCGGAGATCTGGAGGCCATCACCCGGTCTCAGGTTCTCGTCATCGATCCGGGCCAGCCCGTCCACGATATGGACGAAGACGAGGCGTCCGGGCCGGGCGGGGATGATGCTGACATCACCTTCCTTCGGATTGGCGATCAGTATCCTGCTATCGGACAACAGGTGAAGCGGAGCCTCGCCCTCGGTGCCGGATGCGATCGGCGTCCAGTCCCGGGTATCTTCCGCGGCCGGCAGGCGGGCCTGCTGGTAGCGCGGTGCTGTTTCCCTGACATCCGGGATCATCCAGATCTGCAGGAGATGAGCGGTCTCGTCCTCCGAGGCGTTCATTTCCGAATGGCTAACCCCGGTGCCGGCGGACATCAACTGGATCTCGCCGGCCTCGATTGTAGAGACATTTCCCATGGTATCCTGATGGCGCAGCTTGCCTTCGAGCAGGACAGTGAGGATATCCATGTTGTCGTGGGGATGTTCGGAAAAGCCCGAACCCGGAATGACCCAGTCCTCGTTGATGACGCGAAGCGGGCCGAAACCCATGCGCGTCGGGTCCTGGAAACCGCCGAACGAGAAGGTATGAAAGCTGTTCAGCCAGCCCTTGCTGGTTTTGCCGCGACTCATGTTTTCGTGGATCAGGATCATGGTTTCTCTCCCGGATTGCATCGGGGCCGGAGACCTCCGAAGGGTGATTTCGCAGTTAGATTCCGGCCGATATTGTTTCTTCTCGGCCGGAAGTCTTATCGGGTCAGGAAGGCGTTCAGTGCCTGCAGTTCCGTCTGGCGAATTTCGTGCCCGCCTGCATGAATGCTGGTTTCGACCCTTGCGCCCTGTCGCTCGAAATAGTCGACAAGCGCCTCCGTCAGCGGCAGCGGGCAGATGGGATCATGCTGCCCGGCTGTGACGAGTACCTGCCGGTCCTTCAGCGCGCTGTTGTTTTCCGGCTTCCACGGGATCAGTGGATGCAGCAGCGCCATGCGGTCGAAGAGGCCGGGCTTTTTGAACGCCACGGCGGCGAGAATGTTGGCTCCGTTGGAGTAGCCGAGCGCATAGACGGGACGACCGGGGTTCTCCGCTTTCTTCTCAGCGAGGAAGTCGATCATCTTGTCCGTGCGTCTTGCTAGGTCATCCATGTCGTAGACGCCTTCGCCGGTGCGGCGGAAGAAGCGCAGGGCACCGTATTCGGAAACGTCGCCCCTCGGCGATACGATCCCGGCATCGGGAAGGATCTGCTCGACCAGTTCGGTGAACTGGAGTTCATTGCCGCCGGTGCCGTGGAAAGCGAAGACGAGCGGAGCCCCATCGGAACCCGGCTTGGTAAAGGCATGATAAGTGCTGGTCGTCGTGTTCATGATGTTTTTCTCCTGATGACGGGACCATGCGGTCGCGCCGTTTCATCCATCGTTGCCACTGCTTCAGTCGGCGATCGGCTGAAGCTGCTTTTCGATCTGGCCGCGATAAGGCTCGTAGCGGGACGGCAGCTTCAGGGCTTCGCCGAGGTGAGCGGTATCCTCGTCGCGGTCGAAGCCGGGTTCGTTGGTGGCGATTTCGAACAGCACGCCACCCGGCGTACGGAAGTAGATCGCCCAGAAGTAATCGCGGTCGATGACCGGGGTTACCTGATAGCCGGTGTCGAGAAGCGCCTTGCGCACTTCAAGCTGTGCTGCCCTGTCTTCCACCGCGAATGCGATGTGATGGACCGAGCCTGCACCGAGGCGGGCAAAGTCTGCCTGCGGGACGGTTTCGAGATCGATGAAATCCGCACCGTTGCCGCCAGCGATGGCAAAGCGGGCCCATTCGCCCTTTTCGTCGACCTTCTCGTAGCCCATGAAGCCGAGCAATTCGCGGGTTGCGCCGGTGTCCTTGAGCCGCATGCTGGCACCATGGAAACCCTTGATGGCTTCGGCGGCTCCGATCTCATCATGCAGCCAGCCTTCGCGCTTGTCGTTATCGACTTCCACCAGCGAGAAACCGTCACTGTCCGGACCGGCGAAGCGCAGGCGCTTTTCGCCGAACATTTCGGTGGCAGAGAGGTTCTTCACGCCGAGCTTGGTCAGGCGTTCCGTCCAGTAGCCCAGCGAGCCCTTCGGAACCGCGAAGTAGGATTCGCCGACTTCACCGGCACCCGGACGACCTGCCGCAATATGCGGGAAGGGGAAGTAGGTCATGACAGAACCGGGAGTGCCGGCCTCGTCGCCATAGTAGAGATGGTAGACATCGGGGGCATCGAAGTTGACGGTCTTCTTCACGCGGCGCAGTCCGAGCGTCTTGGTGAAAAAGTCGCTGTTCTCCTGAGCGTCAGCAGCCATGGAGGTAATGTGGTGCAAGCCTTTGATCTGAGTAAGCATTTTTGTCATCCTTCTGTTCGGATGCCGTTGCATCCCTTGTTCCGAGGCAGAAGATGGGGCCAAAGCTCATTGAAGTGAATGGCAATAATATTGACAATATTATTGCAAAAAATGAAATTATATGACATGAGCGATTTGAACGATATCCGTATCTTCCTGGCCGTTGCCAAGGAACGCAGCTTCGTCGCTGCCGCCCGGCAGCTTTCGATGACGGCGCCGACCGTCACACGTGCCGTCAGTGCGCTGGAGGAGCGGCTCGGCGTGCAGCTTCTGCTGCGAACCACCCGGCATGTGTCCCTGACTTCGGCGGGTGCTGTCTATGCGGCGCGCATCGAGCCGCTGGTGGAAGCCTTCGAGGCGGTGGCCGACGAGGTGCGCGCCGAAACCGGCCATGCCGCGGGTCTCATCCGGCTCAACGTACCGCTGTCGCTTGGGCAGCGCATCCTGCCGGATGTCGTCTCCGGCTTTCGCGTCGAAAATCCGGGTATCGCGGTGTCGCTGACGCTAACGGACCGGTTCATCGATATCGTGTCCGACAGTTTCGATCTTGCCATCCGCATTTCCGAACCGCCACGAGACAAGTCCACTATCTGGCGAAAGATCTGCCCGGTGCGTCGTATGCTCGTGGTGTCTCCGGGTTATCTCGCCGCCAACGGCATGCCGAAATCGCCGGATGATCTCGATGAAGCGGCATGCATTGCGTATGACGAGGAGGCGTTGTCCGAAACATGGGAGCTTTCCTCCGCCGGCAGGACGCGCAAGGTGAGGGCGGGTCAGGTGCTTGCAGGCAACAACGGCGAACTGACTGCCCGGCTTGCGGAAAACGGGGAGGGTGTCGCCCTGTTGCCGTCCTTCATCGTCGAAAAGGCCATTGCCGACGGCCATCTCGTCCAGATCCTGCCCGAATGGCAGTCGCCCGAACTCTGGCTGACGCTCTATTATCCCCCTTATGAAAAGCTGCCGATGCGGGTCGCCAAGTTCTCGGATTTCTTCGAGAATTTCGTCACGGCTGTCCGTCCCGTCTGAGCCGGTCTTCCCTTCTCCGAGGCCTGCGCGGCGACCATATCGGGTGGCAGCGAACAAGCGGACTTTGTCCAAAATACAGTCGGTTTAGACAATCCACATTTCCGGTCCGGTGAAAATATGTCGCCGCAAACCCAGGGGCAGCGGGCGTGCGCCATGCTGCCCTACGAACAGGATGATTTGCGATGACGGATGTTTTTTCGTTTCCGCTTTCCCGCCGGCAAACGCTGGTCGGTGGAGCGGGCGTTTCGCTTGCCCTCGCCATGCCCGCGCTTGCGGCACAGAAGGCGTCTTCACCCAGCAACACAGGAACCACTCCCATGACCGAGAGCTTCATCAAGACCAAGGATGGCGTCGATATCTTTTACAAGGACTGGGGCACGGGCCAGCCGCTCGTCTTCCATCATGGCTGGCCGCTATCGTCCGACGACTGGGATGCCCAGATGCTCTATTTCGTCAACAAGGGCTTTCGCGTCATTGCGCATGATCGCCGTGGACATGGCCGTTCAAGCCAGGTGAGCGGTGGTCATGACATGGAGCATTACTCGGCCGATGTCGCCGCGCTCGTCGAGCATCTCGACCTGCGCAATTCGGTCCATATCGGTCACTCCACCGGTGGCGGCGAGGCTGCAGCCTATGTTGCCCGTCATGGCAAGGGCCGCGCCGGCAAGCTGGTGATGATCGGGGCCGTGCCGCCGATCATGCTGAAGACGGAAAGCAATCCGGGAGGCCTGCCGATGGAGGTTTTCGACGGCTTCCGTTCGGCGCTTGCCGCCAATCGTGCCCAGTTCTATCTGGATGTCGCCTCCGGCCCGTTCTACGGCTTCAACCGTCCGGACGCCAAGGTTTCCCAAGGCCTCATCCAGAACTGGTGGCGGCAGGGCATGATGGGCAGCGCCAAGGCCCATTACGAGGGCATCAAGGCCTTCTCCGAAACCGATTTCACCGACGACCTGAAGAAGATCGATGTCCCGACACTCATCATGCATGGCGATGACGACCAGATCGTGCCGATTGCCGATTCCGCCCTGCTTGCGGTCAAGATCGTCAAGAATGCCGAACTCAAGGTCTATAAGGGCTATCCGCATGGCATGATGTCGACCGAGCCTGAGCCGCTCAACGCCGATCTCCTGAAGTTCATTCAGGCCTGACCGGGTATTGCGCCTTGCTGCATGCGGCCGGTTGGCCGCATGCTACGGGGACGTCACAGCTTTCTTTCTGATCTCCGGGCACTGACTGCCCGGGGCCTGACCCCAAGTGGAGGTTTGCCATGGTCCGACCGCCTCTCTCGGTAATTCTGAGCTTCAACGGCGGCTATGTCGACACCATGGGGTTCCTTGCGCTGACGGGTCTTTTCACGGCCCATGTGACCGGAAACTTCGTGACGCTCGGCGCGGTGATCGCGCTCGGGAGCGGCGGCGCCATCGCCAAGGTCCTGGCCTTGCCGGTCTTCTGCATTGTCGTCCTGCTGGCCCGTCTGCTGGATCTCAGGCTGGAGAGCCGTGGACGCTCTGCCATGCCGATCCTTCTTTCGATCAAGTTCGTGCTGTTTGTTGTGGCTGCGGCTCTGGCGATCCACTCCGGGCCGTTCGGTCATGCGGAAAATCTGGCAAGCATCGTTGTCGGCATGACGCTTGTCGCGGCGATGGCGATACAGAATGCGCTGCATCGGGCGCATATGGCGACGCAACCACCGACGACGCTGATGACGGGCACGACGACGCAGATCATGCTGGATCTGGCCGATCTCCTGACCGGGGGGCGTCCGGCCGATGCGAACATGGTCAGGAGCAGGCTGATGCGCATGGGGTTGAGCGTGGTGACGTTCGCGGTCGGCTGCGCATGCGGGGCGCTCGCCTTCATGGTGTCCCCGGTGTGGTGCTTTGCCGTACCGCCGGTTCTCGTCATTCTCGCTCTGGCAGCGCATCTCGCCGCAGATAAACAGCCCGCAACGTGATAGACTGCCACCGTTAATGCGGCGCCTGTGAACTATAATCATCCAAGGGAGATCGTCATGAAACAGCAGGGCAATGAAGAAAAGCAGCAATATCGGGACGGCAAGGAAAGTCTCGCGGAACCTGTAGACCTCGAAGAGTGTTCTCCTGCGGACATCAAGAAGCGTCATGACGACGGCAATCTGGACGAGGCCTTGCGGGAAACCTTTCCGGCAAGTGATCCGCCGGCTTCCGGACGGTTCGAATAGTCCTTTCATTCAGCATGGCGGGGCGTCATGCCCGCGCCGGAAAAGGAGCCTGACAATGGATAACTCTGCTAAATCCCGCCGGTCGGCGGATCTTCACACGCCGTCCGGTCTCGGCCAGGACGCGGTGCGCGATATTTCCGCAGCGGCCAATGCGCTGCTTGCCGACGTCTTCGCCCTTTATCTCAAGACGAAGAACTTTCATTGGCACATGTCTGGCGCGCATTTCCGCGACTACCACCTGCTGCTGGACGAGCAGGGCGAGCAGATCTTTGCGATGACCGATGATCTTGCGGAGCGTGTCCGTAAGCTTGGCGGCAGCACGATCCGCTCCATCGGCGATATCTCGCACAAGCAGCGGATCAAGGACAACGATGCGGAGTTCGTTCACCCGCATGAAATGCTTGCCGAATTGAGAGACGATAACGGGTCGCTGATCGACAGCATGCGTGCGCTTCACGATCTCTGCGACGAGCATCGCGATGTCGCGACCGCAAGCCTGCTCGAAAACTGGATCGACGAAGGCGAGCGCCGGCGCTGGTTCCTGTTTGAGACCCTTCGGCAGACCAATTGATCGGTTCTGGCGCTACACGAACGAGCCGGGGCATCCGCCGTCCCGGCTTGTTTGCATTTCCGGTCTTCCGAAGTCAGCTTTCTGCCGCTCTTCGGCTTTCTGGAGCGTGTCCGGCTGAGGTTTCCGGTCACCAAGAAAAAAATGGGAGCAGTCGTCTACCTCGATAAGCGGAGAGCTTTGCCTATCAGTATCAATTGAATCGTTTCGCGTTCGGGGGCAGCCTAGTTTTCGGCTGGAGGTCTGCGAAATGTCATTGGTTTCCGAGAATATTGCACAGCGGCATACCGCCGTCTCCCCCGCACGGGTTGTAAGGAGCCGGGGTGGAAAACGCGTTTTCGACATCGTCTTCGCGCTCTTCTCGATCGTGTTCCTGCTGCCGGCTCTGGCGCTGATCGCGCTTGCTCTTCTCATCATCGACGGCCGGCCGATCATCTTCCGCCACAGGCGTGTCGGGCGAAATGGGCGGAGTTTCGACTGCCTGAAATTCCGCTCCATGCGCAAGGATGCCGATAAGGCCTTGAAAGAGCTTCTTGCCAGCAATCCGGACCGTCTGCGGGAGTGGACGGAAACCCAGAAGCTCAAGAGTGACCCCCGGGTTCACTGGCTCGGCAAGTATATGCGGATCACGAGCCTCGATGAGCTTCCGCAACTGTTCAACGTCCTGCGCGGCGAGATGAGCATTGTCGGTCCCCGCCCGATCGTTACGGAGGAGCTGGAGCGCTACGGGCCTCAGGCTCATTGCTACCTGGCGATGAACCCCGGCATCACGGGTCTTTGGCAGGTCTCCCGCCGCGACGGCACCTCATACGATGAACGTGTTCGCTTCGATGTCGATTACTACCACAGTGTTTCGCTCGGCAGGGATATGGGAATCATCCTGCGGACCGTTGGCGTGGTGCTCTTTGCGCAGAACGAGCGCTAAGGGCAACTCATCGAAGAAGAAGCAGCAGCACACCTCCCCAGAACACAAGGCAAACGAGAATGACGAGCCATCGAAGTCCAAGTTTAATGGCACTTTTGCGCATGGAACATTCCTCGCAGGCCTTCTTGCCTTGAACGAATACCACGATTCGGCCGGTCGTGGCTGTCGGTCTGTCGGCGAGGGCGAGCATGCGAGGGGAGGTACATCTTCGGCAACAACAAGGGTCGCTACGGTGGCCGACATGGCAGGAGCCTTTATGCAGCTATTGTTTTCCGCGGGTGCAAACCGGTTGCGTCAATTAAAGGACCGGCTTGGCGCTTTCGTCAGATGGCCGTCGCTTCTGACCGATGCCATGTGGACGATGAGTGCGAAGATCTTCATTCAGATCAGCCAGTTGGCTACGTTCATCGTTGCGGCCCGTGTGCTTGCCTCCGCGGAATTCGGCCTTTTCGCCTATGTCGCTGCGGTCGTGGCGCTGCTTGTCATATTCGCTGAAGGCGGCTGGTGCGAGTTCGTCATGAAGATGCGGGACGATGCCGACCGACTGAACCAAATCGCCAGCGTTGCGCTTTTTGCCGGTCTGTGTGCGATGAGCATAGGCCTCGGTCTTGCCGTGGTGCTCGGCTTTGTGCTCCATCTTCCGCAAGTGGGGGGACTGGTCGCGTTATTCAGCCTTTGGTTGCTGCCGACGCCTTTTTCCGCCGTTTGCGACGGTGTGTTCGTCTCCGGTGGCCGGTTGAGACAGCAGGCCATTGTCAGGATCGTCGCGGAAGCCTGCGGCATGAGCGTAGCGATCGGCGGGTTGCTGGCCGGTTGGAATATACTGGCGCTCGTCGCGGGCCGCCTGGCTTCCCAGATCGTGACCGTCGTCCTGTTTGTCGCCATCCTGCGCTGGGTTCCGAAACTGCATCTGCGCGCGGCATTCCTGCGGGAGCTTCTGGATTTTTCGCGCCATATCGTTGCCAATCGGCTGATTATCTTTCTCAGGTCCTATTCGGGCACGCTCGTCGTCGGCAGCGTTCTCGGCCTGACGGAGGCAGGCTATTACCGTGCAGCCGAGCGCGTGGTGGCCGCCTTTTCAGAGGTGGTCGGCGAGCCTGCGCGCATGCTGGCCTGGGTGGTCCTGCGCCGCGTGGCAGTCCGCGGCAGCGATGACGGTGAGGTGTCGAGGCAGATCGGCACGGCTGCAACCAAATTCGTCATCATGCTCATGGCGGTCTCGGCGCCGGTCTATATCGGTCTGGCGCTGATGTCCGGAACAATGGTTCATGTCGCATTGGGCGAAGCCTGGGCGCCGGCGTCGCTTCTGGTGACCTTGCTTGCCATCAAGCAGGTGTTGCTGGTTCCCGGCTATGTGACCGAACCCATCCTGTCGTTATCGGGTACTATCCGGAGAATGCCGCCCGCGATCCTGGTCAACAGCCTGGTTTCCCTTGCTTTCATCCTGGTGCTCTCGCCGTTCGGCATGGTGGCGGCGGCGATCGGCCAATGTGCGGCCGCGCTCTTTTCCTTCGGCATCTCGGCACGCCTTCAAAGCCGCTATGGTGAAGTGAACTGGACGAAAGTCCTGCGCGGCTGTGCCCATCCTGCGATCGCTCTCGTCGCCATGACCCTCGTTGTCGTGCTGCTTGGCAGCCTGGCTACCGCATCTTCGATGAGCGGTCTGCCGGTCAATTTCCTGCAGGTCGTTGCCGGAGGGGTCATCTATCTCGGCACTCTGGTCGTGTTGCAAAGGCTGATTGGTGGTTCTTTGCCCATCTTTGCCGTCGCCCAGAGAGTTCAGAAGACGTGAGTGTTGTTTGTCGATGCGTGTATGGGAAGGTCAAGCATGGATACCATAAATGTCAGGAAAGGCGTTCATAGCCTTCTTCAGAGCACGGTCAGCGGTTTCGGGCAATCACTGGTGCCCTTGCGCGCGATCGGTGGGAGACTTCGCTACCTGTCTCCCTTTCCCCGGCGTTTTTCCGGTGCCTATGCTTCTTTCGAAGAGGCTATTGCTGCTGCCCGGATAAAGGCGCTTGCCGGGTACGACCACGGCGAAATCGCCCACGTCGCCTTCGAGCAGATGTGCAGGATCATGCCCTGGGACTATCCCGTGCTGTTTTGGCTTCGCAGCGTTCTCGACGATGTGGACGGGTTGCTCGATGCCGGTGGGCACATGGGCACCAAATATCGTGCCTTCCGCAACCTTCTGCCCTTGCCTGAAAGCTTTGACTGGGTGGTCTACGACCTGCCGGCGATTGTCTCGGCAGGGCGGGATATGGCTGAGAAGGAGGGCCTCGCCCAGCTTCGCTTCATCGACCGCATCGAAGACGCACCGGCGTTGCCAATCTTTCTAGGGTCCGGCCTCCTGCAATACCTCGATATTCCCCTTTCTACGCTGCTGAAAAGCTTGCCGTCGCTTCCGCGTCACCTGCTACTGAACAAGGTGGCTTTTCGAAAGGGTGGCCCGGTGGTGACGCTGGAGCGGATCGGCAAAGCCTATGTGCCCTATCAGATGCGCGACGAAGCGGCTTTACTGCGGGATATCGGGCAGCTGGGGTATCGTCAGGTGGATCGTTGGGCGATCCCCTCGCTCTCCCACGTAATCGAAACCCATCCGGAACTCGGCGCGAGCGAGAATGCCGGCTTCTACTTCCGGCTCTATGGCGATTCTTGAGTGACGCGAGGGAGCCAAGCTGGGCGCATAGCGTCGTGTCGCTACAGTTCGGCCTTCTGCGAACGCTCGAGGACATCGCCATAGAGGGACATAAGGGCCTTTGTCCAAGACGAGGTGGTATGGGTCAGATGCGGTGCCTCGCGTCTGCAATTGGCGCTCATTCTTCCGACAAGATCGTCATCGTCCGCCAGACGGCGGAGGCTGTCGGCCAGGGAGCGGATATCGCCGTTGCGAAAGACCAGCCCGCATTCCAGCGAGGCGATTTCGGGTCCGAGCAGGGCCGAGTCCGGCATGATGACCGGTATACCGCTTGATACGGCCTCAAGGGCGGCGAGGCTGAAAGGTTCTGGCACACGGGACGAGATGACGATGGCGCGGGCGTCCTGCACGATGGATTGCAGACCTTTCCGGGATTGCCATCCGCGAATGACGATTTCCGGATAATTCCGTTCGAGGTGCGCCCGCCCGGCGCCATCGCCGATCACATGAAGTCTGGCGCCGGCAAGTCTTGCGGCTTGCGCCGCCTCCTCGAACCCTTTTTCCGGCTCCAGCCTGCCGATGAAATAGAAGGTCCGATGTTTCGACGGTTCGATATTTCCGGTCACGTAAGGTTCAACCGGGTTGCGGATTGTTTCGACCCGCTCGATATTGACGCCGGAGCGCTCGAACATCTGCCGCATGCGCTCGTGAACCACGACGATGTGTGCGGGAAGCGTTGTGGGATAGAATTGCTCGCGCAGCAAGTGGCGGGCGCTGCGCCATAGCTTCTCATGATAGCCCCGCTTGTCGCATTGGGTCGCGAGGCACTGTGCTGACATCGGGATGAGATCGCAGACCTGTTGTTTGCGGTAGTTGGCAAAGCCGCCATTGGGGCATGCGAGGAAATAGTCGTGGGCATGCAGCACCGTGCGTTCGCGCACCTTTGCCAAAGCCCGGAAGATGGAAGGGGAGAGGATCTTCGACCATCCATGTACATGATAGATGGTTGATGGCGTGTCACGGAGCGAGATCAGCTCGGAAAGGGCGTCATAGGCCCTTGGATTGTAGAGCCCGCCGGCGAAGGCGGAGAGCTTGCCCTGCTGGACGAGAGGTTTTCCGGCGAGATTGAACGTATCGTCAACTGGCTTGTCCGGAGAGGGAGCGTCGCCGGCAAAATAGGTCACCTGCAATCCCTGACGCTCGAGAAGGCCGGCGGAGAGAATGGCGAGGTTCGATGCGCCGCCGACCATCGCGGAGCGGTCGTTGATGACCACGACGCGGTCGGGTTGCCACTGGGTCATGGTCAGTCCAGCCTCTCGATGTTTTGCGGCGTGAGGCGGCCGGCGATGAGATCGGAGAAAGCGAGAAAATTGCCCCGCAGCCGCCCCCGCCGATCTATCCAGGGTTCAGGCTTCCAGATCTTCACCATGTTGGCGATCAGGTTGCGTCCCATCTGAACCCAGGCGTGGCGGGCGGTCATGGTCTCCTTGCGCATGAGGTAGATCGGATTGGCGATTTGCGAATAGCCGAACCTCACACCCGAGGTGCGCCCGACCTTTGTTCCCAGATGAACGCCCACGAGGTGGGGCGAGGAAACGACACGGCCGTGCCGTGCCGCGATCCGGCTGAAGTCTACGTCCTCAAGCCATCCGTATAGCGGCAGGTTCTCGTCGAAACGCAACCCGCCGATCCGGACCGCCGACATGCGCACGGCCATGTTGCAGCCATAGCCGGTGTAGGTGGGAGAAACCGGAAGATATTTGCCCTTCGACCGCACGTGAGGCCGCAGCATCTGCCAGCCCTCGGTGACGGAAATGCCCGGGCCGGTGATGCCATCGGCGATGACGTTTCCGGTGCAGATATCGACATCCGGGTTGGCCGCGAAGATCGCCTCGGTCTGCTCCAGATAGGGAGGCGCCATGAGGAAATCGTCATCGAGGAAGACGACGATTTCCGCCTCCGGAGTGGATTCCAGGATATGGTTGCGCTGCCGGCAGCTGCCTTTCGTCGAAACCAGCACCCTTACAGGGCAGGGCAGTCGTGACAGTGCTTCCCGGTCCGCATCTTCTGCGGATGGCACGCAGACGACGATTTCGTCTGGCAACCGGGTCTGGCGGGCTATATGCGGGGCGACCGCAGCAAGAATGTCCCGCCTGCCGGCACTGGGTATTCCGACGATAAGCCTGAACTGGTGAGTGCTGGTGGTGACAGGACGGCGTTCGCCGATCTGGTCCAGGGCATTTGTCATCAGCTTCCGTTCCTTCATGGGGCTCGCGCTAGCCGGCCGCGTGTCGTCGTCGCGCGTCGCTTCGGTTGGAAATCACGCCCAGCAACGCGATGCGGGACTTGCCGAAGGCCGACAATGCGTCGGCCAAACGTTCGATTGTCATCTTGTTGGAATTGCCGAGGACGAGAATGATGCCATCGACATAGGTGCAGATGGCTCTCGTGTCGGCGGAGTCCTCGAAGCCGGACATGTCGACAATGATGACCTTGTAGCGCCGGCGCATCTTCACGATGGCTTCCTTCAGCGTGGTCAGGTGGCCGTATCGCTGGTTGACGGCGGAGGCCTGCTTGGATTGTTCCACGGTCACCAGCGGTACCGGGTTGGCGTCGCCGGCGTCCTCGTCGCCATCGACATCGTCCTTCTCAAGTTCGGACACAGTTGCACCGCGGGTGCCCTTGCCCGCCGATGAACGACTTGCCTGCAGGACGACGGGCTGTTCTCCGAGGAAGGAGAGTTCGACCGGCTTTACCGCGACATCTTTCGCCGCACTTGCCGCCAGACGGGAGAGCCGCGAGCCGATGAAGTCGGCATCGACCAGCAGCACCGATTGGCCTTCGTTCTGATAGAGTTGGGCGAGATTGGTCGCGATCGTCGTCTTGCCTTCACCGGGACCGACCGAGGTCACGCCGATCACGATGGAACCATTGGCGGGAATGATCGAGTCCAGCGAGTTCTTGACGCTGCGCAAGGCCTCGGAAAAGCGTGAATACGGCATGTCGAGCACCGATCTGAGCGGCAGCATTGTCGTCGGCAGGGGCTTTCCGACATTGCCGCCGTCAAGCTGGGGCCGATAGACCGGAATACTGCCGAGCGAGGTGATGCCCAGTTCACGCTGCAGCCTTTCGCCGGAACCTGCACGACGGTCGAGGCCGCTGCGCAGGATCGAAGCCATCAGGCCGCCGGCAAAGCCGAGGACGGTTGCGAAGGGCAGGATGATCGATGGCTTCGGCCAGATCCTGCCGAAGGGCGCCGTGGCCGCAGTCACGATACGAGCCTTGCCCAGCGGGAAAGACTGCGTCTGCATCGTGCCGACATATTGCTGGAGGATACTTTCATAGAGACGCCGGTAGGTGTTTGCCCGGCTTTCCATCTCGGAAAGCTCCACCCGTGCGATGTTCTTGTCCGCGCCCCTTGTCGTAGCATTTGTAAACTGCTCCTCGGCGAGCTGTTCGCGGGTTCGGGCCGTTTCGACGTTCGAGCGATAGATGGCCTCGATCTGACGAAGTTCGCCATCGATGGCTGCCTTCATCCGCGTGATCTCGTCGCGGGCTGCAATGATTGCGGGGTTGCCGTCGTTGTAGCGGCTCTTCAGGTTTTCGAGCTTTGTTTCCGCGAGGCGGATATCGTCGCGCAGTTTCTGGATCTGCGGATTGTTGGCGATCTCGTCCATGTTGCCGTCGGCTGATTTGCCTTCGATCAGCCGCGTCAAGGTGGTGAGCTTGGCGGATTCGGCAGCCGTTGCCGCTCTTGCAGCAAGCATCTGGCTGCTGACCTCAGCGAGCTGCTGCTGGTCAAGCGTGGAGGAGTTCGCCATCGCGGTGATGTCGTGCTTGTTACGGTATTCCTCGGCCGCCAATGCCGCTTCACGGGCTTTCCGGCCCACCTCGATCAAGCGGCTTTCAAGCCAGCTCGCTCCCTGTTTGGCGGCATCGGCACGATCGCTCATGCCATTACGGATATAGGCTTCGGCGAGAGCGTTCGCCGTTCTCGCGGCCTTTTCCGGGTCGCCGGATGTGTATCCGATCTCGAGCACGTAGGATTGCCCGACACGACGCACCGTGACGCGGGAGAGAAAGCCGCCCATCGTGCGTCTCATCAGCTCTTCGTCGGTTGGCGGCTCCTCGACATCATCGGCTCCTCCGGTGAAGAGGCCGGTCGCCGAGGTCATGAAGCCCTTCAGGACAGCTTTCAGGGACCTGGAATTGATGATTTCGGGATCTTCGGTGAGGCCAAGCTTATGGATAACGGCCTGAGCGGTGGCTTCCGACTTGACGATTTCCACCTGGCTGGCGATTTCCGCGGCTTCGATGATGACCGTGCCGGTCGCGGCGTCCTGCGAGACAATCCTGCCTTGTTCCGGGTCCATGACCAGACGTGTCGTCGCCATGTAGCTGGATTTCGAATTGAGAATGTAAACGCCGCCCAGCAATGCACCTGTTGCGGTGCAAGCGGCAATGACGACCATGTTCCTCTTCAGGAAGTTGAATATATCGCGAAAAGAAATGTATTCTTTTTTCGAGACGTCCTTTTTTTCGAGGTGCGACATCGTCTCGATGTTTCCGAACTCATGGAATCCCATTTACGCCACCCTGTTGTTCTTATTGTTTGCCCCACTAAACTGATTACTGCGACTGCTCCGGCCGGCTGGACAATTGCAGCGGTCCGGCCAGCCCCGCGGATACGTCGTAGCGCACATCGAGAACGTCCCCCGGCTCGAGTGTCGCCGTCTCCGACACCTTGGTCGGCGAACGCACGTCGTTGCGGCGCGTGATCCAGTATTCCATTGGTTGGATCTCCAGGGCCTTCATGGCATTGTAGCGCGAAAGCGAAGCCCCGCTCGCCTGCAGGAGTTGCAGGGTCGTGGCCCGCTTCAGCTTGGCGTCGTCGATATCGGCTTCCACCGTCTGCAGGTCGCGTCCCGCGTCCGTGCTGTATTGCCCCTTGAGCGTGATTGCGTCGCGCTGGGTCTCGCTCACCTTCTGCTTGGCGCGCATGGCGGCGACGACGAGGTCGAGCTTACCGCTGTTAAGGTCCGCGACGATACGTTCAAGCGAGGTTTCCCGAGATTTCGCCAGCGTTCCGGTATCGACGAGCGATGCGATGCTGGCGAGTTCCTGCTGGGCGATCTTGAGCTGGCGCTCCTGAACCACGCTCTTTTCCTCCAGCACCTTGATTTCGTTTTGAAGCAGTGACTGCAGCTCATCAAGCGAATCCAGCTGCCGCTTCAGGGCTTCGGCACGGGCTATGAACAGGCTGTTTTCGCTTTCAGTGATGAGCTTGCCGGTGCTCTGGTCCCGTGCGTTGGCGAGTTCTGGAGGAAATTCGACAGTCGGGCTTCCCTTAAGTTCTGCGGCAAGCCGGGCGCGGCGTGCGGAGAGCTGCTGGAGCAGCAGATCGTAACGGTTCAGCTCTCCGGCATAACGGATCTGTTCCAGATCGTTTGCACCGTTGGGGTTCGAGCGGCGCTCGCGACCGCCTGCCATGGCGACGGCTTGCATAACGGTGAGACCCGGCCGGAATTCGAGCTCGCCGGGGCGATCGACAGCGCCCGAGACATAGATCATCGGGTACTTCATCACTTCGACCGTTGCGACCGGCGGGGAGGCAAGTCCGGTTTTCTCTCTCAGGGCGCGGGCAATGCGATCCGCCACGTCGGTGGTGGTGTCGTCCACGACGACGAGTTCGCCGATGAGGGGGATCGAAATGGTTCCGAGCGGCGAAACGGAGTATTCGCCGTTCAGCGCCGTCCATTCCTTGTATTCGCCTGTCGATGCGACCCATTCGACAATCGTGACTTTCACCTTCGTCTGGGGACGCAGGCGATAGCCGTCTCCGGAAGCGGCCATGGCGCCGCTTGTAGAGACGACAGCATGGAGCAATCCCGTCAACGCACAGGCGAGCAATAGGCTTCTGTTTCGGGATGTAAGCTGCCGCTTTCCAAAAGATACAATCGGCATGAACGCGCCTCGCAGTTTCGGCAACAAAGGACCTGTCGGGTTTGCCCTTCAGGTTCGGACGGAAGGCCGGAGCCTCTGACCGCAGATTGTCGGCTCAAAGCGATGCGAGTAAATCCCCTGCGTGTCGCGGCGACGCTACTCCCTTAGGGTAGAGGGTTCTAAGCCTTCACCTCGAACGGATGAAAGCCGATCGGTGGGCGTGCCGTTATCCTGTCCGATCGGCCAGTCCGGCGGCCCTGCTTCCGGTCCATTCGTCACTTTGACTATGTCCGCAGCCCTAAGGTGGTCCTGTGCCTGTCGCGCCGGGCGCTTCTATGATGCCCTTAACAATTTTGCGTGAGGGAAACATGCGGGTAGCGATCGTTCATTACTGGCTCGTGTCGATGCGGGGCGGGGAGAAAGTCGTCGAGGCGCTTTGCGACATGTATCCGGAAGCGGACATCTTCACGCTGGTCTGCGATGAGAAGAAGATCTCCGACAAGATACGTCGTCACAAGATCACGACGTCCTTCCTGCAGCGGATACCGGGCGCCACGCGCTACTATCAGTCGCTGCTGCCGCTGATGCCCTTCGCGCTCGAAAGCCTCGATCTTCGTGGCTACGACCTTATCATCTCAAGCGAATCCGGCCCGGCCAAGGGCATCATCCCGCCGCCGCATGCAGCGCATGTCTGTTATTGCCATTCGCCGATGCGGTATCTCTGGGATCACTATCATTCCTACCGGGACAATGCGGGGCTGGCTGCCCGGATTACGATGCCGGTGCTTGCGCCCCTGCTGCGCTCATGGGATGCGAATTCCAGCCTGCGGGTGGACCGCTTCGTTGCCAATTCCCACCATGTCGCGGGGCGTATCCGCAAATATTACCGGCGGTCCGCCACGGTCGTTCCCCCTCCCGTCTCCGTCGAGGAGTTCGCACCGGTCACGGGTGTCGAGGATTTCTACCTCTGCGCCGGTCAGATCGTTCCCTACAAAAGGATCGACCTGGCCGTGCGGGCCTTCTCGAAGATGGGGCGCAAGCTGGTCGTTATCGGAGAGGGCGCGAAGGGGGATGTGGAGGCGTTGAAACGGATCGCCGGGCCGAGCGTGACCTTCATGGGTCGCACGGCCTTTCCGGTGTTGAAAGCCAATCTCGCCCGCTGCCGCGCCCTGATTTTTCCCGGTGAAGAGGATTTCGGCATCGTTCCGGTAGAGGCCATGGCCAGCGGCAGGCCGGTGATCGCTTACGGGCGCGGCGGAGCTATTGAAACCGTTATCCACGGGCAAACCGGCATCCTGTTCGACGACCAGTCGGTCGAGGCGCTGATCGAGGCGGTCGAGACTTTCGAGCAGCAGGAGCGCGGTTTCCGTGCCGAAGCTATCCGCATGCATGCGGCAAGGTTCAGCGTCGCGAAGTTCCGTGCAGGCATGCAGAAGATCATCGACGACGAGCTTGCGGTAAAAAGGGCGTCCGGCGCCAGGGAGCCGGGCATGCTGGCTGCGCCGTATCCCTACAACGACGACAGGCCGGTTCCCCTGCACTGAGCAGGATATCGAGAATGGGGAGGAGGGACGATGAACCTGATGATGAAACGCTACATCGCGCTCGACCGGAACGGCATGGGAGGCGCGGACAAGAGGTCGGGAAAGACTGCCGGTCTGCCGGCGCTCCTGTTCTATCCGATCGAATATCTGATCTTCTACGCTATCGGTCTTTGCGTGCTGATCGTTGTGCTGTTGCTGCTGGCAACCCGCTGGATGGTACGGCTGCATTAGATCGCAACGTGCTCCAGAACACTCCCTTTGAAGCATAATCCTGTCGATCCTCGTCTTCGGCTGAATAAAACGAGGGTTCCCGACCAACCGCCCGGGACGGCGAGAGGTCGAGAACCCTTATGTTTTCATGCTCATGGAATTGCCTCGATCCGGCAGGCGAAGGCGTTTTCGCCCGCCGGATCCTGGGTCATTTCAGCTTGAAGGCGACTTCCGTGCGGTTGGTCGCGTTGAGCTTCTTCATGATGTTGCGGATGTGAACCTTCACGGTGCTTTCGCAGAGGTTCATTTCGTAGGCGATGATCTTGTTGGCCTTGCCACGGCGCAAGGCCTCGGCAACTTCGATCTCGCGTGGTGTGAACGCCTCGTTGGAGTAGGTCGAGCCGGTTACCACCGAACTCAGTGCCTCCTTCTTGGCGAGGATGCTGCTTGCGGGAATGAAAACGCCACCGGCGCGCGCCAGGGCGATTGCCTCTGCCGCGACACTGATGTTGACACTTGTGGGAATGTACCCGCATGCGCCGGATTCCACCGCCTTGAGGATGTCCCCGAGGTCGTCGGAATCGGCGATGACGATGACGGGGCTCTGCCTGAAGGCGTCGACCACGCTGGTGATCTTTTCACAGGCTCCCGTCTCTGTGAGCTTCCTGCTGCCGAACACCAGCAGGACAGCCGAAGGCTGATCGGACATATGCCGCTTGCGCCATTCCTCAACCGACCCTGACGTGACGATGTTCATAGTCGGATTGTAGATCGAGAGACTCCTCGACAGGCATTCGCGATCGAGGGCCCGAGGATCGATAATCAATATATATTTCTCTGCTTCAGAACTCGACTTGGCATTTTCCGGAATGGAATGAATGTAATTCAAGTCCGCCTTTTGAAGAGATGCGATTTTATCGGGAAGTGCAGTGTGTGTATTCATCGTTCTTCTCCTACCCCTGTTATATTTTGCATTCTTCTTCTACGTCGTCAGGGCAGTGAACACCTGTGCCATTTTGACCAATTGTCTGCGGCTTTATCGAACGGATATCTGTATTCCTGAATGACGACGGTTAAACGTTTTCATAAAATTATATCGACTGCATTAACGTGAGTTAATTTATAGTAGTAATAGGGTAAGAATTACTGCGTATTTTACGTGCGGGTTATGCTTTTAATTCAAGTATTACCCGAAATGATTAGTCCGGGTGACTGAGTTTTGCGACGTGCATTAGGTGTCGTATTCCGGCATCGCATACATGCCGGGTCGATATATTTCGTGAAAGGTGCAGCGTTCGGCTGGTTAGCCCATATGCCCAGCCAGATAGGAAGCGTCGAACTCGATGAGTTCCTGAAGCTTCTTCCTGTTCAGGAACTCGACGATTCCATTCCTGAACGAAACGAGGCCGTTCACCCTCATGTCCTTGAGGACACGGTTGATATGGACCGTCGAGAGGCCGACGGCGTCGCCGATATCCGACTGCTTGAGCGGGCATTCAAAGCCATCGAAGCCAGGTCTGGTGCTCGTTCCCGAGCGGGTTGCCAGTTCGAGCAAAAGGTGGCCGGTACGTTCGAGCGCATCGCGCCGGCCAATATTGGCAAGGCGTTCCGCCATGCGCGCCTGACGCTTCATCATTTCGATGATGATGATGAGGGAGAGCTGGGAAGACACGTCAGGCCCCTTGCCGCTGAGCTGGCCGACGAATTCATAGCCGGTGACGGGAGATACTGCCTGAACGCTTTCCTGTGCCAGTGCGGCTGAAACCGAGGAGAGCATATCGCCGCCAAGAGCGAATTCCGTGACGATCCGTGTGCCGTTCGACAGGTTCTTGCTGGAGATCACCCATCCGCTCTTGATGAACAGGATTCGCGAGCTGTCATTGTCGGGTTCGAAGATAGTGGCGCCAGCGGGAAAACTTCGCAGAAAGGCTCCGCTGAGTTTCGGCCCATGTTTACTGTACTGAAATGTTACCGCTTGTCTGTCGTTGGACAGATCACCGTTACTCATTCAAACGCCCACCCGAACTACCCCTTTTGATGGAGAAAAAGTGTATCAGCAAATAATAAGATAAGAAAGTGACCTGCACTCTCTAAAATTGTCGGCAATTTTAGTAAAAATCTAAGGATTTTTCACAATTGAAACGACAATAAAATTTCAACGGACAAATATTAGTTTGTCCTGAATTAAAATGTTATTTCACGAAATGGTGATTATGCGATGCCGAGGCGGCGGCAGGGTGGTCCAAAACGGGCCTTTCCCAGCGTGAGGTGTCAAAATTTATTTTGCATGCAGCGCACGCCTTCGAGTGCTTCGAGCAGCTTTGCGTCGTGTCTGTCCGGGTCGATTCCGTTGGCTTCGGCTTCTGTCACCAGTGCTGCGACGTGGGCTGGAGTCGCCGTCTTGCCACCGGCGAAATAGGCTTCGCGGCCGACGGACCGGAAGAAACTGGCGACCTTGGTATCCCATCCCAGGCCTACATGCGGTACGCCGAGTGAATACGCCGCGATACACGCATGCAGCCGATGGGCGACGATCACGGAGAGCGATCGCAGGATATCCATGACATCCTGTGGAACCTGCGGGCGTTCGATCAGGTCGATCACGCCAGTGGTGCGATAGAGTATCATGTCCTCGTCATTGAGAACCTTCTCGGCAAATCTCTGGTCCTCCCGCGCGCCATTGGTGAACAAGCGAACGGAACAGCCTTTCCGTGCCAGAAGACGGATGAGTTCGCGATATTCCTCGGCCCTTCTGAAGCATATCTCCGCCGAGCGTCTTCCCGCGTGACGCGTAAGGATGACCGGATCGGTGACGCAGATGCCGACCTTGCCGCCGGTCCTGTCCAGTTCTGTTTCCCCTTCGAGAAAGTGCGTAGCGAGCAGGCCGGGATCGGGAACGATGGTAGGGGCTGGTCCCTCTCGAAAATGCCTGTTCCAGTTTTCCAGCGCCTTGCCGTCGCGAACGGAAAGGTGAACGAGGTTGGTTTTCTCAACGAGGCCGAACAGTTCGCGCGCCTGGGCCGACCAGTCTCCGCCGACACCGACGGCATAGATCGCCAGCGGCTTGCCGCTGCGGCGGATGCATTCCAGCAGCGTACCGATCTTCAGCGGAAAGTTCAGGTCGTCATCCTGAAAGAGGTTGCCGCCGCCCAGTACGACTGCATCGACAGCAGCAAGCTTTCGGTTCCATTCCCTTTCGAGCTTTTCGAGCTTGGGCCGGAGAATGGACGTCACCGCAAACCGCCGTGCGAAGGAGGGAAGGGCATGCAGAACGTGGATGGCATATTGCCGATTCTGGTGGGTGGTGCCGAATGCGGTGCGTCCGGCGAGATCGATCGTCTCGACCTGTGTACCGGCGTCCATGGTCAACGCGTGTTCGATGCATTGGGCGAGAATGCCGTCGCCGAGGTTCTCGCTGTATTTGACGTTGAAGACCAGGATCTTCATTGGCGTCCGTCCCGGATGCCCGGAAAGCCGCTGAAACTGCCGGTGACGGGAAATGGTCTCGCCACGGATACGCGTTCGCCTGCAAGAGCAGCGATGCTGCCGGCCAAGATGTAGAACATCAGTCCGAGATCGTAGACGGTGCCGGAAATACAGGCGGCGGCGAGCAGAGCGATCAGACCGGTCCTTGCGGCGCGTATCGTTGCCCCGGTGACGTCCTCGTCACGGGATGCGGGTTGCGACCGGCCGATCAGGATGGAAAAGACGAATAATCCAAACAGCGCGGTTCCGGCGATGCCCAGATTGGATAGCAGAACGAGAATGTAGCTCGAGGCGCGGGCGCTTCCCAGCCCGGCTCCGAGGCCGTTGGTGTTGAGGAAAGCTTCGTAGGCCATGGCATTCCACATGAAGCGCTCCTTGCCGGACTGGCTCTCGGCCTTGGAGAGCAGCATCTCATCCAGGAAGTCACCCAGATGGTCGATGAGACCCGGAAAGACGACGAATGTTGTCAGTACCGCAAGCGGAATGAGTGCGATGCAGGCGGCGATGAAGACCGGTCGTCCTTCGCCTGTCGAGCCCTGCATCGTGTCGAGCACTGCGCGCATCCACAGATAAGGCACCACCACGCCGATGCCGATGAGAGCGGTGGCGGATGTCGAAAGCAGCAGAGCTACCAGCAGCGCCAAAGACAGGATTCCGGTGTCTCGTGTCCGTACCCGGTCGAGCCAGAGGCTGGCGATCACGGCAAACAGGACGAGCGTGTATTCCGAGAAGGCGGATGCTTCGGGGAATGTTCCCGAGATACGCTTCAGACCACCTTTCTCGGAGGCGGTGAGGAGGGCGTAGTTTGCCGTACGGACGAAACTCAGAAGGTATTCCGTACCGGTGAAATAGGTGACGACATCGATGACGGCGAAGCCGAGATCCACGGCGGCAAGCAGGAGGATGGCCTTGATCAGGTGCTCCGGCTTTCCTGAGTGGCGGAAATAGGCGAAGACGGCGGCGAAACAGACAAGGCCGCCCAGAGCGTAAACGGTCTGGGTGATGTTGTTGGACGAGAAACGCAGCGGTGTCAGTGCGATTGTCGAGCGTGTGCTATTGACGCGTTCCACCGTCATCGTGTCGGTCATGCCTTCGAACAGTCTCGGAAAGTAGATCGCGCTCAAAAGACCGAAGGCAGTCAGCAGCAAAAGCCAGAAGCCTGCTCGACCCGGCTGCATGGATGCAAGCAGCGGGCCTTCTCCGGCGGCCATGAACATCCTGATGGCGAAGAAGACGAGAAACAGGCTTGGCACCAGCACCGTCGGTCCGCCAAGCGCCGGAAGGCCGATCGCCGCCGCAGCGCCGAAGACCGTCGAAACCACCATGATGGTGAAAGCCCAGTTCGCAGGTGCTGCGAGGATCACGCATCCCACAAGGATGGTAATCAGTCCCATCAACTCAATACCCATTTGGTCCTCGTCCCATCCAGCGGATTATCGAATGGTGCCGGGGCCACGAAGCCATTCCGGCAAATCCCGCCCGGCGTCCGGAAACTCGGCATCGACGGGCAATCAAACCTCAGTCTTTGTTCAACTATCTGTGAGCGCTGAATAATTTAGCATGGAAGCAAAGCCCCTGTATTTACATCCGTGCTTAAGTCTTTTTCGGTAGGGGCCGATCCGAATTCGGCTCTATGCGACCAGATGACCGGCGCGATATGCATTTGCCATGTCGTACTTTGAGCATCGATATGCCAGCTTCCGATGTGGTTTCGGTCTTCGCGGAGGTTCGGGCAGTTGGGTTGCAGGATTGGCCCTGGCGGCTTTCCTGCTGGTTCCGCCTTCGCATGCCGAGGAGGCCGTTCCCGGCGACAGCGGCGACGGCATAGACCTCACCGCCATGACGCTCTCTTTTTCCGAGGAGTTCAACGATCTCGATGTCTCCGAATGGGGACCGGGAACACGCTGGATCGCGCATACGCCCTGGTCCGGAGATTTCGGGGGCGCACGCTTTGCCGCGCCGAAGGAAGGTTTCCCCTTCACAACGGATGGGGGGGTGCTTCGCATAGAAGCCAGCAGCAACGAAAAGGGCGAGTGGCGCTCAGGCATGCTCGCCTCTGTCGATACCAAGGGTAACGGCTTTGCCCAGCAATATGGTTATTTCGAAATCCGGGCGCGCCTGCCGCTCGGGTCCGGCGTCTGGCCGGCTTTCTGGCTGATCGGCCGTGACCGTTCCAAGGCGACCGCGGAAATCGACGTACTCGAGTTCTATGGCGATAAACCTGAGGCTTACTCATCCGTCGTCCATGTGTGGCACAAGGACGGGCGGCACTATTCCAAGGGTAAGCGCATTGAGGTCTTCAAGGATGCCGACCCGACCGAGTTTCATACCTATGGCGTAAAGATCGACCCGGCGTTCATCCGGATGTATTTCGATGGCCGCCTTGTGTGGAAGACCGAGACGCAGCCGGAACATCGTCAGCCGATGTATATGCTGATCAATCTCGCTCTAGTCGAGGAGGGCGACAGGGCCCTGACCCCCAATCCCTCCTACATGTATGTCGATTATGCCAAGGCCTATACGCTCGACTGATCGGCAGCCATTTTCTCCCTTCTGAACGCGATGATGGAAAGCGTCTGCAGGCTGCAGGCTGCCGGCTGTTCGGGGCGATACCCGCATGTGTTTGTTTTTCTTCACATCGGTTGCGATCCTATAGCGCTGATGCTGCTTTCGGGACGTGCTGTGTTCCATGCTGGCGATAGTGCTTTCGGCCAGACGATATGGTGGTAGATGGGCTGGCCATGCCCCGACTGGCCGAATGACTTAGTTCGCAAGTCCTTATCGGTCGCCGGGTTCACCCCAATGACCAGCTTTCCATTTCTCCCCGTCGTGAAATTCTGGCCACGGGGGAAAGCCGGTCGCCAGGTTCGTTCTGGCAGTGGCGTGTGAAGTTCCCCCGTCGAAGCGTGTTTCGGACCATCCAGGTTACGGGGGAAGCCGATGAGTTACACCTCAGGCTACGGAATGAACGGCGCTGGCATTGCGTCGGACGGAGGGCTCCAGAGAAGAGCTCATTACGACAGGCGGCGGAGTATCCATGATATCTTCCGTGACCATGCAAATTCGGATCCCGATGCGCGGGCTCTGGTCTTCGGTAGTTATTCTCTTACCTATGGCGAACTCGATCGTCTCTCGGACGCATTGGCGGCCTACCTGCTTTCATGCGGAGTGGGAAAGGGCGAAGTGGTCGCCCTGCTGGTTCCGCGCGCGCTTTCGACGGTGGTTGCCAAGCTTGGCATCCTGAAGGCCGGGGCTGCCTATCTTCCCGTCGATCCGGCCTTCCCGGCGGATCATCTGGCCTATGTCATCGGCGAATGCGCGCCGAAGGTCATTTTCACCGATTCCTCGCACGGGCCTGATATCGAGCTGCCTGCGGTCGGTGCGGGCAAGATCGTCGATCTCTCCGCGCTTCTTCCTACGTTGACGGCCGGAGTTTCCTGCACCTTGCCGGAGGTCGGCGGAGCGGATCCGGCCTATGTGATGTACACGTCCGGCTCGACCGGCCGTCCCAAAGGGGTCGTCATCCCGCACAGGGGTATCGCGCGGCTGGTGCTCGACCAGAACTATGTCCTCTTCGATCACGAGGACGTCGTCCTTCACACGGCAACGATTTCCTTCGATGCCGCGACATTCGAGATCTGGGGCGCGCTGCTGAACGGCAGCACTCTGGCCGGCATGCCCGCGGGCAGTTTTTCGCTTGCCGAGCTTTCCAACGTCATCCGCGAAAACGGTGTGACGGTGATGCTGCTGACAACCGGCCTGTTCAACCTGTTTGCCGATCATGCGGTCGGAGACCTGCCGAGCCTGCGCCATGTCTTCTTCGGTGGCGAGGCGGGTTCTGTCGAGCATGCCCGGCGTTTCCAGAACGCGCATCCCGGCTGCCGCCTCACCAATGCCTACGGTCCTACCGAGGCGACGGTGATTGCGACGACCTTCACCATTCCGGCTGGTTTCGACGCCAAGGACCTGCCGATCGGCAGCGCCATCGCCAATACGGACCTGCTCATTCTCGACGAGAACATGCGCCCGCTGGCGGCCGGTGCCGAAGGGCAGCTTGCGCTCGCCGGCGACGGCCTGGCGATCGGCTATGTCAATCGTCCCGACCTCACGGCGGAAAAATTCGTGACGGTGGAAACCGGCGATGGCGGCGAGGTGCGTTGCTATCTCACCGGCGATCTCGCGACGATGGGAGCCGATGGTACGCTGTTTTTCAAGGGACGGCGGGACCGCCAGATAAAGATCAACGGCAAGCGCATCGAGCTCGATGAAATCGAGGCCGCGCTGCGCAGGGACCCGCGGGTTCTGGACGCCGTTGTCGCCTGCCACGAGCAGGGGCCGTCTCTCAAACGGATCGTGGCCTACCTTCATCCACGGAGCGAAAGCGACGTCGACAATCCGGGGTTCCTCCCGGCCGTCATGGAGAAGCTGCGCAGCGCGCTGCCGGCCTACATGATCCCGAGTGCTGCCATGGTGCTCAAGGAATTCCCGCTGACACAGGCCGGAAAGACCGATCGGGCGAAACTGCCCCTGCCGCCCGTCGAAAGCGCAAAGCCGGAGGCGCCTGAAAGCCGTAGCGAGGAAGTCCTGACGCGTCTCTGGCAGGAGGCTCTTGGGGCTGCCGAGATCCCCGTCGACCGCAATTTCTTCGACCTCGGCGGGACCTCGCTTCAGCTCCTGAAGGTTCACGCCGGACTGGAGACCGAACTTGGGCGCAACGTCGATGTGATCGCCCTGTTCAAGCATCCCACCATTCGCGAGCTCGCACGCTTCCTCGACGGCAAGACGCCACAAGCGTCCAGGGCCATGACCCCGGACCAGAGGGCGGCATTGCAGAGACGGACCGTATCCCATTTCCGCAGGAGTTCTACATGACGGAAGACGATCAGTCGCTCAACAGCAGTTCGGGTGAGGGCGGCCACGAAGAAGCCTATGCGCCGGATGGCATTGCCATCGTCGGTATGTCCGGCCGTTTTCCCGGAGCCCCAAGCGTCGAGGCGCTGTGGCAGCTTGTCGAGGAGGGGCGAAACGGCTTCGTCACCTTCTCGCCTGACGAGATCGAGGATGCGTTCACGGATGAGGAACGCGCAGGCGCAGACTATGTCGCCGCCCGTCCTTTCCTTGCCGATGTCGAAGAGTTCGATGCGGAATTCTTCGGCATGTATCCGCGCGAGGCCGCTGTGACGGATCCGCAGCACCGTGTCTTCCTCGAGGTTTGCTGGGAAGCGCTGGAAAGCGCCGGTTATGACCCCTATGCCGACACCGGCCTTGTCGGAGTTTTCGCCGGCTGCTCCATGCCGACCTACCTCATCAACAACGTGCTTGGTGACAGGTCGAAGGTGGAGGAATTCACCTCGAATTACCAGATCGGCTGCTTCAACCAGATCGTTGGATCGGTGGCGGACGCGCTTGCGACCCGAATCGCCTACAAGTTCAATCTTCGCGGTCCGGCGTTTACGCTGCAATCGGCATGCTCCACATCGCTGCTCGCCATTTCCCAGGCCTGCCAGAACCTCCTGACCTATGGCTGTGACATGGCGCTTGCCGGTGGGGTGTCGATCACACTGCCGCAGAAGCGTGGTTATCTCTATCAGGAAGGCGGGATGGTTTCGAAGGATGGCGTTTGCCGGCCCTTCGATGCGGAAGCTTCCGGCACTGTGTTCGCCAGCGGTGCCGGTGTCGTGCTGCTCAAGCGGCTGGAAGACGCGCTTCGCGATGGCGACCGCGTCTATGCCGTTATCCGTGGCTACGGCGTGAACAATGACGGTTCCGACAAGATCGGTTTCACCGCGCCCAGCGCTGAGGGGCAGGCGGAAGCGATTTCCGCGGCAATCGCCCATGCCGGTATCGATCCGGCCACCATCGGCTATGTCGAATGCCATGGCACGGCGACACCGCTTGGGGATCCGATCGAGTTTTCCGGCCTGAAGGGCGCCTTTTCGGGTGTTGCCCTTGGACAGGGCATGTGCGCGCTCGGGTCGATAAAGGGCAATGTCGGCCATATGGATGCCGCCGCCGGTGTTGCGGGCGTCATCAAGACCGCTCTTGCGCTGCATTACGGCAAGATCCCCGCAATGCCCAACTACAAGTCACCCAATCCGCGGATCGATCTGGAGCGCAGCCCGTTCTACATTCCGACGACAACGGTGGAGTGGCCGGAAGGCGAAACGCCCCGGCGCGCCGGCGTGAGCTCGTTCGGCGTGGGCGGTACCAATATCCACGTCGTTCTGGAGCAGGCGCCTCCTCGTGAAGAGGCAACCATTGAAAACGGGGAAGGACCGTATATCCTGCCGCTTTCCGCCCGTAGCGAGGCAGCGCTTTCCGCCATGCGGGGGAACCTGGCGGCCCATCTGGAGAAAAATCCCGATCTGCCGCTTTCAGGGCTTGCTCGCACGCTGCAGGAAGCGAAGCATCCCTTCGCCCATCGCGTGGCTATCGCGGCAGACAGCATGAAATCGGCGGTGGAGCAGCTTCGCTCAGAGAAGGTCAGCACCAATGTAGCGGCGGATGTCGCGCCGCCCGTCGTCTTCATGTTCCCCGGCCAGGGGTCGCAATATGTCGGCATGGGCGCGGGGCTTTATAACCGGGAGCCGGAATTCACCCGCTGGATCGATCGCGGCGCGGAAGTGCTCAAGATGACATCGAATGTCGATGTCCGCGATTACCTCTGCCACATGGGTCCGGTGACGGACGCCATGGCGGAGGAGCAACGCGACACCCGGATCGCGCAGCCGTGCCTCTATCTGGTGGAACATGCGCTGGCGCGGCTGTGGATGAGCCGTGGCCTCAAGCCCGACGCCATGATCGGCCACAGCGTCGGCGAGTTCGTGGCGGCGACGCTTGCCAATGCCATTTCCTTCGAGGATGCGCTGACGCTGGTGGCGACCCGCGGCAAGCTCATGCAGAAGCAGCCGCAGGGGGCGATGCTCTCCGTTCGCGCGGCACCCGATGTGCTCGAACAACATTTGCGCGGCAGCGCCGAGATCGCCGCGATCAACGCGCCGAAGCTCTGCGTCGCATCGGGGCCGTTCAAGGATATCGATGACGTCTGCGTCGAGCTTGAAAAGGCGGGCATCGCTTTCAGCCGGCTGCATACGTCCCACGCCTTCCATTCGTCGATGATGGAGCCCTGCATCGACGATCTGCGGAAGCAGGCGGCGAAGGTGACCTATGGAACCGCCACCATTCCCTACATTTCCTGCGTGACCGGCAACTGGCAGACGGACGAGCTTGGCCGGTCTCCCGACTACTGGGCGCGGCATTGCCGGGAGGCCGTGCGTTTTTCCGACGGGCTCTTCACGCTTTGCAAGGATCAAAAGCCGGTGCTTATCGAGGTCGGCCCCGGACGAACCCTTTCGGTGTTCGCCTCACAGACCATCGGCCGCGGCGGCGTCTCCGCGATCATTCAGTCCATGCCGGAACATGACCGCGCCGACGCAGCGGTGGAGATGCTCGCGGAAGCGCATGGCAAGCTCTGGATGGCAGGCCGGGAACTTCCCTGGCCGGCCCTTCCGGAGGGAAGCGAGCGCAACCTGCCTCTGCCCACCTATCCCTTCCAGCGCCAGCGCCACTGGATCGATGCGCCGCCTTCCGCGCGCCGTGCCGCCAGTGCTGCTGCACTCCAACCTCCATTGTCCTTAGTAGAACCCAACGGCGAGATAGAAATCATGAGTACTATCAGCTCTTCTCCGGCTGCTGTTGCAGCCCGTATTCCCGAACTGGAAACATCGCTGCTTGCTTTGCTCAGCGACATGTCCGGAGAAACGCTTGACGCCGATTGCAAGGCGAGCACCTTCCTCGAACTCGGTTTCGACTCCCTTTTCATCGGGCAGTTCGCCCAGAAGATCGACAAGCAGTTCGGTATCAAGATCTCATTCCGGGAACTGTTGAGCAACATTCCGTCGGTCGCCGATCTCGCCCGGTATCTGGATGGTGTAATGCCGCCGGAGCCCGAGCGCGCGCCGCAGCCCGCGCCCGTCGTGGCATCCGCTCCCGCCGCCGTTTCCCAGCCTGCCGCGGCAGCTCCGGCAATGGCGGCAGCCATGGTCATGCCGGCAGCATCCGCCCCCGGGGTCACGACGCAGCGCGGTGGCGGTCTCGACACCAGCCTTGAGGCCGTCCTGCAATCACAGCTCAGCCTGGCACAGACGCTGTTTGCCCAGCAGTTCCAGGTTCTCCAGGCAGCAGGAGCCGCCTCGGGTGTTCCCGCCGCGCTACCGGCAGTCCAGCCCGCCTTTGCTCAATCCGCTCCTCAGCCAGTTGCCGCAACACCCGTTGCAGCAACGCCGGCGCCTGCATCGGCCGCCTCGACCGAGGATCAGGGAGAAATCGGCACGGAACGCATCAAGCTTTATCGTCCCGGCGCAAAGAGCAATGCTCCCGAACTGACACCGGAAAAGAAGGCATTCATCGACAACATCATCGCGACCTACGCAGAGCGGAACAAGGGATCCAAGGCATTTACCGAGGCGAACCGCCGTCGCCATGCCGACCCGCGCACAGCATCCGGTTTCCGCGCCGACTGGAAGGAGATGATCTTCCCGATTGTTTCCAACCGCTCGAAGGGTTCGCGCATCTGGGACATCGACGGCCACGAATACATCGATCTGGTCAACGGGTTCGGCCAGACGGCCTTCGGCCATGCGCCGGATTTCGTGGTCGAGGCGATGAAGAAGCAGATGGATGCCGGTTTCGCCATCGGTCCGCAGACGCTGCTTGCCGGCGAAGCGGCCGAACTGGTCTGTGAACTCACGGGCCATGAGCGCGTGACCTTCTGCAATACCGGTTCGGAGGCCGTCATGGCCGCAATGCGCGTGGCGCGCGCCGTGACCGGTCGAGAGCGGATCGTGATATTCGCCAACGACTATCACGGCCAGTTCGACGAGGTTCTGGTCAAGGGCCGTAACCGCACGACCAACCCCGTGGCGCTTCCGATTGCGGCCGGCATTCCCAACGGCTCCGTCGCCAACATGGTGGTCCTGCGCTACGGTGCGCCGGAAAGCCTTGAGTGGATCCGTGCCAACGCCGACGAGGTGGCTGCCGTCATCATCGAGCCGGTGCAGAGCCGCCATCCCGAACTTCGGCCGCAGGAATTCGTCCGCAGCCTCAGGGAAATCGCGACCGCATCGGAATTCGCCCTCGTATTCGACGAGGTCGTGACCGGCTTCCGCGTTCATTCGGGCGGCATGCAGGCCGTCTGGGGTATCCGGGGCGACATGGCCACCTATGGCAAGGTGGTCGGCGGCGGCATGCCGATCGGTGTCCTGACGGGCAACAGCCGCTTCATGGATGCGCTCGACGGCGGTTACTGGAATTATGGCGACGATTCCGTCCCGATGGTGGCCCCGACCTTCTTTGCCGGCACCTTCGTTCGCCATCCGGTCGTGCTGTCGGCCGTCAAGGCGGTGCTCCAACATATCAAGGGCGAGGGTGCCGCACTTTACGACCGCGTGGCAACGCGCACGGAAGCGCTTGTCGCCGAAATCAACTCCGATCTCGAAAAGCGTGGCATCGGGCCGGTCGTCAACGGCTACAAGAGCTGGTTCTATACGGATTTCAGCAGTCTCGATCCGCTTGGCGGGCTGCTCTACCCCATCATGAGGATGAACGGCATCCACACGCAGGATGGCTATCCCTGCTTCCTGACGACGGAACACAGCGAAGCGGATTTCCAGGCAATCGCCAAGGCCTACCGCGATGGCGTCGACACGCTGCAATCCGTCGGCATTCTGGCGCCGAAGGGCGTCAGCGTGCCGGCGGTTACCAGTGATTTACCGGTCAAGAAGGTCGCCAGTGCAGTCGAGCGACCTCAATCGGCATCGCTGACGGAGGCCCAGTCGGAAATCTGGCTTGCGGCCCAGCTCGGAGAAGAGGCATCCTGCTCCTTCAACGAGTCCTTCACGCTGACCCTCGACGGCTCCCTCGATCAGGCTATCTTTCTCAAGGCGCTGAAGACGGTCATCGACCGGCATGACGCCCTGCACATTCGCTTCGACCGCAACGGCGAGCGTTTCAGCTTCATACCCGACTTCGATCTTGGCGTGGAGATCGTCGATCTGTCGCAGGAAGGCGATGGCGAGGATGTGCTTCGAGCGATCATCGACGATGAAGCGCATATGCCCTTCGATCTGGTGCGGGGACCGCTGGCACGGGCAAAGCTCGTCAAGCTCGGCACGGATCGGCATGCCTTCGTCTTCACCGCCCACCACATCGTCTGCGACGGCTGGTCGATGAGCGTGCTGGTGGAGGAGCTTTCCACTGCCTATTCCGCCCTGATGGGTGGGAAGACTCCCGAGTTCGATCCGGCTCTATCGTTCGCGACCTATGCGACGGATCTTGCACCGGATGCCGAGGTCAATCCCGAGACCCAGAAGTTCTGGCACGACCAGTTCAAGGACATCCCGGAACCGGCGGAAATGCCGTTCGACCGGGCCTATCCCGAACAGCGAACCTTTGCCGGCGGAACCTGCACGGTGAAGATCGGGGCCGATGTCTACAAGGACCTGAAGAAGCGCGGTGCGCGCAGCGGTGCGACGCTGTTTTCCACCCTGCTTGCCGCCTTGCAGGTGATGGTGGCGCGCCTGTCGGCGCAGCCTGACGTGGTGATCGCCATCCCGTCCGCCGGCCAGAGCCTGCTCGACGGCCAGACCCTTGTCGGCCACTGCGTCAACCTCCTGCCGCTTCGCCAGATGGTGGAGGCTTCCACTCCTTTTGAGGCGCATCTGAAGGCGACGCAGCAGCTCGTGCTGAAGGCGTTCGAACACCAGGACTATACCTACGGCACGCTGGTCAAGACGCTCGGGGTCAAGCGCGATCCGCGCCGCCTGCCGCTGACGGGCATCCAGTTCAATCTCGAAAGGGTGGCCGGCAATGCGGAATTCTCCGGGCTGACGGCGAAGATGGAACCCAATCCGAAGGCCTTCTCCAACTTCGACATGTTCCTCAACATGATTGAGGGAGCGGACGGCATCCGCATCGATGTCGACTACAATGCCGATGTGCTCGATCGCGAAACCGTCGAACGCTGGGTCGGTCATTTCGTGTCGCTGGTCACGGCACTGGCGAAGGATATGGAGCAGCCCATTGCTGCCCTGTCGCTTTTGTCTTCTCAGGAAACCGATTGGCTGGTCGATGGCCTGAACCGGAGCACGGTCGACTATGACCGGGATGCCTTCGTGTTCTCGCTGTTCTCCCGCAAGGCAGCCGAGCATCCCGACAAGGTTGCGGCCGTTCATCGCGGCAAGTCGATCACCTATGGCGAACTGGATCAGCAGTCGAACAGGCTCGCCCGTCACATTGGTTCTGTCGTTTCCGGCGAAGGGCAGCGTATCGCGCTTCTGGTCGACCGGTCGCTCGACATGCTGGTGGCGCTGCTTGCCGTCATGAAATCGGGCCATGCCTATATTCCGCTCGATCCGGGTCATCCTGAACCGCGCCTGCGCCAGACGCTGGAGACGGCTCGTCCCGTCGCAATGATCTGCGACAGCGATGCCGGTGCCGCATTGGCCGGCGATGGCGTCGCCATCATCCGGACGGACAGTGACGCAAAGGTCATCAACGGTCTCTCCGGCGATGCGCTGGAGACCTTGCCGACCGATACCGAAACGACGGCCTATGTCATCTTCACCTCGGGATCGACCGGCACGCCGAAGGGTGTCGCCATCTCCCATCGCGCGCTGACCAACTTCATGCTGTCGATGGAAAAGGAACCGGGACTTGCCGCCGACGATACACTCGTCGCGGTGACCACGATCTCCTTCGATATCGCGGGGCTGGAGCTTTACCTGCCGCTGATCGCTGGAGCCAAGGTGGTGATCGCAGACCGTACGCAGGTTCAGGACGGGTTTGCCCTCGTCCGGCTGGTCGAGGAAAGCAATGCCACGGTGCTGCAGGCCACGCCGACACTCTGGCAGATGCTGGTGGAAGCCGGCATGGGCAAGACGATGCGGCTGAAGAAGCTCTGCGGCGGCGAACCGCTGCCGAAGGATCTGGCCCGCACCCTCGTTCGAATGGAAGGCGAACTCTGGAACATGTATGGCCCAACGGAAACGACCATCTGGTCTTCCGTGCAGCAGGTTCTCGACAATGACGCTCCCGTCACTATCGGGCATCCGATCGCCAATACGCAGCTGTACATTCTCGGTCAGGACGGTCGGATCGCTCCGGTCGGCGTGACGGGCGAGCTGCATATCGGCGGCGACGGTCTGGCCCAGGGCTATTTCGACCGCCCCGATCTGACCGAAGCGGCCTTCGTCTCGCGCGACGTCGGCAAGGGTGGCATGCAGCGTCTCTACAAGACGGGCGATGTCGGCCGTCGTCTCACAGACGGTTCTCTGCAATTGCTCGGTCGTCGCGACAACCAGATCAAGCTGCGCGGCTTCCGCATTGAACTAGGCGACATCGAAGCGGTGATTTCGCAGGTTGAGGGCGTTCGCCAATGTGCGGTCGTCGGTGTCCGCAACAGCAAGGGCGACGTCTCGCTCGTCTGCTACTACGTCACCGAACCCGGCACGTCCGTTCCCGATGCCGCAGGGCTTGCGGCGCTGGCCCGGGCGAACCTGCCGGCCTACATGGTGCCGGCGGCATGGGTGCTGGAAACCGCATTGCCGCAGACCGCCAATGGCAAGCTCGACCGGAAGGCGTTGGAAAAGCGGGATATCCGTCAGCACGAGGCTGCCGCAGCCGCAACCAAGGTCAAGCCGCGGACCGAGATGGAAACCAGGCTCTGGACCATCTGGAAGGGGGTGCTGGATGTCGAGAACATCGGCGTCGAGGACAATCTCTATGCGTTGGGGGCGGACTCGCTCACCATCTTCCGCATAGCCGCCCGCATGCTGGATGCCGGCCTGCCGCTGGAAGCCAAGCATCTGCTTCGCCATCCCTCGATTGCGGAACTCGCTGCCTATGCCGAGGAGCAGAAGGACGCGGAACCGGCCGGCATGACCTACCAGATCCCGTCGCTGAAGGATTTCCGTAACGGTGCGCGTCGCCGAGTAGAGAGTGTGTCATGAGTCAGATGGAAAATACGACAGTCGCATCGGGCTCCGAGCCCGGCCTCGTCGCAGAATTCCCGTGCACGCAGACGCAGTTGCGCTGCTGGGTTCTCGATCAGCTCAAACCCGGCAATCCGGCGCTGAACGTCGCCGTCCGCTGGGAAATCCGGGGAGCCTTCAAGGCTTCCACCATCGAGGCGGCGTTGCGCCGGATCATCCAGCGCCACGAGGTTCTCAGGACCCGCTTCGTCGAGCGGCGCGGCAGGCCTTACCAGCAGGTGGTGGAAGCGGTCGATTTCCGCATGTCGGTCATCGATCTCAGGAATATGCCGACCGCGCAGCGGGAGCAGCGTATCCTGTCCATCGGCGAGGAGACGGCTTCGGCTCCCTTCGATCTCGGGAAGCCCTGCCTGTTTCGCGTCACGCTGCTGATGGTGGAAAACGACCGGGCCTTCATCCTGATCACTGCGCACCAGAGTTGTTTCGACGGCTGGTCGATCCGGGTGCTGGGCCGCGAGGTCGGGGAGATCGCCGCCGCTATCGATGCGGGTCGTCAGCCCGTCCTGCCGGAACTCCCTCTGCAATACGGGGATTTCGCCCTGTGGCAGGACGAGTATCTGGGGAGCTACGGCTTCGAGACGGAAAAGACCTTCTGGAAGGAACAACTGGGTAATGCGCCCTATTTCGAGGTTCCGACCGATCATCCGCGCCAGGCGATCAAGAGCAATAACGGGAATATCCTGTCCGTCGTAAGACCGTCTGATTTCGGTGAGCGGATCGAGAGGGCGGCCCGCGAACAGCGCGTTTCGCTTTACGGTTACGGCGCTGCCATCATAAGCGCGATGCTGCATCGCTTCACCGGCGCGAAGGACATCCTGTTCGGAACGCAGATCGCCGGCCGGGATCATTCCGACCTGGAGGACCTGATAGGCGTCTTCATCAACAACCTCGTCCTGCGTTTTCCCGTTTCGCCCGATGCCTCGTTTTCGGACCACATCCACGCAACAAGCGAGACCGTCACCGCTGCCCTCAACCATCAGCGGATGCCGTTCAACAAGCTGGTCGAGATGCTCAATCCGGTCCGCGATCCCTCGCGCAACCCGCTGATCTCGGTGAACTTCAATTTGCAGAAGGCGTTTCTCGAAGACCGGCGCTATGGGGATTTCGAACTCATCAGCGCTCCGTCGCAATCGCCTGGCGTCATCTACGACCTGAGCTTCATCATGATCGGGCGTCCGTCCGGCTGGCGCATGTCGATCGAATACAACACCGATCTCTTCGATCGCAGCACCATCGAAGGTCTCCTTCAGCTCTGGCAGGACATCTACGAACTGGCGCTGGAACATCCGGATGCGCCTCTTTCGGCTTTGCGTGTACCGCCGCGCGGCGGACAGGTGGCGGACGTTCCGGTGATCGAGCTGTCGCGGTTCCGTCCGGCGCCCAGGGAAGCCGATGCGGCATCTTCGCCGGAAGACACTTCCGCCATGTCGGCGGCGCAGCGCATCTCGGCGCTTTCCGAGATCTGGGCCAATGTGCTTGAACTCAAGACGGTCGAGCCGGAAGGCGATTTCTTTGCGCTTGGCGGACATTCCCTGCTAGCGCTGAGAATGCTTTCGGCCGTTCGCGAGCGCTTCGGGGTGAAGGCGGATCTCGCGCTTCTCTTCAAGGAGCCTACGCTCAAGGGATTTGCGCAGGCGCTTTTCGGTGACGGCGAAGATGAGCAGGATGAAAGCCCCAAGCGTTCGCCCTGGGAGATGAGCGTCTACAAGACCGGGACGGGACCCTGCTCTGTCTATACGCTCAATAATCCGTTCCTCTACTATCGCCTTGCGAACGAACTGGACGCTTCGATCTCGGTCTACAACGTCAACATGTTCGGTGCGGCGAAGGATCAGTCGACGGTCGGGGCTTCGCTGCGCGACATTGCCGCGCAGGCGATCGAGGCCATGCAGCTTGGCGAGCATCGCGGACCGATCGTCATCGTCGGGCTGTGCGTGAACGGTGTTCTGGCGATTGAAGTGGCCCGCCAGTTGCGGGAAGCCGGGGTCGATGTCGCCTTTTCCGCCGTCATCGACTCCTGGGCGCCAGGTTATTTCCGGTCGCTGCCGAAATCGCGGCAGCGCTGGTGGAACACCGAAAAGCGCATCAAGCGTCTCGGTTATTTTACCGGCAAGCTCCTGTCCGGACGCATGCGCCTGATGGTCTTTCTCAAGGAATTCAACCTGACGCTGAACCTGATGCAGAAGCTCGGGATCGGGGCTGCCAACTATACGCCCGAGGAGAGCTCCAACGCGCTTGTGACCGATCTGCTGGTGCAGGCTGCCCGCGATTACAAACCGGTAAAGGGGGGAGCCACGCTGCTCTTCCGCAGTCAGGCCAATCATCCGCGTGCCGGAAGGCTCAGGTTCGGATGGGGCGATGCCGCCGGTCAGGATGCCGAGGTCATCGATCTCGACGGCTGGCACGAGGATTCTTTGACCATGGACGGCATTCGCACGCTTGCGCTCTCGGTCGAAGACAAGCTGCTGGCGGAACGGTTCTGACATGGCCGACAATCCCGCTATGCATCTGAGTACTTCATCGCCGCTTTCGGCTTCGCAGCCGCTGCGGATCGGCGTGGCGACCGACAGAACGGGCGGGTTCGAAAACTGGCAGTTGCGGGTGCTGGATCGCATTGCAGGCGACAGCCGCTTTCAGCTGGATGTCTTCGTGCTGTGCCCGCAGCATTCGGCAGAGCACAAGCCGTCGCCGCTGTTCAGCCTCGCCTCATGGCTCGAACGGGCAACACTCGGTCGCCAGCCCACGTTTGTGCCTCAGCATTTCGATCCCGAAGTCCAGCGTTTCGAATATATCGGTAACGGTGCCGGGCAGGGCAGGGCAGAACGCCTCGGCGCCAGTCTCAAGGGGGTCGATCTCGTCATTTGCCTTGCCGCGGACGGATTGCCGGATGAGGCTGTGCGCTTCTTGCCGTTCGGGGAGTGGCATCTCTCCTTCTCGGCGCAGAGCTCAGGAGACGTCGACTGGTCCGGCTATTCCAGCGTCATCGAGAAACAGCCATCTACGGGGCTGCACCTTTTCGTTCGGCGTGGAGATCCTGCCGATACGCTGTGCATCGCGTCATCAGCCTTCAACACCAAGTTCAGCGCCGTGCGAAACGGGGATTTCGTCAAGGAGCGCGCAGTGACGTTGGTCATGCGTGAACTTGGGCGCATCGCCGATACGCGGAACCTTGGTGGTGCGACGGGCAAAGCCGAGCCGGCGCGTCCGGAAACGGCGCCGTCCCATATCGATCTCCTGCGCTATGGCTATTCGCTGTCGAGCGAATTGCTTGGTAGGGCAGGCAAGGCGGTGATGTCGAAAATGGGTGGCGGTTCCGCCGTCTGGACGCTCTACACCGGTCGCGGCACGATCGACGATTTCGATCCGCGTCAGGCTGTCGAGATCGTGCCCGACAATGACGAGATCCGTGCGGATCCCTTCATTCTGGAGCACGAGGGGGAGTGCTATCTGTTCTACGAGGCCTATGCGCAAGGGCAGCACAAGGCCCATATCGCGGTCAGCCGCTTCGTCGGCGACAAGCTGGAACGGCTGGGCGTGGCGCTCGAATGCGACCATCATCTTTCCTACCCGTTCATCTTCCGGCATGACGGCGATCTCTTCATGATGCCGGAAACCAATCAGGCGCGGCGGCTGGAGGTCTGGCGCTGCGTCGAGTTCCCGCTCAAATGGGAGCTTTATTCGACGGCGTTGGAGGGGCTGTCGCCCGCCGACAGTTCGCTGACATTTTATCAGGGCAAGTGGTGGCTCTTCACCAATCTCTCCGATTTCCACGCCTATGAGGATCATTGCAGCGAGTTGCATGTCTTCGAGGTGGACGGGCCGAAGCTCTCGCGCGTCGTGCCGCACAAGCGAAACCCGGTGGTCATCGACAGCACGATTGCCCGCAATGGCGGGCGTATGTTCGAGCGCCACGGACGGCTCTACCGTCCGTCACAGCGCAACGAGCACGGCATTTACGGCTACGGGCTCAATATCATGGAAATAGAGCAGATGGATCTCGATACCTACCGGGAGCGCTGCATCCGTACAATTACCCCGGATTTCAAGCCGGGGCTGATGGGCTGCCATCACTTCGACGCCGGCGGCGGGCGATACGTCATCGATGCCAGACTGACGCTGTAGGGCATTCGTTGCGGAGACAAGCTGTGTCGGTTTCGCTCGGGTCAGGACCTGTAGCGTAGCCCGACGGGTGTGCCGGAGGTGAGTGCCGCGACCGCGCCGAAGAAACCTTCGGGGACATCGAGATCCAGCAGGCTCCAGTCATCGGGCGCCCCGATGGTGTCGTCGAGGCGCTCCAGCTTCAACGCCGTATCGTTGCCGAGAGGCACGTCGAAGGCGTCGAGCGCCAGCGACAGGCCGGCGCCATGGGCTTTCACGAAAGCCTCCTTGCGGGTCCAGCAGCGATAGAAGCCCGGAATATAGAGATGCTGCGGCATGGCGCGTAACACTGCGTATTCCTTGGGCGAGAAGAAATGGCCTGCAATGTCTTCCTCCATCGGCTTCGCCTGCTCGATGTCGATGCCGAGCGGGAAGCGATCGGAGATGGCCAGCACGGCGCGGTCGGCGCTGTGGCTGAGGTTGAAATGCAGGTCCTTACGGCTGGCCGAAGTAAGGTATGGCTTGCCGAAATCGTTATAGGCGAAGGTCAGCCGCCTCGGCGCAATGCCGAGATAGTCACCGAGAATCAGCCGCAACCGCCCCCTGCCGGCAACGTAGCGCCTGGCGTCGCGTTCCTTGACGAAACGGGCGGCGCGGATGGCCTCGTCCGTCGCGAGAAGGTTTGTGAGGCGAGCGATCTCGTCGTCGGGCTGGTCGAGTGACCAGCTCCAGATGTCCACAAGCGCGGTCTCATGTTCGGCTTCAATCAACTCCGTTCGCGCCAGCATGTCAGGAAATCCCCGGTGTCGCGACAAGGCCGCGGTCCGGCGTCGCGTTCTGGCGTGCCATCTTGCGGGCGAAGTACTGCATGAGCGGCAGAGGATAATTCTCCCCGAGGCCGATTCGGCAGGTGCGTTTCAGGATGTCGAGAGAACGAGGGCAGGCGTTCGGCGAATAGTCGATCTTCCTCTCCGCCCAGGCAAAGGGGTTCATCTTCGGATGAATGGGGCGTTGCTCGAGGATCGGTTGCCAGAAAGTGTAGACGTGGCGGCTGGAGTCGTGCAGGCGATAGACGCCGCGCTTGTTGCGAGCGGCGAAGTTTTTGGCTTCTTCCTCGCTGTCGAAGATGACGTGCAGGCCCGCGGCATTGGCCCGGTCGTTATGCGGACCGACATGCAGTTCGCCACTTTCTTCCAGTATGCGGGACAGGGCGTCGTAGCGTCGGCGCATCCGCCGCACCATCGGGTCGAGCTTCCTGAGCTGGACATTGAGCATGGCGCCCTGGATCTGGCTCGCCTTCATGTTGATGCCGGGCAGGAGCGGTTCGTTGGCGTTGTCGAGATGGCCGCGGAACACCGAGCCGATATCGTGATACATGCGGGCGCGGGCGAAGAAGTGGTCGTCATTGGTGACGATCGCGCCGCCTTCGCCGATGCTGATGTTCTTGAACTGGTTGAAGCTGAAGGCGCCGATATCGCCGATGGTGCCTGCACGCCGGCTCTTGTAGCTGAGGCCGACGGCCTGGCAGGCGTCCTCTATCACCAGAAGGCCGTGTTCGCGGGCGATCCGCATGATGCTGTCCATGTCGCAGACCATGTTGGCCATGTGAACGGGGATGATGGCGCGGGTGTTGGGAGTGATCTTGCGCAGGATATCGGCCGGGTCGATCGTCAGCGTCTGGTCGATTTCGACGAGGACGGGAACCGCGCCAACGGCAAGCGGTGCGGCGGCCGATGCGATCCATGTGTAGGCCGGAACCAGAACCTCGTCGCCCGGGCCGATGCCGGCGGCAACCAGCGCCGCAATCAAGGCACCGGTTCCGCTGCTGGTCGTCAGCACATGCTTCACGCCGAAGCTTTCCGAAAAGGCCGTCTCGAAGCGTGTAAGAGGGCCGCCATCGCCGTTGCCGTAACGGGAAAGCCGGCCGGAAGCGATGACCGGTGCTATCGCCAACCATTCCCTTAAGCCAACACGTGCCATGCCCCCCTCCATCGACGCGCAGTTTTCCAATGTCCCCAGAGCCTAAGCGCTCTTTCCAGACGTTTCAAAACGGACATCCGGCTTAGGATCCTGTGGTTGCTTACGCCCCGGTTCCGACGGAATGGGTACGTTTGAAGCCGCCGCTACCCACATTGGCCAAGTTCCGGAAAACGGCCAGTTTGCTACCAATTGAAGGCCACCATGAGGGGACATCAGGGTGTGGCAAAGGGGTGCAGTATGAGTGTGCGTGATCTGCGAACCGCTCCGCGGGATACTCTGCTTTATGCCGATGTCGCCATCATTGGCGCCGGACCGGCAGGGCTGGCCATCGCCCGGGAACTCGCGAACACCTCCATCAAGGTGCTGCTGATCGAAAGTGGCGGCTTCGAGTTCGACAGCGAGACGCAATCGCTCAATCGGGTCGAGAACGTCGGTCAGCCCTCGCGCAACGAGGCGTCAGAACGGCTGGGCCGTGGTTACACCGCCAGCCTTGCATGGCTCAACGATATTCCCGCTTTCGAATTGCGCAATCGCTGCCTTGGCGGCAGCACCCACACATGGGTCGGCAAATGCGCCGCCTTTGACGAGGTCGATTTCCGGCAGCGAGCCTGGCTGCCCGGCTCGGGATGGCCGTTCCCCCGCCAGAGCTTGGACGCGGCGCTCGAACGGGCCGCGGACTTGCTCAATCTCGGGCCGAATTTGTATGATGAGCGCCTCAACGGCCTACTGCGTTCTCCTCCGCGAGACAGCGGTATCGATCACCACCTGCTGCGTTCGTTCTTCTGGCAATTCAGCCATCAACGCACGGTGCGTGGCGAGCCGATGCGGTTTGTGGACGTCGCGCGCGACCTCAAAGCGCCGAATATCGATATCCTCACCTACGGCACGGTGACCCGGATCAATGTCGAGCCGTCGGGGCGCCGTGTGGCCTCGCTCGATGTCCGCAGTCTTGGCGACAACAAGGCTTCCATTCATGCCCGCACCGTCGTGCTCTGCTCCGGCGGCGTGGAAAATGCCCGGCTGCTGCTTGCCTCCAATTCGGTGATGCCAAACGGTATCGGCAACGGTGCGGATGTCGTCGGACGATATCTCGCGGATCATCCGCGTACCGTCATCGCCCGCTTCAAAGGCCCAGATATCGATCGTGTTGCGGAGCATTTCGGTTTCTTCGGCCTCACCCACAAGGGACGCTCGCATTTCTACCTGCACGGCATGTCGCTCAGTCCGGAGTTGCAGGAGCGGGAAAAGCTGATGAACTGCGCCACCTATCCCGTCCAGACCTTCGCGTCCGACGATCCTTGGGCTGCTGTGAAACGCATTTCCAAAGGTTCGAGTTCGCGCCTGCCGGGCGATATAGCCACCGTTCTGCGGTCGCCGGGGCTGGTTGTCGGAGGGCTTTACAACAGGCTCATCCGCAAGCGCGGCCTGCCGCGCAAATCCGCCGAATTGCGCTTCGACGTCATGGTCGAGCAGCCGCCGAACCCGGATAGTCGGGTGACGCTCTCGCGCATGAGCGACCGGTTCGGCACGCCGCTTCCCAAGGTGGACTGGAAGATCGGCCCGACAGAGCGGGAAAGCGTCAAGCGGTTGGCGCGACTGATGGCCAGCGAGTTTACCCGCGTCGGCCTGCCGAAGCCGGTACTGGCCGACTGGATCACCAATGACGGTGATGGAGAAGGGGTCTTCATGGACATGGCCCATCCGTCCGGCACGACGCGGATGGGGACCGATCCGGCAACCAGCGTCGTCGATGCCGATGGCATGGTGCATGGCGTGGACGGGCTGTTCATTGCCGGCAGTTCGGTTTTCCCGACCGGGGGGCATGCCAATCCCACGCTGATGATCCTGGCGCTGGCGATCCGGCTGGCGGATCATCTCAAGGCCCGCAATCACAAAACTGCGGCACCTGAGCATGACGATGCGAGGAAAGGCGGCACTTTCAGCGGTGCCACGTCCTGAAATCTCGCATTGCGTCGATCGTTATCGGCCGAGCGACGCCAGCGTTTCCCGCAGTTCCGCGAGCAGCGATTTCTGGACCGGAACACCGAGTTCCCGGTTGCGGGCACGGGCCTCGTAGCGGCGTTGCGACGGCAGCCGGGCGCCCTGGCCGGTGATGGCGTCGAACATCTTTTCCGCCCGCTGCATGTTTTCAGCCATTGCTCCGCCGAGGAATACCTTCGGATCGAGGGCGATGATCAGTTCACCATGGCAGGGGGTGACGCCCGCACCATCGTCGAAGGCCATGGATTCGGCGCTGGTCATGTCGGCGATCAGCGGGCCGGCCATCAGTTCGATCATGGCCGAGAGAGCGGATCCCTTGTGCCCGCCGAAGGTGAGCATCGCGCCCTTTAGGGCTTCCGTCGGGTCGGTGGTGTCGTTGCCCTCGCTATCGATGCCCCAACCGAGCGGAATGGTCTTGCCGGCGCGGCGGTGCAGTTCGATCTCGCCACGTGCCGCGGCACTGGTGGCGAAGTCGAAGACAAAAGGATTGGGGCCAGGACGTGGCCAGCCGAAGGCAAGCGGATTGGTGCCGAAGATCGGCTTCTTGCCGCCAGCCGGAGCCACCCAGCTATGGCTCGGCGTCATGACCAGCGACACCAGTCCGGCGGCGGCAATGTCCTCCACTTCCGGCCAGAGAGCGGAGAAGTGGTAGCAGTTGTTGATCGCCATGGCCGCGATGCCAAGCGTGCCGGCTTTTGTGACGAGATGCGGCAGGCCTTCACGGAAAGCGAGCAGCGAATAGCCGTAGTGGGCATCGACCTTGACGATGCCGGGAGCGGAAGCATCTATCTCCGGCACGGCACTCAGATTGACCTTGCCCTTGCGGATGGTCGGGACGACGCCGAGCAGGCGCCAGAGACCGTGGGAATAGCACTCGTCGCGCTGGGCGGTGACCACCGATCTGGCGATCGTCTCGGCATGACCTGCGGACAGGCCGAGGCCGCGAAGAATCCCGGTCGCGAGCTTCGTTGCGTCTTCCACGGGGATGAATTCGATGTCTGTGGACATTGCTGTTCCTGTCGTTTTGTCTGTCTTGGCTCTGCGGATAGAGCATTTCCGACGCTGACAGAGCCGCCTCCGATACTCTATATCCTTGTTTTCCTGCGCTTTCGGACGAAAGACCGGTTCCCATTTTTTCTGTAATTGCTCCAGGTCCGACTATCGGGCTGCCGCTAAAACCAGTATGGGCCGCCGGCGAGAGACGCGGGACGGCCCAACTTCGCCAATAGGTGCCGGCCGTTGTCAGGCGAAGGGCTCAGTTGGGCCTTTTGCCGGCAGGGTGAACCATTCGGGACCGGTGGCGGTCATGTGGATGTGGTCCTCGAGCCGTACGCCAAAGCTTCCGGGAACGACGATCATCGGTTCGTTGGAGAAGCACATGCCTTCCGCGAGCGCCGTGCGATTGCCGCGCACGATGAAGGGTTCTTCGTGGATTTCCAGACCGAGGCCGTGACCGGCGCGATGGGGCAGTCCGGGCATGCGGTAATCCGGGCCGAGACCATGGCGGGCGAGCACGGCGCGCGCCGCATCGTCAAGGCTTTCGCAGGGCGCGCCGATCTTTGCGGCTTCGAACACGGCCTGCTGCGCCTCGCGTTCCATTGTCCAGATGCGGGCGAATTCCCTGGTCGGCTCATCGAGCATGTAGGTACGGGTCAGGTCGGAATGATAGCCGTCAATGCGGCAACCGGTGTCGACCAGAACGACATCGCCTGATTTCAGAACCTGATCGCCATCCGCGCCGTGCGGCAGGGAGGTTGCCTCGCCGAAGGAGACGATGCAGAAGCTGGAGCCGCCCTCGGCGCCGCGTGCCCGATGTTCGTCATCGATGAAGCGAACAACCTCTGAGGCACGAATGCCCGGTTTCAGAATGCCGTGGGCGCGCTTGTGCACGTCGAGCGTGAGGTTCATCGCATACTGGATGATGGCGATTTCTGTTGGGGATTTCCGCAGCCGCTGGCCACGGATGATCGGGCCGCCATCGACAATTCGTTCTGCACCAAGTTCGCGCGCCAGCGCGTGGTAGACGAAGAGCGCGACGGCATCGTCGACGGCAAGGCTCTTGCCCGCGCCGAGCAGCGAGGCAACCAGTGCCGCACTGCTTTCTTCTTCCTGCCAGACACAGATTTCACCCGGCAGATGTGGCAGGCTTTCGACCCGGCTCTGCTCGAAGCCGGGGACGATGTAATAGAGCGCTGTCGGCGTCACCAGTGCGCCGAGAAGACGCTCGCTTGCATGCCAGACGAGGCCGGTGAAATAGCGCAGGCTTTCCGTCGGTCCGAGCAGCACGCCGCCAAGGCCGGCCTCCTCGATGGTGGAGCGAAGGCTGGAGAGCCTTGCCAGTCTTTCTTCGTCGGAAATACGCGGCGCTGGAGTGTTCGGCGTCATCTTGTGTTCCTTCTTATCATGATCGTGTCGGAGCGGTGGTTCCGGGCTGATCTGGCCGCATGGCAGAGCGCCGAACGGCCGAATGTCAGTTGAAGCGGTCCGGGCGGAATGGGGCGAGCGACATGCCGGTGGCGCGGCCCGCGACGAGATCGGAAACGAGCCTTCCGGTAGCGGCCGATTGCGTCAGTCCCAGATGTCCGTGACCGAAGGCATAGACGACCGAACGGCTTGCCTTCGAATAGCCGATCACCGGCAGGCAATCCGGCAGTGATGGGCGGAAGCCCATCCATTCCGTTCCACCGCGCGTGTCCAGTTCGGGCAGGAAGCGGCCGGCCTTGGCCAGCAGGTTTTTCGACCGGTTATAATTGGGGGCGAGGTCGAGGCCACCGAGTTCGACAGCGCCGCCGACCCGGATGCCGTGCGCCAGCGGCGTCACGACGAAGGCGTGATCGTTGAAATAAAGCTGGCGTTTCAAATTGAATGACTGGGCAGGCAGGGTGGTATTGTAACCCCGTTCCGTGTCCAGGGGGATGCGATCGCCAAGTCGGGCGGCGAGCTTCTTCGACCAGGCGCCGCCGGCCAGCACCACCGTTCCGGCCGCAATACTTTCGCCGTTGGCGAGAGTGATGGTCGCGCCATCGCCGGCTGCGGCGATGTCCAGGACATCGCCAGTCCGAAGGGTGGCGCCGGCCGCCTCTGCCTGTGCGCACACGGCACGGGTGAATTCCTTGGGGTCGTTGATCTGAACGCCGGAAGCAGAATACATCGCATGCTGGAACTGGGGGGCTAGGCCCGGTTGCAATTCCTCGATTTCCCGGCGGTTCACACGCCGGAACTCGAAGCCGGCCTTTCCCTTCTCGCGCCAGTCCTGGGCTGCGGCTTCGAAGCTTTCCTCGCTGTCATAAAGGTCCAGCGTACCGGTATCGTCGAAAAAGCTGGCAAGCTCGGGAATGGCGCGGATGCGGGACATTTCGGCGGTGGCAAGCTCCATCATCGCGGCTTGTGTCACGATGCCCTGCTCGAAAACCTTGCGGGAACTGGCACGCCAGAAATGCCAGAGCCAGGGTGCGATCCTCAAGGCGTAGGCTGGGCGGATGCTGAGTGGGCCGAGCGGGTCGAGGAGCCATTTCGGCGCCTTGAACATGACGCCGGGAGACGGGATGGGGATGATCTCCGGGAAAGCCAGAATGCCGGCATTTCCCGCACTTGCACCGGCTGCAGGCCCGGTGCGGTCGAGAATCACGACGTTGCGGCCCTGTTGTTGGAGGTGAAGGGCAGACATGGCGCCAACAATTCCGGCGCCAATGACAACGACATCGGCTTTCGTTTGAGCAGGCATCGTGGAATTCTCTTGCGGTTGGATTGATCTGGTTTCGGCTAGGGTGAAATGGCTCAGAGGTTGCCGATCGACAAGGCGTGGTTCATGTCGCGCGCGATGTATTCCTGGATCTGGCGCACGATCTGCTCAGCATGGGCTATGGCGAGACGGTCGGAGCGCTCGACGTCTCCCGCCTCGATTGCGGCGATGATGTCTTCATGCTCCTGTACATATTGCAGCGGCAGGCGGTCGTCGAAGGTCGAGTAATAGAGCCGGAGAATGCGCCGGCCTTCATCCAGAAGACGGGCAAAGAAGGCAGTGTAGTAAGGATTGCCGCCCAGTTCGGCGATGGCGACGTGGAATTCGCGGTTCGCCTCGATCATCGCATAGGCGTCCTGCGCCTTCACTGCCGCCTCGAAATCGTTTTGGTGCTTGCGGATGGTGGCCATAATGGCCGGATTCCTGTGGGCCGCCGCGGCGCGGGTCGTGACCCGATACATCAACGTCAGCGCATCGAAATATGTAGGCAGTGTGGCGAAGTCTATGGTTGCAACGATGGTGTTGCGGTTGGGAAGCGTGGTGACCAGCCCGTCTGAGGCAAGACGGAGAAGAGCTTCTCGGATCGGAGTGCGCGACATGCCGAAGCGTTCTGAAAGCCGCACCTCATCGAGTGGGCTGCCCGGCGGCAGTGTCATGGCCAGTATCTCCTGGCGCAGGGTGTTGTACACGGTCAGCGTGCCGGATCCGCGGGAGCGCGGTGCCTCGGCTGTGTCGTCCGGGGGAGTGGGTTCGAGCATTGCGACAGCCGATCCATTTGCGGTGAAGTATATGTAGACATACTGTCGACATTTCTCTGATGCAAGTCGTTTGTGGGCATGCGACCTTGTGGCAGGCCGCTATTCACTGCTGAATGAAGGTGATGTCGTCTGACGCTCAGTGAAAGGGTGCCGGCAATGATGCCTGCTGCGGAAAATATAAGTGAATTCGAAAATTTGCCTTATTTGACGCCACCATTCGCCTGGGAATTCAGCAATTGCATGCATCACAAATCTGTGTAACAAAATACGTGTGGTTGCGCTGGGGAGAGCCGGCCACATTTGGGAGCAGAAATATATCCAATGAATATGCGGAGCGAAGTGGACACGCTTCGTTATCCAGACAGGGAATATTTTTGGGAGGAAAGCCATGTCGCGGGCAGAACTGTCCGTACCGTCGCTTTCGATCAAGTCGGCGCTGGTGATCGATGATCACCCGCTTTATTGCGATGCTCTTGCGACGACGATGGAGAGCATTTTCAATACCCGTCGGGTTCGAACAGCGACTACGCTAGGCGAGGCACTGCATCAGATACGCATGCGTTTTTTGCCGGATCTCGTCATTCTGGATCTCAACCTGCCCGATGCGTCGGGCCTGAGCGGTTTTCTGAAGATAAAGGAAAAGATGCCGGATGTTCCGGTGATCGTCATTTCGGCGATCACGACGGAGGGCGTCGTGCAATCCGTGATTGCCGCCGGCGCGGCGGGGTTCATACCGAAAGAAACCGGGCGGCAGGTGTTCCAGGAGGCCATGACGGATATCTGGAATGGCAAGACCTATGTGCCGCCGGGTTATGCCATGCCGGCCCGTCCGAAGGAAGGTGATCGTTCCGTCGAGACGATCTCGCGCAAGATCGCCCATCTCTCGCAGCAACAGACGCGCATTCTCAGCCTGATCTGCGAGGGCATGCCGAACAAGCTGATCGCTTACGAGATGCAACTCGCGGAAGCGACCGTCAAGGCGCATATCACGGCGCTCTTGCGGCGGCTCGGCGTTCATAACCGCACGCAGGCGGCGATGCTGGTGAGGGAGGTTTCCATCCGTCATAACCTTCAATAGGAGGCTATGACGACGACAAACTACCTTGCCCGTGAGTACAGCCAGCGGAGGATGGCAGGCGGGTGACGGCGCTACGGGAGGCTCTTGATAACAGGCCCGCGAAAGCGGTGCGCATTGCCGTGTCTCATGCCGGCGATACGACGGAGGCTGTCCGCGATATCCGCCGCCAGTTGTCGAATGCGCGGCCGAGCTTTGTCCTGCTTTTCCTGCCCTGTCGGTTGGCAACGGATGCGTTGCCAACCGCACTTGCCGATATCATGCCGGAGACGGTGGTGTTCGGCTGCACGACTGCCGGCCAGATAACCCCCCGTGGATATGACAGTGATGCGCTGCTCGCCATTGCGTTCGAACGCAACCATTTCCGAGTGGCTTCCGCCCTGTTTTTCCCGATCTCGCCGCTGTCCATCGCCGATGTGGTTTCACAGGCCGAGCGTCTTTCCGCCCAGTTCGGCAGCACGCCGGGACGTCATCGTCTGGCGCTGATTTTTGCGGACGGTCTGTCGAAACAGGAGGATATCCTCGTTGCCACGCTGGAGGCGGGGCTTGCGGATATCCCGGTCTTCGGCGGTTCGGCCGGCGACGGCTTACGTTTCCAAGAGACAAAGGTTCTGCGCGACGGCCAGTTTCACAGCAATGCGGCGCTTCTCCTGTTGCTGGAAACGGACCTTGATTTCCGTGGCCTCGGTTTCGATCATTTCCAGCCGACGGAAAGCCGCATGGTCGTGACCCGCGCGGTTCCGGAAGAGCGTCTGGTTCTGGAGATCAACGGTTCCCCGGCGGCTGAGGAATATGCGCGGCTTGTCGGCGTTTCGGTCGAGGAACTCTCTCCCGCCATTTTCGCGGAAAACCCCGTGCTGGTGCGCAATCGTGATCTCTACCATGTCCGCGCCATCCAGCAGATTCACGGTGAGAATGGTTTGACCTTCCTGTCGGCGATCGATGACGGACTGCTCCTGACGCTGGGGCGTGGTAAGGAAATCATCCGCACCCTCGACAGCGGACTGACGGTGACCGACGACCAGGGTGCCGAGCCCGACTTCATCCTCGGTTTCGACTGTTATCTCAGGAAGCTGGAGATCGAACGCAAGGGATTGGCGGACGAAGCATCGGAACGGTTCCGACAACACCGGGTGGTCGGCTTCAGCACCTATGGTGAGCAGCATCTCGGGGTGCATGTGAACCAGACCTTCGTCGGCGTCGCCTTCTTCCGGCCGAAAAGGGGGGCGGTGCCGTGATCGATCCGAGCGATCCTACTGAAGTCCAGATCGCCAAGCAGGCGCGGATCATCGAGGCGCTGATCAACCGAGCCGAGCGCGGTCATGAGGTGGGTGGTACGGCCTATTCGCTGTTCCAGTCGGCCATCACCCTACAGGCCAAGGTGTGGGAGAAGACCAAGGATCTGGAAAAGGCGCTGGATACGCTGGGCCGTGCGTCGAGCGAGCTGGAAATCGCCTACCAGACCCAGGAGCGGATGCAGCGCAACCTTGCCGATGCCATGGTTGCCATGGAGGGAGGTTTCGCTCTTTTCTCCGAGGACCGGCTGCAGGTCTGCAACACACAGTTTCGGCGGCTTCTGCCCGATGTGGAACCTCTGATAAAACCCGGCCTCGCCTTCGACGATTATCTCAGGGCGGTCGAAGCCAGCAAGTCGCTGGCAAGCGAGGAGGATGCCGGGGTGAAGGCCGTGCGGCGGTCGCCGGCGAGCGGGTTGCCGGAAGTGCCGGGCCATGGCTTTTCCTCCTTTGTCATCGCACTGCGCAATGACCGTTGGTTCCAGATTTCCTGCCGTCAGACCACCTCCGGCAACATCGCGGTTCTGCAGACGGAAATTACTGACCTTGTGCAGGAAAACCGGCGGGAGAAGGACCGTCTGATCGACCAGCAGGCGCATCTGCTGCAGGCCGCTTTCGACCACATGTCACTCGGGGTCTGCACCTTCTCGGCGGACGGTGAACTCCTCGTGCATAACGAACGCTTCAGCGCGCTGCTTGGCCTGCCTTTGCCACTCCTGAAAAAGCGTGCGTCGTTCCAGCGGATTCTCGAACATATCGAGCGCCACGAGATCGTCGACCGGAAGTCGCGCCGGCCGGAACTCGCACGCTGGTTCAAGGCGTTGCGGCGGGGAGAGACCGTGCAACAGCATTTTCGCCGGCGCGACGGCATGCGGCTCGACATGCGGCTGCACAGCCTGCCGGACGATGGTTTCATCGTCTCCCTGATGGACGTAACGGCGGAAACGGAGGCTGCGGCCCTGCTCGAGCGGCGGGTCGCGGAGCGCACGACCGAACTGACCGAGGCAAACCGGCAATTGCAGGTGCATGCCGCGGAGCAGACGAAGATCGAGGGAGCCCTGCGGCTTGCCAAGGAGGCGGCGGAGGCAGCGCACGTGTCCAAGACGCGGTTTCTGGCGGCGGCCAGCCACGATCTCCTGCAGCCGATCAATGCCGCCAAGCTCTATCTCTCGACCCTGACGGAGAGGGTTGAGGAAGGGGATGCGAGGGAGGTCGTCAACCGTCTCAATCGCTCCTTCACCTCGATCGAAACCCTGCTGCAGGCGCTGCTCGATATTTCCCGGCTGGACAGTTCCGGCGCCGATTTCAACATCACCTCCTTTTCCGTCGGAAACATGCTGCAGGGGCTGAGCGAAGACCTGGCGCCGCTTGCCGCGGAAAAAGGCATCGAGCTCTGTATCGTGCCGTCGAGCCGCTGGGTGACGAGCGACCAGCGCTATCTGATGCGCTCCGTGCAGAACCTCGTGGTCAATGCGATCCAGTATACGGAGCGTGGCAGGGTACTTGTCGGCTGCCGGCTTTCGGGCACGCGACTGCGCATCGAGGTATGGGACACCGGGATCGGCATATCGGAGGCGGATCAGGCGCGGGTGTTCAAGGAATTCACCCGTGGCGGCGGAGGCAGGGGCACTGGCATGGGACTGGGGCTTTCGATCGTGGAAAGGGCCTGCCGTCACCTCGATCATCCGGTTCGGCTGGTGTCGCGTCCGGGAGTGGGCTCCATGTTCTCGATCGAAGTGCCTCTTGCCGCGCCCGGCCATGTCACGGTTTATGAAAACCCGGTGGTGGAGGCTGCTCCCACGGGCGATCTGGACCTGATCGTCATGGTGGTGGAAAACGATGCGGACGAACTGCACGCGATGACGCAGAAGCTCGAAGGCTGGGGCGCGAGCGTGCTTGCCGCCGGCTCGACGCTCGAAGCGATCTCCCTGATGCAGGAGATCGGGACGCCGCCCGATATCGTTCTTGCCGATTACCAGCTCGATGAGGACGACAATGGCATCGAGACGATCCGCACGCTCAGGGCGCTTGCCGGCTGCGAAATCCCGGCCATCATCATTTCCGCCAACCGGCATCGCGATTTCCAGGCGCAGGCAGACGAGATGTCCTTCGCCGTGCTGAACAAGCCGGTGCAGCTCGTGCGCCTGAGGGCGTTGATCGACTGGAAGACCCGGGCGCGGGTGGCGTGACTGCACTCACGGGCTCATATCCATATGGCCTCCAATACCGACCAATGTCTGCGGTGACGGAGCAATCGCGGCGGCATTAGGCTCTTCAAAAAAAGGGAGGCTTGCAATGCGTCTTTTCGTGCTTCTTCTCGCGATGCTCGGTTCTGCCGCGACAGCATCGGCGGCCGGAACCTACGATCTTCTCTTTCACAAGGGTGGGCTTTCCGGTCTTCGCGTTCCTGCCCCTGTGAGTGCCGGAAAAGAGCCGCCGGATGCCCTGCTTTATGATCGGGTGCTTTTGTCGGGAAAGAAGGGTGAGGCGCCCGATAACGACAATATCGGCCTGCAACTCTCTGCCGACGACAATGTCGCGCTGATCCTGCGGCAAGGACCCCGGATGCGGTCACTCGGCAATTTTCCGGCTTCGGTGGGCAATCCGCTCATCATGTATTTTCTTGAAAGTACATTGTCGGATGTCGCCGCGCAGTCCGGCGGAAGCCCTTATTACATCCGTAACCGTATCAAGGAGGCCTTGATGAAGGATGCGGAAATCGTGCCGGTTTCCGTGCATCTCGGCGATCGCGACATTGCCGCACAGAAGGTAACGCTGCGTCCGCTCGAAAAGGACAAGGCGCGCAGCAAGATGGGACGTTTTGCCGAGCTGGCGCTCTCAGTCACCGTTTCGGAACAGGTGCCCGGCTGGCTCTATTCGCTGGAGGCAAACGTTCCAGAGGGGCAGGGGCCGGAGGATGCAGGTTATCGCAACGTGATCACGCTGACGGACAAGGGCGAGGCCCTGCCATGAAGTGGCTGGCCGTCTGCCTTCTCATGGTGTCGGCTTTCGCTGTGCCTGCGGCGGGGCAAAGCCTGCCCGAGCGGCTCAACGACTATCCGACGGAGGCGCGCGCCGATTACGTCTTCGGCTGTATGGCCGCCAACGGGCAGAACCGTAACGTTCTCAGGCAATGCGCCTGCTCCATCGATGTGATCGCTTCCATCCTGCCTTACGAGAAATATGTCGAGGCCGAGACCGTGCTCACCTTGCAGCAGGGTGCGGGCGAGCAGCTTTCGATGTTCAAGAGCGCCGTCGTTCCGCGCGGGATGGTCACGGAACTGAGACGGGCGCAGGCCGAGGCGGAGATGCGTTGCTTCTAAACAGTTTTCTTCAGGCCGGCGGGCGCTTCGGCAGGACTCGGTCGAAAACGTTACCCTCTGTGTCGACCGCGTGAATGGTAAGTTCCGGCGAACCATCATCGATATAGGTAAAGCGGAAAGTCGGGTTTTCGCTGATCGATATGCCGCCCTGCAGGGAGAACAGCAGGTCCTTGCCCTGCCGCACTTCCAGTTTGGTGATGAAGTGGGCGCCGATGAAAAGCTGGGTCATCTGGTCCCGTTGCAGGCCTGAATAATTCGGATGCCGGATCATGATCTGCGCCTCCCGCGGAACGGCGGGTGCTGCATTCCCCGTGTCGAAGCTTCTCAGCCGCATCTCGCCCATGCCCTTCAGTGCGGCTGCCGGGTCCTTGGTCGCCGGGGCAGAGCAACCGCCGGACGCCTTGACGAAGCGACCGGTCATGTAGCTGGCGTTCGGCGTATTGGCGATGACGCGAACGTTGGAATACTGGTTGACGCGCACCCGGGTCTCGAATTTCAGCGGCATCATCGCCGGGCCGAAACGGATTTCGGCCGCGACGGGTGACGGGTTTTCGTCGATCACCAGCTTGATCGACGAGATGGGAACGTCTTTCACGCCCGTCTGTTCGATGGTGATCGGCACGGTTGCCGCGTCATCGGCGCGATAGGGGGCGGTCAGGGTGATGAGGCTTTCGCCGTCAACGATATGGGCGTCGCCCACGATGTCGCCACGGATGTCGTTCCAGGTGGCGCTCTCCACGATCGGATTGACAGGCGGATCCTCGCCGAAGGCAACGCCGGCCGAGAGCAGGAATGTGAGAGCTGCAAGTGCTTGTTTCATGGGTGTAATGTCCCCCCTGATGTTGGTGACGCAATACCCGGGCACTCATGTACGGCATCATATGCCATGTCGGATGCGTGAAAAACCGAGCCTTTCGGATGTGTTGTGAGGCTGTCGCCAAGGACGCAGGGTTTGGGGGAAACCTGTGTCATGAAACGGGAATGGCCGATGTTCGAGGCTTTCGTTTCCCTGTGTCTGCTGTCCGCCGTAGAAACGACAGGCGCGGCCTCCGCCGAAGAACTGTGCCGCATGGCCTTGCTGCCGGGACATGCGGCGGAGAGAAAGGCGGAATGCGAGGAAAGCCTCAAGCGCCTGCCGGCGTCATGGCTTTCCGGCTTTTCGCTTGCCGAGCCCTTTTGCGCATCGCGCCCCAAGTCCAAACTGGAATTTACGGAAGTCGCACCCGGCCTGTTTGTCCATCGCGGAGCGGTGGCGGAGTCCGATGGGGAGAATGTCGGGGACATCGCCAATATTGCGTTCATCGTGGGAAAGAAGAGTGTCGCCGTCATCGATGCCGGCGGCTCCCAGCAGGTGGGCGAGGAGGTCTATCTCGCAGTTCGCGAACGGACCCCTTTGCCGATCTCCTATCTGATCCTCACGCACATGCATCCCGATCATGTCTTCGGGGCCGAAGCCTTGCGCGATGCCGGAGCGATGATCATCGGGCAACAGAACCTGCCGCGAGCGCTGGAAGAGCGCTCTTACAGTTACCGGAGCAGTTACTCGGACCTCATCGGCGCGCGGGCCTTTCTCGGAAGCCGGATCCCGGGGATTGACCGGGTAGTGTCCGACATGGAGACGATCGATCTCGGAGAACGGGAAGTCGACCTGAAGGCCTGGCCGACGAGCCATACCTCCAACGACCTCACGGTTTTCGACAGACAGACCGCGACGTTGATCGCGGGAGACCTGTTGTTCGATGAGCATGCACCGACACTCGACGGTTCGCTGAAGGGCTGGCGCTCGGTGCTGGATGCGCTTTCGCAGATCAGGGCTGTCCGCGCCGTGCCCGGTCATGGCGGTCCGGTGCTTGACTGGCCAGAGGGCGCGAAAGCATTGGCGCACTATCTGGAGGTGCTTGAGGAGGAGACGCGTGCCGCCATCCGCTTGGGTGTTCCTCTCGGGGAAGCCTCACGAAGCATCGGTTATGGCGAAGCAGAGAAGTGGGCGCTGTTCGGTCTCTACAATCCGCGCAATGCGACGGCGGCCTATACCGAACTCGAATGGGAATAGGGAGCGGCTTCGTCAGCGGCTTTTAGAGTTTGTCAGGGATAAGTGGAAACCGGTTATCCCGAAAAGACAAACGAAAACAAAAGAAATGAGAGTCAGTGCGGAACCTGCTTCAGTAAAAGCTGGGCGATGGCATAGGCGCGCTTTTCGATGATGACGGGCGTTTCGCAGACATAGGTGAGCGCCTGCGATCGATCCTTGTAGATGCGTTCGTCCCAGTCGATCTGTTCCTCCAGCTTGTCGATACGGTCGAAGTCCTGGCTGTTTTCGGAGGTCAGTTTCGCCATTTCGGTGCGGCTGTCGTCGATCTTCTTCGACAGAGCGATCTGATTGCGGGAATAGCGCGCGATGCCGGTGATCAGGTGATGCCGGTCGTCGGCGAGCTTGTCGAATGCGTCGTAGAAGATGTTGCCGAGCAATTGCGCATCGGCGGTCGGCGTCTTTTCGAGGAAGGCGCGAACCTGGGTTTCCGCTTCTTCGAGGCTCACCCGGCGCAGAGCCAGCATCGAAGCGAGATCGGCGGCTTCCGGAGGCAGGGCCGATCTGGTGACGGGGTTTGGCCACATCAGCCCCGGAGACAGGTTCTCGACCTTGCGCTGGATGCAGGGCCAGTCCGGATCAGAAAAATCCGCGGCTCCGGCAACAGCCGGCACGAGCGCCAGAAACAGCGCAAGGCGTGCGATCTTCATGACGATGTCCTCCCTGACGAAGGTCAGTATAGGACTACCGAAGGCGATGCCAAAAGGGCCGATACACACACTAAGGTCGCAATTGTCACTTCGCTTGGCGCGTTTGTAATCTGCACCCAAGGCCGGAGAAGGTCGGCATCATACAAGCATTCGGGAGGCAATCCATGCGCACACGCGCTGCTCTGGCTGTTCAGGCCGGAAAACCCTTGGTCGTGACTGAAGTGGAGCTCGAAGGCCCCCGTGCCGGAGAGGTGTTGATCGAGGTGAAGGCGACAGGGATCTGCCATACCGACGATTTCACGCTGTCGGGTGCCGATCCGGAAGGCCTGTTTCCGGCGATCCTCGGCCATGAAGGTGCGGGCATCGTCGTCGACGTCGGACCGGGCGTCACCTCGGTCAAGAAGGGCGATCATGTCATTCCGCTCTATACGCCGGAGTGCCGCGAATGCTATTCCTGCACCTCGCGCAAGACCAATCTCTG
>QFQX01000028.1 GCA_003248775.1 Shinella sp. | reverse complement strand
AATTTTGACAGAACGAAGACGCAGCCGGCGTCCACTTCCCGTATCCTGTCGCAACAAGATTGGCGATAACACGGCAGACATATTTTTGCTGTGCCGGGTCATTGTTGGGGCCAGCATGATAGCGGGCAACGGCCATGGTCCAGGTTTCGTGCCTGTCGTGAAGACGCTTCAGGAACAGGGCCGCATAGGCAACGTTCTGCGCCGGATCGAACATCTGCTCCACCGACGCGAATTGGGAACTGTGATAGTAATGGTTGATCTGCATGCAGCCGATATCGATCAGCTTCGCGCCGCGCCGCTTGGCGTCCGCGAACTGGTTATAGGCATCCTGCAGCGAGGTCGGGAAATAGGCCTTGCCCTCGATGTTCAGGGCATAGGGACTGAGCGAGCCCTTGCGGCCGGTCTCCGTCAGGCCAACCGAATAGAGAATACCTTCGGGGATCCCGTAGCGGGCCGCGGCACTCTCGATCTGCCGCTCGCAGACGCGCGCGGCAGCCTCACTCTTCTCAGAGGTAGACGTGCCCAGGGCGAGCAGAGCCAGCGCCGGAAGCAACAGTGCCCTCGACCATACCTGCATCATTGCCTCCTGCGGTTGCCGAACCGGACGACGTCCTGTCGAACTGGTCGGCCTGTCGTGCATCGCCGCCGCTCTGCCGGTTACCCTGCTGCTGCTGTGACTGCCCCATGTCGGAAGCCTGGCGGCTGCCGGCCGAGTTGTCGCCCGACTTGTCGGACGAGGACGACATGCTGACCGAAATCTGGTCGACGCTGAAACCCTGAGCCTTCAACGCATCCATGATGGAATTGCTGTCGTTGGTGAGTTCGCGATAGGCGCCGCTGCTGTGTACGGTCAGATGAATGCTGAGGTCCTCGCCAACGAGCCGCATCGTCGCGGTAATGTTGCCGAGCTCCACGGGGTTCATCTGAATCTTCAGCGTATGCACCACATTACCGGTGCTGGCGAAAAGGGCTGAATTGGCAAGTTTGGAAGCCGGATCCAGGGCGCCGGCCCATTGGGGATCGTTGGCGATTGTCGATGCCACGGACAGGGCATTCGAGTTCGGAGCGAGGCCGAGATAGCGCCTGGAATCGACAACCTGCACGACGGGCGCGTCCTTGGCAGTCGCTGCCGACACATCCACGTCGACGCTGCCATCAGTGCTCGCAGCGACATGCATATCGACGCTTGCGGCGGAGTCGCTCTTCTGGAAGCGGAAGACGGCACCGGTTTCGCTCGAGGACGAGTCGTCGCCCGAAGCGCCATCCTGTCCGGCCTGTTCGGAGAGCGCTTTCGCGCCGGTGGCCTGCCCCTCTATGCCGTTGATCGCGCCTTGCTGAGCCGCGTTGAACTCACTTGCGGCGGCAGTCGGTTGCTCCGTCTGACCACCAGCCGGAGGAAGCGACAAAAGCGACAGCATATCATCGAGCGTAGTGGTATCAGCCGATGCGCCATCGAGGGTTTCATCAGTGCTATCCGTCGCGAGGTCGACGTCCGATTTGGCACTATCCGCAAGCTTCTTGAGGGCAGCAGCCAACGCCTTGGTGTCCGTCACTCCGCCATCGGTGGTGGACATCGCAAGAGCTGCGGCAATTTCCGCCAGCTTCTGCGAATTGGCGCCGGGTTTCTCGGAAGCCGCCCCGGCCGTGTTTGCCCCGTTCGTTCCGGACTGCTGCGCCTGTTGCCCGGTGGTCATCTGCTCACTCAGGGAGGCGAGATCGCTCACGGAAGATGCCTGGACTTCGCGCGAGGGCGGAACCTGAACCTTGGCCTCATCCGAAACGTCGGGAACATCTCCTTCGGTCGCCTGGGCCGCGCCCTTCGCGTCACCCTCACCCGAATAGCTTGCCGGCTTTTCGCCGTCGAACGCATTCAGGGTTTTGGAGAAAGCATCTCTGTCAGACGCCTGGGAAGTTTTTCCTCCCGCGCCCGTCATCGAAACCATTTCAGAGGTTGCCTTGGCGGCAGTGTTCACAACGTTCATCATTTGATGTTGCCTTCCTCTCCAAGAAGCGCGTCAATCTCTCCCAACCGGCTCCGACTTTGCTTGACAAAATCTAGAACTGGCCCTGCCTCGCCCGTCGCTGGTTCCTCGGCGCCCGGCCGAGCATCCGCTTTCGCCATAACCGGTGGCGGTTCTGGAACGGACGGAGCCGAGACTGATTGCTGCTCGTCTTCCGACTGCGCCGGACTTTGCGGCCGCGGCGCCACGAGAGCCTGACCGGTGGCGCCGGTTCGAGGCTCTTCGCCCCTGATCGTCTCATTGAGTACCGGAGGCTGCAAAACCTGTTCTGCTATGCTACGTGCAGCATTGCGCAATGCCCTGTCCCGCTCGGACAGGGTTTCGTCCGATACGGCGGACAATCTGTCGATTGCCGAAACGACATCGGATGAGGAAACGCTCGCCACGCTTTCATAGAGGCTGGGCAGCACCGGCTGGCCCTTGCCATCCACCAGACCGGCCAGGCGCTGAGCTTCTGTGGCCGAAAGCCTTGCAAGTTCCTGATTGCCGCGCAGCGTCGCAGCACGCGCGATGCGCAAATAGATCTCCTGCCGACGCGCCACATCCATCGGCTCCAGCACATCGACGATATCGTTTTCAGAAATGATCCCGTAGTGCTTCACCACCAATTCGACGAAGAGATCGGCAAACTGATTGGAATAGGGAGAATGAACGAAACGCCGAGCGTAATGGCGGGAATAGGACAGTGCCTTTTCCACCTCGGAGACACCCATGCTCGCAACGATGGAACGACGGAGCGCAGCCTCCTCGATGATGGTGCCCGGCGCACTGAGACGAGCTTCGTCAAAGAAGCCAAGTGCAGCCCTTGCATCGGTCGGAAAGGTGATATTGCCGGCAATCAGCGCCAGATAGGGACCGAGCGCCGTGTGGCGATATTCCGGAACCAGATCACCGATCGTCTTCGCCACCTGCATGCCGCGGCCATCGAAATACTTCTGCAGGACATTGACGACGCGAGCGTCGAAATTGCCGTCGACATCACGAGCCACCAGATAGCTAAGCGTCGCCGGGTTGCCTCCGCTCATGGCATAAACGAGCGCGGCATCCGCATTGCGTGGTTCACTGAAAATCTCGGCATCGGCCGTACGCAGGCGATTGTCGATCGTCTCCAGCATGAACCGCTGCATGTCGCCAGCAGAATGATCGCCGAGAACGACGGAATCCTGCATAAATTGCAGCGAGCGCAGCATCTTGTAAGGAGACAGGCTGCTATCCGCCCAAGCAGTTGCAGGCCAAGCGGCGATCACCGCGGCCGACAGCGTGAAGCGGAAAAGGCTGCCTTTGGGTGATCGTGTCATCGCCGCGCCTTTAGCCATCGCTGAGCAGGATCTCGATGCGCCGGTTGGCGCCATTCATGGGATCGTCAGGCAGTTGCAGGCGACGGTCGGCAAAGCCAGACATCTGCTTGACGCGATCTTCCTGAAGGCCGCCGCGAACCAGCATGTAATAGGCCGCGTGCGCACGATCCATCGAGAGGCTCCAGTTGTCACCCTTGCCGCCGCGGTAAGGCCTGACGTCGGTATGGCCCCGGATGATGATCGAACCCGGCTTATCCTTGAGGATGGCGCCGATCTTCTCCATAGCCAGCACCAGTTCCTTCTGGGGAACGGCCGAGCCGACATCGAACATCGGGGATGCCGCCTGGTCGGAGATGGTGAGAAGTGTACCGCCTTCCGAAGGTGTCACGACGATACCTTCGGCAAGCTTGCCCGGAACTCCGTTCAGCGAGCGGGAAAGCTCCTTGCGCAGTTCGTCCGCCTCCTTTTTCTGTTCGGGAGTCGGCGGCCGCTCTGCAGCCATGTCATCCTCGGCCGGAGCGGGCTGGCTTTCATCGGCGGTCTTCGGCTGGGTTGCGTCCGGAGAGGCAAGAGCCACGTCGTTCGGCGCCTCGGTCTTGCCATCCTTCGGCTTTGTTTCCTTGCCCGGAGCGAGCATCGCCTGTTCGGTCTGTTGGACCGGGGTGTCAGGCAGCTTGCTGTCCTGGATCTCGGGCATGCTATTCTGCGCGGGGGCTCCAGCCACCTGCTTGCTCCAGAAATCCGGATCGAAGGGGTCGCGGTAAGCCTCACCGCCGGACGCACCGGTCGATGGGCCGGAATTGGCCGCCCCGCCCTCACCCTTGACACTGACATTTGCCTGCTGGCCCACTTCCTGGGCGATCTCAGCGAGAACAGCATAGGGATTTTCGAAGAAGTCGGCTTCCGAATAATTGGTGTTTTCACCGGAAGACGCCGTCAGGTCATCGCCCGATGCGGCCGCGGCCGCGTCTTCCGGCTTCTCAGCCTTTATGTCCGACTTCTGCGCAGTCTGTTCGCCTTCCGCTTCCTTCGCCGGTTCCTTGACGCCCTTCTGGCTAGGCGTTTCGTCGGTCAGCTTGATCGGATTGAAATAGCTGGAGATCGAGGCCTTGGTTTCCTCGTTTGCGGCATTGACGAGCCACATAACGAGGAAGAAGGCCATCATGGCGGTCATGAAGTCGGCATAAGCGATCTTCCAGGCACCCCCGTGAGCACCATCGTGGTCACCCTTGTGACGCTTGACGATGATGATCTCGTTCTTGCCGCGATGATGGTTTTCGCCCTCACTCATCCATAAGCCCTTCCATGGCTTCGACTACACTGGACAGCCGCGTTACGAGAACGGAATCACCCATCTGGAACGACAGTTCGATTTCGGACGTCTCCCGGAAATCGACGGAAGCGTCGATTGCAGCAAGGCGGGTCCTTACGGTTTCGAGGAGACGATCCGGACCGGCAACCTGCAGCCTTCCCGTTTCTCCTTCGGTAATTTCCTCGGCAACCTTCGACGCGAAAGCGGCCGCCGTCTGGATGGCGATCTTCTCCTCGACCAGGGGAGACAGGACGCGAACAACCGCAGCTTCGACCGCTCCGGCAACCGCCGTTGTCATCTGCTGAAAGGCCTGTCCGATGTGCTCGGCGACCTCGCCTTCATATTTCTGTCTGAGCGCAGCCAGTTCCTCGCGATGCGTGGCCTCCATCGCTCCGAGAGCCTCGCGGTGCTTTTCCCCAAGTTCTCTCTCGGCCGTTTCGTGGCCTTCGGCATAGGCCTCGTTCCTGACGGCCTCGATATCTACCGACTCCTCCACGGGAGCGGCAAGGAGATCCGGTTGAGTGAAGTCATCGGCGATATCCGACAGGAAATCACTTGGCGGCGGGGTAACCGCCGCACTGAAATCCTTGAGCCGGGACAGCAGAACACTCATGCCGGTACCCCGCAGCGGTCGTCAACGTGAGCCAACCGCCCGAAATCTCTCATCGATCCGTACAAGCAAGCAATTTCGGCCACGGCGTTCCTCATCAACGATGTTCATGCGAAGCACCCGAACGGTATCAGGCGATCATCTACGCTTGTGAGGAACTACGACTCCAAACTTGTGCGAGGATGGACCAAACTCGCCACCGATCAGTTGAAGAGGACCTGAAGCGACTGTTGATGGCCGTTCAGCAGCGACAATACCTGCATGGCCACCTGTTGCTGTGTCTTGAAGGCCGCGAGCCTGGCGGACTCCTCTTCCATGTCGGTATCGACCAGGCGGCTGATGCTTTCATCGAAGGTATCGTTGAGTGCGGCGGCGTAGGTCACCTGTTGGTCGATACGGTTCGACATCGTGCCGAGAGAACTGCCGAGGCGGTTCAACTGGTCTGTCATGTTGCTGACGACGGCGATCATGTCATCGAGATCGCTGGTGGTCGTCGCTTCGGAAATATTGATTTCCGTGCCTGCTACCGGCGTCGCGGATCCGACATCGAGAAGATAATAATTGCGCGGGGTGCCGGTTGGATTTTCCGGATCGACCAGCGTGTCGGCATCGATCGCACCCGTGAACAGGCCGCGGCTTGCATCCTGCGTGTCGATGAGGGTCGATTGGCTGCTGCCGATGCTGATGAAATTCAGGGTGACCGAACCAGAGACCGAACGCTGAAATGAAGCAGGGACGGTATAGTTGTCGATCATGCTGGCATCGGTATTATAAAGCCAATTGTCGCCCGAAAAGGTTGCCGCCTGGGTGACAGACTGCAAATTACCCTTCAATTCCCTCAACGAAGTGTTGAGCGTCGTGCGATCGGTACCCGCTTCGTAAGCCGTCTCGAGCAGAGCGGTGATCTGGTCGAGAATATCGATGGCCGAGTTTACCGCCTCATAAGACGTATCCACCTTGGACGCACCGAGGTTCAATGCATCCGCGATACTGCTGACGATGCTCTTGTCGGACCGCATGCCGGTGGCAACCGACCAATAACCAGCGTTATCCGCGGCGGAGGCGATCTTCAAACCGGAGTCACTTCTGGACTGCGTCTTCTCCAGGGAATCACTGGCGAAAAGAAGCGTCTGCAAGGCGCTCTGAGTGTAGCTCGTCATAATGACGTTGGACATGTTCCACCTACCCGATGTTGTGACAAGGGGACATGCCGAGCAAAAAACGGCAGCGACGTTCCGGCTTCATGCCACCCGAATCGAGAACGGGTACGTCGTGCTGAATGGTTCGAAGTTAATTATGGTTAACCAAAGATTGAAACACTGACAAGCTGAAATCTCGAGAACATCGACAAATAATCAGCTGTTTGGCTACTTTCCATTACTCTTTTAAACAACAACAAAAACAAACAAAAAGATCGCGCCATTTCTGGCGCGATCCATAAGTAATTTATTCGATTTAATCCAGACCTTACTGCTGGAAGAGGGTAAGGATATTCGACGAAGAAGAATTCGCGATGGACAGAGACTGAATTGCAAGCTGCTGCTGGGTCTGCAGGGCGGAGAGCTTTGCAGATTCTTCTTCCATATCGGCGTCCACGAGACGTGAAACACCCGATTCGATAGCGTCGGAGAGTTTGGCGGCGAAGTCGTCCTGCAGTTCGATGCGGGTGATCATCGCGCCGAGAGCGGCACCTGCGATGGTCATTTCGGCGAGCGCGCTTTCAACCTGATCCAGGAAGGTCGAGATTTCGCCTGTGGTAGACATGCTTGTCAGCTTGACGGACATGACCGAGCCGAGGATACCGCCGGTGCCGACACCGCTGTCGATCGAATCGAAGAGGGCATAGGAGGCAACCGCGTATTCAGCGGTCGTGACCTTGACCGTACCGTCGTTGTTGCGGATGAAGCCATCGACGACAACCGTGTTGGACGCCGAAGCCGAAGCGACCATCCAGTTTTCGCCGGAGAAGGAAGCGGCCTGGGCAATGGCGGTCAGTTGTTCCTGCAGCTTGTCGATTTCGAGCTGGATCTGGTCCTTGTCGGTTGAAGCTTCCGTTGCCGTTACCAGCTTGGCCTTGATTTCATCGACGACGTCGATAGCGCTTTCCATGGCGGCGTAGGCAGTATCAACCTTAGCAGCACCAACACCGAGAGCGTCCGAAGCAGCGTTCAGCGCCTTGTTGTCGGAGTTCATCGTCGTGGAGATCGACCAATAAGCAACGTTGTCAGAGGCTTCGCCGACGCGGAAGCCCGAGGAAACGCGGTCCTGGGTGTCAGCAAGGCTGGTGTTGATGGCGCGCAGCGTCTGGAGGGCAGACATAGCGGAAGTGTTGGTCAGGATACTGGTCATCTGAGATCGCCCCTTTGGCAATGAATTGAGGAAGGGACATTCCGGCGTGAACCGGTAACGGCGTTCAGCTTCATGCCTGCCGACCCCTTTTTTTTCTTCGGATCGGCTCGCTGTTTCGATGACCCCAGAAAACATCATCGTGGTTAACAATTGGTAAATGCGAGTGCGAAAAAATTAACAAAAATAAATAAGAAGCTAACGCGGAGCTCGTGTCGCTCACTTCGTTAACACATTGAAATAATTAATTTCTCGAAACCAGAAACGAAAAAAGGCCGCGCTTGCGCGCGGCCTTCCGATTAAGAGTAAGATAAATTTTACTGGAACAGGGTGAGGATGTTCTGCGAAGAGGAGTTCGCGATCGACAGCGACTGAATGGCGAGCTGCTGCTGGGTCTGCAGGGCAGAGAGCTTGGCAGATTCTTCTTCCATGTCGGCGTCCACGAGGCGAGAAACACCCGATTCGATAGCGTCGGAGAGCTTGTTGGCGAAATCGTCCTGCAGGTCGATGCGGGTCGACAGAGCGCCCAGAGCAGCGCCGGCAATGGTCATTTCGCCAAGCGCGGTTTCAACCTGGTCGAGGTAGCCGCTGATGTCGCCAGCGGTGGAAGCGCTAGACAGCTTGATCGACATGACCGAGCCGAGGATACCGCCGGTGCCGACACCGCTGTCGATCGAGTCGAAGAGTGCGTAGGAGCCAACCTTGTATTCAGCGGTCGTGACCTTGACGGTGCCGTCGTCGTTGCGGACGAAGCCATCGACAACCGTAGTGTTGGAAGCGGAAGCCGAAGCAACCATCCAGTTTTCGCCGGAGAAGGAAGCAGCCTGGCCGATCGAGGAGAGCTGCTCCTGCAGCTTGCCGATTTCGAGCTGGATCTGGTCCTTGTCGGTCGAGGTTTCAGTCGCCGTTACCAGCTTGGCCTTGATTTCGTTGACGACGTCGATGGCGCTTTCCATAGCGGCGTAAGCGGTGTCAACCTTGGCAGCACCAACACCGAGAGCGTCGGAAGCAGCGTTCAGCGCCTTGTTGTCCGAGTTCATCGTGGTGGAGATCGACCAATAAGCAACGTTATCGGCAGCTTCACCAACGCGGAAGCCCGAGGAAACGCGATCCTGCGTATCAGCCAGGTTAGTATTGATGTTGCGCAGCGTCTGAAGTGCGGACATTGCGGAAGTATTGGTCAGGATACTGGTCATCTAGAGTCGCCCCTTTGGCAATAAATATGGAAGGGACATTCGGGGTTTGCCCGGAAACATTGGTCAGCATCATGCTTGCCGAGTGCTTTATAGTTAACTTCGGCCCGCTGTTTCGATGACCTGAGTAGACACCATTAAGGTTAACGACTTCCAAATACGAAAAGAAAAATCAAAAATATTTGTGAGCGCTGTTAGCAAATGACAATCAGACATCGGAAAAAGCCGCAAAACAGGGGCTCGCGGCGCCATAGGTCTGGATTGAGGCCGGGAAAAATGGCGCCTTCCGCACAATCGTGACGCCGGGTGCGGCACATTCAGCCGCTTAAAAAGTGAATATGAGGCGCATCGGGTGCCAAAAAGAGAAACCAATTCTCTTCCTCGCAAAAACGAGAAAACCGCGCCCGAAGGCGCGGTTCCCGATTTCTCTTTTCTGTAGCTTCGGTATCAACCGAAGAGCGACAGGATGTTCTGCGAAGAGGAGTTCGCGATCGAAAGCGACTGGATGGCGAGCTGCTGCTGGGTCTGCAGGGCAGAAAGCTTGGCAGATTCTTCTTCCATGTTGGCGTCTACGAGACCCGAAACACCAGCTTCGATAGCGTCAGAGAGCTTCGAAGCGAAGTCGTCCTGCAGGTCGATGCGGGTCGACAGTGCACCGAGAGCAGCGCCGCCCTTGGTCATTTCGGACAGGGCTGTTTCAACCTGGTCGAGGTAGCCGCTGATGTCGCCGGCGGTGGAAGCGCTCGTGAGCTTGATCGCCATGACCGAACCGAGCAGACCGCCGGTGCCGACGCCGCCGGTAACCGATTCGAAGATTGCGTAGGAGCTGACCTTGTATTCGGCAGTCGTGATCTTGACCGTGCCATCGTCGTTACGAACGAAGCCGTCAACGACCGTGGTGTTGGAAGCGGAAGCCGAAGCAACCATCCAGTTTTCGCCGTTGAACGAAGCAGCCTGACCGATTGCCGACAGCTGTTCCTGCAGCTTGCCGATTTCGAGCTGGATCTGATCCTTGTCAGCCGAGCTTTCGCTTGCGGTAACCAGCTTGGCCTTGATTTCGTTTACAACGTCGATGGAGCTTTCCATGGCGGCGTAAGCGGTGTCAACCTTTGCGGCGCCAACGCCCAGAGCGTCCTGAGCAGCGCCCAGCGCCTTGTTGTCCGAACGCATGGTGGTTGCGATCGACCAGTAAGCCGCGCCGTCAGCAGCGGAACCGACCTTGTAACCGGTCGAAACGCGGTCCTGCGTCTTGGACAGGCTGTTGTTGATGTCACGCAGCGTGGAGAGAGCGGCGGTAGCGTTCTTATTGAAGTTGATGCTAGACATGAAGTGTCCCCTTAAGACTCAAAACAAACAACGAGGACATGCCGGGTGTGAAATTTTCCGGCCGTGACGGACCGACATCATGCCACTCGGTTCCATTTTTCTTTCAAGGACACCAAACCCGTCACAGGAACGAAATTCGCAGCCAACCCTTGCCAACTCCTTAATTTCAGGGCTTTGCGCGGGTTCGTTTCGCCCCGTGGTTAACAGACCGCAAAAGCACAACTCGGTTGGGTAACGAATTACCTTGCCCCCAAAGACTGAGCGGACATCGACACCCGTTTCAAGCAAGCTTCGGCAAATAACTTGCCTCAAAAGCAGCCCGTTCCGACCGTGACATTCGTCACTTCGCGGCAGGGAACATGGCGGCGGAAGGCAATACGACGGAGCGAACGTTGAACGAAATCACCTATGCGGCAGCGTCCAAGCAGTATCGGACCGGGCACTACACGGCATCCCTCTCGACGCTCAATCGCCTCCTCGACCTTCAACGCGACGCCAGAACCTATACGCTGCTCGCCAAGACGCTCCTGCAGCTCGGCCTCAAGCAGGAAGCCGCCAATTCCTATCAGCTCGCCGCCGAACAAGGAGGCCAGCACGCGGAAGACAACACCAGCGAAGCGATCAAGCTCTATTTCGCCTGCGGTGAGAAGGACCGCGCGCTTGCGCTTGCCAACGGCATCCTGAGCAGAGTGCGTCGTCAACCGGACCTCGCCTATATCGTCGGCTCTCTTCTTGTCGATCGCCAGCAGGCCCGGCTCGCGCGCGTGTTCAAGGACCTGCTGATGAAGAGCGATGTGCTCGAGCATATGCAACTCGGCGCGCGTATCTCGCTCTACACCTGGGATGTTTTTGATCCCTCCGACATCGAGACGGCGCGCGTGCTGCTGGCCAAGCTACCGCGCAACCAGTCCATCCGACTGATGTACCTCACCTTCTCGCGAGAGCATTGCAAGTTCGATGCCGTGGAACGGCACCAACCGATCATCGAGGCTGCGATCGCCGAGGGAGACACAGCCTTCATTCAGAACGACGGCACCTTCTTCAACCTGCACTGGACCGGCGACGAGCACCTCAACCAGCTTGCCCGAAGCAACACGCCGTACTTCAATCCGGAGATTACGAAGATCCGCCGATCGGTGCCCCACACCTGGTCGGACAAGATCCGTATCGGCTATGTGTCTTCCGACCTTTTCGACAAGCACGCGACGATGAAGCTGATCCGACGCGTTCTGGAACTGCATGATCGCGACCGGTTCGAAATCACACTGTTCTGCCACACCGATCCCGAAATGCTGGCGACAAACCAGGCAGATCGAAGCCTCTGGGGTGACATCGTCACCATTCGTGACATGGAGGATCCGCAGGTAATCGCGGAAATCCGCAAGCGCGGTATCGACATCCTCGTGGATCTCAAGGGACATACCGTCGGCAACCGCACCGCGCTGTTCAACAAGGCGGCGGCTCCCATTCAGGTCGCATGGCTGGGCTTCCCCGGCTCCACCGTCAATGTCGATCTCGACTATGCGATCGGCGACAAATACGTGCTGCCCGACAGTTCCGCACCGCATTACTATGAAAAGTTCTGCCGGTTGCCTGACACGTACCAGCCGAACGATCCGGACAACCGCCCGCTGGCCAAGAAGATGAGCAAGACGGATGTGGGCCTGCCGGAAGACGCCTTTGTCTTCGCGTCGTTCAATGCTAACCGCAAGATTACGCCCAAGGTCATCGAGATGTGGGCGACGATCCTGAAGAAAACGCCGAACAGCGTGATCTGGATCCTCAAGCGCGGCAAGGAAATCCAGGCGAACATCATCGCCAAGCTGGGCTCGCTGGGCATCCCGTCCAAGCGTATCTTCTTCATGTCGCAGCTTGAATTCGATCTCCACCTCAACCGTATCACCGCGGCGGATATCGGCCTCGACACCTTCCCGGTGAACGGCCATACGACCACTTCGGAACAGCTGTGGGCGGGATTGCCGGTTCTCACCGTCAAGGGCACGAACTTCGCGTCCCGCGTCAGCGAAAGCCTGCTGAACGCGATCGGTCTGCCGGAGATGGTGGCCGAGGATGAGGACGACTACGTGCGCAAGGCGATCGAGCTCGCCCAGAACCCCGAGCTCGTCAAGGAGTATCGCCAACGGCTCGAAGACAACAGGCTGCGCAGCCCGCTTTTCGATGCAGAGCGTTTCTGCCGGCATCTGGAAACGGCCTATCAAATGATGGTCGACAGGGCGAAGCAAGGTCTCGAACCGGATCATCTGGACGTACCGTCATTGCCTGCGCGCGACAGTGCATTCATGGTCAAGTAAGACCCTAATATTCAAGAATAGCGTCCGTGGCATGAAGCCACATCCATTGTGCTGACAAGGCATGCCAAACCGCGTCCTCATTTGGGCCGGATGGCTTTCGCCGAGTGACAATGGAGCCGACTTGTCGTCCTTGAGGCGGCATTTCGATGATGTTCACCGCGGTTCGCGGTCAGACATCGGGAGCCGGCACGCTCAATGGATCAGCTGTTGAACAGGAAGATCGAATCGATGCCCCAGGGGGTATCCCGACGACCCGCCTTTTCCGCAGCTGACGTACCTGCGTCACCGCTGGCCTGGCCGGCAAAGAGCTACGTACACATCCGAGCGTCCGAGCATGTCGAAACGAAACGATCACATTCACCGATTGCCGCCAGGCGCCGCCGCCGGACGCACTGGAAATGCGCTGCCAACGGCTCAACATCCGTGCAAACATCGGAATACAATGTGATTTCTCAATAAATTAAAAAGGCTGCGACGGATTTAGACCACACAGTTTCCGCCGCTTATAAGAACCAGAAGACGGGTAAGACAGACAAAATGAAGATATGCCCCTACTCGATCGAGCGCGAAGAGATCCTCGCACGTGCCATTGGCCCGCTCGCAGCCGAATTACGGCTGATCGACGCGGCGGATTTCATCTCCATGCTGCGCTTTGAACATCACGGCAGCATCGCCGATCTCATCGAGTCCGCGGCCGAGCTCTATTTCCATCCCGGCACCATTCGCTTCGGCGCGGGTGGCGACTACACGCTGGACTGGGATAGCATGCCTTCCGTCACTCTCGATCTGGAGATCATGCCGCGGGGCGTAACCGTCTACGCCCGGCTCATGCTGGGCCAGGACAAGGCCGCCATCTCGATCGACTACATCAACTTCCAGAACGCATCGAGCGATCCGGATGCCAACACGTCATTCCTCGCCAGCAGCCTGGGTGACGCCCGTCTGATGCCCGCACGGGCAGCAAGCGCTTTTTAGAGCGCTGTTGGATCTGATTGAATCAGATCGGCGCTCTAAACTCTTTTGTTTGAAGCATAATCTTGTCGATCCTCGTTTCACTCCGGTCGGATTATGCTCTAAGAAAGACGCAACGGGAGAGGCCTCTCCATCGCCTTGCCGGCCTCCCGGCAAGGCATCGGTTATCCCGGCGTCCGCGTACGCGCCGTATCCAAGACTGCCTCCGCGCGGTCTCGCCCCCCTCCCCTCGCCATTCCTGACGTCCGCGCAATCGGTATTCGCCGTTCAAGGTCGGGCATCCGCTCGCAGTGCCACATCCGCTGTTCGGGGCAAATCTATCTTCATGCCATCAACGTCAAACCAGACCGGCTCTGCAGCATTTGCAGGACCGCAGGGACATGCGAAAACGCCCGCGGCGCAGGTCCACGGGCGTATTTTCGATATGTGAAAGGTAGTCTCTGGTTTCTCTTACGAGAACGAGCGCACGAGAGAGCCGACGAGCAGGTTCCATCCATCGATGAGAACGAAGAACAGGATCTTGAACGGCAGCGAGATCGACGTCGGCGGCAGCATCATCATACCCATCGCCATGGTGATGGTCGCGACCACCATATCGATGACGAGGAAGGGCAACACGATCAGGAAACCGATTTCGAAGCCCCGGCGGATCTCTGACAGCATGAAGGCCGGGATCAGCACGCGGTAGTCCGCCTTGCCATCGGTCACCGTCTGCTGGCCACGCTCGTTGGCGATGTCGACGAACAGCGCCAGATCCTTCGGACGCGTATTGGTCATCATGAAGGTGCGGAACGGCTCGGCAATCCGCTGGACTGCCTCGGCTTCCGAAAGCTGGTTCTGCAGCATCGGCTGAATGCCATCCTGCCAAGCGCGATCGAAGGTCGGCGCCATGACGTAGAAGGTCATGAACAGCGCCATGCTCGTCAGGATCATGTTGGACGGCGTGGTCGCAAGACCCATGCCCGACCGAAGGATCGAGAAGGCGATGATGAAGCGCGGAAAGCTCGTCACCATGATGAGAATTCCGGGAGCGACCGACAGAACGGTCAGGAGCCCGAAGGTCCTGATAATCCAGGCCGCAGCGGATCCATCCACCGGAAGATTCAGTAGATTCGGAAGTTGCTGCGGCAACTGCTGGGCGTTCGCCAGTTCGGGGAACAGGCCCAATGCAGCAAGAAGGATTAAAAGACGCATCATTCGATCACGAACATCCTGAACAGGACCTTTGATATCCGGCCCTGCGAGCGCTGGTCAACGATTTCCGATACGTCATCCCTAAGATATTGAAAGCCGCGCGGCCCCTGCACCTGCTGAAGAGACACCGTCCGAAGGTAGGCGAGGACGTCCTGGTGGATTTCTTCGGCGAGCGCCGGATCGGGAGTGCCGTTGAACAACAGCGCAAGCTCGATTCGAATCCAGTTTTCGGACGGGTAGGCCAGATTGGTGACGATCGGATCCAGCGAGACGAGGTTGGGCTGGCTCGCGGAAATGTTGGGAATTTCCCCCTTCTCCCCACCTGCCTCATTGCCGCCGGCCGCCTTGGCTTCAGGCGCCGCCGGAGCCTCCTGTCCCGCCGGGGGCGTCAATGCGGGAGCCAGCATCTTGCCGACAAGCCAGCCGCCGCCAAGACCGACGACCGAGAGGACGGCGACACTGGCGATCGTGACGATCAGTGCGGATTTCTTCTTTCCGGCGGATTCCCCGTCGGTGATCATCAGGGCAGCCATGTCACCAAATGTCCTTCAATAGGGTCAGAAAGGTCAGATCGGGGCAAAAAGGTCTACGACCTGCTGTCCGACCGGCGGCTGCTGCACCTCGGTTATGCGGCCGCGGCCACCATAGGAGATACGGGCTTCAGCAATCTTGTCGTAGGAAATCGTGTTGTCGGAATCGACGTCCTGCGGCCGGACGATACCCGCGACATTGAGGATGCGGATTTCGTGATTGACGCGAACTTCCTGTGAGCCGCTGATGATCAGGTTGCCGTTTTCGAGAACACCGGTCACGACAGCAGCGACGAGCAGCGTCAGCTTTTCGGAACGGCTGATCGACCCCTTGCCGTTGGCTTCGGTGGTCGTGTCGAAGCCCATGGTCGAATCGGTCTCCGGCTTCCAGCCGAAGATCGTCGCACTGGCGTTCCAGCTCGTCTTCCTGTCGTTGGTGCGCTTGCGATCGGTTTCGTTGTCGAAGCTCGCCTTGTCGTTGATCTGGATGTTGACCGTCATGATGTCACCGACGTTCAGCGCGCGAGCATCCTTGAACAGCGCCGCCTGGCTATCGCTCCACAGCGAATAGCCGCTCGCGGTCTTGTGCGGCTGCTTCGGATACAGCGCCATCTGCGGCGTCTGGCCGTAACGCAGACCACTGCCGATCGGGCTCATGGACGGGGCGTTGCCGATTTCCTTGAGCGTCTGGTTCTCGGTCACGCTCTTGCAGCCTGACAGGAGAGCGACGGTCAGCATAAGGGCGGGAAACGCTTTATTCATGACGGATCTTTCGACGTGGTTGGATCCGCGGCGCTGGACATGATGGAAGACACGATGGCGGCCTTCTTCGCTTCCATTTCGCTGAGGATCAGACCCGACTGGCGGGCCGGAAGTTTCATGATGATCGCGGCGGCCAGTGCAGCATCCATTTCCTGGAGCTGCGGTGCAGCCGCGTCCGCTTTCATGGTCTTGTAGATATCCACCAGACCCGCTTCGGCCTGCTTCAGGAAATCGTTACGCCGTTTCAGCCAGTCCTCGTATTCGGCCTTGCGCGCTTCCATCACGGTAATGCGCTGGTCGATATCTGCCTGCAGTTTTTCGAGTTCTTCCTTCTGCAGAAGATAACGCCGGTCGCGCGCGGGGTCGGCGATATTGGTGCAGTACTGGCGTATTTCATCTTCGGTCGTCGGAGGACCGGCCGTAGGGGCCGCTTCCTGGGCGCTTGCCCCGGGGAGCATCGCCATCAGGCAGAAGGCAGCAAAGACCGAGCGGGACAGGATTACGCCGTGGCCGGCCTTGCGGGATGAAGCACCTGTCTTCGTCATTGCAGTACGAGCTCCGCTTGCAAGGCACCGCTCGACTTGATGCCCTGAAGAATAGCGATGATACCGTCGGGTTTCACGCCGATATTGTTCAACCCGGCGACGAGGGTGCGCAGATCAGGTCCGTCGATGATCGCGACCGGGCCGCCGGTCTTTTCCGCGGTGATATCGGTCTGATCCTGAATCGCGGTCTGACCCTTCGAGAACGGTTCCGGCTGAATGACCTGCGGGGTCTCCGTGACCTGCACAGTCAGGGTACCGTAGCTGACCGCGACCTTGGAGATACGAACGTCGGCGCCGATGACAATGGTGCCGGTTCTCTCGTTGATGACGACCTTTGCCGGCGTATCCGTCTCGACCACGAGGTTTTCGATATCCGCCATCAGGCGCGTGAGATCAGCCGCCTGCGGCTTCTGGACAACGACCGCCTGCGCGTCACGCGCTTCGGCGATCCGCCGGCCATGATTGCGCGAAGCGTAGTTGTTGATCACGTCGGCGATGCGAATGGCCGTCGAGAAGTCCGGGTTGCGCAGCTGAAGCACCAGATTGACGGAATCCTTGAACTGCGACGGCAGTTCGCGCTCGATGATGGCGCCACCGGGCACACGGCCCGCCGTGGTGACCCCCTCCGTGATCTGGGCAGCCTGCCCCTGAGCATTGAAGCCCGAAACGACAACAGACCCCTGCGCAACGGCATAGATCTGGCCATCGGCACCGGTGAGCGAAGTCATGACCAGCGTACCACCGCGAAGGGAGGTTGCGTCGCCCAGCGAGCTCACGGTGACATCCATGCGGCTGCCTGGGCTTGCGAAGGGAGGCAGGTTGGCGGTCACCATGACGGCTGCGGTATTCTTGGCGCCGGACTGCCCGCCCTGCGTGGAAATCCCGAGATTCTGCAGCATCGCGCGCATCGACTGCTCGGTAAACGGCGAGGAACGAAGACTGTCGCCGGACCCCTGCAGACCGACGACGAGACCGTAACCGATCAGCTGATTGTCCCGCCCAGCCTGAAGGGAAGCGATATCCTTAACGCGCGCATTCGGCTCCGCGGTGGCTCCGAAAGCGGATGCCACCAGCATGGCCACTGCAGCAAGCATCACGGAAAGGGAGTGAATGGTCATTTCTGCATAACCTCGACTGTTCCATCGGCCATCACAGTGCCACTCACGATCACTCCGGTATCAAGATTGCGCATGCGCACTACGTCGCCGACCATGGCATCCTGAAGCGGAGTTCCGGTGGCAGAGATCGTCATGCCCCCGGTATTGACGGTCATTCGCATGGTCGATCCGCGCTGTACGGCGAAGGGTTCGCGCAGGCTGCTTACCGGAATGGTGCGACCCGGAACGAGAGTGCGCTTGGAAACCTTGCCGACCACGTCGGAAACATCGGTCGCATAGCCGCCGGCAATGTTGGGGTTGGTTACCTCGACTTCCGTTACGCGGCCGGCGCCAATGATCTCTCCGGGGAAGATCGTCGCCGTCGGCACGACGGCATAGCGGGTCTGGGCAAGCGCCGTTTGTGGCACCATGCCGGCAGCCAGCAACAGGACGGAAACCGCCCCGCTGCGCGCCAAATTTGCTGCATAGTTCCGGGAAAACTTCATGCTTGCCCTGCCTCGTTAGGACTACTTCAGATTCTGGCTGACGATGGTCGCCATTTCGTCGGCGGTCGTGATGACCTTGGAATTCATTTCGTAAGCGCGCTGGGCCGAAATCAGATCGGTGATTTCCTTCACAGCATCAACGTTCGAGCTTTCGAGATAACCCTGCTTGACGTATCCGAAGCCGGTATCCTGAGCGACGCCGACAACGGCTTCGCCGGAGGCTTCCGTTTGCTGGAACAGGTTGTCGCCGAGCGGCTTCAGACCGGCTTCGTTGACGAAATTGGAAAGCTGAAGCTGACCGAGTTCCGTCAGGTTTTCTTCCGTGCCGACGCGAACCGAAACGATACCGTCCTGGCTGATGGTAATTTCGGTCGCATCATCAGGGATGGTGATGTTCGGCATGACGCCGTAACCGTCGATGGTTACGAGGCGGCCGTTCGCATCCTTGTTGAAGGCGCCGGCACGCGTGTAAAGCGTCGAACCGTCGCCGCCTTCCACCATGAAGAAACCCTTGCCGACAATGGCGACATCGAGGTCGTTGCCCGTCGAGGAGATTTCACCCTGCGTGTGAAGCTTGCGGACAGCCGAGGTCTGCACGCCGAGACCGATGTTGGCGCCTTCCGGCACCACGGACTGGTTTGCCCGGTTAGCGACGCCCTGGGCACGCTCGGTCTGGTAAAGCAGGTCGGTGAACTCGGCGCGGCCGCGCTTGAAGCTCGTGGTGTTGATGTTCGCAATGTTGTTTGCGATGACTTCGAGATTGGTCTGCTGGGCATCCATACCCGTCGCAGCAATGGCAAGTGCTCTCATGGTCGCGATTCCTCAGCCGTCTAGATCTGCATCTTGGTGATATCGAGGTAGGCCGAGACCACCTTGTCGCGCAGGGCGACCGCCGTCTTCAGCGTACGGTCGGCTTCCATGACGGCATCGACAACTTCACGCGTATCCGCGGTGCCCTTGATACCGGCGAAGGAAGCGGCTTCACCGCCCTTGACCGCATTGATGGCATCGTTGACGGCGCCGCCGAGTACGCTGGCGAAGGTCGGGCCGAGCGCTGCGCTTGCGGCAGCCGAGACTACCGTACCGGCCTGGGACAGAATGCTGCTTTCGCTCGACTGCACACCGAGCGCACCGGCGCCCTTGGTCAGCGAATTGATACTGGAAACGGAATCAATCATCGTTAGCCTTTCAATAGGTCGATCGTTGCCGAGATGAGATCTCGCGTCTGACGAATGGTCTGCAGATTGGCCTCGTAGCTGCGGTTTGCTTCGCGCAGGTCGGCCATCTCGATCAGCATGTTGACGTTCGGAAGCTTCACCATGCCGTTCTCATCGGCGGCCGGATGATCCGGATCGTATTCCTCGACGAAATCCGAGCGGTCGACGCCGAGCTTCTTCACATGCACGAGGGTCGTGCCGGTTGCGCGATCCAACTCCGAATCGAAGGTGATGATCTTGCGCCGATAAGCATCGGCGCCCGGCGTGTCGCCCGTCGTGCGGGAGTTCGCGATGTTTTCGGAGACGATGCGCAATCGGGTGGACTGGGCTTCAAGACCGCTTCCCGCGATCTTCAGGGAGGCTGACAAAGGATCCATCTTACTTACCTACCGCAGTCAACATCATGTTCTGCATGGCGCGGATGAGCTGGGTGTTCAGCTCAAACTGACGCTTCACCTCGCCCATCTTCGCGACTTCGGTCGAAAGCGCGACCGTATTGCCCGACTCCTGGGTGCCGATTTCGTTGTTTACTTCCGGCTCATCGATCTCGACCTTGCCGTTACCGATGACGCTGGCCTCCATGTGGCCCGGCTGGGTGCGCGCCATCGCCATGCCGGCGCTGGCGGACTTCAATTCGCTGTCGAAGGGCGTGACATCCTTCGCGCGGAATTTGGGCGTATTGGCATTGGCGATGTTCGTGGCAACCACTTCCTGTCTGACAGACAGCCATTGCGCCTGCCGCGACGCCAAGTCGAACAACTGAATAGGCTCCATCGCTATTCTCCGTATTTCTCTCATGCCATGAGTAGAGCGACAATCTTGCGCGGGACTTACGGAAAACCTCCTTTGAAAATTGAACGGCTGCACAGACCTCCAGCAGAGGTCGAAGTTCGACCGATTCTCGCGAAACCGTAGGAAAATTACGGTAAACCGGCATTTTCCTGCGTTTACGTCCCACCCCAACGGCTTGCTTGAGGCCAATCTCGAGATTGGCAGGAAGCCGGTCCTCCCGGCAGGACCGGTTTTACGCACTGAAGCCCTATAGAAAAATGACGCGTCGCAGGATCACTTCTTCAGTGTGCCGAAATCAAACAGCACCTGAACGGATTTCTCACCGGCAATCTACAGGTTCGCGCAAGCAACGGCTTCTAGCTTCCGGCAATATATTGCGAAAGCTGTCCCCCGAAAGGGTGGAAGGCATGACACGGGTCACCAGGAGAAATACATGCAGTCGGGCATTTACGTTGGCATTTCATCGCAGATCGCTCTCGAACGCCGACTGACAACCATTGCCGACAATATCGCGAACATGAACACGGCCGGCTTTCGCGCCACCGAAGTCAAATTCGACGAGGTCCTGAGCAAGACCGGTAACGATATCAATGCCAAGATCGCATTCGTCAATCAGGGTAACGATTACCTTTCGACGCGCGCCGGTGAAGTTCAGCAGACCGGCAACCCGCTCGACTTCGCGGTCAAGGGCGATGGCTGGTTCGCCATCGACACGCCAGCCGGACAGGTGCTGACGCGTGACGGTCGCTTCTCCATGACGCAAAACGGCGACCTGGTATCCACCCGCGGCTATCCGGTCCTGGACGCCGGCGGCGCTCCAATCCAGCTCAACGCGAATGGCGGCACGCCGTCCGTTGGCGCAGACGGCCGCATCACCCAGGACGATCGGGTTGTCGGCTCCATCGGCGTATTCACCGCCGACCTGACCAAGGGCTTCCTGCGCTACGAAAACAGCGGCGTCATCGCAACAGACGCACCGCAGCCGGTAACCGATTCGGCCGACATCGGCGTCATGCAGGGCTTCGTCGAGGGTTCCAACGTCAATGCGGTGGCGGAAATGACCCAGCTCATCCAGGTCAACCGGGCATTCGAAGGCATCTCGTCACTTCTGCAGAGCAGCGAAAATACCTTCACCTCGGCCATCAAGACCCTCGGTGGCAGCCAGTAATCATCAAGGGTAGCGACGATGGAGCAATCCGGCGCACAGACCGCGAGCATGCCGCGACTTGAGGGTCTGGCGGAAATCGCAAGGAATTTCAGCCAGCCGGGGAACAATCTGTTCCACGGCGGGCGCGTTCGCACGATCGCGGCTGGCCACTATACCGTCAGCGGACTTTCACAGCATGTCCGGCTCGGCGAATTCGTGGCGCATCAGAGTGCGACCGGTGTCCATATGGGCGAGGTCGTGCGGGTCGAGCCCGATCTCATCTATGTCTGCCCCATCGAGCCCGGTGAACCGATCGGCGTCGACGACATGGTTCTCAGGCAGGGCGAATTCCGCCTCGCGCCTGACGCCAGCTGGTGCGGCAGAACGATCAGTTCGCTCTGCCGTCCGATAGACGGTAAGGGTTCACTTACTCATGGAACCGTCGAACGGTCCATCACCAGCCTTCCGCCTCCATCCATGACGCGCAGCCGGGTCGACAAACCCTTCCGCACCGGTGTCAAGGCGATCGATATCTTCGCGCCGCTCTGCTATGGCCAGCGTCTCGGCATTTTCGCGGGTTCGGGCGTGGGCAAGTCCACGCTTCTTTCCATGCTCGCCAAAGCCGATGCCTTCGACAAGGTGGTAATCACCCTCGTCGGCGAGCGTGGTCGTGAAGTCCGCGAATTCATCGAGGACACGCTCGGCGACAACATGGCCAAATCGGTCGTGGTCGTGACGACCAGCGACGAAAGCCCGATGCTGCGCAAGATGGCTCCGCTTGTCGGCATGACGATCGCCGAGCATTTCCGCGACCAGGGCGACAACGTGTTGTTTATCGCCGACAGCGTGACACGGTTCGCTCACGCCATCCGCGAGGTGGCGATTGCTGCCGGCGAGCCTCCGGTCGCCCGAGGTTATCCGGCGTCGGTCTTTACGGAAATGCCACGGCTGCTCGAGCGCGCCGGCCCTGGCCTTGAAGGTTCCGGGACAATCACCGCAATCATTTCGATCCTCGTCGATGGCGACAATCACAACGATCCGATCGCCGACTCGACCCGCGGTATTCTCGACGGACATATCGTGCTTGACCGTGCGCTTGCCGACGAGGGACGTTATCCGCCGATCAACCCCCTGTCCTCCATCTCCCGTCTGGCCCGCAAGGCATGGACATCGGACCAGGAAAAGCTGGTGTCGCGCCTGAAGTCACTCATTCACAATTATGAAGAGACCAAGGATCTGCGACTGATCGGCGGCTACCGGCCCGGAACGGATCCGGATCTCGACATGGCCGTCAAGCAGGTGCCCGTCGTCTACGACGTCATCAAGCAATCGCCCGGCGACCGCATGGTGATCGACGCCTATACGGAACTAGCCAATGCGTTGAGGGCCTCCCTCTCCGGCGGCAACCAGGCCGCCGCAAACGCGAAGCGAGGCGCGTGATGAAACTAATCCGCAGGAACAAACATCCTAAGTCCCACGAACCGGTTGCAGAAGAACACCGGACCACTCCGCTCGACCGCTGGCTGACCGGCGGTATCATGGCGGTCGCAGCAGCAGCTGCAGCCTTCCCCTGGTACGTATTTTTCAATCAGGACAAGTTCGGGGTCAGCGTCGCCGGGTGGGAATCGCTTCGCGATCTGCCGCAGGGGCGCGGCAATGGCGGCGTCGGAATCGATCGTGTCCCTGCTGATCAGTTGAGCGCAGAGAACAGGTCCGACCTGCCCGCCGAAATGAACGTCGATCCGCTGACGACCGCGACCGTTTCCAGTCTCGGCCCCGAAGGCCCGACGAACAGCGATGGACGCGAGATGCAGCCCTTTCCCGGCGGCAGCGATCTCAAGCTCCTCCATGTCGCCAACGGTCGGGCCCTCATCGAGGACAAGTCGGGCATCTTCATCGTTCAGGTCGGTTCCATCCTTCCGGACAACTCCCGTCTTGCAGCCTTCCGCCAGAATGAAGGGAAGTGGGAGATCGTCACCTCCACGGGTGCCGTCTACAGCGAATAAAGGCGCCAGTCCGGGCGAGCGCTCTTCGTATTACGAACGGCAGGCGGATTTCCCCCTGCCTTTTGCCGTTTCCAGGCCCTTCGCAAACGCTCCCAAACTACTTTTGCGAGCCATTTCCATAGAGCTCGGACGCCGCTGAGGCAGGATCTTTCCAACGGGACGGAAGAGGCCATCGAGGTACAGCCTCACGCAAGGAAAGCCGCTTATCGGTTTTAATGAAAAGCAACGTTCAGATGCGGGCACGAAATGAATATTATCATAGGACTTGTTATTACCTTCGGCTGCATCCTTGGCGGGTTCATGGCCATGGGCGGGCATGTCAACGTTCTCGTGCAGCCTTTCGAATTGATGATTATCGGCGGCGCCGGTCTGGGTGGCTTCATCATGGCCAACCCGATGAAGGTGGTCAAAGATTCCGGCAAGGCAATCGGCGAGGCGTTCAAATACTCCGTTCCAAAGGAACGAGATTATCTCGATGTCCTCGGCGTTCTTTATTCACTCATGCGTGACCTGCGAACCAAGTCCCGCAACGAAATCGAAGCGCATATCGACAATCCCGAGGAATCCTCGATCTTCCAGGCGGCGCCATCAGTTCTGAAAAACAAGGAACTGACCGCATTCGTCTGCGACTACGTCCGCCTCATCATCATCGGCAATGCCCGCTCCCATGAGATCGAGGCGCTGATGGACGAGGAAATTGACACCGTCCTGCACGACAAGATGAAGCCGTATCACTCGATCGTCGCCATGGGCGACAGCTTCCCGGCGATCGGTATCGTCGCGGCGGTTCTCGGCGTTATCAAGGCGATGGGCAAGATCAACGAATCGCCGGAGGTTCTCGGCGGCCTGATCGGCGCGGCTCTCGTCGGCACCATGCTCGGCATCATCCTGTCCTACTCGATCTGCAACCCGATCTCGGCACAGATCAAGATCGTGCGGACCAAGCAGCATCGCCTCTACATCATCGTCAAGCAGACCCTGCTCGCCTACATGAACGGTTCCGTTCCGCAGGTTGCGCTCGAATACGGCCGCAAGACGATCTCCTCCTACGAACGTCCGTCGATCGATGCGGTTGAACAGGAGATGATGAACCCCGGCGGCGAGAACAAGGCGGCTTGACGATGGCGGAAGCAAAGACCAAGGCAGCCCCGGCAATGGATCACGCGCTGCTCTCCAGGCTCACCGGTGCGCTCGGCGACAAGAAGACGGTCGAGAAGCTGTGCGCGGACTTCGGAAACCTCTATTCGGAATTCCTGCCGGATATCTTCCACAGTGAAACCGGCCTCGATATGCAGGTTCACTACAAGGGCCACGAATCGGGTCTCATGAACGACGTCATCGCCGATCTTGGCGACAATGTCGTGCTGGCTGACACATCGCTGCGCAACTGGTCTCCCGGTTTCGTGCTCGGCTGCAACAACTCCTTCATCATCACCCTGATGGAAAACCTTCTGGGTGCGCTTCCGGAAACGATCGAGGAGCCGGTGCACAGGCCACTGTCGCGAATCGAACTCGACCTCTCCTCGATGGTCTTCGACAAGATCGCCAACGTGCTGCGCTCCGGCGTCAACGCACCGGGCGGTTTCGAACCACTCATCGAGAAGCCGCATAATGCGGAAGATCGTACGAAGCCCGAAGACGACCATATCGACCAGTTCGCGGTGGTTATCAGAATGGGCATCGATCTTGGACCGATATCCTCCGAATTCTATCTGGTAATTCCGCAGAAGGCGCTGCTGAAGACTGTCGTGACCGTGCCGAAGTCGAAAGGCCAGATGTCGCGCAACCGCAAGGAATGGGCCGACCAGATTGCCGAACAGGTTCGCCGTTCGCAGGTGACACTCGAGGCGCGCATCCGCCTGCAAACCCTCACGCTGAAGACAATCTCGCGGCTCGCGGCCGGCGATGTCATTCCTTTCGAAGAGAAGGGCGACGTTACGGTCGAAGTCAGTGCCAACGGCAAGGAAATGTACCGGTGCGAATTCGGTCGTGCCGGCGAGAAGTATACCGTTCGGGTCAAGGATAACGTCAGCAGCGAAGATGAAATTCTAAGACATTTGATGGGTTAGGGTCATCACCAGGCATTTCATGCATGCCTTGACGAAAGGCAGGTTGAGGCAAGTTTCAACGGGAATAATGAATCCATGGCTACAAAGAAAACACCTTTGACCGAAGATGACGCGTTCGCTATGCCGACGCCGGACTCCGATTTCGACCAGGCGGTCGATGATCTGCGCGGCGTGCTGAAGAACGACGCGGAAGGTACCCTTCCGGATATCGGCAGCGACTTCGGATCCGATCTCGGCTCCGACTTTTCAATGGGCGCGGCCAAGGCCGACCCGCTTGCGGGTTTCGACAGCGATTTCGGTGGCGCGGCAATTGGCGGCTCCACCTCCGATTTCGGCGGTTCAAGCTTCGGCGACAGCGATTTCGGCGGCTCGTCCGCAACGTCGCAGGAACCCGGCAGCGCACTGACGGCCAATCTCGACCTGATCATGGATATCCCGATCGATGTCCAGATCGTGCTCGGTTCCAGCCGCATGCAGGTCTCCGGCTTGATGAGCCTTGAGGAAGGCGCCATCATCGCGCTGGACAAGAAGATCGGCGAACCGGTCGAGATCATGGTCAATGGCCGCCGTATCGCTCGCGGCGAGATCACCGTTCTCGAAAACGATGATACCCGTTTCGGCGTTAAACTGATCGAAGTGATGAGCACCAAGATATCCTGACCCGCTCCCGGGGCCAGAGAGGAAAGACCATGATGGACTTTGACGATTTCGGCGGCCCCCTGACGGGCAAGCCGCTATCCCAGGCAGACAAGGCCGCGGCGGTACTGCTTGCCATGGGAAAAGGTGTCGCCGGAAAGCTTCTGAAGTATTTCACCCAGGCCGAGCTGCAGACAATCATTGCCTCGGCCCAGACACTTCGGACCATTCCCCCGGATGAGCTTGCCGAACTCGTCAATGAATTCGAAGACCTGTTCACCGAAGGTGCGGGCCTCATGGACAATGCGAAGGCCATCGAGAGTATTCTCGAAGAAGGCCTGACTCCGGAAGAAGTCGATGGCCTGCTGGGCCGCCGAACCGCATTCCAGGCCTACGAAGCTTCGATCTGGGACCGTTTGCAGGATGCCGATCCGGACTTCATCGCCAAGTTCCTGATGCGCGAGCATCCGCAGACCGTTGCATATATCCTTTCCATGCTTCCGTCGTCCTTCGGCGCCAAGGTTCTCCTGAAGCTGCCGGAAAGCCGGCGCGCCGACATCATGAACCGTACGGTTAACCTGAAGAATGTCAGCCCGAAGGCTGCCCAGATCATCGAAAACCGGGTGCACGACCTGATTGCCGAGATCGATGCGGAACGCAATTCGACGGGTTCGACGAAGGTCGCCGAACTGATGAACGAACTGGAGAAGCCGGAAGTCGATACCCTGCTCAACTCGCTGGAATCGATCAGCCGGGAAGCCGTCAACAAGGTCCGCCCGAAGATTTTCCTCTTCGAAGACCTGCTTGCGATGCCGCAGCGCAGCCGCGTCATGCTGCTCAACGACATCTCCGGCGACATCCTTACGATGGCGCTGCGTGGCGCCACGATGGAGATCCGCGAATGCGTGCTCTCCTCGATCAGCCCGCGTTCGCGTCGCATGATCGAATCGGACCTGCAGAGCGGCACCGCCGGAATCAATCCACGCGAAGTCGCCATTGCACGCCGCGCAGTGGCACAGGAAGCCATTCGCCTGGCCAATTCCGGGCAGATCCAGCTCAAGGAAACGGAAGGCGACAAGACACAGGCCGCCTGAGACACGCAACGACTGTTGAAAACACCAGCCTGCTTACGCCCGCCGATTGAATGCCAATCGGCGGGCGTCTAGTTTTCTACGCAGCGCGGCTTTCACCCAAGTCGGCTGGCGCGAGAGAACCCTGGCGAACAAGGAACCAGACGTGTCTGACGACCAGGATAAAGACAGTAAAACAGAAGACCCGACAGAGAAAAAACTAAGGGATACGATCGAGAAGGGTAATACGCCCTCTTCGCGAGAAGTTCCGATCTTCGCCTCGTCCCTCGCCTTCTATATCTATCTCGTCTTTTTCGTGCCCGCCGGCGTAGCCCGGCTCGGGGAAAGCCTGCGGGATCTCTTCGAACAGCCGGATCAATGGAAGATTGCGACATCCACGGACGTCGTATCACTCTTCAGCCATCTCGGATGGGAAATGAGTGCACTTTTCCTGCCCGCCGCGGTCCTGTTCCTTCTGTTCGGCATTGGTTCGAACGTAGCCCAGAACATGCCTCACCTGGTTCTGGAGCGTATCAGGCCCCAGGCTAACCGCGTTTCGCTTGCCAAGGGCTGGGAACGAATGTTCAGCGTCACCGGCCTGATCGAATTCGGCAAGTCGCTGTTCAAGATCATCATCGTCTCCGTCGTGATGGTCTTCGTATTGCGACGGGACTATTTCGGCGCGCTGGATGCGATGTTCTCCGATCCGCAGGTGATCTTCGTGAAGATCATGGCGATCCTGAAGCGGATCATGCTGGTCATTCTGGCTGCGACCGCCATACTCGCAATCATCGACTTCTTCTGGACGCGTCATCACTGGTACACCCAGCTGCGCATGAGCAAGCAGGACGTCAAGGACGAGCATAAGCAGTCGCAGGGCGACCCGATCGTAAAGGCTCGTCAGCGCTCGATTGCGCGTGACCGCGCCCGCCGGCGCATGATCAACAACGTGCCGCGCGCGACGCTCGTCATCACCAACCCGACGCACTATGCGGTCGCATTGCGCTATGCGCGCGAAGAAAGCGACGCACCCGTGGTGGTGGCAAAGGGTCAGGATCTGGTCGCCTTGAAGATCCGTGAGATCGCGCAGCAGAACAACATCCCGATCTTCGAGGATCCGCCGCTTGCGCGCGCCATGTTCGCGCAGGTCGCGGTCGACAATGTCATTCCATCGGCCTTCTACAAGGCCGTCGCGGAACTGGTGCACCGTGTCTATGCGGCGCGAGCGAAGCGTCGCGCGCGCTGATAGCGCCGAGCGTCCTCTCTATATCAGGTAATGTAACCCAGCCGAATGGCTTTTGCGATTGCCTGGATGCGGTTCACCGAATCAAGCTTAATCGTCGCCGATCCGAGATAGGCGTTGACCGTGTGGACCGAAAGTCCGAGCCGGTCGGCGATTTCTTCGCTGATGCGGCCGTCGCCGGCGAGTTGCAGGCAGGCGATTTCACGATCGCTCAGTACCTCCGCCGGCATGGAGCGTCGCTCCTCGATCGAAAGAATGTCCATCATGATCCGGCCGCACCGACCGTGAGCCTCGATAATGACTTCGCCCGGGATATCCACGCCACCCGTCGTCGCAAAGACCACGAGGCCGTTGCCAACGGCACCGAGCCTGACGGGAAAGGCGATACCCGAATAGGGCAGGATGCGCGGCTTCAACTGGCGGACGAAAGCGGTGAAGTCCGAAGCCTCGGCAAAACTTGCCGGATCTTCGGCACTCCATGTCAATGGCAGAAGCGAGGTTTCCAGATGGGCGAGCATGGCCTCGCCATAGGCGGCGATCAGGCTGGAACTTCCTGAAGGAAGAGCAGCTCCCCAGCTTTCATATTCCGGCTCCAGGCGACGCTTGGAGGGGACGCTGCCGCCGACGAGTTTCAGGACCGTAAAGCCCTTGGCATGAAGAGAACGCTGAAGCGAGACGAGTTTCGGGAAGATATCGGAACGGGATATCGCATGGCGGGCGCCGGCGGGGAGTTGGTCACCCCGCACACCTTCCATCATCCCCGGCGGATAGCCCATTCCCTCTTTTCCCTTCATACGAGATTGTTTCTCACCGCGTAGGCGATGGCCTCCGATCGTGTCTTGGTGGCCGTCTTGCGCATGACGCTGGTGATGTAGTTGTTGATCGTATTGCGCGAGATCCCGAGAATCGTGGCAATCTCGTCCGAGGTCTTGCCTTCGGCAATCCAGAACAAGCATTCGAGTTCGCGTTCCGTCAGATCGAAATCGCGATCGACCTTCTGGCCGCCGCTGTTCGTGAGACTGACGCAATAGCCCGCAAGAAGTCCCACCTCCCGCAGACGCTCCGGCGACAGCACGATGTTCTCGTCGAAAAGCAGCATGAGCGAAAAACGAGTGCGGCCGACACTGAGCGTCAGGGAACAGTACTGCCGGCTGGTTTCATCAGGCACATCCGCATCTTCGGGCATAAGACCGAATTTAGGCTGCAGTACCGACAGACATTTCTCAAGCTCCGTGGTGCGGGAATAGGTGGCGGCGATTTCGCTCTCCAGCCTGCGCACGAGATCGAAAGGCCAATCGGAGGAAACCACGAAATCCAGTCCGTTTTCCTGCACAAGATCGTACCGGGCGAGCAGAAAGTGACTTGCGCCAACGTAACGGGTGAGGATGCGCAAACCCGCACTCATGTGCCCGGACTGGGCCGCGGTAGCGAGATCGCGCAACAAGGCCTCGCGTGAAATGGACAGTTGTGGATCCGCCGTGGCCGGACGCATCCGCGCCCTGCCTCCGGCATCCTCTCTGGATTGCTCCAAGTCCATTTTATTGGCCCCTCGCAAGGATGATTCCATGATGGGAAAGCTTGGCGAACGTCCGGTCTCCAGCCTCTACAGCCAGACGATACCGCCCTCTCCTACTAACGAATCATAGGCATTTTAAAAGATAAAGAGCCAAAGATCACATCCCGGAAAGGGCGCGTCCCCAACTTCCGGATTTGTCGCTTTATGTAGCCTGCGCGGCCTGCGAAAGGACTTGGGAACGACCCTGGTCTAATGTCCAGACGCAAAACGCGCCGGGGGAACCGGCGCGTTTCTTGATCGAATTCATCTTTACTGTCAGGCGGCCTTGTCGACGGCCCACTTGCGAAGAATCTTGGCGGCGCGTTCTTCGCTGATTTCCACCATGCGGGAGAGACGCCGCTCCGGACCTTCCTTGACGCGGCGGTTGAAGCCGCCATTCGGATCTTCTTCCATGGTGAGCAGGTCGTCGGTGGAATCGAAGCCGAAATCCGAACCGAAGCCATCCATGAGTGCGCCACCGGTGCCGCCGAGAGCAGGCGAGAAGTCTGGCAGTTCGAGACCTGCTGCCTGCTCGGAGCCGCCAGCGATAGCACCCGCACCGCCGTTTGCCGTGCGAACCATCGGACGGATGCCCATCCAGACAATCAGGAAAGCGACTGCGACGAAGGCAAGCGAATTGATGATGCCACCGAGGTTGCGGCTCAGCATATCCATGACGCCGGGGCCGGATGCCGCCTCTTCGAGCAACTGGTTCTCAAGGAAGTCCATCGCCGTCAGCGTGACGACGTCGCCGCGATCGTTGTTGAGGCCTGCGGCAGAGGAAACGATCTTCTGCATCTCTGCGAGGTAGGCATCGATCTTGGCCTGATCGACAGGTTCGCCGACCATCTTGGCGATGCGACCCTTGTTGACCACGACGGCAACAGAAAGCTTCTCGACCGTGTAGCTGTTCTTGACGGTCGCGATCGTCTTGCTGTTGATTTCGTAGTTGGTCTGCTCTTCCTTCTTGTTCGCCTCGTCGGAAGATTCCGGACCGCCGGCACCACCCTGGGGCGCGCTCTGCGGAACGTTCTGTTCAACGGTCGCGGCAGTATCCTGAGCACGCGACTGCGACTTCTGGGCTTCCTTTGTCACCCGGACCGAACGTTCGACGCGCGACTCCGGATCGTAGACGGTTTCCTGAATCTGCTGGGTATCAGTGTTGAGCTGGGCCGTTACGCTGGAGCGGAAGTTATCCATGCCCAGGAAGGGAGCAAGAGCCTTGTCAATGTTCGATTCAATTTCCTGCTGTACGGACTGCACGACACCGAGCGATCGGTTTGCCGGGCCGCCGCTTTCATCGCCGGAAGCCAGAAGCTGGCCGGTGGAGTCCAAAATCGTAACGTCCTCGACATCGAGGCCGGGGACCGCGGATGCGACCATGTGGCGGATGGAGGAAGCGGCTTTCCGTCCCGTCTCGCTGCCCGCACGAATCATGACGGACGCAGTCGGCTTCTGTTCACCACGGCGGAAATTGCCGACGTCGGGAAGCACGATGTGAACGCGGGCCGCGGCGATCCCATTGATCTGCTGGATGGTCCGGGCGATTTCGCCTTCAAGGGCGCGTACGCGGGTCACTTCCTGCATGAAGGAGGTCAAGCCGAGGGAACCGACGTTGTCAAATAGTTCATAGCCGGCATTGGCGCTATTCGGCAGACCGCGTTCGGCAAGCAGAAGACGGGCCCTGCTGGTCATGCCAGCCGGAACCTTCAGGCTCTTGCCGTCGGTACCGGTCTCGAAATCGATTCCCGATTCGGCGAGTGCAATACTGACCTGGTTGAGATCCGTGGGCTCAAGGCCGACATAAAGGGTCTCGTAGGCAGGTTTATTGACAAAAATTGCGGCCGATATGATGAGCGCGAAGGAAACGATGGCGACGCCAGCCATTGCCAGGAGCCTGGCCTGCCCCAGCGACGCCAGATTCTTAAACATCTGAAGTAATTGATTTAACAGATTCATTCTGTCTCGCACCATCAACAAGAAGGGTTTGCGGGCTTTTGCCTTGGTGCGACCATAGAAACCGAAACTTGTGCGAACGTTTCGTGGCTTGAAGAAACGCAAGCATCAATCGGTGGGATCGCCCCGCACACGCGGGACGATCGATGCGAAATCGGATCAGAAGAAGTCGAAATCCCCGGCAGCCTTACCGAGCGGCTGCGAATGGCCGTGTCGCATACCGGCGCCAAGCGCCTTCTGCATGTCGGCAAGCTTGACGAGGCTCAGCGCGGTGCTCATATCCACCATCCAGTCGGCCGGAATGGAAGCGGTAATGGTGTCGATGAATTCGGCAAGTCCACGGGTCTTCTGCACCACGAGGTCGATACCCTGCAGTACCTTGAGGCTATCGGGGGATTCCAGAACATTCTCGCCACCGAGTTCCAGCAACTGGGGCTCGATGCGTTCGATCAGATAGGCGACGTCGTGTAGTTCCGAAACGACCCTCATCAGGATCTCGGGCAAGGCTTCTTCGGTCGCGGTATCCGTAGTGTTTTCGTTTAGCATCCGGTTTCCAGTACTTAGAAAAATTCGATTGAGCTTTCCACCGGCTTCGAAGCGGGAATGGGGCGCTGCTCGAGAGCCACCGTCTTCTGCGTTTCTGCACCCGTGAGGGGATACTGCCTTGCCCGACCGCTGACCGGCCAGTATTCCAGTTTGCGGCCATGCTCTCCGCCCGTCGACGAGCCGACCACCTTGATACCTTCATCCCTCAGGAACTGCATCGCAAACGCTGCGTTCTGCTCGCCGACATTGGAGAATGTGGCAATGGTCTTTGCTCCGCCGAAGATCTTGGCCTCGAGACGATCACGACGCGCGCCCTGCTTCAGCAGACCGTTGATCAGAAGTTCCATGAGATGGACGCCATAACGCGTGGCGTCCCCGCCCCCGGCTCCCGGGGTGGCCGAGCCCGGCAGCAGGAAATGATTCATTCCTCCCACGCCGGCCACGGGATCGCGCAGGCAGGCAGCGACGCACGACCCAAGAATGGTCGTCAGGACGACATTGGGGTCATTGATGACCTTGTATTCGCCCTGAATAATATGCACGCGCTTGCCTGCACTATCGTCGATCATTTCAACGCTCCGAATACCGCTTCGATCGCGGCTTTCATCTTCTCGATGGTGAACGGCTTTGCGAGCACGTTGTTGGCGCCAAGCTGCGCTGCCTTCTGCACCAGCGCGCGGTCGCCCTGTGCGGTGAGAATGATGAAGGCGGCCTTCTTGGTGGTCGGGTTCGTGCGAACGGCCTGGAGGAAGTTCAGACCATCCATCTTGGGCATGTTGAAGTCGGAGATCACGAGATGATGGGGCTGTTGCTCCATAATCTTCATGCCCTGTTCGCCATCGCCAGCGGCAGTGATCTGCTTGAAACCGAGCTGGGTGAGGGCATCGCTGAGCAGCAGGCGACTGGTCACCTGGTCATCGACGATCAGGACTTTTATCTTTTCGGCTAGAGACATTATTCGATACCTTCTTTTCGAGCGGCAGTTAGTTTGAGGATTTCCTCCCCAATGGAACCAAGGGGCAATTGCTGTTCGACGGCGCCCAACTCATGGGCGACGCGGGGCATCCCGTAGACCACGCAGGTCTTCTCGTTCTGACCGAGCGTGCGCGCACCGGCGTGGCGCATCTTCAGCAGACCGGAAGCGCCGTCGCGCCCCATCCCGGTCAGGATAACCCCGACCGCATTTCGGCCCGCCAGCTCGGCAACCGAATCAAAGAGCACGTCGACCGACGGGCGATGACCATTGACCGGCGGACGTTCGAGCAGCCGGCAACTCGGGGCCGAGGCGTTGACCACCTGCAGATGGCGGTCGCCGCCCGGCGCCAGATAGATCTTTCCGATTTCGAGCCTTGCCCCATCCGTCGCCTCCTCCACCACAGGCGCGCAGAGACGATTAAGGCGTTCTGCAAAACTTTTCGTAAACGTCGGCGGCATGTGCTGGGTGATGACCGTCGGCGGGCAATTGCGCGGAAACTTCTGAAGCACGGTGATCAGCGCCTCGACACCACCTGTCGAGGACCCGATCGCAACGATCTTGCGGCCGACGCGGAAATCGGTCGCCGGGCTTGCCGCGGCAGGAGCCGGTGCAGCGGCTCCGCGGGCATAACGAAGCCCCGAACGGGCTGCAGCTTTCACCTTGTCGGCGAGATCTCCAAACGGGCGGGGTTCACCCGGGCCGGGCTTGCCAACGCAATCGAAGGCGCCGATCTCAAGCGCCGCCAGCGTCGCCTCGGCACCGCGATGTGTCATGGTCGAGACCATGATGACCGGCATCGGTCTGAGCTTCATGATCTTGTCGAGAAATTCGAGGCCGTTCATGTTCGGCATCTCGATATCGAGGGTAACAACATCGGGATTAAGTTGCTTGATGGCGGCGCGCGCCTCCATGGCATCGCCGGCCTGCCCGACGACGTTGACCTCCGGATCGGAGTTAAGGACAGCGGTGATCAGACCACGCATGGTCGGGCTGTCATCTACGACGAGAACCCTTGCCGGATTGCTCATTATTTGCGCCCTCCCGCCTTGCCCGTGTAGCGATAGGTCGTGATGCCGATATTGTCGAAGTTGTTCTTCGCCTCGCCCGACACCCGCTCGGAATGACCGATATAGAGGTGGCCACCTTCCGGCAGCAGGCCGGCAAAGCGGGTCCAGATGCGCATCTGTGTGGGTTCGTCGAAATAGATCACCACGTTGCGGCAGAAGATCACGTCGAACTGGCCTTTGAACGGCCACTGCGACATGAGGTTCAGTTCGTTGAACGTAATCAGGCGCTTGACCCGGTCATCGATCTGGAACTTGCGGCGGCCGTTGATGTCGACCTCACGGAACCACTGCTTGCGCATGGCAGGGCCAACGGTCTCGAGAGCCGTTTCGTCGTAGCAGCCGGCCTTGGCGAGCGCCAGGATCTTGGGATCGATATCGGTCGCAAGAATCTTGAAATCGTAATCCGCCGCATTCGGCAACAGCGACAGAACCGTCAGCGCGATGGAATAGGGCTCCTGCCCGTCTGAGCAGGCAGCCGACCAGATGCGGACACGACCGCCGGCCTTGGCGCGATTGATCAGCTCCGGCAGCACGTCGGTGCGCAGATGGTCGAAATGATGGTTCTCGCGGAAGAAACGCGTGAAGTTCGTCGTCAGATGCGACAGCATCTCACGGCGCTCGGCAGCACCTTCCGGCGATGCTACGAGATTGCAATAGGCCCGGAAACCCGAAAGCCCAAGATTGCGGATATGCTTCGACAGGCGCGAATAGACGAGCGACGCCTTGGAGTCGTTGAGCGAAATCCCCGCATCCGAATAGATCATCGCGGCGATCTCGTTGAGGTCCCGCCGGGTCAGCGGATATTCGCCGCTGGCGAGTACCTCGTCGTCCGAGAGACGGGCGGAAGTACCGATGGCAACCGTCATGCAGCCTCGCTTTCAGTGTCAACGATGAGGGCACCGAGTTCGACCAGACAGATCATGCGCTTGTCGATCGCCAGGATGCCCCGGGCATATTGTTTTGCGAGGTCGGAGGAAATCTCCGGCGTCGGCTGGATCTGCTCGTCGGTGACGGTCAGGATATCGGATACGGCATCGACCAGAAGACCGACCACCTTGGTATGCACCTGGGCGACGATAATCACATGGCGGGCTGTCGGCTCCACCGGCTTCATGCCCAATCGGCTCGACAGGTCCATGATCGGCAGGACGGCACCGCGCAGGTTGATGACGCCCATCATGTAGGACGGCGTATGGGGTAGCGGTGTCACAGGCGTCCAGCCGCGAATCTCGCGCACCGACATGATGCTCACGCAGAATTCCTGATCACCGATCCGGAATGCGATGAGCTCCCGGTTCCCCTGGACCAAGTTTTTTGCCGCATACGACATGACGCTACCCTGATACTAACTCTCTACCGTCCTCAGACCGCCAACGACATTTCCTGCTTCAACGACTGGCCACGCGAAGCCGCGACCACCGCATCGACATCGAGAATGAGCGCGACGCGCCCATCGCCGAGGATCGTCGCAGCAGCGATGCCGGGAACGTGGGTGTAGTTCGCTTCCAGGCTTTTGATGACTACCTGGCGCTGACCCTGAATGGCATCGACCATGAGGGCGCGCTGACCGCCGCCTTCGGATTCGACCAGCAGAGCCACGCCTTCGATCGGGTTGGCCTGAGTCGCACGGAAGTTCAGGATCCGGCCGACATCGACCAACGGGCAGAACGAGTTGCGGATCGAGATCAGCCGCTGGTTGGATCCGAAGGAATGGATATTCTGTGCTTCCGGCTGCAGCGTTTCGACGATCGCGGTCAGCGGAACGACGAGCGTCTGACCAGCAACCGTCACCACCATGCCGTCGAGAACAGCAAGCGTCAGCGGCAGGCTCATTGTGAAAGTCGAGCCCTGTCCCGGTCTGGAGCTGATCGAGATACGACCACCGAGTGCCTGAATCGAACGTTTTACGACGTCCATGCCGACGCCTCGGCCGGAGATGTCGGAAATCTTGTCCGCGGTGGAGAAGCCCGGCATAAAGATCAGGTTGTCGATTTCCTCATCCGTCAGGTTGGCATCGGCGGCGATCAGGTCGTTGTCGATAGCTTTCTGGCGGACACGTTCGCGGTTGATGCCGGCCCCGTCGTCCACCAGTTCGATCACGATACGGCCGGAGCGATGCTTTGCGGTCAGCTTGACCGTACCTTCCGGATTCTTGCCGGCGGCCACGCGCTTTTCGGGTGTTTCGATACCGTGGTCGACGGCATTGCGGATCATGTGGGTCAGCGGCTCGGCGAGCTTGTCGATGACCGTCTTGTCCACTTCGGTGTTTTCACCCTCGGTGACGAGGCGGATCGTCTTGCCGACCATGTCGGCGACTTCGCGAACGATACGCGACATGCGCTGGAAGACCGGCTTCACCGGCTGCGCACGGATCGCCATGACCGAGTCCTGGATCTCGCGGGTGAGCTGCTGCAGCTCTTCGAGGCCCATGTTGATGGACGAGGCACCGTTGTTGTCGTTCTCGATGACGCTCTGGGAAAGCATCGCCTGGTTGATGACGAGCTCGCCGACGAGGTTGATCAGGCGGTCGACGCGATCGAGATCGACGCGGATGGTCTGACCTGCGGCTGCATTGCTCTGCGCTGCGGCAGCTGCTGCCGCAGCGGCAGCCGGAGTTTCCTTCTTCTCGACCTTGGCGTTGTCGGCGGCAAGCTTCATCACATTGCTTGCGGTCTCGGCGGCATCGACGGCGGCGGAAACGGTAGCATCGAGGTGATGCTCCTCGGTATCCTCATGCGCTTCGTCGGTGTCATCGAGAATGGATAGATCGAAAGGAACCGGCACCATCGGCAGTTCCTCGCCGGCTTCGGCAGCGGTATCGGGCTCGTGCAGCTTGACCTCGAGATCGCAATCCCATTCGGCGAATTCAAAGACCTGGCGGATGCCTTCTTCGCCCTTCTCCGTCTTGATCTGGACCTTCCAGGAAAAATAGGCCGCTTCAGGGTCCATGTCGTCGAGAGACGGCAGGTCTTCCATATTGCAGTGAATGCTCATTTCACCGATACGCGAGAGATCGCGCAACAGCAGGGCGGCTTCATTGCCCTTGGCATAAAGCTCGCGACGCGGCTTGAAGGTCACGTCGAAGGTCGAAGCCTCTATCGTCGGCTCTTCGTCTTCGCCGAAACCGTCGAAGGTGAAGGGGATCGGCTGGAAGCCGCTGTCGTCGGTGGGAGCAGCTGGCGCCGCCGCCTTTGCGGGAGCCTTGGCTGCAGGCTTGGGGGCTGCAGCCACCGGAGCGGAGGCCACCGGCACTTCGCCGTTGGCAAGAGCTTCCAACTCCTTGACAAGACCGCTGGAGCGGGCGGCATCGACGCTGCCGCCGTCACGGGCAGCGTTGGTGAGGTCAGCCAGTACGTCGGCCGACTTCAGCATTACCTTCATGACTTCCGGACCCGGGTCCAGCTTGTTGGAACGAACGCAATCAAGAGTCGTTTCAAAGACATGCGCAAACGCCACGAGGTCATCGAGACCGAAGGCACCAGCGCCGCCCTTGATCGAGTGAACGGCCCGGAACACAGCATTGACTGTCTCCGGGTCACGATCCCCGTCATTCATTTTCAGAAGACCGGATTCCAGTTCCGCGAGCTGCTCCTCGCATTCCTGGAAAAAGATCTCTTTGATTTCGTTCATATCCATAGGAGAAAATCCCGGCTTAGGCGGTTACACGCTCAATGGCATCGATCAGTTTGGTCGGATCGAAAGGCTTGACGATCCATCCGGTCGCGCCAGCCTGGCGGGCACGGTTTTTCTTTTCGGCGTCACTTTCCGTGGTCAGGACCAGGATCGGAATCGCACGATATTTCTCGTTGCGACGAACGCCTTCGATAAAGCCGAAACCGTCGAGGCGCGGCATATTGATATCGGTTACGATCACGTCGGGATTGGCTTCCTCGAGAACTTCGAGGCCTTCCACGCCGTCCTCGGCCTGAATGGTTTCGAAGCCGGCATTGTTGAGGGTCACCAGCAGCATGTTGCGGATGGTTCTGGAGTCATCCACTGTGAGTACTTTTTTCTTCATTACCGGCTCTCCTTAGCGAGCAGATGATCAATGTTCACGCCAATCAGTTGAAGTGTCTTGGTGAAGGCATCTGAAACCTTCACGAAAGAGAAGGGCTTCTTGTCCGCTTCCCATGCGCTGGCGCCAGCCATGAGGATCTGCACACACTGGGCGCCGACACGCTCGACACCGGAAGCGTCAATCGCCACCCCGCCGCCGCGCAGGGACATGAGGTTTTCCCGAAGGTTCGAAGCCTCATTCAGGTCCAGCACCGCGGACAGTTTCAGACTCTTCTGTTCGCCTTTCTTGCTTGCCATCAGTTCTTTCCTTGTCTTACGAGCCTTTGGACCTCATAACGCTGCCTGCTGCACGGCGGTCCGTACCTCCGCCGATCCTCAGGTCGCATGGCCCGCCCGATATTCCTTGTGTACCCGAAGGTAGTAAACAATCCCCTCAACCTCCGAGCCCTGCGATCCCGACATGAAAGTCGAAGTCGTCATTGAAGTCGAAATCGTCGTGGGGTGCCGAAAGCGGCAACGACTGTTCAGCCGGACGGCCCAGCGGAGCCGGTGAGCCGGCAATCTCGATTGCGGGACGAGCCGCCTTCGGCGTCCTACCCTGCCGTTCGATATGGAATTCACGGATCGTGCGGCCGAGCTCGACGATAACGGTTTGCAGCCGGTCGGTGCCTTCGTGGGACTGACGGGCGCGTTCGGCATTTTCCGCCGCCTCGGCGCCAAGGTTTGCGACCGTGCCGGCAACGGCTTCCAACCCCGCCGCCTGGCTCGCACTTTCCCGGGCGATATCGGATACAGCGTCATTGATCCCACCGACCTGGGTGACAATGCCGCCAATCGCGTCCTGGGTGCGGGCAACCATGTCAACGCCGGCCTCGACCTGAGCCTTGGTGGTGGCGACAAGTGTCTTGATTTCCCGAGCGGCATCCGCCGACCGCTGGGCAAGCGCGCGCACTTCCTGCGCGACCACGGCAAAGCCTCGGCCACTATCGCCCGCGCGCGCCGCCTCGATCCCGGCATTGAGCGCCAGAAGATTGGTCTGGAAGGCGATCTCGTCGATGGCGCCGATGATATGACCGATCTGTTCGGCGGAAGCCTCGATGTCGGACATGGCGGAAATCGCCTGTCCCACGACATTGCCGCTCGCCTCGACCGACTGGCGGGTGGCGGCAACGCTTTGTTCCGCGGCTCTGGTCCTGCCAGCGCTTTCACGCACGCCAGCCGTCAGGGCGTCGAGAACATGCGCAGCATCCGTCAGCTTTTCCGACTGGCTGCCTGCGCGTCCGGCGAAGTCTTCGGCGGAGGCGTTGAATGCCGCGGTCGAGGTTTCGGCAAGACGGGCCTTTTCCTCGGATGACAGGAAGGCCTGCTGCAGCTGATCGAGCGCGGCATTCATCCTGCCGGCCAGAGCCGCATGCGTTTGCGGCACACCATCGGGAATGCGAACCGTCAGGTCCCGTTCGGCAAGAGCATCGACAACGGGCGTGAAGATTTCCTCGAAGACGGCGCGATCCTTTTCGCGCTGCGCGGCGAGTTCCTTGTGATGCTTGACGCGCAGTTCGTTGAACCGCAGCGAGACGGCAATCTCGACATCCACCATCACCAGACGGACGATTGCGCCGACCAGATCGGCAATCTCGCGGCTCTTCTTGCGACCGGTGGAAAGAAGGCTGCGGCCGGCCAGATCCTGCATCACCGCGCCGAGCAGATGCTCCAGTACCACGCCATGGCCGGCGACATGCCAGCGCGGATCGAGACCCATGCGGCTCTCGGTATCGGACAGCACCTTGACCCGCTCGGCATAAAGCGCATCGAAACGCGCGTCGGTCAGCACCTCCCAATGGGAGGCCAGCAGGTCATGCAGACGATCGAGCTGGCGCTCGCTGGTGAAATTGCGGGCGGCGTCGGGAAAGGTCTGGAGACGCTGGAAAAGATCGCGAAGCCCCAGTTTCAGGCTGGGTTCCAGCACGTGGCGGTGCTGGCGCAGAAGATCGCAGAAGCCGTCGTCCAGGCCGGCAAAACGCAACCGGTCGCGCAGGCTGCCTGCCTGTGCATTACCCGGCCGATCTGACGGCGAAACCTGCCCCACTGCCATCCCCGTTCCTGAACCGCTCCCTCGGATCGGTCCTGTCATTTCCGGGTCTGTCATCGATTGCGCGGATACACGTTTTGGCGGCATCCGAAGATGCGGCAGACGGCATCGCTTTCAGCGAAGGCTTACCCCGGAATTGTGTCATTGCTTCTCATACCGGACCGAAACCGGTACGACGGGATGGCTTCATGCCCGACGGAAACGCCCCTTGCGGGAGTCCCTCTCCGACGTGTCCTACAATCTTTATGGTTAATTCCTTGCCTGAAAGTTAATGAATTCCTTCCAGCGGCGTCATTTCGAAGCTTTCTGCATTGCAGCGAGCTTCGAGTGTGCGCAGAGCGTGCCGAATGTCACATCAGATGGCAGCGCGGGCCGTGGCAAGCTGTATGAGAGCTTCCAGTTCGCCGCTGATCTGCGGCGCCGCTCCGACCACCTTGCCGCCTGCCAACAGGCCATCGGGACCCGGGAAATCCGCAGTCCAGCCACCGGCTTCGCGGATCAGGCAAAGCGCTGCGAGGCAATCCCAGGCATTGATATGCGGTTCGTAATAACCAGCCAGACGACCGCAGGCGACATGGGTCAGCATCAATGCTCCGGAGCCGCTGCGGATGAACATGCCGCCGGCCTCCAGCAGCGCCTCGGCAAAACACGTAATCGAACGGATCGGTACGCGACCGTTCGCTCCAAGGCCCAGCAATCCGTTGGCAATCGTCGCGCGGGCATCAACTCGGATCGGCTTGCCGTTGAGGAATGCTCCGCTCCCCTTGCGCGCCGTGAAGAACTCATCGACCGTTGGCTGATAGACGAGGCCGATGATGGTTTCATCGCCTTTCATCAACGCGACCGATACGCACCATTCCCGGTAGCCATGCAGGAAGCAGCTTGTACCGTCGATCGGATCGACCACCCAGCGATAGCCGCTTGCGCCTTCCGTCAGCCCGGTTTCCTCACCGAGAAACCCGTCATCGGGGAATGCGACGGAGATCCGGTTGCGGATCAGGTCTTCCACCTCGCGATCGGCAATGCTGACCACGTCCTGACCACTCTTCTTTTCCTCGATCACCAGCGCTTCCAGATTGCGGAAATGGGCAAGCGCCAGAGCGCCCGCCTCGAGGGTCAGGGCATGGGCAAACTCATAACGGTCATCGTCTTGGGCATTATACATCTGAATCAGCTTTCCGGTTTGCGACCTCGGGCATGAATGGTCACGAGGCATCGATTATTGCAGGCTGATAGGCCGCGTTCTTGACGACCAGATGATGGGGCGTGGGGAAAGTGGCCTGTTTGCAAAATGCGTGCGCGGCGGCTGAAACTTTCCCTCTATTCCCGCGTTGTCTCGCCACCTTCATTTCGAGCAGGCACAGAGGTTGAAGCGATGGCGGAGCTGGTACATCAGGCAATCGAGGGGCGGTTGAATGCGCATCGTGAGATACTTGTGTCGCTCTTGGCCGCGGCGATGATGTCGCCCGAGGCTTTGACGGATATGGTTCGTTCGCTGGAACAGGACGTCCTGACGCCCGATGGCGCCGAAGACCCTGGCCTGACACCATCGGCCGGTTATGCCTCTGGTGTGGAACGTAGCGACGAAATCCGAGAGATACTTGTTACGGCCCGGGAGCGGGCAGCAGCGCTGCAACGGATAAAGGCAAGAGGTGCCGCCTCATGATCCGGGATGTTCAACTTGACCGCGTTTGCTCTCGAAAGCGGAAAGGGGCGCGGTTAGTGACCATAGCAGTCCCTTTTCATCGAAATCGATGCTGACCTTCCCGCCAAAGGCAGCGGCCGCGTGGCGTTCGATGACAGTCGTACCGAAGCCCCGCCGGGATGGCTGTACCACCGGTGGGCCGCCGCTTTCGCTCCAGCGCATGCGAAGACCGACCTGCTGTTCCTCATCGACAAACCGCTCCCATTCCACGAGAATGCGGCCCTCCGGCACCGACAGGGCTCCGTATTTCACGGAATTGGTCGCCAGTTCGTGGAGCACCAGGCCGAGATTCTGCACCGCATTGGCATTGGCCAGAAAATCCTGACCGCGTAGCGTGATCCGCTCGCTATCACCCGTCACCGTCGCCAGTTGCAGCTTGATGACGTTCGAAATGGGAATGCCGCCCCACTCCTGCTTGGCGAGCGCCTCGATCGACTGGGCAAGGCCCGAGAGGCGACCACTTACCGCCTTCTGGAATTCGTCGATGTCATCGGTGCTTCGGGCAAGCTGGCGCATCATCGCCTGCACCAGCGAGAGGATGTTCTTCGTGCGGTGCACCAACTCCTGCAGGATGAAATGCACCCTCTCCTCTGCCTGAGCCCGATCGAAGGAGGCATTGGAAAGCGCTATGGAAACCTGATTGGCCTCCCGAACCTTGGTAATCTCCGGGGACACGATCTCACCATGACCGATACGCTCGGCCATGCGGGCGATCTGGCGGATCGAGCGGCGCAGTTGGTTGGCCGCGATCAGCACGACGCCGAGACTGATGCCGAGAAGGACGACGCTGCCGAGAATCAGCTGCCGCCAGGTGCTGACGATGGTACTCTGGGCCGCCGACACAGGCCCCCAGACCACAACCCGCCATGGCCAATCGCCAACTTTGGCGTAACCCAGCATGGTTTTCGCATCTCCGTCGCGCAGAACGGCGCTGGAATTCGTCCCTGTCATAAGTTTCAGCAGCGGCCCGGGGAAAGGCTGGGCAGAAGCGATATTGTCCGGTCCGCTCGAGACGATCACCTTGCCTTCACCATCGATAAGGGCCGCAGACCAACCGTTCGGCAGGCCGTCCGTCGATGTCATGCTGGCGAGATCGCCGGCATTCTGGGTCAATACGATGGCAGCGCCGACGGCCGACAGATCCTCGGGAAGCGGCATCGTCAGGTTGAAAACCCATTGCTTGGCGGTCGCGCCGTAGAAGATGCCGGACGCCTGTACCCGCTTTGCCGTGATGGCGGACTGCAGGCCCTCGACATTGGACATCTTGCCGAGCGCCGTGCCGAAGGGCACCCGGGTATTGAGCTTCTGCGTGCCGTCGGCCGATACCAGCAGGACATAGAGCGAGCCTTCCCCGAGGCTCGCCGACGTGCGTGCATGAAAGGCGGCGAGATCGCCGGACTTCAATTCGGAAGCGCCGGAAAGAAGACGCAGTGTCGTCGCCATATCCTCGAGCTTGCGTTCGAAATTGACCGCGATGGTCTGGGCATCCAGCGCCGCTTCACGCCGCAAGGCATCATATTCATTGCGCTCAAGCTCGGAGAGCAGGAAAACTACGAAAACCAACAGGGGAACGGTTGCCAGAACGGCCATGGCGACCAGATAGACGCTGAGAGAAGCCGTAGGGAAAAGCTTTGAAAGTCTGTTCATCGTCCCCGTAGACCCACGCTCGAATCGTGGACAAGACTGTGCCGTTCAAAGCAATCCATTATGCCTCCCCGCCGCTGAAGTCACTAATGTATTGATAACGCAGGTTCAACGCGCTGCCAACCATCGAAGGGAAATGGTAGGAACAAAGCAGACTTTCGGGAGTTAGGGCATCAGGAGCCAGTTTATCAGGCACACCCAACGCCGCGAGGAAGCCGCAACGGCACGGCGGAAGCATGGGTGGTCAGGGCGCGAGTGGCGTCCGCAGGGAGGCAGAGATGGTTTTCAAACCGCCGCGATTCCATGAAGAAATCCCCGAAATCGAGAGCGAAAATCCCGATCATGAACCGCTGGAAAGCGCCGTAGCCCGAGCGCTGGCCATTGCACAGGGCGTGGACGCAAGCGACATTACTGTAACCGCTACGGGAAACACGATCACGCTCAGCGGCAACCTTTTCTGGTCGGATGAAGTTGACCGCGCGATCGAGGTCGCGATGTCGGTTCCCGGTGTCGAGAGGGTCAACGTCAGCATAAAAGTCGCAGATCGCGTCAGGGGCTGACCGGACAAGTCCTATCAGTGGACGACCCGCGCTTCGTCTCCCGATGGAGCAATCCCATCATGGCCGGCAAGCGAGCGCATCTGCCCCTTCAGATCCTGCTGGCGCAGGATGAGAAAGCGTCTCGCGTGCGCCGCTGTATTAGCGTGCCGATAGGCCGCCTCAACCGCCATCTGGTAACATGGGAAAATAGGCGATTGAACGCCTTCGCTTACAAACATCCAGCCCTCCGGGTGCGGGACGATATCGCAGAAGATTTCGGACATGTGTATTCCTCCCGGCGCCCAAACTCCGCAGCAGGGAAATGGTTCCATTGCTTTGCGAGTTTTCTCACCCGAAATAAGGATGATGGCTAATTCCCGAGGATGAAAACCAGTCCCTTCAGCGAAGGCCGGCAACCGGATCGCCGAAATGGGTGACAAGCGCCCGGCGTGCGCCGCTCAGCCGGTTTTCGAGTTGAGAGCCCGACATGCAGGCGAAACCGGTATCCTCACGAGGCATGAGGCAAGGTGTCGAGAGATGGGCGGGAAAGAGGTGACCCGAACGTGTGGTGAACCCCGTCTTGAAGCCTGCGGCCTTCACATATTCCGCCTCGCGCTTTCCGCAGGCGCCCTCGGTTCCGTAGGGGTAGGCGAAATGCCGGACGGGACGCTCCAGAAGATTTTCGAGATAGTCCTTGTTGTCGGCGATATCCCGATAGGCGGCCGCATCATCCAGACCGGAAAGAAATGTATGCGTCGTGGTATGTCCGCCGATGGTCACCAGTGGATGATCGGCAAAGCTTCGGATTTCCTGCTCGCCCATCGCGACCTCGTCCACCAGTGAGGCAATGGAAATGGCATGACGCGCGAAGGTCGGCTTCAAGGCTTCCGCCCGGGCGCGGTCGGTGCCGATCCAGAGGCCGACCTGACGCAGGGCCGCATTTCGGGATGGCGCATCGGCAAGCACGAAACGCCGCTCCATCGCCTCGATATCCACCTCGTCCCTGCTCTGGAACAGCGCCCGGAGACCAAGCCACCAGGCGTAGACCTCACGCGTCACCATGCCCGTCGGCACGAACATGGTCATCGGCGCCCCGAACTCTTCCAGAATCGGCAGTGCCATCGTCCGGTTGTCGCGATACCCGTCATCGAAGGTCAGGATGGCAAAATCCCCAGCCTGCGGATCGGCGAGACGCTTCACGGCCTCGTCCGGCGTGACGATATCCCGGTCCTCCGCTCTCAAGGCCATAAGCACCGTGCGCAATTGCGCCGGGCTGCAGCCCATGCGTAGGTTGTCTTCAACGTCGTCATGGATCTCATGAAACATCAGCACGACACCGCGGCCGCGATAGCGGGCCGCAAGGCGGCGGCCCATGCCTGAAGAGCCGAACGCCTGCTCCAGGCCGGTCTTCCATTTCACTTTCAGGGCTGCGGAAACCCTCGCCGGTCCGGCGACCGGGTCCTCCAGAAGCTCGCCGGCGAAACGACGCAGGTTTTGGACGAAATAGGACATTTCACAGGCCTTGGATCAAAAACGCAGAACTTTGACAGATCATAACCTAGCGCAGGCAATGTTGAGATTTCGTGAGGAAGATCCAGAAACGGGTCTTCCCGCAGCAAGTTCGTTCCATTTACAAAATGTCGAAAGCCGGATTCATGAAATAGAAACCTGCGTGGCTGCTATAGTTGGAAGATAACGGAGAAGAATAAAGCGGGACCCTGTTCATGAGTGACTATCCGACGGTTTCCGTCGTCATGCCCACGTACAACACGCGTGATTGTGTGCGTACGGCGATCGATAGTGCACTTCAGCAGGAAAAGGTGCCAGTGGAGGTTATCGTCGTCGATGATGCCTCATCCGACGGCACCGCCGACTTCGTCAGCCAATCCTACGCCAATGACGACCGAGTCAGGGTGATCCGTTGCGAGAAGAACGGGGGGCCTTCCGCAGCCCGCAACATCGGCTTCAAGGCTGCCCGTGGAGAATGGATAGGACTTCTCGATTCCGACGACTGGTGGAAGCCGAACCGCCTGGTCCGCCTGCTCGCACATGCGGACGAGGCAGATTTCATCGCGGACAACATCATGGGCTACGATGTCGGGGCTGGCATCGAGACCGGCCCGATCTACGAGAAGATTGACGAGCGTTGCCTTCACCTGATCGACTTCGTTCTGCCGAGCGCGGCCGACACTCACGACTTCGGATATCTGCAGCCGCTGATCCGCAGGCAATTCCTCGTGGACCACGACATGTCCTATCGGGAAAACGTGCGCGTCGGCGAAGACCTGATCTTCAATCTCGAATTCATGGCGCATGGCGGACGGGCGATGTTCGTCAACGAAGCGCTCTATGTCTATGCCATGCCGGTCGGCCTTGTCAGCCGTGCCGCCTCTCCCTATTCACGTAGCACCGCCGATACCGAACCCCTTATCCATGGATTGGCGGAAATCTGGCAACGGCTCGGGAAACAGCTTTCGCCGGAAGAAAACAGCGGCTTTGCCAAGCGCATTGCCGTCCTGCACCGCGAGGCAGCGATTGCGGCGTTCCACAGGGCGCGCGTCAAGCGAGAGTTCACCAAGATGGCCAAGCTCATCGCCAACGAGCCGCTGGTGCGCCAGCGGATCGTCGAGCGGATCGGTCGCAATCTCCTGCCGCAATCCCTCCGCTCCAAGGGGTGACGTCAACACCCTCATTGACGTCTGCCCCCTGAATTCAGGGAGATCCGTTCTTGTGAAGAGCAAGTTCCCGGCGCGCAAACCATATCCCGGGAACCATTGGAAGCCAGAACGAAAGCCCCCTGAACAGGATGACAGCTGTTATCGAAGGGGCAACGGGAACTCCAAGGATTGCAAGGATTGCCACTGCGGAACCCTCATATGTACCGAGCCCCAACGGGGCGGGGCCGATAGTCGCTCCAATCGAACCGGCAACCATGCCGGCAAAAGCAACAAGCACATCCACGTCGCGGCCAATTGCCTTGAAAGCGATCCAGAGCGTTGTCGCATCCAGGACCACGATAGCAATCTGGAACGAGAAAGCGCCGAGAAACAGACGTCTGTTCAGCAATTGCGCAAGCGGCGCCTCGGCAATCTCAAGCAGCAATATCCTGACAATTCTCTGTCTTGCAATCCATCCGGGAATGAAGCGCGGGCCGAACGCCTTCATCAAAAGGACTGACAAGGGGATAAACAATGCAACGACTGCGAAGACGGCAAAGGTTGAGGCCAGAACGGATCCCATCCTGTGATCCATGTAGATGACGAAGAAGCAGACGACAGCGGACGCAAGATAGGCTGAGTAGTAGGTGAAGAGACCTGTCAGCATAGCGTAGAAAGCGATACGCAAGGGTATTCCGCGGTTCTTCAGGCCTGCGGTCACAAGGATAGTTCCGCTGACGCCGCCAGTCGGCAGGGCTTGGTCCACGAACAATTTCCCAAGCCCGAGCGGAGCAAAACCGATAAAGCGCATTGGATAGCCGGCGTGGCAAAGAGCAAGCCACCATACACCGCCAGCGCAGACATAAGTCAGCGCCTGGACGGCCGCCCCGAGCAGCAGCCATCGCACATCGGCAGCGGTAGCGAGTTCGGCAAAATGCTTCAGCTCTTCGAAATGCAGTGCCAGCAACAAGAGAACGGCAAGGAAAAGCACTCCCGGCAGCCAGATCCAGAGGGACGCGTGTGTTATCCCCGACTTCTGTCTTTCTATCTCCTCGGCAAGAAGCTTTTCGCCAGCCGTCGCGCCCTTGCAAGCTTCGTCCAAGTCGCCGCCGGGGAGATCCTTCCCGCCTCGCATTTCACAAGAGACTTGAGTGTCCTGTTTCGGAGACATTCCTCTTTTCCTGAAAGTCCTTGCCGGATAAGCCTATCGCCATTGTTGGATGACGAGCGCCTGCCCGCAACGTATTTCTCGCGGCCGCGACACCACCCGAACAATCCGCAACTGATCGTGAACCCCAGCTCCCCCGCAGTGTCACCGTGTCCCGATGGCTGAGGATCGACCTTTGATCCTGGCATAAAGAGCATAAGCGACAGCCGCTACGACCCCAAGTCCCAGACCGAGAACGCCGCCCCCGAAGACGCCGGCGATCAGAAGCGCCTTACGGCTTGGCCCATCCGGCACCTGAGAAGGGATCGCTTGTGCAACGATGCGCACATTGCTTTCGTAGAGGCTCTTTTGCGCCGACGTTTCCTCGCTGCGCTTCAGAACCGCCTCGTAGATGTCACGGGCGGCCTTTGCCTTGCGCTCCAGTTCGCTGAGTTCGATGAGCGCGGTGGAATTTGTGGCCTGGGAAGCCTTCTGGACATTCATCTCCTTCACAAGGTCCGCCTCTTCGTTCTGGGCCGACTGATAGGCGTTACGCGCGGCCACGACCATGCGCTCAAGCTCAGAGCGGATCTGACGCTTGACGTCTTCCAGCGAGGCCTTCGCCGATTGCAGTTGCGGATGCCTCGGCCCCAGCCGCTCGGTCAGGCTGCTGACATTGGCGGACAGGCTTGCATACTGGTTCCTGAGATCGGCAATCGTTCTCGAGCTTCCATTATCGCCCCCACCATCGGCAATCAGGACGTTGTCGACACCCAGTTTCGATACGGTATCGAGCTGGGCTTTCGCCGATATGGTCTTGTGCTGCGCCGTAACCAGCAGATCGTCCAGCGACTGCAGGCGCTTGTCGGCAATCTGATCACCACCCACAGCGTAAAGGTCATTCTTGGAAGTGAAATCCCGGACCTCCGCCTCGGCGGCGATAACCGCCTGCCTCAGATCGGTAAGACGACCGACGAGGCCGGCGTTGACGCTGCCATAGCTGCTTTCGGCATTGAGCCGCGTATCCGTGAGATAGGCCGCGACCACGGCATTGGCGATATCGGCAGATTTATCCGGCGTGTTGGCCTTCACCTTGACCTGAAAGATGTAGGTGCTGTCCTGGCGGGCAACCTCGACATGCTTTTGTAGATTGGAGACGACGGCATTCATGTCGGCGGTGGCATTTCCCGAAGGCTTGCCCACGAACTCCGGATCGGACGTCAGCTTGAGGTTCTTCGCGACGTTTTCGAGAACGGAATAGGAGGTGATGATGCGCGTCTGGCTATCGATGGTCGCGTTCAGCACTTCCGGCGAGGTCGACCGGTCCCCGTCAACGAGTTCCACGGCGAGCTTCTGGGGATCAAAATAGAGCGTGACGGCGGCGCTGTAGTTCTTCGATAACAGAGTGGTCATCGCTCCGCCAAGGAGACCACAGACGACAGCACCGGCGAGAATGATCGTGCGCCGCTTCCAGGCCGCGGAAAAGACGAATTGCAGGTCAACCACCAGCGGCCCGTCATTGATGGCCGTGCCAGTATTCTTTCGTTCGGCGATGTCCGCTAATTCGCGTGCATCCGGTTGTGGCACTTGAGTGGTTTTGTGAAAAGGTTCTTCGATCCGCGCGTGTGGAGCAACCTGTTCTGCCGCAACCGACCTGACCTCATTCCGGCTCGTCCGGGCATCAGTCCAGTCTTCGCGGAGAGACCGCTTATCCTGCGAGGCATCCAGATACCGGCGAAGGCTGACATTGCCTCCCCCGTCCGAGGAGGCGGAACGATCGCTGATGCGCCGATATTCGCTTTTGGGGCCGGCCATATGCTCAGGTCACACTCTTCATCGAACTGGTTACGTTCAGTCACGCGGGAACACGTCTCGCAGGCTGACCACGAGACGTCCGTTTCTCGATAAATCATGAAACTTCATGGTTAATTTAGTCTTATCCCTGCGGAGGAATGATGGCGCACGACCCCGGTTTCGATGCCGGCGGCGACAGATTGGGAACAAGTGACGAAAGCTGCTTGCGGTCGCCCTTGGCCGTCGGCTTGATGTTGTTGCCTTCGCCCTCCGGCCACCAATCGCCGCCGGCCCAATAGGTCCAGCCAAGCCAGACATCGGAATCCTCGGCCATCTGCCCGGTCATCCGCTTCAGGCCGGCAAGGCAATCCGGTTCTTCGGAGCCACCAAATTCACCGAGAAAAGCGCGTTTGCCGTTGGCGCGCAGCCAGTCGGAAAGCTTTGCGATCGCGTTGACGGCGATGTCGGCATTCACACAGGCGGTGTGCGTGCCGGAAAGATCCTCGTCCATGTATTGATGGACTTCGAAGCCGTAGTTGTCGATCGGATCGCGAACGCCAAGCATCACAGGGCCATTCGCGCCCTTGCCGAAATCCGTTTCCCAGCTGCTGACACCGCTCCAGTACGTGCCCGGCACCAGAATGAGATTGCGCGCCTTGACCGCCCTGATGCCGGCAATCGCCTGGTTCGCGGCATCCAGCCAATCCTTCGGATCGATATCGTAAGGCTCGTTCATCAGGCCAAAGACGATGCCGTCCTGATTGGCGAATTCGGCGGCAAGCCGGATCCAGAACTGCGCGAACTGGCGCGCCGGCACCTGAGCGGTGCCGATCTTTCCGCCGGAATAGTAACCGAAATTGTGCGGGTCGAGGATGACGGTGAAACCCTTCGCCCGCAGACCGGCAACACTGGCCTTCAATCTCTCCAGTTCGACCGGATCGAGAGGAGCGCCAAGAGCCCGTTGCAGCCGTTCCCATTTGAACGGCAGGCGAACGGCGTCGAAACCCTTGTTGGCGAAGTAGTTCACCGTCTGTTGCGAAGGATAGGTGAAGTTGATGCCTTCCTTGCCGTCCGCCTCACCATATTCCGCGCCCGACAGGTTCACACCGCGAAAGCAGAGATCGGCATTGCCGGCCTGAGCGGAACCAACCGTCAGCGCCAGAAGGAGGCTGCCGACGACAAGGCGTGTGCCCGGTTTCTTCATCTGCGTCCTACCGGCTCCGATATCACGCATTCTGGACCGGCACCGCCCGGCCATCGCGCGGCAGGTTTACCGACGACAGCATTTTTCCGACCGGAACTTCAAAGATGTAATAGCTGGCGATGCCGGCGAGCATCGAAATTACCATCATCAGCACCACGAACAGCGTGTCGCTGTGCAGGATGGAGATCGCATGGGGGTAGATCATGCGCGAGCCGGCCAAGGTGAAGATATGGGTCAGGTAAATCGAATAGGAGGCATCACCCAGAATGCGCAGCCAGCGCCAGGACCTGGTGTCGGGGATGCGGATCGACGTCGCGAAGAAGATAATGATCACGGCCGGAATGCCGATGGTGAACACGCGCGGCAGATCGATTTCCAGATAGTCGTTGAACATCAGGGCCGCAAAGCCGATCGCAACCATCACAGCGACAACCGGACCGGGCATGGAAACGCCCTTCTTGTAGATCTGTCCGAGGAAGACACCGGCGACGAATTCGAAAATCACCGAATCCCCGTAGAACCGGGTGGCGGTGTTCACGGGCGCGAGATTGCAGAACAGGAAGATGCTGCCGATCAGCGCGACGAGGGCTGCGATCCGGTGGCGCACCGGTACCACGAGGCAAAGACCGAACAGCAGATAGAAATACATCTCGTAGTTCAGCGTCCAGCCGGGAACGATCAGCGGCGCGATCATGTAATGATCCGGATCCGACGGGTTGATCCAAGGCAGGAAGGCAAGAGACGCCAGGATATGCGGCAGATCGAACTGGGTCGATTTCAGCATTTGCGGGATGATGAGCGAGACCCCGGCGGCCAGCAGGGTGACGGCCCAATAGAGCGGCACAATGCGGCGAAGGCGCTTCCACCAGAAATCGGCAACGGTCAGCGGCTTGTCGGACGTGGTGATCCACATGACGAAACCGCTGAGAACAAAGAACAGGTCAACCCCGCTCTTGCCGAACAGATAGGGGCTCAACCAGGCATCCGGGTTGAGTTTCTGCAATTGCAGAATTGCGTGAAAGTAAACGACAAGAAGAGCCGCAATCGCTCTTATATATTGCAGTTGTACACACATGGGATCTGTCTGTTCGTTGCCTGAAAACGCAATACGTCAACGGAGCTATAGCCCAATGCTACAGCTATTGTCGTTGATGATCGGGCAACGCAGTTAATTTCCCCTCACCCCCGGAAAATTTCATATAGCCGACGAGAAGCCAGATCAATGCGCCGACCTTGATCGAAAAGATCGCAGTGCCGCCGATCATCATGTTGAGAAAGATGAAGGTCCCGAGCGCGAAAGCGCAACGCTTCTGGTCGTCGCTCTGCCCGCCGGGATAGAAGGTCACGAAGAGCCAGAAGGCGATGAGGCCGAAAACCGTTCCGGCATTGATGACATATATGTAGCCGCTATCGGCGAAATTGCCGATGACGCGAACATTCAGCGCCAGCAGTTCGACGAAATCGAGATTGAGGAAACCCTTCATCGTCAGGACGATACGGCCATCCAGCGTATCGCCGCTCGCATCCGGCCGCATGAGGAAGACCACCGCGCCAGCGCAGAGGATGATCGGCATGACCATGGGACGGAGTACGTTGCTGAGCTTCGGGAAGACGAAATAGCCGCCGAGGCAGATAAGGGAAAAGGCCAGCATGCTGCGGGAATCGTTGGTCAGCAGGATGAGTATGACCGTCGACACCATGAGGATACGGTCGAACCGCTTGATCCGGCTGAACCGGCTGACGAGATAGACGTCCAGCACTCCGGAGAAATTGGCGAGCGACACCTGCTCGAGGAACAACGACGCCGTGCGGTGGTCGCTAAGACCGAAAGAAAAGCGGCCGGGAATATTGATGGCGTTCTGGAAGATCTTGGAGCCGCCAAAGGAAATCTGCTCGAGGCCACGGGTGTTGGTAAAATAGAGCGCCGGGTACAGAAGGTCCTCATAGACCTTGGTGAAAACGATCTCCACCAGCAGCACCGACAGTACGCAGATACAGCAGATGCGAAAGACGAATTCGACGGTGCGCCCGTCCGTCATCGCGCCAAGCTGGCAAAAGACCGCGATGATCAGCACGTTACGGAAGAAATCGACGAACAGCATCCCGTTCGCCACCGAAGTATAAGCCATCACGATCGCGAAAAAGCCGACCAGCACGACGACCGGCAGGGATTCCCGCGAGAGACCGCGATAAAGCAGATACATCAGCGAGACGAACAGAAGCCCGATTTCGACCAGCGCCACATGCGCAAAACCAAGCGGCATGACATGCGCGTTGATGAGGGCAAGAAGGCCGTTATACATGACCGCAAGCGGCACCACGACACGCACCAGCCGCCCATCCGACCGGGCGGCACCGGTCGAAAGCGAGCCTTGCGAATTATGAAGCGCACCGAGATCCATGCACGAGAATTAGCCGACTCGCGCGGAATTAGGAAGGAAGGGCTGGAAGCTTAGGGATCTTCCCTGACGCGCCCTTTGTGGTCATCTTAATAGATAGATCGTCTTGAACCGAAGGAGACGATCATGGCCGACAAAGCACCCGAAATCATCACCCTCAAGGCGTTATGCGCCGAGTTGAAGATCGACCCGAAGGAAGCTCGGGAACGACTGCGTGATGCCGTCCGCGATCAAAAGAAGCATCCCGAACTTGCAAAATCGCATAAACCTCGCGCTCCGTGGCAATGGCTCAAGGGATCAGCGGGTGAGAAGGAAGCGCGGAGTCTGTTCACTGCAAACAAAGGGAACGACAACTAGAGCAGGATGGCCAGAGCCAGAACACAACTCACTAAGCGTTAACTAAAGCAACCTATTCTTGAATGACTTTAGGGCTTCGCGGGTGGTGTAATGAGCGGGCAGCTTTTCTTTGGTGATAATTTACATATCCTGCGCGAACACATTCGATCCGAAAGTATCGATCTCATATATCTTGACCCACCGTTCAACTCAAATGCAAATTACAATATCCTTTTCAGAGGCCCCGGAGGAAGGAATGCACAAGCACAAATAGAGGCTTTTGACGATACTTGGCATTGGGGCCTTGCTGCTGAAGAGGCCTATGATGATGTGTTGAGGTCAGGCTCCCGAGCGTCAATAACAATCCGTGCGTTACGTTCTACGCTTGGCGATAACGATATGATGGCCTATCTCGCCATGATGTCTGTTCGATTGATCGAGCTTCATCGCGTTCTGAAACAGACCGGAAGTCTTTACCTTCACTGCGATCCCGTTGCTAGCCACTATCTGAAGATGTTACTGGATAGTATTTTCTCTCCATACGGATACCGAAGTGAAATCAGCTGGAAAAGATCTTCTGCCCACAACGATGCAAAGCAGGGCAGGAAACAATACGGCAACATTCGCGACGTAATATTTTTTTACTCGAAACACCCGACCGCATGGACGTGGAATTGGAAATACACTCCTTATGATCAGGAATACATCGACCAGTTCTATAAATTCAAGGATGAAGACACAGGCCGATTGTACCGCCAAGGCGACCTCACCGCTGCAAAACCGGGAGGTGATACGCGATATGAATGGCGGATAAAGCGCCTCGTGGGCGGGGAGTGGGAAGCTGATATAGAAAACGAATACCTGCACGCCAAACCTGGCTGGGAATATGATGGCAAGCTGCCTTACGGCAAGCGTATTTGGGCCTATTCGTTTGAAAACATGCTGAAGTTTTCGAATGCCGGCAGAATCGTCTACGCCTCGACTGGGATGCCCAACTATAAGCGGTATCTTGACGAAATGCCCGGCGTACCGCTCCAAAATTCTTGGGACGACATTAAGCCCCCGAGCATAAAAGAACGGCTGGGTTATCCCACTCAGAAACCAATCGCTCTGCTGGACCGTATAATCGAGACATCCAGCAATCCTGGCGATGTCATCCTCGATCCATTTTGCGGTTGCGGAACTGCCGTGCATTCTGCCGAACGCAATAAACGGCATTGGATAGGCATAGATGTCACGTTCCCCGCTATTCAGGTGATTGATGACCGCCTGAGACACTACGTACCATCTGCGCGGTATAAAATTGACGGCATCCCCCGGACACTAGAGGATGCCGCCGCGTTGGCGGAGATCGATAAATTCCAGTTCCAGTTTTGGGCGGTCGCACTTGTTGGTGGGCATTCGAGATATGGAAAAGGCGGCGACCAAGGGATAGACGGTCAATTCTTTTTCAAGATGGACAGCAAGACCGACGGTATGGGCATCATCTCCGTAAAAGGCGGAAAATCGGTCAACCCAAGCATGATAAGGGACTTAAGAGGAACAATCGAACGTGAAAATGCCGAAATGGGTATATTCATTTCGCTTACACCGCCCACGGCACAGATGGAAAGTGAAGCTGCAAGCGCTGGTTTCTTTGAGAGCTCACAGGGGCGGCATCCCCGGCTTCAAATCAGAACCATTGATGATCTTTTAAAAGGCAAGGGTATCGACAGCCCACTACAGTATACAACGGTCACGATGGCTGAGGCAGGTCGCCAGTCAGCCCGTGCAACACAGAAAAAGCAAGCCATCCCTCCAAAAGAGTTGTTGCGGCAACGTAACTTCCTTCTGCCGATCAGCGGCAAAGATCGAAGGAAAGCTCAGCAGGAGCTTGAACTCGACCTTCAGCCCCAAAAGCTGCTCGACGCTGTGAGCAAAAGGACAGGCCGTCTTTAATCCCACCTGATACCCAGAATGACACCCAAGCGCATCCGACGCCAGCCTACCCATTAAGCGCCCACACCATAAAACACTGATTTTACTTAATAAAAATGGTGCCCGGAGGCGGATTTGAACCACCGACACGCGGATTTTCAATCCTAGCAGACCCTATAC
>QFQX01000027.1 GCA_003248775.1 Shinella sp. | reverse complement strand
TCCTTCCGATGATGTTCCGCAAGACGCTCAGTGCCGCGCTGCTTGGCGCAATCCTGTCCACCACCGCCTTCCACGGCGCTTTTGCCGCCGACGACACGATCAAGGTCGGCGTGCTGCATTCTCTTTCTGGCACGATGGCGATTTCAGAAACGACGCTGAAAGACGCCATGCTGATGCTCATTGATGAGCAGAACAAAAAGGGCGGCGTGCTCGGCAAGAAGCTCGAAGCCGTCGTGGTCGATCCGGCCTCCGATTGGCCGCTTTTCGCCGAAAAGGCTCGCCAGCTGATTTCTCAGGACAAGGTCGCCGCCGTTTTTGGCTGCTGGACGTCCTCCTCGCGTAAATCCGTTCTGCCTGTTTTCGAAGAGCTGAACTCGATCCTGTTCTACCCGGTTCAGTATGAGGGTGAAGAATCCTCGCGCAACATCTTCTACACGGGTGCTGCCCCCAACCAGCAGGCCATTCCGGCCGTCGATTACCTTGCCAATACCGAAGGCGTCGAGCGCTGGGTTCTGGCCGGCACGGACTATGTCTATCCGCAGACCACAAACAAGATCCTGAAAGCCTACCTGATGTCGAAGGGCGTCAAGGAAGAGGACATCATGCCACCAACAAGATCCTGAAGGCCTACCTGATGTCGAAGGGCGTCAAGGAAGAGGACATCATGATCAACTACACGCCGTTTGGTCATTCCGACTGGCAGACGATCGTATCCGACATCAAGAAGTTCGGCTCGGCCGGTAAGAAGATCGCCGTCGTTTCCACCATCAACGGCGACGCCAACGTTCCCTTCTACAAGGAGCTCGCCAACCAGGGCATCAAGGCCGAGGACATTCCGGTCGTCGCCTTCTCGGTCGGCGAAGAAGAGCTTGCCGGTCTCGACACCGCTCCGCTGGTCGGCCACCTTGCCGCCTGGAACTACTTCCAGTCCGTCGATTCCGAGGTCAATGCCGAGTTCATCAAGGAATGGCACGCCTTCACCAAGAACGACAAGCGCGTGACCAACGACCCGATGGAAGCCGCCTATATCGGCTTCAACGCCTGGGTCAAGGCCGTCGAGGCTGCCGGCACGACCGACACCGACGCCGTTCTGGACTCGATCATCGGCGTTTCCGTTCCGAACCTCTCGGGCGGCTACTCCACCGTCATGCCGAACCATCACATCACCAAGCCGGTGCTGATCGGCGAAATCCAGGCCGACGGCCAGTTCGACATCGTTCAACAGACCCCGCAGGTGGTTGGCGACGAATGGTCCGACTATCTGCCGGACTCGAAGGACCTGATCTCCGATTGGCGCAAGCCGATGTCGTGCGGCAACTTCAACGTTGCCACCGGCAAGTGCGGCGGCAAGGGCAGCTGATCCGCGTGAAGCACTAGGGGAGGCGTATCTCTCCCCAACCCCTCCCCGTCAGGGGAGGGGCTTTTTCGATACCCGTCCATGCTTGAGCTTGCAGGAGGCGGCGCCGCGGTTCTTCTCCCCTTCTGTGAGGGAGATGGTCGGCAGACCAGAGGGGCGAACACCTTACGTCCCGCTGGATGTGTGAAACGGTCACGAGATGCCGGGAATGCGGACACGATCGCAGGAAGGCCGGGCGGCGGATGAGGGGCGATGTGATGACATTATCCAATTTATTCAAACTACTGTTTCTCTGGCTGGTTCTGGTCTTCGGCACCCTGCCTGCCCATGCCGCGGATGATGCTGCGACGCTCATCAACGCGCTTGGCAATGCCTCGTTTCCCGAGGCGGAGAAGATCATCGGCGATCTCGGCAAGACCGGCGATCCCAAGGTCGTGCCGGCGCTCGAGGCGCTGGGCGAAGGCGATCTCTATGCGAGAAAGTCGGACGGCAACGTGTTCATCACGAAGGCCGCCGGCTCCAGGCTCTCGCTCATCGATCCGCTGTCCGGCGAAGTCGTCGGCGAGGAGAGCAGGGGCGCTCTCACCAAGATCAAGGTCAACAACAATCTCCGCCGCGCGATCCGTTCCGCGCAGGGCGGCCTGACACTCATGAGCCCCGACCGCGCCGTCAGGCTGCAGGCGGCGGCTTCCGTTCTCAAATCCCCCAGTGCCGACAATCTCGAGCTTCTGGAGAGCGCGCTTGCCGAGGAAAAGGACGGCGAGGTGCGTTCGGTTCTCGAACAGGCACGCGCCGTCTCGATCATGGGTTCCGACCGTCCGCTTGCAGACAAGCAGGCGGCAATCGCCGTGATCGAAGGGATCGGCGGACGCGATGCGATCGGCATCCTGATGGCTGCTTCGGCCAATGCCGACGACGCGCTGAAGGCCGACATCGACACCGCAATCCGCACCATCGAGGACAAGTTGGCGCTGTGGGACGGCGTGCAGAACGTCATCTACGGCGTCTCGCTCGGTTCCGTCCTGCTGCTCGCCGCAATCGGCCTCGCCATCACTTTCGGCGTGATGGGCATCATCAACATGGCGCATGGCGAAATGGTCATGCTCGGCGCTTACTCCACCTTCGTGGTGCAGGAGGTGATCCGCAACAATTATCCCGGCCTGTTCGACTGGTCGCTCGCCATCGCGCTGCCGGTCGCCTTCTTCGTGACGGGAGCCGTCGGCCTCGTGATCGAGCGGGGTGTCATCCGGTTTCTTTACGGCCGGCCGCTTGAAACCCTGCTTGCCACCTGGGGCATTTCGCTGATCCTGCAACAGGCGATCCGTTCGATCTTCGGGCCCACAAACCAGGAGGTCGGCAGCCCGTCGTGGATGTCCGGCTCGTTTGCGCTGGGCGATCTCACCGTTACCTGGAACCGGTTGTGGATCACCGTCTTCTCGCTGACGATCTTCCTCGGTCTGCTGGTGCTGATGAAGCGGTCGGCATTCGGCCTGCAGATGCGGGCAGTGACCCAGAACCGTCGCATGGCATCCTCGATGGGTATCCGTACGCCGTGGGTCGATGCCTTCACCTTCGCGCTCGGTTCCGGCATCGCCGGCATTGCCGGTGTCGCGCTCAGCCAGATCGACAACGTTTCCCCGAACCTCGGCCAATCCTACATCATCGACAGCTTCATGGTCGTGGTGTTCGGCGGCGTCGGCAATCTCTGGGGCACGCTCGTCGGCGCGCTGTCGCTCGGCATCCTGAACAAGCTGCTCGAACCGTCGGTCGGCGCCGTGCTCGGCAAGATCCTAGTTCTCGTCCTGATCATCCTGTTCATCCAGAAAAGACCGCGCGGCCTCTTCGCGCTCAAGGGGAGGGCTATCGAAGCATGATGACCGGTTTTATCTTCCGCGCCCTCGAAGGCAGGATCGTCATCGCCATCTCCATCCTGATGGCCGTCGCGGTGCTCGTTCCGGCGCTCAATCTCCTGACGCCGCCGGACAGTTTCCTGCATATCCCCACCTATGCCGTATCGCTGATGGGCAAATATCTCTGCTATGCGCTTCTGGCGCTGGCACTCGATCTGGTCTGGGGCTATTGCGGCATCCTCTCGCTCGGCCACGGCGCCTTCTTCGCGCTCGGCGGCTATGCCATGGGCATGTACCTGATGCGCCAGATCGGTTCGCGCGGCGTCTATGGCAACCCGATCCTGCCGGACTTCATGGTGTTCCTGAACTGGAAGGAACTGCCGTGGTTCTGGCACGGCTTCCACATGTTCCCCTTCGCCATGGTGATGGTGCTGTTCGTGCCGGGCCTGCTGGCCTTTGTGTTTGGCTGGTTTGCCTTCCGTAGCCGCGTCAATGGCGTCTATCTGTCGATCATCACCCAGGCGATGACCTACGCCCTGCTGCTCGCTTTCTTCCGCAACGACATGGGCTTCGGCGGCAATAACGGTCTCACCGACTTCAAGGAAATCGTCGGTTTCAACGTGCAGGCCGATGGTACCCGCGCCGTGTTGTTCGCAAGCTCCGCGCTGATGCTGGCGCTGTGCCTGCTGATTTCCTCCGGCATCGTGCGCTCCAAGTTCGGCAAGGTGCTGGTCGGCGTGCGCGATGCGGAAAGCCGCACGCGCTTCCTCGGTTACCGGGTCGAAAACATCAAGCTCTTCATCTTCGTCGTTTCCGCGATGATGGCCGGCATTGCCGGCGCTCTGTTCGTGCCGCAGGTCGGCATCATCAACCCCGGCGAATTCGCGCCCGCCAACTCCATCGAGGTGGTGGTGTGGACGGCGGTCGGCGGCCGCGGAACGCTGATCGGGCCGATCATCGGTGCGCTCATGGTCAATGCCGGCAAGAGCTACTTCACCGGCGCGTTCCCGGAACTCTGGCTCTTCGCGCTGGGCGGCCTCTTCATCGGCGTCACGCTGTTTCTGCCCAAGGGCATCGTCGGAACGATCCAGCAGAAGACCATGGTGCGGCGCGACCTGAAAACGGCAACCAAGGCGGAAGAGGGTGGCGTCGCAGCCGCCGTCGGCCAGGCAGCGGAATGAGGACGATGGACGACAAGAAACCGACGAGCCTTCTCTATCTCAACGGCGTGTCCGTTTCCTTCGACGGCTTCAAGGCGCTGAACTCGCTTTCGCTGGTCATCGAGCCGGGTGAACTCAGGGCGATCATCGGCCCGAACGGCGCCGGCAAGACGACGATGATGGACATCATCACCGGCAAGACGCGACCAGACGAGGGGGAGGTGTTCTTCAACGGTGAGGTTGACCTGACCAAGAAGGACGAGGCCGATATTGCCCAGCTCGGCATCGGCCGCAAGTTTCAGAAGCCTACGGTGTTCGAGAGCCATACCGTCTGGGACAATCTGGAGCTGGCGCTCAACCGCGACCGCGGCGTATTCGCCACGTTGTTCTATCGGCTGACGGCGGATGACAAGGCGCGCATCGAGGAAATCCTCGAAACAGTCCGGCTGACAGCGCGCAAGGACGATCTCGCCGCAAACCTTTCCCACGGCCAGAAGCAATGGCTGGAGATCGGCATGCTGCTGGCGCAGGAGCCCAAGCTGCTTCTGGTCGACGAGCCGGTTGCCGGCATGACGGACGCCGAAACCGCTGAAACCGCACTTCTCCTCAAGCAGATCGCCAAGACGCGCTCGGTCGTGGTGGTCGAGCACGACATGGGTTTCATTCGCGATCTCGGAGTGAAGGTCACCTGCCTTGCGGAAGGCTCGGTCCTTGCGGAGGGATCGATCGATTTCGTCTCGAACGACCCGAAGGTCATCGAGAACTATCTGGGGCGCTAATCCTGTTCACGCTCCGGAGACCCCGCCTTTCTCCCCACCCCGGGAGAGGGGCGGGGTGCCAGGGGCGGCAGCGCCATTGCAGGTCAAGAATTCAGAGGAACGACGATGCTGACAGTCGACAACATCAACCTTCATTACGGAGCCGCGCAGGCACTGCGTGGCGTATCGATCAAGGCCGAGATGGGCAAGATCACCTGCGTGCTGGGGCGCAACGGGGTGGGCAAGAGTTCGCTGCTGCGTGCTGTCACGGGCCAGCACCCCATCTCGGCCGGAACGATTTCCTTCGAAGGCGAGGCACTCAACGGTCTGGCACCGTTCAACCGGGCGCGGGCCGGTGTCGGCTACGTGCCGCAGGGGCGCGAGATCTTTCCCCTGCTGACCGTGAAGGAAAACCTCGAGACCGGCTATGCTCCGCTCACGCGCAAGGACCGCTACATCCCGGACGAAATCTTCAGCCTCTTTCCGATCCTGCAGACCATGCTCGGCCGGCGTGGCGGCGACCTTTCGGGCGGACAACAGCAGCAGCTCGCCATCGGTCGCGCCATGGTGACGCGGCCGAAGATCCTCGTACTCGACGAGCCGACGGAAGGTATCCAGCCGTCGATCATCAAGGATATCGGCCGTGCGATCCGCTATCTCAGGGATTCCACCGGCATGGCGATCCTGCTGGTCGAGCAATATCTGGATTTCTGCCGGGAACTTGCCGATCACGTCTACATCATGGATCGTGGCGAGATCGTGCATACGGGGCCGGCCGAAACGCTGGATACGCCGCAAGCCCGGCGGCACCTGACCGTCTGATAGTGCATGGCTGGATTGACGATTTATTAGCTTTTACTGCTTGATGCTGTGGCATGACGTGGTATTTTCCCGCATCTGCGAACAGAAGGCGTATCCATGACATCCAGCACGGTTTTCAACCGCGTGCGGTCGACTGGCATTGTCCGGTTGGTCGTTTCGGGGCTTTTCTTTCTTGCTGCCGGCGTCGGCAGTGCCCTTGCCGCTGGTTGCGGCGCATCCTTTCCGGCGGGCCGCCACGATCTGTCGCTCGATATCAACGGCCAGACGCGTTCTGCCGTCTATTTCATTCCGTCGAACTATAGCGGGAAACGCAAGGTTCCCGTGGTGTTCGATTTTCACGGCAGCAACAGCAATCCCGACGGCCAGATGAACCGCAGCCAGTGGGACGAGGTGGCCGAGCGCGAGGGCTTCATCGTCATGGCGCTTCAGGGCAGCCTGCCCGGCGAGTTCAAGGGTACGAATGCCTGGAACGTTCCCGGCGTGACCAAGGCCGAGGGGCTGGATGAAGGTGCCTTCATTCGCACCGCCGTCCATTACGCGACGGAGACCTTCTGCGTGGATCCTTCCCGCATCTATGCTTCCGGCTATTCGGGCGGCGGCCGCATGCTGTCGCAATATGTCTGCGACGGCTACAGCGATTTCGCAGCGGCCGGCTTCGTCATGGGGCTTCGCGCCGGTTATCCCGAGCAGGAAGACGGCGTGTGGCGTCCGCGCAAGGCAAGCTGCCATCCGGCAAAGCCGGTCTCCATCATCGCCTTTTCCGGTCTCAAGGACGACGTCAATCCCTTTGGCGGCGGCGGCAAGGCCTACTGGCAATATGGTGGCGAAGTCGCGCTGAAACGCTGGGCCGAACTTGACGGCTGCGACCCGCATCCGCGCAGCGAAAAGGGCGAGACGGCAACGTTTTCCGCCTATTACGGCTGCAAGGCCGGAACGAGCGTGATTTCCTACGTGATCAAGGATGCCGATCACTCTTGGCCGGGCGACCGGGTTCGCTTCCGGCTGGCCGGCGCACAGGGAGAAAAGATCCGGGAGGTTGATGCGACGGGAAGAATGTGGGACTTCTTCCGTAATTCGGGTGGGGAGCTCCTTGCAGGGGTACCTCAGAAAACGGCATGCCCGGCCGACAAGACAACCGCCGGAAAAGAGGCGGGCGTACAGGGGAAAACGTGCAGCCAGCAGGTCAAGTCAGACAACAGCGAGCCCGTGGTGACGGACGGCTTGTAAGCAAGGCGCTCGACGGTCGTACGCGCATTGCCGAGCTTTATCAGGAGGGGGCGGCGAAGATCCGCCTCCCGCATACATTTTCCTCCGAGATGGAGGCGGTCATCATCAATACCGCCGGCGGCCTGACCGGCGGCGACCGGCTGGACTGGTCGTTTTCCGCCGGTGCCGGCACCTTCGTCACCGCCACCACGCAGGCCTGCGAAAAGATCTACAAGGCATCCGACGGCACGGCCGAGGTCGTCACCCGCATCGATGTGGGGCAGGGGGCGCGCTTCCACTGGTTGCCGCAGGAATCCATCCTGTTCGACCGCGCGTCGCTCACGCGTCGGCTGGAGGTCGATCTCGATGAAAGCGCCGAATTCCTCGCCGTCGAAGCCATTCTTCTCGGACGTAAGGCCATGGGCGAGGCCATGGAAAGCGGCATGGTGCGGGATCGCTGGCGCATTCGCCGCGGCGGCCGGCTCATCCATGCGGAAGACCTGCTCATGGAAGGGGACATGCGGCGTCTGACGGCTGCCGCGCCCGTCCTCTCCGGCGATGTGGCTTTCTCGACATTGCTCTACACAGGGCCTCACGCGGAGGCCTATCTTTCCCCCGTTCGCGATCTTCTGGGCCACGCCGCGGGCGGCGCCAGCCATTGGAACGGAAAACTCGTCGTGCGGCTTGCGGCCGAGGATGGGTTCACGTTGAGAAAAATCCTGATCCCGGTGATTTCGGTCTTGCGCGGCGGCGCGTCTGTGCCGAAAGTCTGGAATCTCTGACGCAGCGCAACAAGAGTGGAACAGCCATGAATCTCACGCCGAGAGAAAAAGACAAATTGCTCATTGCCATGGCGGCTATCGTGGCCCGCCGCAGGCTGGAGCGCGGCGTCAAGCTCAACTATCCCGAAGCCATTGCGCTGATTACCGATTTCGTCGTTGAAGGCGCACGAGACGGTCGCCCCGTTGCCGAGCTGATGGAAGCCGGCGCCCATGTCATCACCCGTGCCCAGGTGATGGAAGGCATTGCCGAGATGATCCACGACGTGCAGGTCGAGGCGACGTTCCCCGATGGGACGAAGCTCGTCACCGTGCACGAACCGATAAGGTGAATTAATGTCAGATTTGGAGAATTCAAATAAGGCACTTAGCGGGAGAGCTCCTGCGGAAGTTCGCTACAACTATATGCTGGAGGAGATGAAAGCTGCTCGTCTTCGAATTGATGAAGACATAAGAACAATGAACCAATTTGAGGTATTGAGTATAATCGCTATAGGCTTAATATATTGGTTCATGATTTCAGAGAAATTAGATTCATACTTCTTATTGATAATTATAACGGCATTTCCTGTGCTTATTGCTGGATATGGCTTGGTCCGATATCGGGCGCATGCCGCTGTGATTAGGGTGCACGACAAATACATAAAGTTTCACATTGAGAGAGCGATTTATGGACGAACAAGCCTTCGTGGTTTGGTAAGATACTATGATAGGAAAAAAGATAGTAGCTTGAGAAACGCAAGGTTTGCATTCTGGGGTATTATATTTCTGATATCCTTTGCAATTTTCATTGTTGCAATTGTGGCTCCCGAAAAATTGCGAGGTTAATTCATGATCCCGGGTGAAATCATTGCCGCGAGCGGCGAAATAGAACTCAATGCCGACCTTCCGACCGTGACGATCGAAGTTGCGAACACCGGGGACCGTCCGGTGCAGGTGGGTAGCCACTACCATTTCTACGAGACCAATGCCGGTCTCTCCTTCGATCGCGAACAGGCTCGCGGCATGAGGCTCGATATTCCCGCAGGCACGGCCGTGCGCTTCGAGCCCGGCCAGATGCGGCAGGTTACGCTGATCCCGCTTTCCGGCAAGCGCGAGGTCTATGGCTTTCGCCAGCAGGTCATGGGCAAGCTGTGAAGACGGCCGATCCCGCCCGGAGGAATGAGCGATGAAATCGGCGCTGTTGGCGATGCTTTGCGGTTGTGTGCTGCTGATTGATGGCCCCGCGCAAAGCGAGGACGAGCCGGAGGTCGATTGCGCCAACGCCACGACCCAGTTTGCGATGAATGTCTGTGCCGACCGGGACTACAAGGCCGCGGACAAGGAACTGAACCTGCAATGGGTCAAGACCCGCAAGGTCGTGGCCGAGTGGGATGCCGATCTGGACGAGCAGGCAAAGGGGGCGGTTGCGTCGCTTTTGAAGGCGCAGCGCGCCTGGATCGAGTATCGCGACGGACAGTGCAATGCAGCGGGTTACGCCGTCTGGGGTGGAAGCATGTATCCGACCATTGTTGCCTCGTGCCTCACTGACCTGACACGCAAGCGGACAGAGGAACTCAAGGACCTCGCCAACGGCGTCGAGTAATAACCGGGAGCCAAATGGGAAGACGGATCATGATCGTGGGGAACGGATCGGTACCGGACGGTACAGCGGACGTGATCGATGCCGCCGATCTGGTCGTTCGTTTCAACATGACCCCGAGCTTTCCCGCCTCGGGCCACAAGACCGACGTGCTGGCAGTCTGCAATACCGGTCGGCCGGCTAAGGCCATGCTGTCCTCCGAGGACTGGCTGGACAGCGAGCCGGTACGCGACTGTGCCGAGATCTGGTCCGTTAGAGACCCCGAAAAATTCCGGAGGTTCAGGCCGCAACTCGCAATCAGCCATCCCGAACTCGATGATTTCTGCGACGACTACACGGAGGACTTCGAACGTCTGGCCGAACGCCGCGGAAAGGTTCACCGCATCATTTCGCGCCGCGTGCACGAGGTCGTCGATGCCGAGCTTTCCGTGCAGGAGCCCGGCGATTATGTCGTGCCGAGCAGCGGAATGGTGGTTGTCGCCCACGTGCTTTCCGAGCCGGCTTTCGCCGCGGATACCATCTGCCTTGCCGGTTTCAGCCACGAAGGCTGGGAAGGCCATCCCTTTTCCGCCGAGCGGCGGCTTATTGGTTCCCTTATTGTTTCCGGAAGGCTGACGCGCCTTTCGTTACCTAATGCTTCCTCCCTCTCCCAAGGAGCCTGATCCATGCCTTACAAGATGTCCCGCGCGGCCTATGCCTCCATGTTCGGACCGACCACCGGCGACAAGGTGCGCCTTGCCGATACCGAGCTTTTCATCGAAGTGGAGAAGGATTTCACCAGCTACGGCAACGAGGTGAAGTTCGGCGGCGGCAAGGTCATCCGCGACGGCATGGGCCAGAGCCAGGTGACGCGCGCCCGCGGCGCGGTCGATACCGTCATCACCAATGCGCTGATCGTCGATCACTGGGGGATCGTGAAGGCCGATATCGGCCTGAAGGACGGGCGCATCGTGGCGATCGGCAAGGCCGGCAATCCGGATACCCAGCCCGATGTCGACATCATCGTCGGCCCGGGCACGGAAGCAATTGCGGGCGAGGGCAAGATCGTCACCGCCGGCGGCATGGACAGCCATATCCACTTCATCTGCCCGCAGCAGATCGAGGAAGCGCTGATGAGCGGTCTCACCACCATGCTCGGCGGCGGCACCGGTCCTGCGCACGGCACGCTCGCAACCACCTGCACGCCCGGTCCGTGGCATATCGCTCGGATGATCGAGGCTGCCGATGCCTTCCCGATGAACCTTGCATTTGCCGGCAAGGGCAATGCCTCACTGCCCGGCGCGCTGGAGGAAATGGTGCTGGCCGGCGCTTCCTCGCTGAAGCTGCATGAGGACTGGGGCACGACGCCCGCCGCCATAGACTGCTGCCTTTCGGTCGCGGACCAGTACGATGTGCAGGTGATGATCCACACCGACACGCTGAACGAAAGCGGTTTCGTCGAGGATTCCATCGGCGCGATCAAGGGCCGCACCATTCACGCCTTCCACACGGAAGGTGCGGGCGGCGGTCATGCGCCCGATATCATCAAGATCTGCGGCCAGCTCAACGTCATTCCGTCATCGACCAACCCGACCCGGCCCTATACCGTCAACACCATCGCCGAGCACCTCGACATGCTGATGGTCTGCCATCATCTGTCGTCCTCGATCCCCGAAGACATCGCCTTTGCCGAAAGCCGTATCCGCAAGGAAACGATTGCGGCAGAAGATATCCTCCACGATATCGGCGCCTTCTCGATCATCTCCTCCGACAGTCAAGCCATGGGTCGCGTCGGCGAAGTGGCGATCCGCACCTGGCAGACGGCCGACAAGATGAAGCGTCAGCGCGGCCGGTTGGCACAGGAAACCGGCGACAACGACAATTTCCGCGTCAAGCGCTACATCGCCAAATACACGATCAACCCGGCGATCGCCCATGGCCTTTCCCACGAGATCGGCTCGGTCGAAATCGGCAAGCGCGCCGACCTCGTGCTGTGGAATCCGGCCTTCTTCGGCGTGAAACCGGATATGGTGCTGCTCGGCGGCTCGATTGCTGCGGCGCCGATGGGCGATCCGAACGCTTCCATCCCGACGCCGCAGCCGGTTCACTACCGCTACATGTTCGGCGCTTACGGCAAGGCAAGGACCAATTCATCCGTCACCTTCGTCTCGCAGGCCTCGCTGGATGCCGGTCTTGCCAGCAAACTCGGCGTTGCCAAGCAGTTGCTCGGCGTGAAGAACACCCGCGGCGGCATTTCCAAGAAGTCGATGATCCACAACGATCTGACGCCGCATGTGGAAGTCGACCCGGAAACCTACGAAGTGCGCGCCGACGGCGAACTGCTGACCTGTGAACCTGCGACCGAACTGCCGATGACGCAGCGGTACTTCCTGTTCTGAGCAGGTCATGGCGCGCATCCTGCGGAGAATTGCGGGTTGCGCTTTCCTGATCGGCTTGGCTGTGGTCGCGGGCATGGTGGTTCCGCGGCCGCTTTCCGGTAAGTCTGCCGTTGCGGCGACGGGCAGCCGGGAAATTCTGGTGCTCTCAAACCCGATCCATACCGATATCGTGCTGCCGCTCGATGACGATGTCGTCGGGGCCTTTGGCGATCTGATCGCGGCCGGCTCTCCGCTGGATCATCCCGACGCACGATACGTCGTGTTTGGTTGGGGCGGGCGTTCCTTCTATATCGAAACGCCGACATGGGGAGATTTGAAGCCGGTGCCGGTCTTTAAGGCGCTGACGCTCGACAGCTCCATCCTGCATGTGGATGTGGCCGCGCAGATCGATCCGGACGCTCCGGCCGTCCAGCGGTTTTCGACGGATGAAGAGGGCATGGCGAGGCTGATCGCCTTCATCCGGGCAACGTTTCGGCCTTCTCCCGAAGGTGCGGTGCAGCCGATAGAGGGTGCGTCTTATAGCGCGACCGATATGTTCTATGAGGCCAACGGTGGTTTCAACGTGCTTGCCGGCTGCAACACCTGGACCGCCGCTGCCCTCAGGACCGCCGGTATCAGGACTGGATGGTGGACGCCGCTGCCGGTGACGCTTCGCTGGTCGTTGGATGTGCTGAATTAAGTTGTTGTTACATTTTTGCATGGCAGTCATGCGCTTGATGTTGGCGCGCAAGTTTTTATGATGCACCGCACCAAGATTCAGGGTAGTTTAGAACTATTCCAGAAGTGGCATCCCCAAGTGCCTCCGCCCATCCAAAGGAGATTAGCATGCTGATCGGCAGAAAAGTGCCCAACGTCACCTTCCGTACCCGCGTTCGCGACGAGTCCGTCGGTGGCCCGAACCCCTTCCGTTGGCAGGACGTAACCTCTGATGACTACTTCAAGGGCAAGCGCGTCATCCTGTTCTCGCTGCCGGGCGCCTTTACGCCGACCTGCTCGACCTTCCAACTCCCCGACTTCGAAAAGATGTACGAGGAATTCAAGGCTGAAGGCATCGACGAAATCTACTGCATGTCGGTCAACGACGCCTTCGTCATGAACGCCTGGGCAAAGGGCCAGAACCTCCAGAACGTCAAGGTCATCCCGGACGGCTCCGGCGAGTTCACCCGCAAGATGGGCATGCTGGTGGCCAAGGATAACCTCGGTTTCGGCATGCGCTCCTGGCGCTACGCTGCCATCATCAATGATGGTGTTGTCGAGCAGTGGTTCGAGGAAGAAGGCTATTCGGACAATTGCGAAAGCGATCCGTATGGCGTTTCCTCGCCGCAGAACATCATGGAAAAGCTGAAGGAAAAGAAGGCCGCCTGAGCCTCTTTCTTTCACGTGAGCGTTTATTGCGAAGGCCCGGCATTCTGTCGGGCCTTTTCGTTAACGAACGACGGCCACCAGAAAGCTCTCATCTTAGGCTGCGTTAATAAAGGTCTTTTGAAAAGGGTGTTTTCACACATCGTGGCGGATGAGTTGAATACAACCTCGGGTCAGCCTGGCACATTTCTCTTTTGTCCAGGCATGCTCGGGCTGATTACGCGAATGTTTCGTTACTTTAGCGAAAGAAATAGGCCTGGGGAAACCGGGTGCGTGATGGACGAAATGCAATCCTTGGTTATAAGGTCGTTTGCGTAAGAGTTATGCGAATCTATTTTTAGAGCCGGTTGCATTTTAACGAATAGATTAGGAAGAAGCGAAGGGAAGCTGTCCTATTCGGTGAGTGCTGCAGGACTGGGGAGCGGCGCGATGGAATTTCTCAAGAAATGGGTTTCTCTACAGATCGATCTCGGCAATTTCCACAGCCGGGAAGCTATCTATAGCTTTGCCCTGAAGATGTCGTTTCGTGCGGTGCTGCTGGCATTCATTCTCAGCATCGCCGCATTGCCGATCTGCTATCAACTCGGGATCATGCCGCTTAGCGTGCCTGAGGCGATCAAGCTTTCGGTGGCATTTTCCTGGTTGTTCGGCGGCGCCGTCTCCGGTGCACTTGCCATTGTTACCGGCCATGTGATTCATGATCTTTCCGTATCGCGTCGTGAGTTCGAACGTCTTAGTCGTACGGACATGCTGTCAGGCCTTCTGAACCGCCGTGCCTTCAACGAGGAGCTTGTCCGGACGGATGACCAGGCTTCGCTCGCCATTCTCGATCTAGACCGGTTCAAATCGATCAATGACCGTTATGGGCATCGCGCCGGCGACGCCGTAATCATTGCTATCGCTGAAGTTTTAAGGGAGGTGTTCAAGGAACCGCATGTCGTGGCCCGTCTCGGCGGCGAGGAATTCGGCGTCATCATCCACGGCGGCGGCATTGCCCAACGCATAGCGCTGGTGGAGCGGGCGCGCAACCTGATCGCGTCGCGTAGCATATCCTGTGATGGGCAAATGATATCCACGACCGTTTCCGGTGGCATCGCGGAATTTGGACCGGACATGAGAGCAGAAGCGGTATATTCCTCGGCTGACCGCGCGCTTTATCTTGCCAAGGCGAGTGGCCGCAACAAGGTGCTGCACGACGAAGGCGTGGAGGCATCCGCCGCATGGCAGAAGAGTGATCTTGCCAGTTCCCTGGCAATCGATGGTGGGCTTCCGGCTTCCGGCTAAACTTCATTCTTGCCGCTTGCCTGTCATTTGTGCATGGTTGAAAAATCGCCAATCTGGACTGACCATGCGACGCGTAACCTCCATCCTTCCCGCCGGCTCCGGCGACATTACGATTTCCGGCAAGGTTACCCTTGCTCATGACGAGCGGCACCTGAGGCGCAAGCTCCTGCATCTGGAAGACGGCGACATGGTCATGCTCGACCTCAAGGAACCGGTTCTTCTGGCCCATGGCGACCTGTTGATGCTGGACGACGACACAGCAGTCGAGGTGGCTGCTGTCGAGGAAAAGCTGTTCGAGATCACGGCCCGGGATCCCCGCCATCTGATCGAACTCGCCTGGCATCTCGGCAACCGTCATCTGTCGGCTCAGATAGAAGAGGAGCGAATCCTCATCCTGCGAGACCATGTGATCCGAGACATGCTCATCGGGCTTGGTGCGACCGTTGCGGACATCACCGAACGCTTCCAGCCGGCGAGGGGAGCTTATCATTCCCATGGCGGGCATGGTCACGGCTCCCATCCGGGCCATCACCATGACTGAGCCCTCGGCGGGTGCCGAGGGGCGAGGGGCCTTGCTGCGGTTGCTCGCCTGGCTTTCTCCCGCCTTTCCAGTCGGTGGCTTCGTTTATTCCGGCGGGCTTGAGGCGGTCATCCACGATGGCCGGATCGGCTCGGCGGAGGAATTGTCGGCCTGGCTCTCCATCGTGCTTGGAGAAGGCAGCCTGCGCAACGACGCCATTCTGCTTGCCGAGGCCTACCGGTCGGTGGACGATCCGGACCGCCTGCGCGACGTGGTCGAGCTGGCGGCGGCGCTTGCCGTATCGATGGAACGACATACCGAGATCGTCAGGCAGGGCGATGCATTTCTTGCCGCGGCGTCGGCTTGGCCGCATCCGGTGCTCGATGCTTTTTCCGGCGGTACGGCCTATAGCGTCGCCCTTGGCGCCGTGGCTGCAGCCCATCAGGTGCCGCTCGGCGATGCGCTTGCCGCCTTCCTGCAGGCGCAGTGCGCGCAACTGATATCGGTCGCTGTCCGTCTCGGCATCATCGGGCAGAAGCAGGGCGTCGCCATGCTTGCCGGGCTGGAGCGGCCGGTTCTGGCGCAGGCCGAGCACGCGGCGAGGCTTGGGCTCGATGATCTCGGCAGCGCAACCGTTCTTGCCGATATCGCGAGCCTGAAACACGAGGTTCAGTATTCGAGGTTGTTCCAGTCGTGATGGCGGCGTTACAACTCCTTCTTCTGGATGAAGCCTGCCAGAGGGGCGAACCGACTGCCGGCGGTTCCGCCATCGTTTGCCAACAGGATAGATAAGATGAAGTCACAGAATGGTCCCCTGCGCGTTGGTATCGGCGGCCCGGTTGGGTCGGGCAAGACGGCGCTGACGGAAAAGCTCTGCAAGGCGATGCGCGACCAGTATTCCGTCGCTGTCGTCACCAACGACATCTACACTCGCGAGGACGCCGATGCGCTGATCCGCATGCAGGCGCTTTCCTCCGATCGTGTGATCGGGGTGGAAACCGGGGGCTGTCCGCACACGGCGATCCGCGAGGATGCCTCGATCAACCTGCAGGCCATTGCCGATCTGACGGCCCGTATCCCCGATCTCGACGTGGTGTTCATCGAATCGGGAGGTGACAATCTGGCGGCAACCTTCTCCCCGGATCTCGCAGACCTGACGATCTATGTCATCTCCGTCTGCCAGGGCGAGGAAATCCCGCGCAAGGGGGGCCCTGGCATCACCCGCTCCGACCTGCTGGTGATCAACAAGAAGGATCTGGCGCCTTATGTCGGCGTCGATATCGAGGTGATGGACCGGGATGCAGGACGTATGCGCTCGTCGCGTCCCTACGTATTCTCGGACATGAAGCGAGGCGCGGGCGTCGAGGATATCGTGGCGTTCCTGAAAGAAAGCGGGGGGCTCTGAGCCCCCCGAAATGTGAATTGCGTTTCTTTTCTTGAACGTCAGATCTGCTTGAGAGCGCTGACGTCGTTGATCTGGATGATGCGACCCCGCACGGTGACGCCGGCGCGGCGAAGTGCCGAGAAGGCGCGTGAGAGCGCTTCCGGTGCCAGCCCGAGCTTGCCGGCCAGAAGGCTCTTCTGGAAGGGCAGGCGGATCGAGGCCGACGCGCTGTCCTGCGGGCAGTTATCCAGCAGATAGTGGGCGACGCGCTGCGGCGCGGTCTGCAGACGGTCGTTGGCAATGCACTCCATGGTGGTGCGCAGGTGGGCGGAAAGGTTGCGGATGATTGCCTGTGCGATGTCGCGTTCCTGCTCTGCAATCGCCCTGACCTTCTGCAACTCGAAGCGGGCGACCGTGATATTTTCGGCTGCCTGGGCGTTGTAGAGATAGTTGTCGCCGAGTGCGAGCAGGCATTCGGCAAAGGTTTCGCCGGGCCCGCAGATACGGATGTCGGCTTCGCGTCCGTCCTTGTTCAGCCGGTAGAGGCGCACATAGCCGGTGAGAACGCAGTAGAAATACTCCGCGTTCTCCGCTTCCCGAAACAGGATGTCGCGTGCCTCGTAATTGGTCACGGTGCAGATTTCAAGCATGCGCGCCAGTGCGCTCGCACCGAGAGACGCCATGAACGGCGTCTTCAGCAGGGTGTTTTTGTCGCGTGTGTTCAACTTCAAAATCTTGTTCACGGTTTCACGGCTCCAGATTGCGGTCCTTGCGGAGCGCTGCGGCCAATCCCCAGTAACGAGAAGACGCTTCCCCACAGCTTCGAAAAGGTAGGCCGCTCCGCTTCCTCCAGCTGGCGGCAACCACTCCGATGCCGGAAAATCGCGGACCGCCGGAAGCCCGGTGATCACGGCTGCATCCCGCAAAAATGTGTCCTGCAACATCATTTCCGTCTCGGGAAAGCAACCTTCAGTCGTTACTCATTCCTCAGCGAAAAAAAGGATAGGGAAGGTCGAACAAGGTTGATTTGATTTCGATCAACCGATCTGGCCGGGCGTGTCAGATTTTCTTCATAACCACGACAAAATACAAAAAAACCGGGCTCAAAGGCCCGGTTTGATGCGCATACTTGCTTGTTTTACTCGGCAGCCAACGGTGGAAGATTGATGACCTTGCCGCCGCTCTCTTCCTTGCGGGAGGTGCCGGGAGCCTGCTTCTCGACTGCAGCAAGGCGGTTCTTGAGGCTTTCGAGCGTCTCGTTGTTCTCCCTGGCCATCTCGGTCAGTTCCTCGGCTGAGAGCGGGATGGTCTCCTCTTCCTTTTTGCCGACCAATCTGCCGAACATCCAGCCGAGCAGGCGGGAGAGATCATCGAGAATCAGGAAGAAGGCCGGAACGACCAGCAGGCTGAGTGCCGTCGACACGATGATGCCGCCGATCACGGCGATCGCCATAGGGGCCCGGAACGAACCGCCTTCGCCAACGCCCATGGCGGACGGCAGCATGCCGGCGGACATGGCGATGGAGGTCATGATGATCGGGCGGGCGCGCTTGCGGCCGGCCTCCACCATGGCTTCCACCCGCTGCATGCCCTTGTGGCGCATCTCGATGGCGAAATCGACCAGCAGGATGGCGTTCTTGGTGACGATGCCCATCAGCATGAGGATACCGATCAGGACCGGCATCGACAGCGGGTTGTTGGTGATGATCAACGCCACCGCCACGCCGCCGATGGCCAGCGGCAGCGACAGCAGAATGGTGAAGGGCTGGATGACATCCTTGAACAGCAGGATCAGCACGGTCAGCACCAGAAGCAGGCCCAGCAGCATCGCATTGACGAAGCTCTGCTGCATTTCCCGCTGTACCTTGGTGTCGCCGCTTTCAGCAAGCCTGACCGAGGCCGGGATCTGGGTCGAATCGACGGCGGCGCGGAAGGCCGCGGACGCCGTGTCGAGGGCTACGCCCTGCGGCAGGTCGGCACCGATGGAGACCACGCGGTTGCGATTGTTGCGCTCGATGGCGCTGACGCCTTCCGAATAGTCGATATCGGCCACGCTCGACAGCGGAACGGTCGCGCCGCTTGCGGTCTGCACTTTCAGGGCGCGGATGGCGGCGAGATCGGTTCGAAGGTCGAGGGAGGCCTGTACCCGGATCGGGATGAGGCGGTCGTCGAGCGAGATCTTGGTGAGAGCCGAGTCGACATCGCCGATGGTGGCCACGCGGACGGTCTCCGAGATCTGCTGTGCCGTCACTCCGAGCCGTGCTGCTTCATCTGCACGCGGGCGGATCTGCAGTTCCGGACGGGGCAGGGCGCCGTCGGAGCTGACATTGGCAAGTTCCGGCACCGTGCGAAGCTTCGCTTCGAGGATCGCGGCGGCCTCGTTCAGCTCGTCCGCATTCTTGGACAGGAAGTTGAAGGAGAGGTCTCGTTCGCCACGGTCGTTCAGCTTGGACACGCGAATATCGGGGATCGACCGGAGCTTTTCGAATGCCTCTCTCTCGATATCCCATTGCGGGCGTGTGCGGCCTTCAATGGTCATCTTGGGCAGATAGGGTCCTATGACGGGAATGCCGCCCAGTCCCTTGTTGACCAGTGTCTTCAGCAGCGAATGCTCGATGCGGACGAGGTTGAGCGTCACGCTGGCGCGACGAAGCTCCATATCGCCCTTGGGCGAGGCGCCGCCAAGGATGAAGACGCTTTCCACGCCCTCGAGATCCTTGGTCGCGGCATAGATCGCTTCGGTCTTGCTTTCGGTTTCATCGAGCGTCGCATTCGGCGGCAGCTCGATGGACAGCACGATACGGCCGGCATCTTCCGGCGGAAGGAAGGAACCGGGAACCTGTGCCAGGAGAGCGATGGAGGCGACGAGGAAGGCGAAAGCGCCGATCAGCGTCAGGTAACGCGCATACCAGCGGGTCGTGGTGGCGCGCACCAGCCGTGTATAGCCCTTCATGAAGGCGCTGTCGTTATCGTGATGGTCGTCCATCGCGTCTTCGGCGCGCATCAGGTAGGCGGCCATCAGCGGCGTGATGAGGCGCGCGACCATCAGCGAGAAGAAGACCGAGAAAGCGACGGTCAGGCCAAACTGGATGAAGTACTGACCCGGAATGCCTGGCATGAAGGATACCGGCACGAACACCGCGATGATGGTGAAGGTGGTGGCGATAACGGCAAGGCCGATTTCGTCGGCTGCCTCTATGGCCGCTCGATACGGCGTCTTGCCCATCTTGATGTGGCGGGCAATGTTCTCGATCTCGACGATCGCGTCGTCGACGAGAATACCTGTCGCCAGCGTCAGTGCCAGGAAGCTGACGAGGTTCAGAGAGAACCCCATCATGTCCATGATCCAGAAGGTTGGGATGGCGGAGAGCGGCAGGGCGATTGCCGAAATCAGGGTTGCGCGCCAGTTGCGCAGGAACAGGAAGACAACGATGACGGCAAGAACCGCTCCCTCGATCAGGGTCTGCATGGCCGCTTCGTAGTTGCCGTAGGTAAAGTAGACGGAATCGTCCATCAGCTTGATGTCTACGCCGGGGTTTTCCGCTCGGACCTGGTCAAGGATGGTGGAAACCGTTTCCGCGACGCTCACTTCGCTGGCGCCCTTGGAGCGGAAGACGGCGAAGGTGACGACCGGTTCACCATTGAAGCGCGAGAAGGATTTCGGCTCCTCGTAGGTGTCCTTGATGGTGCCGAGGTCGGCAAGCTTGACGAAACGACCGTTGCTCAGTGCAATAGTGGTATTGGCCAGCGTATCGACATTGCGGGCATCGCCCAGTGTGCGGATTGCCTGTTCGGTGCCTGCCACCTGACCGCGGCCCGAGCCGAGATCGACGTTGGTGCCGCGTAACTGGTTGTTGACGTCGGCGGCAGTGATGCCGAAGGCGTCAAGGCGGTCGGGGTTCAGTTCGACGCGGATTTCGCGCTCGGCGCCGCCGTAGCGGTCGATACGGCCGATGCCGCTCTGCCCCTGCAGCGCTCGCTTGACCGTGTCATCGACGAACCACGACAGTTCCTCGATGCTCATGTTGGGTGCGGAGACCGCAAATGTCTGGATGGCCGCGCCCTCGACATCGATCTTGGCGACGATCGGCTCATCGACGGATGCCGGGAGGTCGCCGCGAATGCGGTCGATGGCGTCCTTGACGTCCTGCACCGCCTGTTCTGTCGGTACTTCCATGCGGAACATGATGAGGGTCTGCGACTGCCCGTCAGTGACGGTCGAAGTCAGTTCGTCGACGCCGGTGATGCTCGCCACCGCGTCCTCGATCTCCTTCGTCACCTGCGTCTCGAGTTCAGCCGGCGACGCGCCACTCTGGGTGACGGTGATTGCCACCAGCGGCACGTCGATATTCGGGAAACGGGTGATCGGCAGCGCGAAAAACGACTGCAGGCCGACTACCATCAGCAGAAAGAAGGCCAGGATCGGCGCTACGGGATTTCGAATGGCCCAGGCGGAGAAGTTCATGGCGCTCTGTCTCTCAGTTCGAGGCGGCAGTTTCGTCGTTGATCGGGTTGATGCGGTCGCCATCGCGAACGAAGGCGCCGGCCTTGGCAACCACCACATCACCTGCCTTCAGGCCGCTGACGACCTGGATATAGGCGCCATCCTGGATGCCGGTCGCGATATCGATCTGCTTGATGACGCCGTCATTGACCAGGCGGGTGGTCGTGGCGTGCTTGCTGGTGGTGATGGCCGACAGCGGGAGCGCCACGGCATTCGCTTCGGCCACGATGATCTCGGCGTTGCCATACATGCCGGCGCGGGCGCCGTTGTCATCGTCGATGGCGATATGCACCGCGCCGAGGCGGGTCTGAGGATCGACGATGGGGGAGATCAGGCGAACCGAGCCGTTCAGGCTCGCGGCACCGCCGGCAACCGTGATCTTCGCCTTCTGGCCGACGCGCATTTTCAGGATATCGGTTTCGGATACGTCTGCGACGAGTTCGATCTGGCCGTCGCGGATGATGGTGAACATCGGCTGGCCGCTGCCGGAGGCGATGGCCCCGATCTTGGCGTTCCGTACCGAAACAACGCCGGCATAGGGGCTTTTCACATCGGTACGAGTAAGATTGAGGTCTATGTCCGCGATCTGTGCGTCTACGACCTTGATATCGGCTTCGGCAATCGCAATCGCCTGTTCGGCGCTCGTTACCTTGGCGCGCGCGCTGGTGGCGGCTGTTTCGGCCTGCTCCACGGTGGAGGTCGAGAAGGTGCCGGATTTGCCGAGTGCTGTCGCGCGCTTGAACTGGCGGTCCGCTTCGTCGGCATTGGTCCTGGCGTCGGTGAGTTGCGCATGATATTGCGCAAGTGCTGCTTCTGCCTTGGCGCGCGATGCCTGAAGCTGTCCCTTCTGCAGGCGAAGTGCATCGTCGTTCAGGCGGGCGACCACGCCATCGGCTTCCACCTTGTCGCCAACATCGGCTTCGAGCGTCTTGATCGAAAGCCCCTCGACGAGCGGCTGCACATAGATCTCTTCCACCGGCTTGATGGTGCCTGTCGCAACGATCCTGTCCACCAACGGCCGGGTTTCGGCCTTCGTCACGACGATCGAAGGGATCTTGGGCTGCGGCGCCGATGTGGTCGCGTCTTCCGCCTGAACGGCATAAGGCACAAACAGGCTGGACAAGACGAGCAGTCCGGCGATGGCATCCTTGTTGCGAACCATGGGCTCCTTCCAGCATTCAAGCGAATGCGCCGATAGTTATTGAATAAAACTTATTTTCCCGCGGGAAGGTACTAAATTGCAAATAGAATAGCCGCTGGATTCCACCCTTCGGGAGGAAAACCTCCTATTACACAACCGGTTCATAGTTGGTATCGCTCGTTCGACTTACAAGAGCGACAAGCGCCTTCTTTGCGGCGAAAATTTTACGCGTGTGTTTCTTGCAAATCAATGTGGTCGCAAAGCCACAGGTTAAGCGTATCGCCGGCAACGCCAGAAAACCAAAAAGGCGCACGGGCCGAGGCCCGTACGCCTTTCCTTTCGTCGATCTTCGCGTCTGCTTATTTCAGCGCGGCGTCGGTGATTTCATGCGTCCAGGCGCCGGTCGGCTCCTTGGTGATGACCGGGTCGGAACCGCCGCCGAGCAGGGTGGCGACGGTGCGCTTGTAGTCTGCTTCGTCGAGCGCGCCGTTGGAGCCGGCGGTCAGCTTGGCGACTTCGCCCATCATGCGCTTCTGGTGCTTCTCGGTCTGGGCGCCGGAGGCGTCGTTTTCGAGAACAATGCCGGCCGCTTCATCGGAGTTTTCCTCGGCCCACTTCCAGCCCTTCATCGAGGCGCGGACGAACTTGACCATCTTTTCCTTGAAGGCCGGGTCCTTCAGCTTGTCTTCCAGAACGTAGAGTCCATCCTCAAGGGTAGCGACGCCTTCATCCTCGTACTTGAAGGTAATGAGGTCTTCCGGCTTTATGCCGGCGTCGATGACCTGCCAGTATTCATTATAGGTCATGGTCGAGATACAGGCGGCCTGCTTCTGCAGCAGCGGATCGACGTTGAAGCCCTGCTTCAGGACGGTAACACCATCGGCGCCGCCGGTGGTCGGGATCTTCAGGTGGGCCATCCACGACAGGAACGGATATTCGTTGCCGAAGAACCAGACGCCCAGCGTCTTGCCCTTGAAGTCGTCCGGCTTGGTGATGCCGGTTTCCTTGAGACAGGTCAGCATCATGCCCGACTTCTTGAACGGCTGGGCGATGTTGACGAGCGGGGTGCCCTTTTCGCGCACGGCGAGAGCGGAAGGCATCCAGTCGATGACGACGTCGGCGCCGCCGCCGGCGATGACCTGCGCCGGTGCAATGTCCGGTCCGCCGGGCTTGATATCGACGTCGAGGCCTTCTTCTTCGTAGAAGCCCTTGTCCTTGGCGACGTAGTAGCCGGCGAACTGGGCCTGCGTCACCCACTTGAGCTGCAGCGTCACCTTGTCGGCGGCCGCCGCCTGCATCGCCGTCAGCGAGACGGCGCCTGCCAGCAGCAGGGATGCGATCTTGAATTTCATTGTTGTTCCCTCTTCTTTTTTACGCCTGTCCACCGCGGACAGACGGATGCCAGAAGGTGACGGCGCGCTCTGCCAGTGCCACCACCCCATAAAAGATCGAGCCTGCGAGCGCGGCGACCGCGATCTCGGCCCAGACCATGTCGACATTGCTGCGCCCCACTTCCGTGGAAATCCGGAACCCCATGCCGACAATCGGGGTGCCGAAAAACTCTGCCACGATGGCGCCGATCAGCGCCAGCGTCGAATTGATCTTGAGAGCGTTGAAGATGAACGGCCATGCGGCCGGCAGGCGAAGCTTGGTCAGCGTCTGCCACCAGCTTGCCGCATAGGTGCGCATCAGGTCGCGCTCCATGTGGCTTGCTGCACCCAGCCCCTGCACGGTGTTCACCAGCATGGGGAAGAAGGTCATGATGACGACGACGGCGACCTTGGACTGCCAGTCGAAGCCGAACCACATGACCATGATGGGCGCGACGCCGACCACCGGCAGCGCGGAGACGAAATTGCCGATGGGCAGCAGGCCCTTCTGCAGGAAGGGGGAGCGGTCGACAAGGATCGCCACGATGAAGCCGAGGCCGCAGCCGAGCACATAGCCGGTCAAAACCGATTTGAGGAAGGTCTGCCGGAAGTCGGCCCAGAGCGTCGGGATGGAGTTGATGAGCCGCGTCCAGATCATCGACGGCGCCGGAAGCAGGATCGATGGAATGGAGAACCCGCGTACCACGCATTCCCATATGACCAGCAGCGTGACGCCGAATATCAGCGGCACGGCCGTATTGGCGATGCGACGAAGCGCGGGATTGGCGAAGCGCTGCCGCACCAGCCATTCGTTGAGCCCCCAGGTCGCAAGCCAGAAGACGACGGCGAAAAGCAGATAACCGTTCATGGCTTGACCCCCATACGTTTCAGAACACGGCCATGGGCGAAGCCGACGATGGCGACGAGAGAGGCGGCGAGACCCGCCGCCATGAACAGCGCCGCCCAGATCTGGATGGTCTGTCCGTAATAGGAGCCGGAGAGCAGGCGTGCGCCGAGGCCTGCGACAGCACCGGTCGGCAATTCGCCGACGATGGCGCCCACCAGCGAGATGGCGATGGCCACCTTGAGCGAGGTGAAGAGGTAGGGCATTGAGGCCGGCCAGCGGAGCTTCCAGAAGGTCTGGGTCTGGCTGGCATTGTAGGTGTGCATCAGGTCGAGCAGCAGCGTATCCGGGCTTCTCAACCCCTTCACCATGCCGACGACGATGGGGAAGAAGGAGAGGTAGGTCGAGATCAACGCCTTGGGCAGAACGCCCGAAATGCCGATCGCATTGAGCACGACGATGATCATCGGCGCGACCGCAAGGATCGGGATCGTCTGGCTGGCAATGACCCAGGGCATCAGCGAGCGATCCATTGCCCGGTTATGGACGATGCCGACGGCGAGCAGGATGCCGAGCACGGTGCCGATGGCGAAGCCGAGAAGGGTGGCCGAAAGCGTGATCCACGCATGGTAGACGAGGCTGCGCTTCGAGGTGATCACCTTGTTGGCGGTGGTATCCCACAGCTCGACGGCGATCTGGTGCGGTGCGGGCAGTACCGGACGCTCCTGCACGAAGGTGCGTTCCACCACCTGCCCGAAGCTCAGCGTCTCGTTGTCACGTGCCGCCTGATCACGCACGAAGGGCGCGTTGAGATAGACGACGAAGACATGCCAGATGACGAGGATCGCGAAGATGACGGTAAGGACCGGAAGGATGCGGTCCTTGAAGAGGGAGGGGGAGGTCATGAATTATCCTCCGCCATCAGGAATTGCCGCAGCGCCTTTTCCAGGGTGATGAACACGTAGTCCGGATTGTCGATTACCTGATCGTTGTCAAAACGAATGACTTCAAAGCCTTGACTGCGAAGAAATGCATCCCTGTGCAGATCATGTGCGAGGCCTTGATCCGTCTCGTGAGAGTCACCATCGACCTCCACGATCACGCGGGCAGAAAGCCATGCAAAGTCGGCAATGTAAGGCCCTACTGGCGTTTCCCTGCGAAACCGGGCTCCGCGGGGTCTGAGATCTCGCAATAGATCCCACATTTCCCGCTCGGCTCTGGTCAGTTCTCGCCGGAGAGTTCTTGCACGTTTTCTGGTCTTCGGGTCGATGTTGGAATGCGGCATGGGACACTCCAGCGATAGAGACCGATCTTCGGTAAAGACCCCCTCTGGCCTGCCGGCCATCTCCCCCACAAGGGGGGAGAATACCCGTGGAACGGTCCCGCCCACGTCGCAGCGTTTGTAGCGGGCAGAAAAGCCCCTCCCCCTTGTGGGGAGGGGCTGGGGAGGGGTCTTTATGGGAGAGGAAAGATTATTCCTCATAGCTGTGCCCCGCTTTCAGGCCTTCGCGGACACGGTGGGCGATTTCGAGGAATTCGGGGGATTCGCGGATTTCCAGCGGGCGTTCGCGCGGCAGGGTGGATTCGATCACGTCGGTCACGCGGCCGGGGCGGGGGCTCATCACCACGATTTTGGTGGAGAGGTAGACGGCCTCCGGAATGGAGTGGGTGACGAAACAGATCGTCTTGTCGGTCGCGGCCCAGAGCTTCAGAAGCTGTTCGTTGAGATGGTCGCGGACGATCTCATCCAGTGCGCCGAAGGGTTCGTCCATCAGCAGCAGGTCGGCGTCGAAGGCAAGCGCGCGGGCGATAGAGGCGCGCTGCTGCATGCCGCCGGAAAGCTGCCAGGGAAACTTCTTGCCGAAGCCGGTGAGGTTGACGAGCTCCAGTGTCTGTTCGATGCGCTTCTTCTTTTCCTCGGCGGAGAAGCCCATGATTTCCAGCGGAAGCGCGATGTTCTTCTCGATGGTACGCCATGGATAGAGCGCCGCCGCCTGAAAGACATAGCCGTAGGAGCGATCCAGCCTCGCGTTTTCCGGCGTCATGCCGTTGACGGTGATCTCGCCGCTGGTGTGCTTCTCCAGATCGGCGATGACGCGGAGAAAGGTGGTCTTGCCGCACCCCGAAGGCCCGATGAAGGAAACGAAGTCGCCCTTCTTCACTTCGAGATCGACATTGGAGAGCGCGTGCACCGGTCCGTCTCCCGTCTGGAAGGTGAGACAGAGGTTCTTCGCGGACACGACGGAGAATGGAGCGTTCATCGAATGGAACTCATCGGCTTGGTTGCAAAGGCAAAAGGCCTCTTGCATGCTATCATGACACGGCCGGATCGCGCCGGCCTATGAGACTTTGCGTGGAGACCCAACGCTTTGGAGGAGCGGGACCATGGATACGTCATCGAAACCCACCTGCCGGATCGTCCGGCCGAGCAATACCTATGACGGCAAGCAGGGATTGACCTATTTCGAGGGCATTGCCGCCGAGACCGTCGGCTCCAAAGGTATCTGCATGCATGTGCTGACCCTGCCGCCCGGCGCGCGGGCCAAGGCCCATCTGCATGAAAGCCACGAGACGGCGATCTACTGCCTCTCCGGCTCCGCTCACACCTGGTATGGCGACCGGCTGGAAAACCATGTGATCCTGCATGCGGGTGAACTGATGTACATTCCCGCCGGCGTGCCGCATCTTCCGGCCAACCTTTCCAACGCGCCCTGCACGGCGATTATCGCCCGGACAGATCCGAACGAGCAGGAAAGCGTGGTGCTTCTGCCCGAACTGGACGCGCTGGTGAAGGTTTGAGGCTATCTGCATAGGGCCAGCGGTCCCCAGGTCGAGCCATCGTCGATTTTCAGCAGGTAACTGTCGGGGCCGGCGCGGTCGATATCGATCTCGAACGGAGCCTGTTCCTCGTTTTCGCCTTCCTCCTCGCAGGTGGCGGTGACGGTGAAGCCATCGTCCGGATCCCCGTGCACCTCCTTGAACGTGCAATAGGCCGATGCGGTGGTCACGGCTTCGGACGTCAGCAGAAAGAAATTGTCGGAACCGGTGGATTCACCCGTCATCGCGTAGTCGCAGCCGTCCTTGTTGCCATAGCTGCCCTTGATCGGCAGCTCGGCAGCGATGGCCGCGCCCAAAGGCGCGGTCCAGACAAGTGAAGCCAGCAGTAAGAGGAGGCCGGCACAGCGCATCGATCAGACGCCGGATGCCGGGATGCCGGTGCGCTCGACCTTGCGGGGGGCGACCAGTTCCTTCCAGGTGGACAGGGCCTTGTTGACCGCCTGGAAAGGCTCGCGGGCGACGAACTGGCCGTGACCCTCCCGTGTCCTGACGGTCGATTCCTCGATCGCGACATAGCCGCGGGTGAGGGTGTAGCGCGGCAGGCCGGTGACTTCCTTGCCCTCGAAGACGTTGTATTCGACCGGTGACTGCTGGGTCCTGGCCGAAATGGTCTTGGTGCGCTTCGGATCCCAGACGACGATATCCGCATCGGCGCCAACGACGATGGCGCCCTTCTTCGGATAGATGTTGAGGATCTTGGCGATGTTGGTGGAGGTGACGGCCACGAATTCGTTCATGGTCAGGCGACCGGTGTTGACGCCGTAGCTCCAGAGCAGCGGCATGCGGTCTTCGAGGCCGCCGGTGCCGTTGGGGATCTTGCGGAAATCGCCGACGCCGTAGCGCTTCTGCTGAACAGTGAACGAGCAGTGGTCGGTGGCGACGCAGGAGAGCGAGCCCGCCTGCAGGCCGGCCCACAGGCTGTCCTGATGCAGCTTGTTGCGGAAGGGCGGGGACATGACGCGGGCGGCGGCATGATCCCAGTCGGGGTTCGAATATTCACTGTCATCGAGCAGCAGGTGCTGGATCAAAGGTTCGCCATAGACGCGCATGCCCTTCTGGCGGGCGCGGCGGATGGCTTCGTGAGCCTGTTCGCAGGAGGTGTGGACGATATAAACCGGGCAGCCGGCCATGTCGGCGATGGTGATGGCGCGATTGGTCGCTTCGCCCTCGACTTCCGGCGGGCGGGAATAGGAATGGGCTTCCGGGCCGTTGTTGCCGGCTGCCATCAGCTTTTCCTGCATCGAGGCGACGATGTCGCCGTTTTCGGCATGGACCAGCGGCAGGGCGCCGAGTTCGGCGCAGCGCGAGAAGGAGGCGAACATCTCGTCGTCGTTCACCATCAGCGCGCCCTTGTAGGCCATGAAGTGCTTGAAGGTGTTGATGCCTTTTTCGCGGACGACGGTTTCCATCTCCTCGAAGACCTGCTTCTCCCACCATGTCACCGCCATGTGGAAGGAATAGTCGGCATTGGCCTTGGTGGACTTGTTGTCCCAGCGCTTCAGCGCGTCGAGGAGCGATTGGCCCGGATCGGGCAGACAGAAATCGACCACCATGGTGGTGCCGCCGGCGAGACCGGCGCGGGTGCCGCTTTCGAAGTCGTCGGCGGAGTAGGTGCCCATGAACGGCATTTCGAGGTGGACGTGGGGGTCGATGCCGCCCGGCATGACATAGCAGCCGGCCGCATCCAGAACCTCGTCGCCGACAAGGTTCGGGCCGATCTCGACGATCACGCCGCCTTCGATCCTGACGTCAGCCTTGTAGGTAAGATCGGCGGTAACGACCGTGCCGCCCTTGATGACTGTGCTCATTGGTCCCTGTTCCCTGTTTTATATTCTGGAATGGACCGTCGACCTGCTTTCTGCCGACGGCCGGAAGCTTGAGGCTGCGCGAGATACGGCGCAGCCTAGGCCACGATCTCCGCGGTCTCGATGACGGCATGGAACAGCACGTCGCAGCCGGCGGCGGCCCAGTCCTTCGAGATTTCCTCTGCCTCGTTATGGGAAAGGCCGCCGACGCAGGGGCACATGACCATGGTGGTCGGCGCGACCTTGGCCGTCCAGCAGGCGTCGTGGCCGGCGCCGGAGATGATGTTCATATGGCTGTAGCCCAACCGCTCGGCGGCGTTGCGCACGCGATCCACCAGCACCGGGTCGAAGGTGACCGGGTCGAAATGACCGACCGCCTCGACCGAACAGCCCACACCGATGGCATCGCAGATCTTGGCCGCCTCGGCCTCGATCTTTGCCCGCATGGCGTTGAGCTTTTCGAGATCCGGCGTACGGATGTCGACCGTGAACACGACCTTGCCCGGCAGCACGTTGCGGGAGTTTGGCGAGAAGAACACCTGGCCGACGCCACCCACGGCGCCCGGCTGGTTTTCCATGGCAACGGCCTGCACCATCTCGATGATGAGGCTCATGGCGAGGCCCGCATTGACGCGCATGTTCATCGGGGTGGAGCCGGTGTGGGCTTCCTTGCCGGTCAGCGTGAATTCCAGCCACCACAAGCCCTGACAGTGGGTGACGACGCCGATCTGCTTTTCCTCGGCTTCGAGGATCGGGCCCTGTTCGATGTGGTACTCGAAATAGGCGTGCATCTTGCGAGCGCCGACTTCCTCGTCCCCGAGCCAGCCGATGCGCTTGAGTTCGTCGCCATAGGTCTTGCCCTCGGGATCCTTGCGGCCATAGGCGTAATCGAGCGAGAGGGCGCCGGCGAAGACACCTGAGGCGAGCATGGCAGGGGCAAATCGCGCGCCTTCCTCGTTTGCCCAGTTGGTGACCACGATCGGATGCCTGGTCTTGATGCCGAGGTCGTTCATCGAGCGGACCACTTCGAGCGCCGCGAGAACGCCGAGGACACCGTCATACTTGCCGCCGGTCGGCTGGGTATCGAGGTGCGAGCCGACATAAACGGGAAGGGCATCCGGATCGGTGCCGGGCCGGGTGGCGAACATGGTACCCATCTTGTCGACGCCCATGGTCATGCCGGCGGCGTCGCACCACTTCTTGAAGAGGGAGCGTCCCTCGGCATCCGCGTCGGTTAATGTCTGGCGATTGTTGCCGCCGGCAATGCCGGGGCCGATCTTCGCCATGTCCATGAGTGAATCCCACAGGCGATCGCCGTTCACGCGCAAGTTCTCGCCGGGTGCTGCCGTCATTTCAAAATCCTCACCAGTTTTTCCGTATGGGCATGCAAATCGCATGCCCCAATATTCCCCCGATCACCGCATGCCGATATTTTATGATTCTTTCGACATTCGGATTGGTGATTGCCTTTATTTGGCACCTGACCAATAATTTGACCGACTGGTAAACATTACAGCTTCCATCGTCGCACTCAAGACGGAAAACACGAAAAATACGAGACAAAATAGCGGGCAGTTGCTCGAAAAATAAGCAGGATCAGTCCTGATAAAGATCAATATCTTAGCGGCGATCCGGGAGAACGGGACGAGACAAGAGATGGCAATACCGAGGGCGGCGAAGACACAGCGGCGGACGCGCATTCAGGAAGAAAAGGAAGAACAGATTCTTGAGGCTGCGCTGAATGTTTTCTCGCGCAGCGGCTTCCGCGGCTCTACCATCGATCAGATTGCCGAGGTCGCCGGCATGTCGAAGCCTAACCTGCTCTATTATTTTCGCACCAAGGAAGCGATGCATCGGGCGTTGATCGACCGGGTGCTGGAAAACTGGCTGGAGCCGCTCAAGGCGTTCGATGCCGAGGGCGATCCCGAACAGGAGATCCGTTCCTATATCCGCCGCAAGCTGGAAATGGCCCGGGACTTCCCGCGCGAAAGCCGCCTGTTCGCCAACGAGGTGCTGGCCGGCGCGCCGCATATCGAGGATGTCCTGAGAGGCCCGCTCAAGGAACTGGTGGATGAGAAGGCCAAGGTGATCCGCTCATGGATCGGCGCTGGCAAGGTGCGGGAATGCGATCCATACCATCTGATCTTCTCGATCTGGTCGACCACGCAGCACTATGCCGACTTCGACGTGCAGGTGAAGGCTGTACTCGGCAGTGGCCGCAAGACGATGAACCGTTTCGATGAGGCGGCGGCCTTCCTCGAAGTGCTGTTTATTCGAGGGCTTATTCCGGAACATTCAGCCGGTGGCTGATCAATCCGGCAGCAGCGCCATTACCAACAATCCGCAGGCCGTGACCAGAGCGCCGAGAAAGACCGGTCCCGTGGCCCAGCCGTGACCGATCAGTCCCTCGATGACGATGATGAAGGTGGGCGTCAGATATCCGTATGCCAACACTTTCGGGGCGGGCAGGCGCATCGACGCATATTGCAGCAGGAAGAAGGTGAGCGCTGTCGTGATAACGGAGAGGTAGACGATCGCCAGCCAGACGATGGTCGGTATGTGCAGCAGGTCGACCTGCGGGAAACGGGGAGCGGCGGGGATCATGATGAAGAGGAACGTTGCGGCTGCTGCCCAGAAAACGAAAGTTAGCGGCGGCTCCTTACGATTGAACAGCCGGAGCAGAGGAACATAGGCCGCGTGACAGAGAACTCCGATGAAAAAGATCATCTCGCCTCGGCCGACATCGAATGCCATTAGCGCGCCGAGGTTGCCGCGGAAGATCACCCAGACCGTGCCTGTTGCCGCGATCAGCAGGCTCAGGAAGACGCCTGACCGCGTCCGCTGACGCATCAGCAGCCAGCCGAATCCGGCGCTCAGCAGAGGCATCAGCGTGAAGATCGCCCCTGTCGCGACGGGTTTGGTAAATTGCAATGCGATGAACATCGTCACCATGTAGACGGCCATCAACGCGCCGAGAATGGCGAAACGCCATGGCTCCCTTGGCCATTGCAGCGACAGGCCCAATTTTACGCAGATGCCTCCGATCAGCATGACCGTCAGCATATAGCGCAGAGCCTGTACGACAATCGGATCGACCAGTTGCGTGGCAATGCCGCCGAAGGAGAAGGAGCCGGCGATGAGCACGGAGAAGAGCAGCATCGCAAGATGCGCCTTGAGCTTTTCCCGTCCCTTGGCATGAGTGTTGTGTCGGCTTCGCGTGGTGCTGCTGTCAGTCACGAGATGTTCTGCTTGCTTGGCGGGCGGGATCCGAGACGGGGTAGCACGGGAAGGGGCGGGAGGAGAAGAGGGGCTTGCGGTCACCGGCAACGCGAGCTTGGCGGCTGCGCTCCGGCATCGCTATCCGGATCAGACGGCTTCGGCAGCCTTCTCCGCAAGCCAGTGTCTATTGCGGGCGAAATCGAGGAAGCTTGTGGCATCCATGGGTCTGGCCAACGCATAACCTTGCAGCGTCTGGCAACCGAGGTCGCGGAGGATCGTGGCATGCTGCATGGTCTCCACGCCTTCCGCGACGATCTCGATGCCAAGCGAGCGGCCGATATCGACGATCGAGCTGATGAGACGGCGCTGTGCTGCCGACGAGATAATGGGAGCGGTCAGCTGCCGGTCGATTTTCAGGCGGCGGGGGGAGAGCTTCAGAAGGCTGAGGATCGAGGCATAGCCGGTACCGAAATCGTCGATCTCGATGTCGATGCCGTGCTGCTTGATCCGCTCGATGTTCTCGGTGACGCTTGCACCCTTATCATCAAAGGAGATGGACTCCAGCAGTTCGAAAGACAGGCTGCCGGGAGCAAGATCCAGCGTGTCGAGCCGCTGCATCAGGGTTTCGTCGAACAGCCGCTGAGCGGAGATGTTGACCGAGACCTTGCGGATGTTGAGATCGGCCGCGCGCCAGCGGGTGAGCTGCAGCAGCGCCTGATCGAGGATGGCGGCATCGATCTGCGAGACCACGTTGAGGTTTTCGGCGATCTTGAGGAAGGCGGCGGGGCCGAGAATGCCCTGCTGCGGATGCTCCCAGCGGGCCAATGCCTCGACGCCCGTGATCTCGAGCGTGTGGGCGTCGAACTGAGGCTGGAAGTGTGCGATGAAGCCGTTCTGCTCGAGCGATTTCAGGATCGCGTCGGCCGTCATCTTGGTGCTGATCGTCAGCGACTTCAGTGTATCCGTATAGCGTTCGACGCGGTTGCGACCGAGACGCTTGGCTTCGTAGAGTGCGATATCGGCGTTTATCAGTAGTTGTTCGGCGGGAATGCCTGGGTCTTGCCGGGTCGCGACGCCGATGGATGCGCCGACACGGCATTCATGGCCGTCATAGGTGATCGGGGTGTTGATCGCGTCGATGAGACGGCGGGCGAGGTCGGTGAATCCCTTCTCGCCCATGTTGTCGGGGCATACGACGACGAACTCGTCGCCGCCGATGCGCGCCACGAAGTCGTCGGAGCGAACGTTCTCGTGCAACTTGGAGGCGACATGGCGGAGGATGGCGTCACCTGCGCCATGTCCCAGCGTGTCGTTGATGTCCTTGAAGCGGTCGAGGTCGATATGCAGGACGATCGGGTTGGATTGACCGTCCGAGCTGTCGATTTCGGAAAGATACTGGTCGAGGTAGCGGCGGTTCGGCAGGTTGGTCAGGGCATCGTGCAGCGAGGCATATTCCATCCGCTTGCGCGCCTGTTCAAGCTGTTGATTCTGCAGTTCCGCCTGCAGCTTGGCCGCGCGCAGTGCATGCTGCAACCTCACATCCGCTGTCACATTCCAGTTGACGCCGACGATCTTCTTGCGGAAGCGGGAGTCGCGATAGGTCGTGCCATAGGAACGGATGTGGCGTTCCTCGCCTGCCGGCGTCAGGATGCGGAATTCGGTGACGAAATCCTTGCCTGTCTCCAGCGCCGTGGCGAAAGCCCGCTCCGTTGCCTCGCGATCATCGGGATGAAGCGAGTTGCACCATGTCTGGTAGGTGCTCGTGCGGCCCGGGTCGGAACCGTAGAGCTGCTTCATGCGGTTGTCCCAGTGCAGTTCGCCGCTGCTGACATCCAGTTCCCATACACCTATGCGGGAGGCTTCGAGCGCGATTTCAAGGCGATGCGAGAGCGCCCGCAATTCTTCCTCGCGCTGGCGCAGGGCTGCGATGTTGGCCTGGCGCTCCCGCAGCAGTCGGGCGACCCAGAGCACCGGGGAGATAATCATCAGGCCGACGAACATCATCACGGCACGGAAGAACCAGAGTTCGGCCGAGGATTGATCCCATCCGCCCTTGGGTACGGCCGCGATCTGCCAGCTCTCTGTGCCGAAGCCGATGGTCATCGTCACAGGTTCGTCATCGAAGACCGCCGGATCGCCGAAGAAAGGCCTGTCGGTCGCGCTGCTGTCTTCGCTGCTGGCGGCAATGGCAACGTTGATGTCGAGACCGGGTTTTTCAAGGCCGGCGGCGGCATAGAGCTTGCCAATGTCGATCACGGCCGAAAGCAGGCCCCAGAAGGTATAGCCGCCCTGGCCGTTGCCATAGCTGATGGGATAGCGGACGATCAGACCTCTGCCGCCCTGAACGAGATCGATTGGTCCGGTGACCACATAGCGGCCCGTGTCTCGTGCCTCGAACGCGGCTTTGCGCTGTGCGTCATTGCTGCGATAGTCGAGCCCAAGGACTTTCTCGTTGCCGGTGATCGGATAGACCAGCTTGGCGACGAAATCAGGGGCCGCGACGACATTCCTGAGCTGGTGAGGCGTTGCAAATATGCGGTGGGCGAGGGCCGAAAACCGGTTCTGGTCTATCTGCGGCTCGGTCTCCATGACCGCTGCCAGACCCTGCATGAGCTGTATATTGGCGTTGATGTCGCCTTCCAGCTTTGCCCGGATGACGCCGAGCTGCTCCGCGACGCTGGTGCGCAGGTTTTCCTGGTTCAGCCGCCGTCTTTGGTTGTCTGCATAAACAATCGAGATGGCGACTGCGATGACGACGATGAGAGCAGGAAAATAGTATTGCGGCGGCGCGCGTAGCGACACCCAGGACTTTTTCCTGATTTTGCCCGTCATACTCGACGCTCCCGGCAAATGGAGTTGCTCGATTGAAAAATGTTATTTTTAAACTCGCTTAAATCAGCTAATTCGCATGAAGGCCTGAAGAATTCCTGAATCCCGTGTGACAAAAGTGGCAATAAGGTGAACATGGTGAGGCTTTTTGGGGGGCGCCGTCCCATGTTGTGTCAGGTGTCGTTCCCGGGCCTGTCCCGCAACGAAAGAAGCCCCGTTTCCGGGGCTTCCCTCTCGCGGATGATCGATACGGCTTATTCGGCGGCCTGAACGGCCATCGGGTTGTTCGGATGGGTGGTCCAGTTGGCGTAGTGCGGATCGACCTGCCTGCCGGTGCGCTGGTCCAGCGTGCCGGGTTCCAGCCCTACCATGGTGATGCAGTTTTCGACCGGGCAGACGTTGACGCAGAGATTGCAGCCGACGCACTCGTCTTCCATGACTTCAAAATGCCTGACGCCATCGACCATGGCCGTGATCGCCTGGTGCGAGGTGTCCTCGCAGGCGATGTGACAGCGACCGCACTTGATGCAGGCATCCTGATCGATGTGCGCCTTGGCGATGTAGTTCAGGTTGAGATACTGCCAGTCGGTGACATTCGGCACGGCGCGACCGGTGATGTCGTCGAGATTGCGGTGCCCCTTGGCGTCCATCCAGTCGGAGAGGCCGGAGATCATTTCCTGCACGACCTTGAAACCGTAGGTCATGGCCGCCGTGCAGACTTGCACATTGCCGGCTCCGAGGACGAGGAATTCGGCCGCATCGCGCCATGTGGTCACGCCGCCGATGCCGGAGATCGGCAGGCCGTAGGTTTCCGGATCGCGGGCGATCTCGGCGACCATGTTCAGTGCGATCGGCTTGACCGCCGGGCCGCAATATCCGCCATGGGTGCCCTTGCCGCCGACAGTCGGGTTCGGGGCGAAGTTGTCGAGGTCGACCGAGACGATGGAGTTGATCGTGTTGATCAGCGACACGGCGTCGGTGCCGCCGGCCTTTGCCGCGCGGGCCGGCTTGCGGATGTCCGCGATGTTGGGCGTTAGCTTGGTGATGACCGGCATGCGGGAGTATTGTTTGCACCAGCGCACGACCATTTCGATGTATTCCGGCACCTGTCCGACGGCAGCACCCATGCCGCGTTCGGACATGCCATGGGGACAGCCGAAGTTGAGTTCGATGCCGTCAGCGCCGGTTTCCTCGACGAGCGGCAGGATGGCCTTCCACTCTTCCTCGACACAGGGGACCATGATCGAGGCGATGAGCGCCCGGTCCGGCCAGTTCTTCTTGACCATCTTCATTTCCTGCAGGTTGATCTGCAGGGGACGGTCGGTGATGAGCTCGATGTTGTTCAGGCCGAGCAGGCGGCGGTCGGCGCCCCAGATTGCGCCGTAGCGCGGGCCGTTGACGTTGACGACCGGCGGGCCTTCCGAGCCGAGCGTTTTCCAGACTACGCCGCCCCATCCGGACTTGAAGGCGCGTTCGACATTGTAGGCCTTGTCGGTCGGCGGCGCGGAGGCGAGCCAGAAGGGGTTCGGTGATTTGATGCCGACGAAGTTATTGCGGAGATCAGCCATTGTTCGTTCCTCTCAATGTTCTTCGGATCAAGCGACAGCACTTGCTCCCGCCGAAAGAGCGGCGAGAGAACGATTGATGGATTCGGCCGCATCGCGGCCCATGGCTACGGCGGAAACCGTCAGGTCCTGACCGCCGAAGGCGCAGTCACCGCCGGCCCAGACGCCGGGGATCGAAGTGCGGCCCTCCGCGTCGATGGCGATCTTGCCGCCTTCGGTCTTGAGGTCGGTCAGCCCGAGGGTATCGAGCTTCTGGCCGATGGCGACGAGGATCTGGTCGGTCGCGATCTCGGTGGTGTGGCCGGTCCCCTTCATCAGGCCGTTTTCGAGATGGGTGTATTCCAGCGTGATGGAGCTGACATGGCCAGCCTTGTGGTCGATGTCCTTCGGCTGCAGCCAGTGGCGGATGGTAACGCCCTTCGATGCCGCGAGATCCTGCTCGAACTCCGATGCGTTCATGTGCTCCTTGCCACGACGGTAGCAGATGGTGACCGTTTCGGCGCCGAGAAGCTTGGCCTGGATGGCGGCATCGATGGCGGTCATGCCGCCGCCGATGACGACGACGTTACGGCCGACCGGCACATCGGCCTTGTCGTCGGCTTCGCGCAGATTGGCGATGAACTCGACAGCATCGAGAACGCCGTTGATCTGGTCGCCCGGGGTGTGCAGCATGTTGACATTGCCAAGACCGACGCCAAGGAACACGGCGTCATACTGCGACTGCAGTTCAGCCAGCGTGAAATCGCGACCGAGCATCTGGCCGTTCAAGACATCGATATTGCCGATCGAAAGGATGTAATCGACTTCCGTCTGGGCAAAGTCGTTCGTGGTCTTGTAGGTGGCGATGCCGTATTCGTTCAGGCCGCCAGCCTTTTCCCTGTGGTCATAAATTGTGACGAAATGGCCGTTCATCGCCAGACGATGGGCGCAGGCGAGGCCAGCCGGGCCAGCGCCGACGATGGCGATCTTCCTGAAGGTTTCCGCAGCCGGCGTGTAGAACTGGCGCCCTTCGGCAATCGCGATATCCGTGGCGTAGCGCTGCAGGCGGCCGATCTCGACCGGGCGCTCCTCCGCCGTGTTGCGCACGCAGACTTCTTCGCACAGCGTTTCGGTGGGACAGACGCGGGCGCACATGCCGCCCAGAATGTTCTGGTCGAAGATCGTCTTTGCCGAGCCGAGCGGGTTGCCGGTCGCGATCTGTCGGATGAACATCGGAATGTCGATGGAGGTGGGACAGGCCGTCATGCACGGCGCGTCATGACAGAAATAACAGCGGTCGGAGGCAACCAGCGCTTCGTGATCGCCGAGGCGCGGATGGAGGTCGGAGAAATTCTTTACATAATCGGCAGCGTCAAGCCGCCCGGCCTTCAGGCCCGGTTCCAGTCGTCGCATCGAAGTTCCCTCTTTTTTATGGTGCGATTGCGAATACGGTAACTCAGGAAAAAAAATTTATCAAACGGTAAAATTTCGGAGGAATTACAACGCAAAACGCCTGAGATGCGGGGGATTCAGCCTTCCATGAGGGCGCGTTCGCGGTCGCGATAGGCCTTCGGCGAGAGGCCGGCGTGACGCGTGAAAAACCGGCTGAAATAGGCCTGGTCGTCGTAGCCGAGGGCGGTTGCCACCTGCTGGACGGAAATCGTGGTGAAGACCAGATCGCGCTTGGCTTCCGAGATGATTCTCTCTGCGATCATGCGGCTCACCGGCTTGCCGCAGATCGCCCGGGTGATGCGGTTCAGATGGGTCGTCGAAACCCCGAGGCGGCGGGCATAGGCATCGACGGGCATGTGGCTGCGGAACCCGTCGCCGATCAGGTCGTTGAGTTGGGCGAAACGTTGCTCGTCCTTTGTCGCAAGGGCTGCTGCTGCGCTGGCTCCGTTGACGGCGACGAGTAGCTGGATCGCCGTGCTGAGCAGGCTTTCGATCAGGGCCGACGGGCGCTCCGAACCCTGCATGATCTCCTTTTCGCCCCTCGTCAGCATCTGCGAAACGAGCTGGCTGTCAGGCTGATCCGTGGGAAGGGGAGCGAGCCGCGGTCGGGATAGCCAGTCGGTCATGCCGGTCTGGGCGGGAAGCCGCGAGAGAAAGCGCCGCGACACCATGGTCATGACGGCGCCGTCGACGTCGTTCGAGAAACGGAAACCGTGGTCGTGACGTTCGGGAACGGTGATGACCGTCATTGCGCCGAAGCCATGCCAGCGGCCGTTCAGCAGAGCCTGTCCTTCGCCGCTGCGGATGTGGAGGATTTGGAACAGGCGCTCGTGACGGTGCCGGCTGATCTCCCAGCCATGCAACTGGCTACGGCTGGCGATCGATTCAGCATGCAGCCAGAACTCCGGCGTTTCCGCTGCCGTTTCGCCGTAGAGGCTGTAGGTGGGCACCCTGGTGTTCATGGCGGCCTTATTGGGTCGATGTTCGATTTGTCCAAGAACTTGCCGGATTATTCCATTGCCGGCAAGGGCGCCTTGCTTATCATTTCGCAAGAATTCAGGGAGGAAGTTCTATGCGTACACAGGTCGCCATCATTGGCTCGGGCCCATCCGGGCTGCTTCTCGGTCAGCTCCTCAGCAAGGCTGGTATCGATAACGTCATCATCGATCGCGTCGATCGTGACTACATTCTCGGCCGCATCCGCGCCGGTGTTCTCGAAGTCGGAATGGTTTCGATGATGGATAAGGCCGGTGCGGGCGAGCGCATGCACAAGGAAGGCCTGGTGCATGACGGTTTCGACCTTTCCTTCTCCGGACGACGTCACCGCATCAATCTCAAGAGCCTCACCGGCACCTCGGTCATGGTCTATGGACAGACCGAACTTACCCGCGACCTGATGGATCATCGCGAGGCCGATGGTGGCGTTACCATCTACAATGCCGCCAATGTCACGCCGCATGACTTCGAAGGTGAGAAGCCTTGTGTCACCTATGAGAAGGACGGCGTAACGCATCGGATCGATTGCGATTTCATTGCGGGCTGCGATGGTTTTCACGGCGTCTGTCGTGCTTCGGTGCAGGACAAGGGCATCCAGAACTACGAGAAGGTCTATCCTTTCGGCTGGCTCGGTATCCTTGCCGACGTTGCCCCGGTGCATCACGAACTGATCTATGCAAACCATTCGCGCGGTTTTGCGCTCTGCTCGCAGCGCTCGCTGACCCGTTCCCGCTACTACGTGCAGGTGCCGCTCACCGACAAGGCGGAGGAATGGTCCGACGATGCCTTCTGGGACGAGATCCGCAGGCGTCTTCCGGCCGATGTCGCGGAGGCCATGGTCACGGGTCCTTCGATCGAAAAGTCCATAGCGCCGCTCCGTTCCTTCGTGGCCGAGCCGCTGCGTTTCGGCCGCCTGTTCCTCGTTGGCGATGCCGGGCATATCGTGCCGCCGACAGGGGCCAAGGGCCTCAACCTTGCTGCTTCCGACGTGCATTACCTTTTCGAGGGACTGCTGGGCTTCTATGGGGAGAAGTCGATGGCGGGTATCGATGCCTATTCGGCCCGTGCGCTTGCCCGTATCTGGAAGGCGGAACGCTTCTCCTGGTCTATGACCACGCTGATGCACCGCTTCCCCGCGGAAGGCGAGTTCGGCCAGAAGGTGCAGGAGTCGGAACTCGATTACCTCTCGTCCTCCAATGCCGCGCAGACGGCCATGGCCGAAAATTACGTCGGCCTGCCTTACTGATCGCAGCCTTTTTCCTCTTGGAACGGCGGGGTTTCGGCCCCGCCGTTTTTCTTTCGTCAAAATATGATGAAAATTCTCAAGTATATACTTTACTCTTTTAGTCATGTTTTGTAGGTTCCGAATCCGAAGGGCTGGGGCTGCGAGAGGCCGGTCCTGTTGCGAGAGGAGTTTTGAGACATGGCGAAAAAAAAGAAGCGCGACGAGCAGAAGGGCGGGGCAAAATCCGCCGCCACTGACAGTCGGGCTGCTCTCGATGTCAAAAGCTTCCTTTACGTCGGCGGACGCGATTGCCAGGTGGCGCATCTGCGCCAGATCGCCAGTAACTTCGGCGCCGAACTCATTCACCATGATGGCGGTCTCAGAGAGGCCGTATCGCGCATCGATACCGTGCTTCCCTCGGTCGACTGCGTCTTCTGCCCCATCGACTGTATCAGCCATGATGCGTGTCTGAGGGTGAAGAGCGGCTGCAAGAAGTTCGGCAAGACCTTCATCCCCCTGCGCAACGGCAGCAAGTCGAGTCTGGAGCGTGCGCTGCAGACGTTGAACGAGAGGAATGAAAGTCAGTGATGGACGATGAATTCGACTCCGCCATGCTGGTCGGCCTGCACAAGCTTGCCAGCCAGAACGGCGATGGCCTTGTCCCGGCGCTTCACGAACGTTTGATCGATCGGCAGGCGCAAAGGGCGGCAAGTGCGGAGATCATTCCGATTCCGCCCTTGCATAAGCGAAGGGCGAAACCCATCTATTTACAGTCGTCATGGGGCGACGCGACAATTATCGAATTTCCCGCCCCGAAGTGGCAGCGGAACGCCGCACGGCAGCGCGGCTGAAGGGCCAGGGGTTACGACGTCGGCGGGAAGCCAAACCGGGAACCTAACGCATGAATGCGGAAAATCCTGTCGACTTCACACGGGTCGATGTCCTGCCGATTCTTCCCTCCCTCAATTTTTCCCAGACAAGACAGTTTTACGTCGAGAAGCTAGGCTTCGAAGCCGTCGAAGGCTTCTGTGAAGAATATATGAGCGTGCGTCGCGATGGTCTCGAGTTGCATTTCTGGAATTGCCAGGACCCGACTCTCAGCGAAAGCAGCTCGGTTTTCTTTCGCTCAGAGAACGTCTGGCAGCTGTTTGACGATTTCGACAGGCGCGGCGTGGAACTCACGCGCCATGTCGATGAATTCGACCGGCCGATAGACAAGTTTCATGTCCGTGACCCGCACGGCAACCTTCTACTCTTCGGCCGTCGTCTCGGTCCGCCGCAGGCCTGAGGCAAGAGTATTTCCGGCGAAAACGGAATTGCTTAGTCGCCCACGCGCGGCCGGAAGAGCGCGCCGGCTGCGGTGATCAGCCAGCCGACCATCATCAGAATGCCGCCCGTTGGCGCGGCCATCGGGAAGAGGCGTGTTCCGAGAAACTGTTTGCTGACGAGATCGCCGGCAAAGAGAATGGTCCCCAGCGCCAGCACAAGGCCGGCGGCCGTGGCCGTGGGGATGCGATTGCCGGTCAGCCTCAGGGCCAGCAGGGCCGGTGCGTGTACAAGGCACATGGTGGATGCTGGCCCAAGCAGCCCTTCGCTGCCGGTATGGGTTGCCGCGGCGGCAAGACCAACTCCCGAAGCTCCTATAAGGCCCGCAAGCGTCAGCAACAGACGGTTCAATCCTTCGGAATTCTGCGGCACGGTCTATTCCTTGTTCTGCATGTGGTGGGCAAGCCGCTCGACCGGATCCCAGATGATCGCGCGCAGCTTTTCGTGGGAAATTGTGTCTTCCATGGCGCGGCGGAAGCAGAGGAGCCATTCGTCGCGCTCCTCGGGGCCGATCTCCGCCACGAAATGACGGCGTCTCAGCATGGGATGGCCGCGCTTCTCGATGTAAAGCTGTGGCCCGCCGAGATAGCCGGTGAGATATTCGTAGAGCTTTTCCTCGCTGCCGGTGAGATCGGGCGGATGGATCGCGCGGCAGCGCGCGGCCTCGGGCAGGCTGTCCATCAGCTCGTAAAAGCGATGGGCCAGCGCCCGCACGGTCGGGTCGCCCCCGATTGCCTCATAGAGTGTAATCGTCTCTTCGGTCATTTCCGGATTCCGTTTGTCAGCATTTCTTATTATCCGTGAGGCTGTGCTCCGGGCAACAGGGGCGGGCGGTTATGCGGCAAAAGGCGCGCTTCAGGTCATTGCGCACCGGATTGTTATGTGTTGCCCTGTCGCTGCCTGTGGAAAATGCTGCCCAGACAGGCATGATAAGCTTCATACTCGGCTAAAATTCATAATGAATTCGGTATGAATTCGCTCAGGCTTTTTATTATACATCGTGGCCAGCTCCGCCTAAGCAATGGGAGTGGTCATTTTTGCCGGCGCGAGGACGCATAAGCAGATGCCGGCCAAGGGAGGAGTTTCGATGAAGAAGTTGGTTGTCGCCGCTATTGCGGCCATTCTCATGAGCGGTACCGCCTATGCTGACACCATCAAGGTGGGTGTCATCGGCCCGTTTTCCGGGCCGTTTGCCTTGCAGGGCAAAAACTTCAAGGCCGGCATCGATGCCTATATGGCGCTGAACGGCAATACCGTTGGAGACGATACCGTCGAAGTCGTCTATCGCGACGTGCCGCAGGCCGATCCGGCCCAGTCGAAGGCATTGGCTCAGGAGTTGGTGGTCAAGGAAGGCGTGCAGTATCTGGCCGGCTTCTATTTCACGCCTGATGCCATGGCTGTTACGCCGCTTCTCAAGCAAGCCAATGTGCCGATGGTGGTCATGAACGCCGCGACTTCGGCGATCGTCACCAAGAGCCCGCTCGTCGTTCGCACCTCGTTCACGACCTGGCAGACCTCGACCCCGCTGGCGAAGGTCGCCTTCGACAAGGGCATCAAGAAGATGATCTCGGTGGTCAGCGACTACGGCCCGGGTATCGATGCTGAAAACGCCTTCAAAACCGGCTTCGAGGGGCTGGGCGGTTCGGTGGTCGAGACCATCCGCATGCCGCTTGCCACCAATGATTTCAGCCCGATCATGCAGCGCATCAAGGATTCCGGCGCTGAAGGCGTGTTCGCCTTCCTGCCGTCCGGCCCGACCACGCTCGGCTTCGTCAAGGCCTATAATGAAAATGGCCTGAAGGCTGCCGGCACCCCGCTTTACGGCCCGGGCGACTTCACGCAGGAATCGGATCTTCCGGCTCTCGGCGACATGGCGCTCGGCATGCAGACCGGTTTCCACTACTCGGTCGCGCATGATTCTCCAGAAAACAAGGTGTTCGTCGAGGCCGCCCGCAAGGCGATCGGCAATCCTGCGGAACTCTCCTTCCCGGCAGTCGGCGCCTATGACGGCATGTATGTCGTCTACAAGATGATCGAGGCGACGGGTGGCGAGCAGGATGCCGCCAAAGCCGTCGAAGCGGTGAAGGGTCTCTCCTGGACCAGCCCGCGCGGCCCCGTCAGCATCGATGCCGAAAGCCGCCACATCACGCAGAACATATATCTGCGCGAAGTCGCCAAGGCCGACGACGGTACCTATTACAACAAGGAAATCCAGACCTTCGAAAACCAGAAGGATCCGGGTCTCGCCGCTGCGAAGTAACGCAGCGGACCACGATGCGAGGACAGTCCGTCGAAGAGAGCTTCAGCGGACTGCCCGAGTGGCCCACTCCGTGTGGGCCGCAATATCCCGCCAGAGCGCCGGCGCATGACCGACCCGACCTGAGAGCGGGATTTACAAGGTGACGGCCGCCGGCGCATCGAGCGGATGCGCAAGGCCAAAAGACAGGAACCAAACAATGCAAACCATGTTCAGCATAGCCGTCGATGCGCTCGCCTATGGCATGGTGCTGTTCGTCATTTCGATCGGTCTTTCGGTGACCATGGGCCTGATGCGTGTCGTCAATCTGGCTCACGGCGCCTTTGCCATGATCGGTGGCTATTTCGCCTCTTATGCGGCACAGCACTTCGGCATCGGTTATGTCGGTGCGATCTTTGTCGCGGTCATCGGAACGGTGCTGATCGCCATTCCGCTGGAACGGCTTCTCTATCGCCGGATCTACGGTTCGCCGCAGCTCACCCAGGTGCTGATGACCATCGGCATCACCTTCTGCGTGATCGGTATCGCAAACTTCGCCTTCGGGCCGACGCTGAAGACCATTCCGCTCCCCGACCAGCTGAAGGGTTCCGTCGATATCGGCTTCCGCTCCATCGGCGCGCACCGCATCTTCGCGATCGTTTGCGGTCTTGCTGTTGCCGGCGCACTCTGGTTCCTGATCGAACGCACGGCCTTCGGCGTGAAGCTGCGCGCCTCGGTCGACAATGCTGCCATGGCTGCCGCTCTCGGCGTACGGACCGAGGTAGTCTATGCGATCTCGTTTGCGGTGGCGATCGGTCTTGCCGCCTTCGGTGGCGTCGTCGGCGCGGAGCTGATGCCGGTCGAGCCTTACTATGCGCTGCGCTACATGGTGACCTTCCTGGTCGTTGTGTCGGTCGGCGGCGCGGGCTCCATTCCCGGTGCGCTTGCCGCCTGTCTGCTGCTTGGTGGCATCGACACGACCGGACGCTATCTCGCGCCGGAATATGGCGAGTTCTTCTTCTACCTGGCCGTCATCGTGGTGGTCACCCTGTTCCCCCGCGGCCTCGCCGGAAGGCTCAAGTGAAAATGGCGGTCCTCATGAACGAAACCAATCTTGCCGGTGCGGTGCCCCGCAGAAAGATGGAAATCGGCGGTCTCGTCGGCGTGGCGGCGATCATCGTCGTCGCCATCATCGGCTACTTCCTCTTCCCCAGCAATCTGGCGCTTCTGACGCGCATCATCGCCACGGCACTTCTGGTGCTGTCGATCGATCTCGTCACCGGTTACTGTGGCGTCGCCACCCTCGGTCATGCGGCCCTGTTCGGGGCGGGCGCCTATGGCGCCGGAATCGCGGCTGCCCATTTCGGCATTACCGAGCCGTTGACGATGACGCTGATCGGCGCTGCCGCCGGTGCGGTCGCCGGCCTTGTTTCCGGTGCCATCGTGCTTCGCGCCCACGGGCTGTCGCAACTGGTACTGTCGATTGCCGTCATCCACCTCTTCCATGAAGCTGCCAACAAGGCGTCCGGCTGGACGGGCGGCAGCGACGGTCTTGCCGACATCATGCCGGATGCGCTTCTCGGCATGTTCGAGTTCGATCTCTGGGGTCAGACAGCCTATATCTACGGTGTTGTCCTGCTGCTGGTGGTCTTCGTGCTGCTGCGCATGCTGGTGCGTTCGCCCTTTGGCATGCTCTGTCGGGGTATCAAGGAGGATCCAATCCGTGTTCACGCGATGGGTGCCTCGGTCAACTCGACGCTTCTGAAGATGTATGTGATCTCTGGCATGGTGGCCGGTGTGGGAGGCGCTCTCAACGCGATCTCCACGCAGGTCGTCGGCCTCGACAGCCTCAGCTTCACGCTCTCTGCCGAAGCCCTCGTCATGCTGGTTCTCGGCGGAACGGGTTCGCTGTTCGGCGCGCTGATCGGCACCGTCACCTTCATGTGGTTCGAGGACCTCGTTTCCGCGGCCAATCCGTTCCACTGGCTGACCATGGTCGGCGCGTTGCTGATCGCGGTCGTGCTGTTTGCGCCCCGCGGCCTTTACGGCACCGCGCAGCATCTGTTCAGCCGCCGCAAGGGGCGTAGCGCATGAGCGCGATATTCGAAGTCCAGCAGTTGCGCCGCAACTTCGGCGGTCTCGTCGTCACCAATGACGTGTCGATCTCCATGGCCAAGGGCGACCGTATCGCCCTGATCGGTCCCAATGGCGCCGGCAAGACCACTTTCGTCAATTTGGTGACGGGCAATCTGAAGCCGTCCTCGGGCAGCGTGAAGCTGGCTGGAGAGGATGTGACCGCGCTCAACTCCATGCAGCGTGTGCGTCGTGGCCTCGTGCGCTCCTTCCAGGTGACCCGACTGTTCTACGACATGACGCCGGAAGAGCATGTGTCGCTCGCCGTGCTTCAGCGGGAGGGCAAGTCCGGCCGCATGTTCGGCAGCCATGCCGGCATGCGCGAGGTGATGGAGGAAACCTACGACATCCTCGGCACACTCGGCCTGACGGAACTTGCCCGGAGCCGGGTGAGCGAGATCGCCTATGGCCAGCAGCGGCTTCTCGAAATCGCGCTCGCCCTTGCCCTCAAGCCCAAGGTGCTGCTGCTCGACGAACCGGCGGCAGGTGTGCCGCAGAGCGATACGGGCCGTATCGAGCAGGCGCTGGAAAAACTGCCGGCGGATCTCGCCGTGCTGATGATCGAACATGACATGGACCTCGTCTTCCGGTTCGCCAAGCGCGTCGTCGTGCTGGCGGCAGGTACGGTGATCTTCGACGGCTCGCCGTCCGACGTGACCAACGACGCCCGTGTCCGTGAAGCCTATCTGGGGAGCTACGCCAATGCCGGCAGCGCCGCTTGAAATCCGCAACCTGAGCTCGGGCTATGGCCCGACGCGGGTGATCGAAGATGTGTCCTTTTCCGTTGCCGCCGGCTCGCGCCTGGCGGTTCTCGGCCGCAACGGCATGGGCAAGACAAGCCTGTTTGCCACGCTCGCCGGCCAGACGAAGTGTTATGGCGGCGAGATCCGTCTTGGCGAACGCGACATTGCAGCGCTGCCGAGTGCTGCACGCGCGATTGCGGGCCTTGGCTACGTACCGCAAACGCGCGACATTTTCCCGACGCTGACTGTGGAAGAGAACCTCTTCGTCGGCCTCAAGGGACGTTCCAAGGACGCGCTCGAGGAAGCCTATGCGATGTTCCCGCGCCTCAAGGAGCGCCGCCGGAACCTCGGCTCGCAGCTTTCGGGCGGCGAGCAGCAGATGCTTTCGACCGCGCGCACCATTCTCGGTCAGCCGACCGTGCTGTTGCTCGACGAACCGCTGGAAGGTCTGGCGCCCGTCATCTGCGAAGAGCTGATGGCCGCCTTCTCGCGGCTTGCGCAGACCGGCGACATGACCATTCTGCTGGTTGAGCAGCGCATCCAGAGCGCACTCGATTTCGCCGATCACGTCATCATCATGGAACGCGGCCGTATCGCCTGGCGCGGCACGCCCGTAGAACTCTCCGCCGACAAGCAGGCGGTCGAGGAACTGCTGGGCGTCGGCGGTCTTCACTGATTGCCTGGCACCTCGTCCGGCACGCCTCACGTTTACTGCAACGCCGCGCTTCTCCTGTGATGTGCGGCGTTGCGTGCTTCTTCTGTCTGTGTCAACGCAGCGGAAAAGTCCCGGTTAACACCAACCCTGCCGAACCCGTTCGGATTTGCATTCTCTTTACAAAGTTCAGGGATCCTTCGCGACACGGGAAGGGCCTTTCCTTCATACTTGCCCTGCGATAGATGATGATGACTTACGGTCGCATCGGCTTGCCGCCGAATCCTGATATAGGTCAGAGAGTTACAGTGGGAATTTCGCCGGGGACGGATGGTGTCGATGGCTTTTCTCTCCGGCGATCGGGGTAACCGTTTCGAAGAATGGCGCCGTCGATCAGGGGCAACGCGGCATCGCGTGGGCCGCTCAAGTTTGCGAAGCGAGAGGCTTTCATGCGTATTCATGAAATCACCAACTGGGCCTATGGCCTGACGCTTGTCTTCACCGGCGTGTCCGCAGCGGCTTTCATTGTTTCGTCCCACAGTGCGGATCTCGAGAGGGTGGCGGTGGAGCACCATCTTTCGCTCGACAGTCTTGCGGAGGAATTGGCGCTCGGCGCGGACGAGCGCACTAATGACGCCCGGCTTTACGTGATGAGCGGCGAGGAGCGCCGCCTGGTGTCCTTTGCGACCGATGAGGCGGAGGAAAAACGGCTGGAAGGAACGATCACCGCGATCCGCTCGCTCGATCCGTCGCAGCAGGAAATCGATCTGCTGAATTCCATACGGCGGGATGCGGACGTTCTGGATACGATCGAGCGGAAAGCCATCCAGACCTACCAGCAAGGTGATGTGCAAAAGGCGCGCGACACCCTTTTCGGCACCGAGCATGTGCAGATCCACTCGCGCTTCATGGCGAATGTCGAGACCTTCCGCAAGGATACGGCAAACCGCACCCTTTCCGCCGTGCACGACGCGCAGTTCCGTGCCGATTTCTTCGGCCTGATCGCGCGCATCCTGCTGGGCGCGACGGCGGCGCTTTTCCTCGGGGTGCTCTACTTCGTGCTGCGACGGAGGGTGGCTATGCCACTCGTCAAGATGGCCGCTGTCGTGCGGCGGCTGGCGCGGCAGGATTACGAGGTCGAGGTTTTACAGGATAGCCGGCATGACGAAATCAGCGAAATGAACAATGCGCTCGCGGTCTTCCGCGAGAACGGGCTGGAGCGGGAACGCCTCGATGCGGCGCGGCGCGCGGAGCAGCAGACCAAAGACCTGATCCTGCAGATGATGCATCGACTGCAGGCCTGCCAGACGCGCGGGGAGGTGGCGGAGATGCTGACCCGCTTCATGCCGCAGATCTTTCCGAGGCTTGCCGGTCATCTGCTGCTGCTCAACGACCGGCGCACGACGTTGCGGGTCGATGCCTCCTGGCTGGAGCCGAAGCGCTGCGAGGACCAGTTCGAACTTTCAGATTGCTGGGCGCTGCGCCGTGGCCATCCCCATGTGAGCGATGCGCACGGGGGCGACGCCCAGTGCAAGCATTTGCGCGAGGGGGAACAGGAGACGCTTTGCGTTCCGCTTTCGGCGCTCGGCGATACCATCGGTCTCCTCTATTTCGAGGAAGTGGACGGCGCAGGCTCCTCCGCGGATATTTCCCGTCTCTATCTGGAATTGATCGCGGAAAACGTAGCACTTGCCATCGCCAATCTGGAACTGCGCGAGCGCCTGACAGACATGGCGATCCGTGATCCGCTGACCGGCCTTCTCAATCGGCGCTCGCTGGATGAGATGTTGAACCGGTTCGCGGACGGGCAGGGCGCAGGGCTTGCCTGCATGATGCTCGATATCGACCATTTCAAGCGCTTCAACGACGAGTTCGGTCATGACGCCGGCGACATGGTCATGCAGCACGTGGCGCAAATCGTTCGCGAAAGTGTGTCAGATCGCGGCAAGGTGTTCCGCTTCGGCGGGGAGGAGTTCACCGTGCTTTGCCCCGGTATGGAGATGGAGCAGGCACTCGATCTCGCGGAAGGCATCCGCGCCGCGGTGGCCGATGCTCCGCTCAGTCATCGCGCCCGCCCACTCGGGCGCATCACCATGTCAATCGGCGTGGCGCAATCGCCTGCCGAAGGTCCTTGGTCTACGCTGGTCAGCCGCGCCGATGCTTCTTTGCTCAGGGCCAAAGAAGAAGGTCGCAACCGCGTCCGCCCCGGCCGCGAACAGACCGTGGATCTGGCTCCTTTGGCTCATCGGTAGACCCCGACCGCTGTCGCATTCATCGTCTGGCCTTTCCCACTCCGCTACCCAGACAGCCTCCTCGGAACAGAACCAGCGTTCACCGTGTTGATAGCGGCTTCGGGTTTTCCAGTAATTCTCCCGGCCCGGTACGTGAAAGATGCGCTTGTCCGTATTGATCGATACGTTGCCCTTGATGTTGCAGGCTGGGTCGTAAAGTTCACGTTGGACAAGTGTTTAGCCGCTAAAGCGTGTCGCGATCTTTCAGCTTCGCTCTCTACGCTTTAAGTCCTTGTTTCATCACATGTCGTTGCCGCAAAACCGCTGCACACTTTTGCGCGACATGCTTTAGTGACGAGAAAAAACTCTCGGAAATTTCGATGATAAAGATGGCAAAATATTCATTCTATAAAAATAAGTATTTTTTGATTTAATATTTATTTTATGCTTGGATGTTGCGAATTGTTATTCGGTGGCGCCAAAGCGTCCGTGCTTGTTCCCTAATGTGAGAAAAGCGATCCTGGGGCTTCTGTGGTTGCAGCCCGTACACGCCCGCAATAGGCAGGGCTCTTCGGCATTCGACAACGCGGTTGCCTATCAGCGTCGCCGTGATGCATTCAGAAGCATCGACGACAGGATGCCAACGTGCCTCCCGGTTAGGAGATTCGTTGGCCATCTATCGTTAGAGTATCCGACGAACTTGAATTGCGAACACATCGATAAGTCTCGATGCGCAATCGGAAGAACGAAAAATTATGGTTTCATCGGCTGATGGGGGCTATGCATAATGGCGCAGATTGTTGCCTTTTTCATCGAACAGATGCGGCGTAACCGTGAATGAAAGCGGCAGCACGTCGCCATTGCGGATAGGTGTTTCGGTCTGTATGGGCAGAACAAGGGCATCGTCTCCGCTCGTTCGCGCATGCACCAGGGTCGTGCCACCCAGATTTTCGGTTATCTCTACCTTTGCCGTGAATATCGGGTTTTCCGCATCGATCCGGATCGCCTCAGGGCGAAGACCAAGTGTCAAGACGCTGCCTTTTTCAGGAAGCGAATGGAACGGACCTTCGGCGGTAACCGTTCTGGAAAAGACCGGAGAGGTAAGACTGAGCGTTGTTCCCGAAACATTTTCGACGCGTCCCGAAAAAAAGGCCATCTTGGGATTGCCGATAAATCCGGCGACAAAGAGATTGGCGGGTTTGGCATAGAGTTCGGCGGGCGTTCCCACCTGTTCGACAAGGCCGGAACGAAGAACGACGATCCTGTCGGCCAGGGTCATCGCTTCCACCTGATCATGCGTGACATAAATCATTGTTGCGCCGATCTGCTGGTGCAGCTTGGCGATTTCGACACGCATCTGCGTACGCAGTTCGGCATCCAGATTGGACAGTGGCTCATCGAAAAGGAAGATCTTGGGTTTGCGCACGATTGCGCGGCCAATCGCGACGCGTTGGCGCTGTCCGCCCGAAAGCTGTTTGGGCTTGCGGTCAAGCAATTGCTCGATCTGAAGAATGCGCGCCGCTTCATTGACCCGCGCCTCGATCTCAGCCTTCGGGACCTTGTTTATGCGCATGCCGAAAGCAATGTTTTCATAGACGGACATGTGGGGAAACAGGGCATAGGACTGGAACACCATCGCAACATGCCGGTCGGCTGGTTCTGCGTGGGTCAATTCCTCGCCATCGATTGAAATCGTACCCCCGGTTGTTTCCTCAAGCCCGGCAATCATCCGCAGGAGAGTCGACTTTCCGCAGCCGGAAGGTCCAACGAAGACAATGAACTCGCCCTTTTCGGCTTCGATCGTGACGCCCTTTATAATTTGAAGGGGGCCGAATTCCTTGGTGACGTGATCGATTTCGAGAAAGGACATGATCTTTTGCCTTTTGCTTTCTTGCCAGGTCTCATGAAAACCGGCGGCAGTATCGCCACCGGTTTCTGTTTTATAAAGGCTCGTCAGCCACGCGCCCATTCAGGCAGCCACTCGCCATGGGCCTTGGTCAACCCATCGACAAGTGACCAGATCTGATCCAGATCGAGTTCCGCAGCAGTGTGTGGATCCATCATCGCAGCATGGTAGATATGTTCGCGCTTCTCGGTCATCAGCGCTTTCACGGTCAATTCCTGCACGTTGATGTTCGTACGCATCAGTGCAGTCAGTTGCGTCGGCAACTCGCCGATATAGGTTGGCTGAATGCCGTTTTCGTCCACAAGGCAAGGAACTTCGGCAGCGCAGTTTGCAGGCAGAGACGTGATGCAGCCGTTGTTACGCAGGTTGCCATAAATGACGGAAGGCTCACCGGTCCAGACGGAATTCATGATGGAGGAGGCATATTCATGGCTGGGCTTTACGTCAATTTCGTCGGAGCCGGTCAGAGATTCTGAGTCCTTCTTCCAGCGTGCAATCTGCTCAACGCAACGCTTCGGATATTCATCCAGAGGAATACCGAATTTCTCGATCAGATCCTCACGGCCTTCCTTGATGAACCATGGGGTATATTCCGCAAAATGCTCCGAGCTCTCGGTCACGAAATAGCCCAGGCGTGTGAGCATTTCATAGCGAACCTTGTTCGGGCAGCGCGGATTCCAGTGGCTGGGCTTGGGATAACGTCCGTCACGATAGCCCTGAAGCAGATCTGGATAAAGGTCGCGGTAGGAACCGTCTTCCATCCGGCGCTCGAATTTCAGATAGAACGCCATATGGTTGATGCCTGCGGCACGATATCGGATTTCGGAAAGAGGGACTTCCAGATCGCGCGCCAGTTCGAACGCCGTTCCCTGTACGGAGTGGCAAAGGCCAACCTGCCGGATCGCAGGAAACTTCTCGGCAATCGCCCAGGTGTTGATCGCCATCGGATTGACATATTGCAGCAAAATGGCGTTCGGGCATACTTCCATCATATCTGCGCAGATTGCCCAGAGATGGGGTACGGTTCTAAGACCGCGCATGATACCGCCGATGCCGAGCGTGTCGGCAATCGTTTGCCGCAGGCCGAACTGCTTGGGGATTTCGAAATCCGTCACCGTGCAGGGCTCGTAGCCACCGATCTGGAAGGCAACAACCACGAAATCCGCCCCTTGCAGGGCAGTACGACGATCAAGATGGGTTTCGATCGTCGCCGTTGCGCCCAGTGAACGCACCAGCTTGCCTGCGACGATCTCGCTTTCCTTGAGGCGCTGCTCGTCAATGTCCATCAAAGCAACGACCGCATTCTTGAGAGCCGGACGATGCAGCACGTCGCCGATGATGTTTTTCATGAAGGTGGTGGAGCCGGCTCCGATAAACGTAATCTTTGGGCGTCGCATGACGATTCCTTGGGTGTTTGATGTTTGCTCGAACGATATGGAAGCCTATCCGCATCGGGAGGGTGACGCGCAGGCCCTGCGTCCCGGTGCGGAGGGCACCGGGAACTGAGAAGGGATTTACAAATCCCGTTTCTTCACATTCCATGCAGCGGAATGTGAAGAAGGCACAGAATGGCGTTCAGGAACTTTTAGAACATGCCATTAACCTGTGTATTGGCATCCTTGAGAATTGTTGCCGGATCACCCTTGTCGAGAAGCACGTTCTCGATGGCGGTTGTCAGGACGGCAGAAATTTCCGAGGCGTAATCCGAGATTGGATAAGGGAACGTCGTTTCAGGCTTTGCCACATCGAGGAAAGCGGAAACATCAAGGCCTTTCTGCTTGTGCGCCTCTTCGGCGGCCTTGGCGCCTTCAGGGCGAGCCGGGAACACGACGCCAGCCTTGCCGACGATTGTCTGGCATTCAGAGCTTCCAAGATACTTCACCCACTTCCAGGCTTCATCCTGATTTTTCGAGCCGCTCCATATGCTGTCGGCCAGACCGTTGAACATGGAACGGCGGCCTTCCGGCCCCTTCGGTATCGGTATAAATCCGAAGCCGGATTTCGCGGTATCGCGATAGGTCGAAATGTTCCAGGAGCCATCCGGAACCATTGCCGCCTTTCCTGCGGCAAAAATCGCCGTTGCATTCAGCTTGCCGGTATTTTGCTGACTGAGCGAGTACCCCTTCTTCAAGGCGAGATCGCGAAGCCAGGTCAGCGTTTCGGCAAGCGCGGGGCTGTCATATCCGTATTGCGTACCCCAGGGTTTGTCGATCGGCTTGAAGCCATTGGAGGCGGCAAAGAAACTCCAGGAATCCTGACCATATGCATCGGCCGGGGTCGTGGCCCAACCGTAGACGGCCACCTTGGATTTGTCGAAGCCCTGCTCATCGCCACGCTTGCCATTCTGATCCACGGTCAGGCGGGCAGCGACTTTCTCGAACGTTCCTCCGTCCTTTGGATTCCAGTCGAGATTGCGCAGATCCTCTTCCTTGAGACCGGCATCCTCGACCATCTTCTTGTTGTAGATAATCGCGATCGTATCCCAGTCCTTCGGCAAACCCCATTGCTTGCCGTCCTTGTTCCACGTCTCGGCAAGCCCGGGCATATAGGCCTTCATATCCACCTGATCAGCCGAAATCCGGTCGCTCAGGTCCACCAGCACGTCATTCGCCAGAAATTCCGGAAAACGGCTGAGGTGATTAACGAAAACGTCGGGAGCTGTTCCCGAAACGAAAGAGGTGGAGAGCGTGGTCCAGTAATTGTCCCAGCTATCTTGCTTGATATCAATCTTGATGCCCGGGTTGGCGGCCTCGAACTTGTCAGCGCACTGCCTGTAGACTGGTGCCTGGTTGGCGTCCCACATGGCATAGGTCAGAGTTACGTCCGCGGCATTGGCCTGAACGACCCCGATGCTTGAAAGGGCAGTCGCGGTAGCCAGTCCTTTTAAAAGAATTCTTCTCATCACATTCATCCTCCGGAGTTGTCGTTAACTACTTCATTCCACTGGTCTGCAGGGATTCCACGATCTGCCTGCCGAAAAACACCAGCATGACGATGACGGGTACGATCGACAGGCATATGGCTGCCATCAAACCGCTCCAGTCAGGATTGCCGCGACCCGTCTGACTCATGAAATCGGACAGGGCGACCGCCATGACACGCACACTTTCTTCCCGCCCGACAAGAAACGGCCAGAAAAACTCGTTCCAGGAGTTGATCGACAGGAGAATGGCCAACGTCGCAATCGGCCCTTTCTGGATCGGCAGCGCGACCCGCCAGAATATCTGGAACGGCGACGCTCCTTCCAGCTTCGCTGCTTCATCGAGTTCCTTCGGTGCCGACATGAAGAACTGTCGCAGGAAGAAAACAGCGAAGGGCGTCATCAAAATGGTCGGAGCTACCAGGCCGGCAAAACTGTTCAGAAGCCCAAGCTCCTTCACCAGAATGAAATTCGGAATGAAGAGAACCATGCTGGGAATCATCGTCGAGGCCAGAAAGGCGAAGAAGAGCGCATCTCGGCCGGGAAACGTCATCCGCGCGAACGCATAACCGGCCAGCGCGGAGAAGAAGATTTGCCCCATGACCGTAAGGGCCGTGTAGATGACACTGTTGCGCAGGGCCAGCATGAAATCGATCGGGGAAGCGCGAAAGGCACTCAGTTCGATTGTCGACGGCAGCCCCATGACTCGAAGCACGTTACCGAGCGTAAACGTATCCGGCACGAGGTTCGACGCACTCGCGTAGACATTGTCGGGATGCGTAAGGCCAATCTTTATCGCCATCCACAGGGGTAGAAGCGAAACGAAGACAAAGAGCGCAAGCACGCCATATCCGAGAAGAGACTGCGGGGTAATTTTTCTCATGGTCGTCTCCTCAATCTAGATCCGAGTGATTTGCCTTGAGCACACGCATTTGCAGCAATGTGACGAGGATAAGAGCAAAAAATAGGACTACGGAGATAGCGGAGGCATAACCCATCTTGTTGAAGCGGAAAGCGTTTTCATAAATGTACCAGAGAAGGACACGAGTGGATCCGGAAGGACCGCCAGCCGTGGAAACCGCGATCACGTCGAAGACCTGAAACGATCCGATCAGGCTTGTGACAAGAACAAAGGCAAGCACAGGCCGCAGAAGTGGCAATGTAACGCGGCGGAACATGGTCCACTCCGAGGCGCCTTCCAACTGGGCAGCCTCATAGAGATGACGCGGAATGGCCTGAAGACCGGCATAAAACAGAAGCGCCGTGAGACCTGTATGACGCCAGGTCGAGATTGCCGCCACCGAGATCATTGCCTGATCTGGAGACGCCAGAAAGCCTTGTCGTCCGACGCCGGTAAATTCCAGAAAAGCGTTGACCACACCGAGAATCGGATCAAGCATCATCATAAAGACCAGCGCCGCAACGACGTTCGAAATCAGATAGGGCGCGATGATGACCGCACGCAGCCAGACCGAGCGTGCAAGCCTGTCTGCGAGAACGGCCAGCGTAAGTCCGAGTACTGTTTGAATAGGGATGTTATAGAGAACATAGGTCAGCGTGACCCAGGCGGAGTGCCAGAAATTGGCATCGGCAAACAGCCGGGTATAATTGTCGAAACCAATGAACCTGGGAGCGCGCAGCAGGTTCCAGTCCGTGAGGCTGATCTGGATGGCCCGCAAGGTTGGCAGAAGGTAAAACACCAGGAAGCCAATGAAGGCGGGCGCAACGAACATAATGCCGGTCAGGGTTTCTTTTCGCCGCCTTTGCTTTCTCGAAGGGTTTCTCACAGTTCCAGTCATTTCCCGCCGCTCCCTAGTATCACGTGTTAGTGAAGTTTTTTCAGCTTGCTAACACGTGTTAGCATTAGGTAATCGAAATTTTCTTCCATTGTCAATAAAGGTTGAAAGGATTACATCCTAAAAAAGAACGAGCACGGCAGGAACAACCGTTGCACATCCCAATGACAGGATAAAAGTGACGGAAAGGCACGAGATGAATTCCAAGCGCATTACCAGTCATGATGTTGCAAGACGTGCTGGTGTCTCGAGAGCGACAGTTTCCATTGTTCTCAATGGTTCGCAAAGGGTCAGCCTCAGTGAGGAAACGCGTTCACGTGTTTTGAAGGCCGCCACGGAACTGGGATATAAACCCAACTCGGCCGGGCGCATGCTCGTCAGCGGGTTGAGCGAAACGATTGGTCTCGTCGTTTCGGATCCGTCCATCCTGCTGGTCGATCAGTTCATTCCTCAGGTGCTTTACGGTATAGAGAAAGCAAACAGGGAAATGGGTTTCCACGTTCTTGTGGAAGGACTGGAATCCAGGGAAAAAAATGCGACTTACGACAACCTTGTCGAATCACGAAGGATCGACGGGCTCATCGTTCTCAACCCACGTGCGGACGACGAAGCACTCGTATCGCTGATTGAAAAGGCGTTTCCGGTCGTCCTTGTCGGCTCACTGCGTCATCCGCTGGAAAATTCCGTCATCTTCAGCACGCGCCGGGCCATAGCTGCAGCGGTCGATCACGTGATCGAACTTGGCCATAGCCGCATTGGCGCGATCACATTCTCACCCACGGGCTTCGTCGCCACGGAGGCGCGTCTCGCAGCGCTGTCTCTCGGACTGCAAAAGCACGGCCTTGAACTTGACAGCAATGCGGTGGGATACGGCAACTTCAGTGCCGAGAGCGGTTATCGCGCCGCCATCGACCTCTTGAAAAGGAGGCCCGACCTGACAACTGTTTTCGCAGGCAACGACACTATCGCCATCGGCGTCCTGAGTGCGGCCCATGAGCTTGGGCGTCGTGTGCCCGAAAGCCTTTCCGTGGTCGGCTTCGATGATCTCCATTTCGCACCATGGCTGACACCGCCCCTCACGACCGTAAAAACAGACGGAGTTCGGCAAGGAATGATTGCTGCGCAGATGCTGTTTGCGCGCCTGGGCTACAGCGGGATGGATGCTTCCCGCGTAAGATTGGAGCCAGAACTCGTGATTCGAGAATCAACAACCAAATCACCCGAAAATGTCTGACGAGGATTCCATCGCCATGAAGTGTTCCCCGAGTTTTGGTCGGCGGGGGGCGATGAGCCGTTCATGAGCGATATCGGCACCGTGTTGCCAATCGCGCTGCGTGGCCGGAATTCGCTATATTCTCTACGCCAATCGTTCATCTTCGATCGCGCATCGTCAAGGCTCGTGAACCAGTGGGCGTTCAAACACTCGGTTCAGAACTTGTTGTTGGAGCTCTCGATGTAGCTGTCGTCGGTCGGTTTGCCTAGTCGCGAGAAGTCGACGATGACACCCCTGTGATAGGCCCAGAGATCAAGATCACGGGAGATGACCTCGCCTCCGTAGCACATCGGGAAGGTTGCTCTGCCGTGGCCGACGGCGCGCGAAGCCCCGCGTAGCGCAGCGCGCCGTCCTGGTGGTCATGGCCTGTCCGCAGGTCTCTAAAGTGAAGTTGGCGAGACAGCACTCTGGAGCGTGACAGACCGTGACCAAACATCTTTTTACTCCGAAAAATGCCGTGCTGGTGGCGATCGATATGTCCAAGCACGGCTAGGAAGTTCTGATCGAGAGGCTCGACGGTGGCCAGCGGCCGCGCAAGACCGGCTCAGCTGTTTCTCTTGCATCGCTCGGTGTCATCTCCGGTGCCACTTGGTTGGAATTGGGCGTCTATGTCTAAAGCGTGTCGCGATCTTTCAGATTCGCTCTCTACGCTTTAAGTCCTTGTTTCATCGCATGTCGTTGCCGCAAAA
>QFQX01000083.1 GCA_003248775.1 Shinella sp. | reverse complement strand
TCCAGCAGGGACATCACGAGGAACCCGGCAAGCAGGATGCCGAAAGCGACGAGTTCGCTCCACACGAGTATCCAGAGAAGAAGCGTATCGCCTTCCTCTTCGGCGGCAATCCTGGTGGACAGGTTCGATGATCCAGCGCTTGCGTTCATGGCGTCTTTCTAGCCGCCACCATCGCCGGCCTCTTTGAGCAAACACAAAGAAGCGGGCGGTTGGCGGGCATAGGCTGCAGCATCGAAGGAGATTTTGCTCATGACGGACGCACAGATCGGACTTGCCGTGGTGACACCTGTTATCGTCGGCTTTGCTGTCACCCTGCACAGGATGGGCGTGCTTCAGCGCGGCGGCACCATCTCGGCGGTGCTCGCCTCCGTCGCCATCGCCGCCATCCTGTTCGTCGGACAATGAGGAGGCGGAGATGACGTCCCGATTACCACTCAATGCACAGGATCTTGCCGCCCTCGGCAGGAACCACGATGCTTTGCTTACCCTTTGTCTCAAGCTCGAAGAGATTGCGGACTCGCTGCCTTTCGACATCAACGAGGACCTTTGCCGCGAGGTGGCGCAGTCGGTCACGCCTCTGCTTCGGCAGACGCAGCAACTGGAGGAACGGGTTCTTTTCCCCGACTTCGACCGAAGCGCCGGATCCTGCTTCGCCGCGATGATGATCGAGCGGTTGAAAGGCGAGCACCGTTTCGACGGGCTTGCAGCCGAAGAGATCTCACTGACGCTGAAGGCGATGATCGAAGGCCGTTGCCGCCTGTCTTTCGACACGGTAGGCTACATGCTTCGCGGCTTCTTCGAGTGCATCCGCCGGCACGTCGCTGCCGAGAAGCTGATGATCGAGGCATTGTGCGTCGCCGAGGCGGAGGGGCGGGAGATCCTGATGTGAGCCAGCTTCTGATGGCGCTTGCCGCCTTTCTGGCGTTGCATTCGATCCCGGCACTACCACCGGTCCGCGCCGGCGCGATAGCGCTTCTCGGACGCAGAACCTATCTCGGCCTCTACTCCCTCGTGTCGGTTGTCGTACTCGCCTGGCTTTTCCATGCCGCGCTGAATACCGATTACATCGAACTCTGGGCGCCGGCCGGCTGGCAGGCGATGCTGACGCTTGTGCTTGCGCCGCTCGGCCTCTTTCTGGTGACCGCCGGCTTGCTTTCGACCAATCCCTTTTCAATCAGCTTTCGTCATGGCGATGAGCCCGGCGCGATCGTCGAGATCACCCGCCATCCCGTGCAATGGGGCTTCACGCTCTGGTCGCTCGGCCACCTCGTCGTCAACGGCGATCTCCGCTCTCTCGTCCTGTTCGGCGGCCTCGGCCTGTTTTCCGTGGCCGGCCTTTTCATCCTCGACCGGCGCGCCCGCAGGCGGATCGGCCCCCGCTGGCCGGCACTTGCCGCCCGCTACCCGATGACGCCCCTTGCCGGCTTGCTGAGGGGTAAGGCCCACCTTCGCATCGATGCCCCACTTGCCCTGTCGCTGGCGATCACGGCCGCCATCACGATCTGGCTGCTGACGGGCGGTCACGCCGCACTTTTCGGTGCAGACCCGATAACGGCGCTCTCGTATTAGAGCATAATCCGACCGGAGTGAAACGAGGATCGATAAGATTATGTTTCAAACAAAAGGGCTTAGAGTGCCGATCTGATTCAATCAGATCGGCACTCTAACTGCCCTGCTCTCCCCGCCATTCGACAGCAAGCGGTTTTTCCGTCAGCTTGAGAAGATCGATGGCGCGGGCGGCGATGTGATCGACGATATCGTCCAGCGTCTGCGGCCGGCGATAGAAGGCCGGCACCGGCGGCATCACGATGGCCCCCGTTTCCGTTACTGCGACCATGTTGCGCAGGTGACCGAGATGCAGCGGCGTCTCCCGCGCCAGAAGGACGAGCGGACGCCGCTCCTTCAAATGCACATCGGCCGCCCGGACCAGCAGATTGTCGGAAAGCCCCGTCGCGATCCCGGCCAGGCTCTTCATCGAGCAAGGCGCAACGATCATGCCCGCGGTGCGGAACGATCCACTGGCGATGGCGGCACCGATGTCATCGATCTTGTAATAGCGGTCCGCGAGCCCGACCAGCCGGCCGATGGCATCCGCACCGAGTTCCTGGGTGAAGGTCCTGAGTGCCGAACGTGTCACGACGAGATGCAGTTCGACCCCGGAAAGCGCGGCAAGCCGCTCGCCGATCCTCAACGCAATCGCCGCCCCCGAAGCACCGGACACTCCGAGCACCACCCGTTTGCTGGTACCCGTCATGCCGGATCTCCAAGTCCGAGTTCATGCCAGATGGCATCGACCTTCGCACCCACCTCTGGGGCCATCTTCAGGACACGGCCCCATTCCCGATCGGTCTCCGGCCCGATCTTGACCGTCGCGTCGAGGCCGAGTTTCGCGCCAAGGCCGTACTTCGGGGAGGCGAAATCGAGATAATCGATCGGCGTGTCATTGATCAGCACGGTATCCCTGCCCGCATCGAAGCGGGTGGAAAGCGCCCAGACGACATCATCCCAGTTACGCACATCGATATCGGGATCGACGGCGATGATGAGCTTCGTATAGCTGAACTGCGGCAGCATGGACCAAAGCCCCATCATCACCCGCCTCGCCTGCCCCGGATACCGCTTGTCGATCGACACCACGATGGCCCGGTAGGAACAGGCCTCCGGCGGTAGCCAGAGATCGGCGATTTCGGGAAACTGCTTCTTCACCAGCGGAATGAACAGCTCGGTCATCGCCTCGCCGAGCTTGGAAGGCTCATCCGGCGGCCGGCCGGTATAGGTCGAGAGGTAGAGGGGGGTCTTCCCCATGGTGATCGCCGAAAGCGTCATCACCGGGAAGTGTTCGACGGAATTGTAATAGCCGGTGTGATCCCCGTAAGGCCCTTCCTCCGCCGTCTCGGTCATCGAAACGGTTCCCTCCAGCACGATCTCGGCATTGGCCGGAACGAGAAGCGGCTGACTGACGGCCTTCGCCACCCGGCTTCGCCTTTTCTTTAACACGCCGGCAAAACCAAGTTCGCTCATGCCTTCCGGAAGCGGCATCACCGCTGAAAGGATAGTGGCGGGATCGCTGCCGATCACCACGGCAACAGGCATGTCCCTCCCAAGCTTCTGCCACTGGCGATGATGTTTCGCGCCGCCCCGATGGGCAAGCCAGCGCATGATGAGGCGATCCCGGCCCAGCACCTGCATGCGGTAGATCCCGACATTGACGTCGTCGGGATCGTCGGGCGAACAGGTAATCACCAGCGGCCAGCTGACGAGCGGCGCGGGTTCTCCCGGCCAGCACCACTGGATGGGCAACCGCCCGAGATCGAGATCATCGCCGCGCCAGACCACATCCTGGCAGGCCGCGCGCGAGACACGGCGAACCCCGAGCGAAAGCGCCGAATGCACCAGCGGCAGCTTGCCGAGCGCTTCCCGAAACGACGCCGGCGGCCGTGGTTCCCGCAATTCGCCAAGAAGTGTTGCGAGGTCGCCGATCCGGCCGCTGGCCAGACCGAAACCCCATTCGATGCGCTCACGCGTGCCGAAGAGATTGGCGAGCAGCGGCACGGCCACCACCTCGCCCGCCGCATTCACCGGCTTCTCGAAAAGCAGTGCCGGCCCCTCGGCCGCCAGCACGCGACGATGGATCTCCGTGACTTCATGCACCAGCGAGACAGGATGGGAAATCCGCTTGAGCCTCCCGGTTCGCTCAAGCTCGGCGGCGAAATGCTGGAGGCTGTCATAGCGGCGGGGCGGAGGAGGGCTTGTCATCCCGAATGTGTGGCCCGGCAAAATCTCCCCGTCTTTGCGATAGCTCAAACCAGTTAGCCGTCGCTGCGGCTAGCTTGCGATCCGATAGCTGTCCCCGAAAGACCGAGGCCCATGAAATTTCCCGCAACGCTCGCAACGCCGCTCGACCTCATGCCGCTTCCTGTGATCGAGCGAGCGACCGGGATGCTGTTCAGGCGGATGCTGAAGGAACATCCGAAGCTGTTCGAGCGACTGGGAGAGCACAAGGCGAAGCGCTTCGCTTTCCTGCCCGCCGACCTGCCTCTCGCCTTCATCGTCGATCCGGCGGCACCCGCCATCAAGGTGCGTCGCAAGTCATCGACCCCTCACGCCGATGCATCGGTGGAAGGTCCGCTCTTCCTGCTGCTCGCTTTGCTCGAAGGGCGATGCGATGCCGACGCGCTGTTTTTTTCCCGCGATCTCGTCGTCACCGGCGACATGGAAGCGATGCTTGCCATGCGCAACGCGCTCGATGACTGCAACATAGATTTGCCGCGCGATCTCTCCGCGCTGGCCGGGCCTTTCGGACCGATCTTCAACCGTGTCGCCAGCGAAATCCGCCGCCGGGCGCTCACCGGGGAGAACACCGCATGGAACTGATCTGCCCCGCCGGCACGCCCGCCGCCTTCCGCGAAGCCGTCGATGCCGGCGCCGATGCCGTCTATTGCGGCTTTCGCGACGAAACAAATGCACGCAACTTCCCGGGCCTCAATTTCAGTCGGGAGGAACTGCGCGAGGCTATCGCCTATGCCAAGAGGCGCGGCACCCAGACCTTTGTCGCCCTCAACACTTTCATGCGCGCCGGCGATGAAGAAATCTGGTACCGCGCCGCCGCCGATGCGGTCGCTCTCGGAGCGGATGCCCTGATCCTCGCCGATTTCGGTCTTATGGCCCATGTCGCGGAGCGTTATCCGGAACAGCGGCTGCATGTCTCCGTGCAGGCGTCCGCGTCGAATGCCGATGCGATCAATTTCCTCATCGACGCCTTCAATGCCAAGCGAGTGGTCCTGCCCCGAACGCTGACGATCAGCGATATCGCCCGGATCGCCAGACAGATCCGCTGCGAAATCGAGGTCTTCGTCTTCGGCGGCCTCTGCGTCATGGCGGAGGGCCGCTGTTCGCTATCCTCCTACGCAACGGGAAAGTCGCCGAACATGAACGGCGTCTGTTCTCCCGCAAGCCATGTCCACTATCGCAACGAAGGCAACGATCTCGTCTCGGAACTTGGCGAATACACGATCAACCGCTTCCCGCGCGGCGAGGCAGCCGGTTATCCCACCCTCTGCAAGGGCCGTTTCGATATTGCCGAGACCCATGCCTATGCCTTCGAAGACCCTGTGTCACTCGATGTCATGGGCGAGATCGAAGCCCTGAAGGCGGCCGGCGTCAGCGCGCTCAAGATCGAGGGACGCCAGCGCGGCAAGGCCTACGTCGCCGAAGTCGTCTCGACGCTGAAGAAGGCACTGGCCGCCGATCCGGCAAGCCGGACCGCACTGCTTTCCCGCCTCAGCGCCCTGAGCGAAGGCCAGAAGACCACGTCGGGCGCCTACGAAAAGCGCTGGAGATGAGCATGCCCCATCCAACCCCCTCACTGACCATGGGTCCCGTCTACTATCTCTGGGACGGCCCGAAGTGGCGCGATTTTCATTTTCGCATCGCCGATGAGGCGCCAGTGGATCGCGTGGTGATCGGCGAAACCGTCTGTTCGAAACGCCAGCATTTCATTGAGCCTCATATTGCCGAGGTCATCGAACGTCTGGAAGCCGCGGGCAAAACGGTCATCCTTTCGACGCTCGCGCTGGTAACGCTGGAGCGCGAAAGCCGCCACGTTCGCGATATCATCGCCAACAGCGAGCATCCGGTCGAAGCAAACGATCTTTCCGCGCTCGGCCTGCTCAACGGCAAACTCCATTCGATCGGCCCGCTGGTCAACGTCTACAATCCGGCAACCGCAAAACTTCTCGGTGGCCGCGGCGCAACGAGCATCTGTCTTCCGCCGGAACTGCCATTCTCCTCGGTGAAAGCGATCGCGGAACAAACGCCTGATATCGCACTGGAAGTCTTTGCCTTCGGCCGCATGCCGCTTGCGATCTCGGCACGATGCGCCCATGCGCGTTCGAAGGGTCATATCAAGGACAACTGCCAGTTCATTTGCGGTGACGATCCCGACGGCCTGTCGGTGAAAACCCTCGACCGGCAATCCTTCCTGGTCCTCAATGGCGTCCAGACCGTTTCCCACACCTGTCAGGCGCTGCTCGGCGAGCTGGCCGACCTGACGGCAGCAGGGATTTCCAGCTTCCGCCTCTCGCCACAGGATTGCGACATGGTTGCCGTCGCAGGTCTTTACCGGTCGGTTCTCGATGGCGACATGGGACCTGGCGAAGCGATCGAAAGACTGCGCGTGATCTATCCATCGGCTCCACTCTCCAACGGTTTCCATCATGCCCGCGAAGGTGCGGCATGGGTCGCCCGTGCAAGGGATACTGCCTTCAGCGCCGCTGGCGCCTGATCCGAAATTCAGCTTGCTTTTCGGTTAGTGGAATTAAGGCGCCCGGCGGGCTCGCGGCAAGTGGGATGATCGATTACCCTTGAAGGCGAAAGGCTAATCTGTGCCTAGGCCGGCAAATCCGGTGGCCCAAAAAGAGCGGTAGTTGTCACGCCACGCTGCAACGGCCATCTTCCAGCATCCTCCTCAAGTGAATAACCTTTTCTTTCCCGGCGCAGTCCTTACAATGATTTGCCACCACCGCCGGATCGACAGAATTTTCATGACTTCCGGCGGACAGCTTTCCGGCCGAATATCACGGCACAGCAATCCCACCTGGAAAAGATCAATGACCCATTCCGCCGTTTCCCGCCGCTCCCTGCTGAAGGGCACCGGCTGGCTGCTTGCTTCCACCGCCCTGCCATCGTTTTCCTTTGCCCAAAACGCAGCAGGCAGCGGACGCCTGATCGTTGCGGCGGACTCGGAGCCGAAGAACCTCAACCCGGCAATCGTGGCATCGAACGGCGTCTTCTTCATTTCCAGCAAGGTGGTCGAACCCCTGGCCGAAGCCTCCTTCGAAGGTAAAGACGGCCTTTCGCCACGGCTGGCGCTCTCCTGGGAAGGTGCGGAAGACGGCCGCAGCATCACCTTCAAATTGCGTGAAGGCGTGAGATGGCACGATGGCAAGCCCTTCACTTCCGCCGACGTCGCCTTCTCCGCCCTGAACCTCTGGCAACCGTTGCAGAACCTCGGGCGCATCGTCTTCGCCAATCTCGACACGGTCGAGACACCCGATGAGCTGACCGCAATCTTCCGCTTCTCGAAACCCACACCGTTGCAGCTGATCCGCAACGCCCTGCCCGTCGTCAGCAGCGTCGTGCCGAAGCATCTCTACGAGGGAACCGATATCGCCTCGAACCCGGCGAACACCAGCCCCGTCGGCACCGGCCCCTTCCGCTTTGCCGAACACAAGCCGGGCGAATATTACCGGCTGGAACGCAATCCCGATTACTGGGAGAAGGACGAACCGAAGCTCGACGAGGTGATCTATCGCGTGCTCCCGGACCGCGCAGCGGCCGCCTCGGCTCTGGAAGCGGAAGAAATCCAGCTCGCCGCCTTCTCCGCCGTGCCGCTGGCGGACCTCGACCGCATCTCCAAGGTTCCCGGCATCAAGGTCATCACCAAGGGCTATGAAGCGCTCACCTATCAGCTCGTGGTCGAGATCAACCACCGCCGCAAGGAGCTTGCCGACCTCAAGGTGCGGCAGGCGATCGCCCATGCCATCGACCGCAAGTTCGTCGTCGACACCATCTTCCTCGGCTACGCCACGGCTTCCACCGGACCTGTTCCGAAGAACGCGCCGGAATTCTACGATCCGGATGTCCAGACCTACGATTTCGACGTCGCCAAGGCCAATGCCTTGCTGGATGAAGCAGGCTACCCGCGCGGCGGAAACGGCACGCGTTTTGCGCTGAAGCTACGGCCCGCCCCCTATTTCAACGAAACCCGGCAGTTCGGCGACTATCTCCGTCAGGCTCTAGCAGCCATCGGCATCGACGCCGAACTCGTCAATGCCGACTCGGCCGCGCATCAGAAAGCCGTCTACACCGATCACGATTTCGATCTGGCGGTGGCGCCGCCGGTTTTCCGCGGCGACCCGGCAATTTCTACGACCATCCTCGTTCAATCCGGCATTCCGGCAGGCGTGCCCTTCTCCAACCAGGGCGGCTACGCCAACGCCGAACTCGACGGCATCATCGCCAAAGCCGCGGAAACGGTGGATGCCGATGCCCGCACCGCGCTTTACCGGACATTCCAGCAACGCGTCGCCGCCGACCTGCCGCTGATCAACGTTGCGGAATGGGGCTTCATCACCGTGGCGCGCGACACCGTTCTCAACGTCGCAAGCAATCCGCGTTGGGCGGTTTCCAGCTGGGCCGACACGGCGCTTCAATCCTGATGGTGCGACGTGTTGGAGCAATTCCAGCAAAAGTGCGGAGCGGTCTTGCGTCCGGAATTGCGTCGAAACAAAGAGATAGAGCATTGAAGGCGTTTCAGTTTTCGCCGGAAATGCTTGTCTTATGACTTTGTCTGCCGAATGGGCGAGAAGGGAACCGCCGGGAGAGGGTGGCAGCCCTCTCGTCGGCGG
>QFQX01000082.1 GCA_003248775.1 Shinella sp. | reverse complement strand
CGCGCTAACCGTTTCAATCCAAACAACTTCGCTTTCCCTTAGCGGGTATTATTGCAGAAATGCCCACGGAGCCCCATCACCGCGTCACCCAGGTCAAATGTGACATCGACATCGCCTCGACCGCCTTTTCGCGCGCCGCCTTCGGCACGTTTCGCCGCCTGGCCAGACAGGCGGATGTGATCCACTACCATTTCCCCTGGCCCTTCATGGATCTGGTGGAACTCGCCACGCCGCATGGCAAGCCTGTCGTGGTGACCTATCATTCCGATATCGTGAAGCAGAAACTGCTGATGAAGTTTTATGCGCCGCTGATGCATCGGTTTCTGGCGCGGGCGGACCGGATCGTTGCGACCTCGCCCAACTATCTCGCTTCAAGCCCGGTTCTCGAACGCTACCGCGAGCGCGTTCAGGTCATCCCGCTCGGCCTTGACGAAGCGGATTATCCTGCGCCGGATCCGGAGCGCCTATCTCGTTGGCGGACACGCTTCCCCGACGGTTTTTTCCTGTTTGTTGGCGTGCTGCGCTATTACAAGGGCATTCATATTCTTTATGAAGCCGCCCGCCTCACGGGTCTCCCAGTGGTGGTGATCGGCGGCGGGGATGCGCTGGACACTTTTCGCAGCCGCGCCGCAGCCGACGGACTGTCGAACCTGCATTTCCTCGGGGCCCTCGATGATGCCGACAAGACGGCCTTACTATCGCTTTGCCGGGCGCTTGCCTTTCCCTCGCATCTTCGCTCGGAGGCTTTTGGCCTGTCGCTGGTGGAAGCGGCCATGGCCGGCAAACCGATGATTTCCTGCGAAATCGGCACGGGCACGAGTTATGTCAATCTGAATGGCGAAACCGGCCTGACCATTCCCCCGGAAAATCCGCAGGCCCTGGCCGCTGCCATGCATCAACTTTGGGCGGATGATGGGCTTTGCCGACGTTTCGCAGAGGCGGCCTGCCTGCGGTATGAGGCGAATTTCACTGCCGCGCGCATGACAGGCGCCTATGTGGACGTGTATCGGCAGCTGATTCGGGACAATCCCGGTGCTACGTCTTCAGCCATGATCAGCTGAAGAAAGTCAGCACATCATCGATCAGCGCAGCCTTGCCGACAACCGTCATCGTGCTGTGGTCGGCCGACACATTGGTCCAGACGCCCATGTCGCTCGCCTTCAGAGATTCGACATCGGTCTGCTCGATCAGCAGCTTGCCGCTCTGATATTCAAAGGTGAACTGGCCGCCCATCTTCTGCGTCAGATATTCCTTCAGGGCGTAGGATTTGGCGTCATCGTAGGCCGTCGCCAGGTTGAAACCGGCATTGGCGGCAATGTTCCCCAGAGTCTCCAGCGACACGATGGTATGCGTTTTGGTTTCCACCGGTAATGCAACCGGCATCACCGCAACCGGTACCGTTTTTGTCTCCGTCAGAAGGACACCGCCGGTCTTGATCGTCTCGTTTGCAAGAGACTTCAGACCATTGCTGCTGCTGGCTTCCGGTTCCGGTGCGTTCGTGCGTGCCATGGGCGCCGACACGGCGGTGGCAATCTCAAGCTTGGCAAGTTCACGTGCCGCCGTATTGGGAGGCGCGATCATATCCCCCGGTGCATTTTCGACATGCCGGACATCGATCTGCGTCATCGTCGTGGGGACCGAGAGATGCGTCTTCTGCTGTTGCGCTTTTTCGCCGTGCAGTCCTTCTGCGGGTGCCTGGTTTTGCTCCGCCGCATGACGATGGGCAGCTGTCTCGATTTGCTGCGCAATCATCTTGTGCTGCTCGGACCCTTCCAGAGCCTGCAACACCGGCTGCTGCTCATGCTGGGGCAGGCTCACCGTCTTGTCGGTATCCATCGTCTTCGGGTCTGAAGCGATGGCCAGTTCGCCAGCCAGGATGACGCCGGCGAGAAGTGCCGCATTGGCCGGGGCATCAACCGCGTCGAATGCGCGGGCAAAGGCATTCTGGGCACGCGCCAGCGCCGTTCCCGACTTGTCGATCAACCGGACCGGGCCGCTGGCGTCGTTTGCGCCGGAAGAAGTCTTGTCGGACAGACCCTTGGCCTGCGCCTCGTTGTTTTCCAGCTTGAACAGCAGGAAAATGGCCGAGATCGACATGATGATGCGTGCCGCCGGATGAATGACGACATTTTTTGCATGGTCGGATCGAATGGAAAGATAGGCGCGAACGGACGTCTCGAATTCCATGACCAGCGACGGAATGCTGGCAGCCGACAGGCGCAGGTTCAGCGGATCGCAGATGAGATGGCAGCAGCCATCAATCCGCGCCACATGCAGGAAAACATCCTGCGACGTCAGGTCGAAGAAAACGAGCCATGGCTCACCGATATCGCTGACACCCCGATCGATACCGATGGCCGCGCCATTTTCGGCCAGAAGACGGTGTGCGCGGTAGAAATCTGCAATTTCCTGCTGTGACCAGTCCGCGATGGGGTTCGCGAGCTTGCGGGCGTTCTTGGTCGGGAAAGGCAGAATCCGCATGCAATCCGTTCTCTATTCTTCTGAGGATAAAACTATCGCTCACAAAACAGCCAATGATGTCTAAATTCAGTAGGCCAATTCGCCGGCGCTGGCAATGCGGACGCCTTGCCTTAACCGTTTAAACCGTCGAATTTGCACGCCTTCTTGCCGCTTGTGGCCAAATTACACGTACCAGATGCCGTCCTTGATGACGGAGGCAACATTGCCCTGGTTTTCCTGGCTGTCGGAGAAATTCGCCATCAGCGTTTCGCGTGTATAACCCGTCGCAAGCTTGTTCTCCCAGAAGCTGAAACCGGAGGCATCCGGTGAGCGCCCGAGGACGTTTTTGTAGACGAGACTGATGAAAGCCGTGTCATTGACCGTCTGCGGCGTACCATAGGTGTTTTTGAATTCTGCCGAATCGATAAAGCTGGCCGACATCCGGACGATATCGCTTTTGCCTGCATCGAGCAGTTTGATCCAGAAACCGAGCCCTGCCTGGTCGGGTGTGCGGTCGAGCGCTGCCTTGTAGAGTCGATAGACCTGGCCGGCATTGCCGCTCGTGTCGAAGGCAAGCGTCCCGTCCGAAAACTGAAGCCGCTCGATATTGGTCAACTGGTCTGTACCCTGCCCCGTCGCCGTGATCGTATTGCCGGATTTGGCGATGGTGACGGCGGCACGGCTGGCCGAAAAGACCGCCGTATCGATTCCGGCCAGTCCGTCGATCACATCATTGCCGAAGGTCAGGACAAATGTATCATTGCCGGCCGTCGCACCAACGGCCTTGGCAGGACCATAAAGCACACGCGCGCCGGCAATATCGCCGGTGTTAAGCGTCACCTGATCATTGGAAAAGGCATACATGATCTGCGTTTTGTCGTCTGGATGCCCAAGACCAATGGCATGGCCTATTTCGTGAACGGCTGTCGTGTAAAAGTTTGACAGCTGGCCACCCACGACCGTCTTGCTCGTCGACCAGTTTTCCGCGATATCGAAGCGAATTTCCGCACCGCTGATGGAATAATTGACCCCGTTGATCGACGTGGCCTGCCAGCTCGCCTCGCCCAATGTCTTGTCAGGGCCGTCAATGGCATCCCAGCCGATGCGAATATTGGCGGATGTCCCGTCGATCATTTCGACAAAGTCGATATTTGCGACGGCTTCCCACGTATCGAAGGCATCGCGAATGAGCTGCTGGAAGTTTGGATCCGCCAAAGGCTGGAAATTGTAGCCACCCCAACTCCGGGTGGCAAAACTCCAGAACACCTGGCCTCCCCCTGTGCCATAGGTCGCATCCCCCCATTTGGGGCCTGACAAAACATATGAAGCCATTCACCTCTCCCAAGATATCCTGCCTATGCACCGCCGGCATGAGCGTGCATTGCCCTGCCAATTACGATACCAGACCTGCATGAAACTGCATTTGGCTTCTTTTGTCAGCAAACTGATTTCGCATCTTCTGCTGTTGCGTTACTCTCTCTTCAGCGGGAAAATCCTCTCCGTTCGAGCGCTCTGCACCGATGCGAGCAGCCGGATCTACCTTGTTCGCCACACCTATACACTCGGCTGGCATCTGCCGGGCGGCGGGGTGGACAATGGAATGAGCGCCAAGGAGGCGCTGCTGAAGGAACTTCGCGAAGAGGGGAATCTGGTGGCAATAACGGATCCCGTTCTGCAACAGGTCTATCTCACGACCAATATCCCTCGGCGCGAGCACATCATCTTCTATACGGCCAGCGTTTCACAAGAGCAGGTTTTCAACGGAAACCTTGAGATCAGCGAAGGTCGTTTTTTTGCGATCGATGCGTTGCCGGCAGACCTCGATCCCGCAGCCCAGCGCCGGATCAGCGAATGGGTTATCGGGGAGTTCAAGGCGCAGGAATGGTAGGTCTCGACACCCCATCGGGACAGCAGGCTCCGAAACCGCAGTCAAACGGATACGCCCAACCAGGGATCGACAACGATCGCACCGGTACCTTCGAAGTCTTTGACGTTGCGGGTAACAACCGCGAGCCCGTGAATAAGCGCGGTTGCCGCAATCAGCGCGTCGACTTCGTTCCGCTTGTCAGGGATATGCAGATGGGCGCACCGTGTCGCGATCGCATCGTCGATGGATAGAATCCGCCCCGTAAATTCAGGCCTGACATGGTTGTCCAGCCAGATGCGCAGACGCGCACCCTGCCTCGCATCGCGCCGCTGCACACCAAGAATTCCACGCTCAAGTTCCAGGATGGTGATCGCCGAGATGAAAAAGGATGCAGAATCCACTTGGTCGACCCACGCGACCACATTGGCGTCGGCCTTGCCGTCGCCGATTTTACGCAGCTCGGAGATGACATTGGTATCCAGCAAATACGTCAAGATAGATCCACCTGGCGCGACGTAAGCTCAACACGCTCGGGGGAAAAATCTATCTCCGAAAGTCCAGGCATGGAAAGTGTCTCGACCAAGCTCTGTCGCTTGCCGGAAAGACGCTTGAATTCGTCATAGGTCATCAGCACGTGTGAAGGCTTGCCTCGGTCTGTGATAATGACCGGTCCATTTTGTGCGGCTTTCTTGGCACTGCTGACATCGTGATTGAGCTCACGGCTTGTGAAAATAGACATATCAACAACACCCTAATGTAGTGACGTACCTACATATAACATGGAGAATGGCCGGCACCAAGTTCCGTGTGATGAAGCCGGCATGCTATGTGAAAAAGTCATTGCATTGGTTTCCGATAGGAAAAAAGCTTGATTGAGCCTGCAGCCTTGCAGGCCGATTGTATCGGCCGCAACGACAGAAACGATTTCCCATTCCCACCTGAACGAATGTCGTATTCGTATGATCCTGAACGTACGTGAGCACCATCGGAAGATTGGATCGGCAATGCCTAGAGAAATCACCAAGTTGCAGTCCATTTAAATGCCATTATATTGGCATTAATATCCATTTTTTCGCTTAAGTGAGAAAATGTTAGCATTTAATATGAATTCCCCATCGGATATCATTCGAGGCCTATCGGAGCGAATGAAGCGCCGGCGGATCGAGAATGGGCTGACACAAAGGGAATTGGCGGCACGATCGAATGTCTCCTACGGATCGCTTAGGTTATTTGAAGAAAGCGGGAAGATTTCTCTGGAAAGTCTTGTGAAAATTGCCTTTGCCCTCGAGGCCGAAGCCGAGTTCGAGCGCTTGTTCCTCAGCCGGTTACCGCAGACAATCGATGAGGTCGTTGATCGTCCTCTAAAGCAGAGGGTGCGCAAAAAATGAAGTTCACGCCAATCCAGCGGATGAGTGTTTATCTCAATCCCGAAGGGGAGGAGCGCGGGTGGCCTCGATCTCAGAGCTGGAAGGTGTGAGAATAAAGGCCAAAACCGCACCGCTAGTCTTTCACCTATAACGTCCGATAATCTTGCATTATCGGACGTTCTTGTCATTATAGTGAAATGGCCCAAATCATCCAGCTGAACACCGAAATTCACGTCGGCGAGACCTCGGCGCCGTCTCTCAGCACGGCTTCTAGCCGCGATGTTTCCGCGCCGGAGGTGCCGCACGACAGCCCCCTCCCCTCTCTCGTCGTTAAGGATCAGACACCGGCCCATCTTGCCAGCCTTGCCGACCGGGCCCGCAGCTATGTCGAAGCCGCCAGCTCCGCCAACACCCGCAAGGCCTACGCCTCCGACTGGAAGCATTTTGCCGCCTGGTGCAGACGCTCCAACCTCACCCACCTCCCCCCACATCCGCAAACAGTTGGCCTCTACATCACCGCCTGTGCCTCAGGAACGACGGCCCGCGGCACCAAGGCAAATTCGGTGTCCACGATCGAGCGCCGCCTCTCGTCGCTGTCCTGGAACTACGCGCAGCACGGCCTCACACTCGATCGTAAGGACCGGCATATTGCCACCGTGATGGCCGGCATCCGCAACAGCCATGCCCGACCGCCCGTGCAGAAGGAAGCGGTAATGGCAGAGGATATTATAGCCATGATCGATACGCTGGATCGCGGCACCCTACGCGGTCTACGCGATCGGGCCATGCTGCTGATCGGCTTTGCTGGCGGGTTGCGGCGCTCCGAAATCGTCGGGCTGGATCTAAAGGCAGACCAGACTGAAGACGGGCGCGGCTGGATTGAGATCCTCAACAAGGGCATGCTCGTCACCCTGCGCGGTAAAACCGGATGGCGAGAGGTCGAGGTCGGTCGCGGCTCGTCCGATACCACCTGCCCGGTCTCCGCGATCGAGACCTGGATCAAGTTCGCCAAGCTGGCTCATGGCCCCCTCTTTCGCCGCGTGACGGGGCAAGGGAAGGCTGTTGGCGCAGAGCGGCTGAACGACAAGGAGGTGGCACGGCTGGTCAAGCGGGCCGCTATGGCTGCTGGCGTCCGTGACGATCTCAGCGAGATCGAACGCGCCTTCAAGTTCTCTGGTCATTCCCTTCGCGCTGGCCTTGCCTCGTCTGCCGAGGTCGACGAACGCTACGTCCAGAAACAGCTTGGGCATGCTTCAGCGGAGATGACCCGCAGATATCAGCGGCGACGGGATCGCTTACGCGTGAATCTGACCAAGGCTTCGGGGCTTTGACTACCCCCTCCCCTACATCTTCCAACCACGCGCTTGCAGAGACACGTCTCGCGCATTATAGTCACTATAGTCACTTTGGTTAAAGATGAGACGATGCAAGCATCAACACACGATGATATGAGTTGGACGGTTGCTGGCGCGAAGGCAAAGCTTTCGGAAGTGATGGAGCGCGCGCAGTTGGCGCCTCAGACCATTACCCGCAATGGGAAGCCGAGCGTGGTGGTCGTTTCTGCCGAAGAGTGGCAGAAGAAGACTGCGCGCAGGGGATCGCTTGCAGAATTTCTGTTGGCATCGCCTCTGCGTGGCGCCGATCTGGATATTGAGCGAAAACACGATGAGCCGCGCGACTTGTCCCTATGAGACTACTCCTCGACACGAACGTTCTGTCGGAAGTTACAAAGCCTCGCCCCGATGAAGGTGTTCTGAAGTGGCTCCACGGGCTGGACGAGGACCGCACGTTCATCAGCATCATATCGATTGCTGAAATTCGCCGCGGTGTCGCGTTGATGGATAGTGGGCGAAAGCGCGACGCCCTGGACGAATGGCTTACGCATGATCTACCTCAACGCTTCGAAAACAGGATTATTCCGGTGGAAGGTCCTGTCGCCTTGGTCTGGGGCGATCTCATGGCGCTTGCCAAGCGAAGTGGTCGGGGGCTTGCCTCGATGGACGGTCTGATTGCCGCCACAGCCGTTGCTCATCAGTTGGCCCTTGCGACGCGCAACACCAAGGATTTCGAAGGCTTCGGAATAGATATTATCGACCCATGGGCGGGCTGATCAACCCTTGTTCTTCGATGGAAAGGATCGGTCTGAATGCTCTCCTACAGCTTGCTTAAAAATCACGCCGGGATCCTGCTCCTCGGAGACCACTCGTCCCTGACTTGGCTGCTTACTCCTCGCATCGTTATACCTTTCCGCAAATAAGGTATAACGATGATGGCCACGAACCCCAGGCGTCCCGTCCTTGCGCATCGCGACGATTGCCAGGACCAAAGCTGGACGATCTTTTCCCCCTCTTCACGTCTTCCAGATGCTGCCAATGCCAGAGATAGAAATATAGAAAACCCAACCGACTTTCGGCTCAGTCGGCAGCATGTTTATCCGTCAGAAATTCGGCATTAAGACGATCAAAGCCCGGATCCATCGCCGACGCCTCGACAGCAGCCAACTCATCGTTACCCCCAGATCCACTGCGAATTCGCGACGCCAATACTGTTCGCGAACATGATCCATCCTATCCTCTCAATCCAAGCCCCTGCGACCGGGTGAGCTGCTGTTTCAGGGTATGATCATGTGTCAGCTCGGCCATGCGCGTGCGTTCCACCATGCGGGCGACGGTCTTGATCTGCTCGGCCTGCTTGGCCAACTCCGGACGCTGCTCCAGTTCCTTGGCGAAGTTGCGAGGGTCTGAATGCCCGAACCGGTGCGTGAGTGCATTGGCGACCAGTTTGGCTTCCTCAAGCGCGGTCTTACCATCGTGAGACGATCGCAGTTCGTCGATAAACTGGCCACGTTTTTCGGTCGGCATCTTGTCCAGTTGGGCGATGATTTCGGCGCTACGCGGCGAGAACCCCGGAACCTCGACCACATCACGCTTTTCGCGCTGCCACTGCTCGGATTTCCGCTCCTCTCCTAGACGCCACTCCCACCCTTCAGCAG
>QFQX01000081.1 GCA_003248775.1 Shinella sp. | reverse complement strand
TTCTTCAGGCAATCCTTGAGCTTCTTCTCGACGGCGCGGTTGTTGCGCTTTTCTTCCATGTCGATGAAGTCGATGACGATCAGGCCGGCAAGGTCGCGCAGGCGCAACTGGCGCGCAACTTCTTCCGCTGCTTCGAGGTTCGTCTGCAAGGCGGTGTCTTCGATCGAGTATTCCCGGGTCGAGCGACCCGAGTTGACGTCGATCGCAACCAGCGCTTCCGTCTGGTTGATGATGATGTAGCCACCGGACTTCAGCGTTACCTGCGGCTGCAGCATGCGGTCGAGCTGCGCCTCGATGCCCGAACGCGAGAAGATCGGGTGAAGATCGCGATAGGGCTGAACCACCTTGGCGTGGCTCGGCATCAGCATCTTCATGAAGTCTTTCGCTTCGCGATAGCCTTCCTCGCCGGCAACGATAACCTCGCTGATGTCCTTGTTATAAAGGTCGCGGATCGAGCGCTTGATCAGCGAGCCTTCCTCGTAAACCAAGCAAGGGGCTGTGGAGTTCAGCGTCAGCGTGCGGACGTTTTCCCACAAACGCATCAGGTATTCGAAGTCGCGCTTGATCTCGACCTTGGTGCGATTGGCGCCGGCGGTGCGCAGGATGACGCCCATGCCCTGCGGCACTTCGAGGCCTCGGGCGATTTCCTTCAGGCGCTTGCGGTCCTGCGGATTGGTGATCTTGCGGGAAATGCCGCCGCCGCGCGCGGTGTTCGGCATCAGAACCGAGTAACGGCCGGCGAGCGAAAGGTAGGTGGTCAGAGCCGCGCCCTTGTTGCCGCGCTCTTCCTTGGCGACCTGAACCAGCAGGATCTGCCGGCGCTTGATCACTTCCTGGATGCGATACTGCTTGCGGGGCTTGCGTACGATCCGGTCCGGAACCTCTTCCATGGCGTCTTCGGCGCCGACGGATTCGATCTCTTCCTTCTCTTCGACGTGATCGTCGTCGTCATCTTCGAAATCGTCATCACGGCCGCGGCGTCCGTCGGCGTCCTCGGAAATTTCGTCCATGTCGACCATGGCCGCCATGGTGTCGCTGCCACCTTCGTCGTCTGACGAAGCTTCTGCAGCCTGCACTTCCGGTTCGGCGGTCTTCTTGGCGCGGGGTTTGCGCACGCGCTTCGGCTTGGCCTTTGCTTCAGGCGCGTCCTCGGCAACGGCTTCCACCGCGACTTCTTCCGTCTTGATTTCGGGCTGGTCGTCCTCGACCGCCGCAGCGGCCTCTATCGTCTCTATGACAGATACAATGCCGGTATCTGGCTGATCCTGGGTAGAGAGGTCGATCGGAGCGGGTTGCGGCTCGTCGCCTTCGACGTCGTTTTCCTTGCGGTGTTCTTCCGCTTCTGCATGCAGCAGCGCCTGTCGGTCGGCAAGCGGGATCTGGTAATAGTCGGGATGGATTTCGGCGAATGCCAGGAAGCCGTGACGGTTGCCGCCATAATCGACAAAGGCCGCCTGCAGCGAGGGTTCGACCCGGGTCACCTTGGCGAGGTAGATATTACCTCTGATCTGTTTCTTGTGCTGCGACTCGAAATCGAATTCTTCGATGCGGTTACCGCGTACGACTACGACGCGCGTCTCTTCTTCGTGAGACGCGTCTATTAGCATTTTGTCTGCCATTTAAGCTGTGCTCCTCGGCGCTGCCGAAAAGAAAATCACCCGCTCGCTGTACTCTGGTGCGGATGGTGCTTTGCGGGCTTGGCGCCGGATATATAGGTCTCCGTTCGGAGGAGTGTGCTGCCAGCAATCGAACGGGATTCGGGAAACTGAAGTGTCCCGGCTCGCCCAATTTGTTCAATCCCTGCTGCAACGACATTAATGACCGAACGAAAACGACAATGACATAGGCCCCTCGGGACCCGATGAGTGCTCTGGTGAAGAGCTTTTGGTGGAATCCACCTGTTACAAGTTCCGGCCGGGCCGGCGTGATAAACCAGTTTCAGGACAAAAGTGCAGAAACGGCGGATGAATGTCCGTCTGACCGGGCGCCAAGTCCTTGTAAGGTTGGCAGCCGCTGCGGCGATTCTATCCCGTGGGCACTTTTAACCCTCATGTGCGTTGTATGTTTTCTCTGTCACAATAGCAAGGGGAAACGAATTTATGCCATAATATCGATTGATTAGCGGGCAAGACTGCGCCGCGGTCGATTCATCGTCCAGACGCGGCATTGTGCATTGCTGGGGACAATGCTGGCATGACATCCGCGGTCCGGTTGAACACTGGCCGAAAATGATGGTTTACAGGATTGCAGTGGATCGCAGCGGCATGGCGATCGCTTGCGATCGTTACGGGGAAGCGGATTGTCTGTCATTCGAAGCTTTGCGGGCCGTGTTCTGCCCAATGCTGGTCTATTATCGGCCGCACGGCTCCTGGCCGTGTCGATGCTGATTGTCATGCCTGCGACGGAAGTGACTGCGGTGCAGGTCGAGCAGGATGGCCCCTTGCTCGCCTATTCGGCGCGTATTGCCGGTGACCGCGCTCGCACTCGCATCGTCATCGATTTCGACCGCAAGCCCGATGTCGAGGTGCGCTATATGGCGAAGCCCGACCGTATCGTGGTCGATATGCCGGCAACCGCCTTTACTTTCCCCAATGCTGACCTGAAGCCCACAGGCCTGTTCAGGGATATCCGTTTCGGGGCGATGGACGCCAACTCGGCGCGGCTGGTGCTGACAGCAGAGCGCCCTGCGAAGCTCGTGTCGGCAGAGGTCAAGGAAGACGAAGGCGGCAAGGGTTACCGTCTCGTGCTGGATGCCGAGATGATGTCGCAACCGGATTTCGATACGCTCGTCGCCACCCAGGCCTGGGGTGGGGGAGCTTCAGCGGCCGTTGATCTGCGCGGTGATCGCGTCGCGACTGTCGATCCGGCCAAGGATGACGAATTCGTGATTGCGATCGATGCTGGCCATGGCGGCATCGATGCGGGCGCCGCCGGCGCGGAAACGAAGACGCCTGAAAAGGAGATCACGCTGGCCTTCGCCAGGGCATTGGCCGAGCGCCTGAAGAGTGAAAAGGGAATCACTGCGTTTCTGACGAGGGAAGGGGACGAGTTTCTCTCTCTCTCCGAGCGAGTGACCATTGCCCGGCAGCATCGGGCGGATCTCCTGATCTCCTTCCATGCCGACACCCTGCGCCAGAGCGGCATCCGGGGCGCAACCGTCTATACGATCTCCGACACCGCATCCGACCACATGGCCGCCGATCTTGCAGAGCGCGAAAACCTCTCGGATGCCGTCGCTGGCGTCGATCTGGCGAGCGAACCGACCGAAGTCACCGACATCCTGCTAGACCTGACCCGGCGCGAAACGCAGGCCTTTTCCGTATCCATGGCGAATACGGTGATAGGTTCCTTCAATGGACAGGTGCAGTTGATCAACAATCCTCATCGTTCGGCGGGTTTTCGGGTCTTGCAGGCCCATGACGTGCCCTCGATTCTGCTGGAACTCGGGTTCCTTTCCAACAAGGACGACGAAAAGCTGCTGCTTGACCCGCAGTGGCGCGAAAAGATCGCGTCGCTGCTGACCGATGCGATCAAACGCTATCGTTCTCCGGTCGTTGCGAAGGGCGGATGAGGCGGAAAGTGGCCTGTGGGTGAATTGATGGAAGCCGCTGGTGGCCCTATTTTCCTCACAATCCGGACGTTACTCCGAAATGAAGCGGTTGATGCCTTGATGTGTTGGAATCAATGCTTGCCGCCGCGTCTTGCCAAGCAGGGCCTGACGTGCAAAACGCCACGGTATGTGCGATGTTTGCCATCGTGCGCCGAACCGAAAGCCATCGCGGTAGCTCAAATATGATCAGACTGATTGGATATTTCTTCGGATTGGCATCCGTTCTCGCCTTGGGTGTAGCGGTTGTCGCTGCCGTCTATCTGGCGGGCGTCACGAAGGACCTTCCCGATTACGAAGTTCTGTCGAGTTATGCGCCGCCGGTGACGACACGATTCCACGCCGGCAACGGCGCGCTGATGGCGGAATATGCGCGCGAGCGCCGCCTGTTTCTGCCGATCCAGGCTATACCGGATCGGGTGAAGGCTGCTTTCCTTTCCGCCGAAGACAAGAACTTCTACAATCACCCGGGTGTCGATGTTTACGGACTCGGTCGTGCCGTCCTGGTCAACCTGCAGAACTTTGGCTCTGGCCGTCGTCCGGTTGGTGCCTCGACGATAACCCAGCAGGTGGCGAAGAACTTCCTTCTTTCGGCTGACCAGACGATGGACCGCAAGGTTAAAGAGGCAATCCTCTCCTTCCGCATCGAGCAGACCTATTCAAAGGACAAGATCCTCGAACTCTATCTGAACGAAATCTTCTTCGGCATGAATGCCTATGGCATCGCCGGCGCGGCGCTGACCTATTTCGACAAGTCGGTGACGGAACTGACGATCGCCGAGACCGCTTATCTAGCCTCGCTGCCAAAGGGCCCTTCCAACTACCATCCCTTCCGTCACACGGCCGCAGCGATCGAGCGCCGTAACTGGGTTATCGATCGCATGGTCGAAAACGGTTTCGTGGCCCATGACGAAGGCGAGGAGGCCAAGAAGCAGCCGCTCGGCGTGACGCTTCGCCGATCCGGCTCTTATCTCTTTGCATCGGATTATTTCTCCGAAGAGGTTCGTCGCCAGATCATCGAGAAGTACGGCGACAAGGCGCTTTACGAAGGCGGTCTCTCCGTTCGTACCTCGCTCGATCCCAAGATCCAGATCGCTGCCCGCAAGGCTCTTCAGGACGGCTTGATTACCTATGACGAGCGTCGTGGCTATCGCGGCCCGATCAAGAATATCGGTGTGGGTGGAGACTGGGGTGTGGAACTGGGCAAGGTCGATGGCCTGAGCGATGTTCCCGAATGGAAGATTGCCGTGGTGCTGGATACGTCTTCCAGTCAGGTCGATATCGGTCTTCAGCCCGCCAAGGGCGGCGACGGCAAGGTTGGAGCTGAGCGTCAGACCGGTCGTATCGCCGCGGGGGACATGGATTGGGCCTACCGGTCCGCGTCCAGCGATCGCAAGTCGGCAAAATCGCCTGAAGGCGTCCTGAAACCGGGGGATGTCATCTATGTCGAAGCTCTTGGCGACACCAAGCCGGGAAGCTATCGCCTGCGCCAGCCGCCGAAGGTGCAGGGCGGGTTGGTCGCCATGGACCCCCATACTGGCCGCGTTCTCGCTATGGTCGGCGGTTTCTCCTACGCCCAGTCGGAGTTCAACCGTGCAACCCAGGCCATGCGCCAGCCGGGTTCCTCCTTCAAGCCCTTCGTCTACGCTGCCGCGCTCGACAACGGCTACACTCCGGCTTCCGTTATTCTCGATGCGCCGGTGGAGTTCGTTTCGGGTGGTCAGGTCTGGAGACCGCAGAACTATGGTGGCGGCTCGGCCGGTCCTTCGACCTTGCGCCTCGGCATCGAAAAGTCCCGTAACCTGATGACGGTTCGCCTGGCGAACGACATGGGCATGAACCTCGTAGCCGAATATGCGGAACGCTTCGGCATCTACGACAAAATGAACCCGGTTCTCGCTATGTCGCTCGGTTCCGGTGAGACTACGGTGCTGCGCATGGTTTCTGCCTATGCCGTGCTGGCCAACGGTGGCAAGCAGATCCAGCCGACGCTGATCGACCGTATTCAGGACCGTTACGGCAAGACGATCTTCCGTCACGAGGAACGCACCTGTGAGGGCTGCAACGCTGATGAATGGCAGGGGCAGGAAGAGCCGACCGTGGTCGATAACCGCGAACAGGTTCTCGATCCGATGACCGCCTACCAGATCACCTCGATCATGGAAGGCGTCATTCAGCGCGGTACCGCTGCAGGCAAGGTGAAGCTCGATCGGCCCGTGGCCGGCAAGACCGGTACGACCAACGACGAAAAGGACGCCTGGTTCGTCGGTTATACTCCGGATCTCGTCGCCGGCCTTTATGTCGGCATGGACAACCCGACTCCGCTTGGTCGCGGTGCGACCGGTGGTTCGATGTCCGCTCCGATCTTCAACGAGTTCATGCAGGCCGCCGTCGTCGGCACGCCGCCGGGCATGTTCCATATTCCGCAGGGCATGAGCCTCATCCCGATCAACCGGAAGACCGGTATGCTGGCGGCCGAAGGCGATCCGGACACGATCGTCGAAGCCTTCAAGCCCGGCACAGGCCCGGCTGACAGCTTCTCGGTCATCGGCATGGATGGATATGCGGCGCCGGAAGAAATTCTCAGAGACTCGCCGCAGGCCAATCAAGCCGTGACATCCGGCGCCGGCGGACTTTTTTAAGCCGCTCCTGAAATCCTGAATGCTGTCGGCCGCCCCTTTACATCGGGGGCGGCCGACACTATTCACCCCCTCAGCAATTCGATCCGAGGTGAAATCAAGCGAAATGCGTGCAGAAATCGAGAACGTAGTCGACGAAATCAAGCAGGCCATAAGCCTGCTGAGGAGGCATCTTTGACTGGGACCAGGCGGTAAGACGACTGGACTGGTTGAACAACAAGGCAGAGGATCCGAACCTCTGGAACGACGCGCAGGAAGCACAGAAGCTGATGCGCGAGCGCCAGCAGCTCGATGAGAGCATCGCAGGCGTCAAGCGTCTCGAACAGCAGATGAAAGACAACATCGAGCTGATCGAGATGGGCGAGGAAGAAGGTGACGAGTCGATCGTCAAGGAGGCCGAGGAGTCTCTGAAGGCGCTGAAGGCCGAATCCGGCCGTCTTCAGGTCGAGGCCATGCTTTCCGGTGAAGCCGACGGCAACGACACCTATCTGGAGGTGCATTCCGGCGCTGGTGGCACCGAGTCCCAGGACTGGGCCAACATGCTGCTGCGCATGTATATTCGCTGGGCCGAAAAGCAGGGCTTCAAGGTCGAGGTGCTGGAAGTGCATGACGGCGAAGAGGCTGGTATCAAGTCCGCTACCGTGCTCATCAAGGGCCACAATGCCTATGGCTGGACGAAGACCGAATCCGGTGTTCACCGCCTGGTGCGTATTTCGCCTTATGACTCGAACGCGCGCCGGCACACGTCCTTTTCGTCGGTCTGGGTCTATCCGGTCGTCGATGACTCGATCAACATCGAGATCAACGAAAGCGACTGCCGCATCGATACCTATCGTTCGTCGGGCGCTGGTGGTCAGCACGTCAATACGACCGACTCGGCCGTGCGTATCACGCACATTCCGACCGGCATCGTGGTTGCCTGCCAGCAGGAGCGTTCACAGCACAAGAACCGCGCCAAGGCGTGGGAAATGCTGCGTGCCCGCATGTACGAAGCGGAATTGATGAAGCGCGAAGCGGCGGCCAATGCCGAAGCCGCATCCAAGACGGATATCGGCTGGGGTCACCAGATCCGCTCCTACGTCCTGCAGCCTTATCAGCTGGTGAAGGATCTGCGCACCGGCGTTGAGAGCACCGATCCCGATACCGTTTTGAACGGCGACCTGAACGAGTTCATGGAAGCGGCACTTGCTCACCGCATCAGCGGCAAGGCGGATGCGGTCGCCGACATCGATTGATCGGTGTTGCACGGAATAAAATGAAACGGCGGGGCAAAACCCCGCCGTTTTCGTTCGTGAGTGCTTTTTCGCTGGCTCGGCTGTCGCGATTCGGCGGCGTGTGAGCCTTGACGCTTGCCTGATGTCAGGCGCCGGCCGTCTCAGTTTGTTTCGCGCTCGACTCTGATGTCACCGAACTCGTCGATCAGCACCGTCCAACCTTCCGGCTCCATCTGCTGTGGATCGGTCTTCAGGTAGACTGTGGCGAACAGGCCGGGCTGGCGGCTGACCCCGGTCGAATCCTCCGGCCGGATATCGGTGACATAGGCCTTGATCGCCGAGAATTCCTCAAGCTCCACGCTTTCAAGAACTTTCGGACCGCTTTCGGCCGAGAGGATCTGCTGCAGGTAGATCTTTGCGGTGCGGTCCGTCTGGCGAATGGCGACGAGCTTGTAATACCCGCGCTGTGTTTCGGCTTTCTCCTGTGCCGGCGCGGGCGTTGCCGTGCCGCTGCCCGCAACATCCGGTGCGGCCTCGATATCTCCGGCATCGCCCTCCCAGAACCCGCCGCTGATGACGAAGGTGGCGGTTACAGGCAATTGGTCGATATCGTCAGCACGAGCGGCGACGCTGGAAAGGAGCAGCGCGGTAAGGCTTGCGCGAAGAAGCGGAGTGCGAAAAGGCTGGGAAGGGGTCATGGGATCTCCCTCAGTTCGAAAACTGTTCGGCGAGGATGCGATCGGACCAGGACCTGTCCGGATCGGACAGGATGCTCGCGGTGGTGTCCTCTGATTGAGCGATCTGCACCCGGACGACGGACTTCACCTCCGTATGGTCGGCGACAGCGTTGACCGGTCGTTTCTCTGCCTCCAGTACGACGATATCGACGTGGACCTTGTTCGGAAGAAGCGCCCCGCGCCAGCGGCGGGGACGGAAGGCGCTGACCGGAGTGAGCGCGAGCAGCGGTGCTTCCAGCGGCAGGATGGGGCCGTGTGCGGAAAGGTTATAGGCGGTGGATCCCGCGGGCGTCGCCACCATCACCCCGTCGCAGATCAGTTCTTCCAGGCGAACCTGGCCGTCGATCGTAACCTTGAGCTTCGCCGCCTGATAGGATTGGCGCAGCAGCGACACTTCATTCAAGGCAAGTGCAATTGAGGTGGTGCCATCGGCATTGGTCGTCGTCATCTTCAGGGGATGGAAATCGTTTTCGACGGCGGCGGCGATCCGTTCCCTCAGTTTCTCGGTCGAATAATCGTTCATCAGGAACCCGACCGAGCCGCGGTTCATGCCGTAGACCAGTTTGCCGGAGTTCATGGTTTCATGCAGCGTCTGCAGCATGAAACCATCACCGCCCAGCGCCACGATGACATCGGCATCGGCCGGCGCGACATCGCCATAGAGGCGAATCAACTCCTTGCGGGAGGTCTGCGCCTCTTCGGTATTGGAGGCGAGGAACGAAAGTGACCGGAACGAACGAGACATGGTTAGCCCTTTGAATCTGCTTCTGTCGTACATGATAAAGGCCGGAAGCGACAAGGCGTTTCACCGTCCCGTTGGTCGCCGCGCCGCGAGCGACTGTGACCTATCGCAACCGCTCACCGAAATTTTGCTTTACCGCCGCAAGAAATCCGCTTATTGACGCCTCCACTGCCCTTGTAGCTCAGTTGGTAGAGCACCTGATTTGTAATCAGGGGGTCGCGGGTTCGAACCCTGCCGGGGGCACCATTCCTTCTCAATGCTTTAGTGTCTGTTTG
>QFQX01000026.1 GCA_003248775.1 Shinella sp. | reverse complement strand
AGGTTCATTCTGAACCAGCCAGACTCTCATTTCTTTTGTTTTCGTTTGTCTTTTCGGGATAACCGGTTTCCACTTATCCTTGGCAAACTCCAAGGAAACCTCCCTGCGGGCGGGGGCGGGGCTTCGGCCTTGCCTCCGCCCGCAGGCATTCCGTTCCTGATGATATAGGGAGGCAGCCGGGGCGGACCCGAGCCAGATTTCCGCTCCTGCCGGGATCAGTTGCGGAATGCGGTCAGCATTCTTGCCCGCTCGCGGGTCTTGTTCATCATGCGACGAAAACGGGCCTTGGCGGAGGATGTTTCCGTCTCCTCATCGGACGCCACCGTCATGGCATTGCCTCGCCAGACGAAACCGTTACCGAACCATGCCGCGATCCACAGGATCGGAAGCACAATGTCTCTCGCCACCGTGGCCGGCAGGCCAAGGATGCCCGTATGCCATCCGAAGCTTTTGTTGAGCAGGGTTTCACCGCCATACCATGCGGCGAGGTAGAGCAGTGCGCTCAAAGGCGAGCAGGTGCCGGTTGCAACGAGGGCGGTCAATGCGACGAGGGGGAGCGCTGCGCCGGCAAAGAGTTCGGGCACGAAATAGAGCGGGAAGGACGCGCGCCGCAGGCGAGCCCAGCGCAATTGCCGCTTCCACACCGAGGCGAGATCGCGGCGGCCGAGCGGCTGGGGGAAGGGCTGCTTCACCAGCCGGACCTTGAGGCCCAGCCCGCGGATCAGGCCGGTCGTCGCCGCATCTTCCGCCACTTCCTCGCCGAGCCGCTCGAAGCCGCCGGCGCGGGCGATGATCTGGCGGTTGAGCAGCATGGTCTTGCCTTGCGCAAAGCCAAGGCCGATGGCATCGGCCAACAACTGCCAGCGAGCCTGGAAGCTGTTCAGCCATGCGCATTCCAGTTCTGCGGCGAAGCCTTCCGGCGCGGAGCCGATGGGCGGCGAGCACACGGCTCCCGTGCCGGGAAGCCAGCGCGCGAAGAGCTGGCGGATATAGTCTTTCGGCATCAGCACGTTGCTGTCAGCCAGCACGATCCAGTCGTAGCGGGCGGATCGCCAACCCTTGATGACGTTATTGAGCTTCGGATTGACACTGATCCTGTCGTCGCCGACAAGCAGGCGGGCGGGTATATGCGGATGCGACGCCATGCAGCGGCGGACGACCGCAATCGCCGGGTCGTTGGCGGTCGCCACGCAAAAGGCGATCTCGTAATCCGGCCAGTCGAGCCGGAAGGTCGACTGGAGCGTCGATTCCAGATTGTTTTCCAGACCGCAGACTGGCCTGACGATGGTGACGGCAGGCGGTCGCGAGGGAAGAGGCTCCTCATGCCGTGTGCTTTTCCAGACAAGCACCAGAATGATGCTGGAGAGGTGAACAACAAGGGCTATCGCGCAGAACCATATCAGTAGAGTCATGGCACAACCTCACCGTGGAAGATTCCGCATAGCACCGGCTTGTGACAGTTTGGCAAAGCGGCCTGTGACTGAATTCATTGGCAATCATTGCGCCATCCCGGTGGACGGCTTGGGAGGTTTCGCCGGACTGGCATTTTGCGGGATTGACAGGGCGGTTTTTCGGCTTTCAATCACACCCGATCGAAATGCAGGACGGTGGTATCGCAATGACTTCGTCGGATGTCAGGCTGGAAGAGAGCTGGAAGCGGGTGCTGGGGCCGGAGTTCGCCAGCCCCTACATGCAGCAGCTCAGGGAGTTCCTGCTGGCGGAGAAGGCGAGTGGCAAGCGCATCTTCCCGAAGGGTAACGAATATTTCCGCGCTCTCGACCTGACGCCGCTCCAGAATGTCCGGGTGGTCATTCTCGGTCAGGATCCCTATCACGGAGCGGGGCAGGCTCATGGCCTTTGTTTCAGCGTGCGGCCTGGCGTCCGCACGCCTCCGTCGCTGGTCAATATCTACAAGGAAATGGCGACAGATCTCGGCATTGAGCCTGCCCGTCATGGCTTCCTCGAAAGCTGGGCGCAGCAGGGCGTACTCCTGCTCAACAGCGTGCTGACGGTGGAGGAGGCGAGGGCCGCCGCGCATCAGGGGCATGGCTGGGAGCGCTTCACCGATGCCGTCATCCGGGCGGTCAACGACGAATGCGAAAACGTCGTCTTCATGCTTTGGGGTTCCTATGCGCAGAAGAAGGCTGCCTTTGTCGACCGAGAGCGCCATCTGGTGCTGAAGGCGCCGCATCCGTCGCCGCTTTCGGCCCATAACGGCTTCTTCGGCTGCCGGCATTTCTCCAAGGCCAACGACTTCCTGAAATCGCGTGGGCTGGAGCCGATCGACTGGCGTCTTCCCGAACGTGTGGACGTCGCGCAATAGAGCATTTCCGGCGAGAACGGCTTCGCCATCAACGCTCTATCTTCCTGCTTCGATACCGGCCTTGCCCGGCCACTGTTGATAGGGCGCATGCTCCCTAAAAATCTATTGATTTTGGAAAATGCCGCGTTCAGTCTGCGCGGCAGCTATTTGATATATTTTCAGGATATTGGTTATGGTGCCCTCGCGGTTTTCCTGCCCGGTGTGGAGACGGCCCGATCGTGACCGGATTGTTGTTGCGCCGGTCGGCTCGCGGGAGGTGGTCGACCTTGTCGTCGTCGGGGCAGGTTTTCAGGGTCTTTCGACGGCGCTTGCCGCAGCCCGCAGCGGGATGATCGTCAGGATGGTGGAGGCCAGGAATGTCGGCGAGGGGGCCTCCGGGCTCAATGGCGGACAGGTCATTCCCGGTCTCAAATACGATCCCGAGTGGCTGATCGCCCGCTTCGGCGAGGAGAAGGGCGAGCGGCTGATCGATTTCGCTTCGCGCACGGCCGATGCCGTTTTCGATCTCATCGAAGGTGAGGGGCTCGATGTCGAGCACCTGCGCAACGGCTGGATACAGGCCGCGCATACGCATACGGCGATGGGCAATGCCGAGGAGCGCAACAGGCAGTGGCGCGCCCGCGGGGCGGATGTGACGCTTCTCAATGCATCCGATATCGCCCTGATGACCGGTGCGCACGGCTATCTGGGCGGCTGGCTCGACCGGCGGGCAGGCGTCATCAATCCGCTTGCTTTCGTCTGCGAACTCGCGCGTCTCGCTGTTGAAGCCGGTGTCCGCCTCGCCACGGGAGAGACTGTAACCGGGCTTCGTCAGGAGAGCGGCGCCTGGACGGTTTCGCTTTCTGGTGGCCAGTCGATTTCGGCCCGCACCGTTCTGCTGGCGACCAACGCCTATTCCGGCCATCTGGTGCCGGGGCTTGCCCAGAGCCTCGTGCCGCTACATTCCTTCCAGATCGCCACCGCGCCGCTGAACGAAGCGCAGCAGGAAGCGATCCTGCCCCATGGGCAGGCCGTTTCCGACAGCCGGCGCATCCTCGTCTATTATCGCAAAAGCCCGGATGGCCGGCTTGTGCTCGGCGGGCGAGGGCGAATGTCCGAGCCGAAGAGCGAGAAGGACTGGGCGCATCTGCAGCGCGCGATGCTGCGCCTTTTCCCCGCTCTCGGCGATATCTCGATTGCCAACAGGTGGTTCGGCCGGGTGGCCGTGACGCCGGATCATCTGCCCCATGTTCACGAGCCGGAAAAAGGCCTGCTGATGGTTGCCGGCTGTCAAGGGAGGGGTGTCGGCCTGATGACCGCGATAGGGCCGCGCCTTGCGAAGTATATCGAGACGGGCGACCGGACGGCGCTGCCTTTCCCCGTCTCCGCCATTCATCCCATTCCGTTTCACGGTCTTCGGCAAATCGGCGTGGCGGCGGCAATCGCCTGGTATCGTCTGCTGGACGGTCTGGAGAAGTAACCCCGTATATCGTTGAATATTTGCGCGCCCTGTGATGCGATCTTCTTGCGGTCGACTTTGCCTTGACGGATAGTTCGCCGCGACAAACCCGCCCTCACTTCCTTCCAAGGAGTCTTGCATGTCCAATCACCTGAAGTTTTTCATCGACGGCGCATGGGTCGATCCCGTGGTGCCCGCGGTTCTGGACGTGATCGATCCCTCGACCGAGGAGGCTTACACGCAGATATCAGTCGGTTCTAAGGCCGATGTCGACAAGGCCGTGGCTGCCGCGAAGAGGGCATTCTCCACCTTCTCGCTGTGGCCGGTGGCCGAGCGACTGGCACTGCTGAAGAAGGTTCTCGAAGTCTATAACGAACGATTCGAGGACATCGCGCAGGCCGTCAGCCAGGAGATGGGCGCCCCGCTTTCCTTCGCCCGCGAGGCGCAGGCATGGGCCGGTCGCGCCCACATGGAATCCACCATCGCAGCGCTTGAAACCTATGAGTTCTCGGAGAAGCGCGGCAGCACCACGGTGGTCAAGGAGCCTATCGGCGTCTGCGCGCTGATCACGCCGTGGAACTGGCCACTCAACCAGATCGTCTGCAAGGTGGCCCCTGCCATCGCCGCCGGTTGCACCGTCGTGCTGAAGCCGTCCGAGATCGCGCCGATTTCCGGTGTCGTCTTCTCGGAGGTCATGGAAGCCGCCGGCGTGCCGAAGGGCGTTTACAACATGGTGCAGGGCAACGGTCCCGATGTCGGTCAGGTCATGGCCGGTCATCCCGATGTCGACATGGTTTCCTTCACCGGCTCGACCCGCGCCGGCATCATCGTCGCCAAGACGGCCGCCGATACGGTCAAGCGTGTGGCGCAGGAGCTTGGCGGCAAGTCGGCCAACATCATCCTGCCCGATGCGGATCTTGAAACGGCCGTTCGCAAGGGCGTTCAGGGTTGCTTCGGCAATTCCGGCCAGTCCTGCGATGCGCCGACCCGCATGCTGGTGCCGGCCGACCGTCATGACGAAGCCCTCGGTTACGCGAAGTCGGAAGCCGAGACCTTCGTGGTTGGCGATCCGCGCTCGGAGGAAACCGTGCTTGGCCCGGTGGTCAGCCAGTTGCAGTTCGACAAGATCCAGCGGCTGATCGAAGCCGGCATCAAGGAAGGAGCGACGCTGGTGACGGGCGGTCCCGGCCGGCCGGAGAACCTCAATCGCGGCTACTATATCCGCCCGACGATCTTCGGCAATGTCACCAACGACATGACCATCGCGCGTGAAGAGATCTTCGGACCGGTGCTGTCGATCCTGCCCTACAAGGATGAGGAAGAGGCCGTCACCATCGCCAACGACACCGTCTACGGGCTTGCGGCCTATGTGCAGTCGAAGGATATCGCCCACGCCCGCAAGGTGGCAGCCCGCATGCGGGCGGGGTCCGTCTACCTAAACTATCCCGAATGGGACACGTTCGCGCCCTTCGGCGGTTACAAGCAGTCCGGTAATGGCCGCGAATATGCAGACTGGGGCATCCATGATTTCCTCGAAATCAAGGGCATCGTCGGTTACGGCGACTGACCCGCCTGATCCACCTCCATCGGAAGGCTCGCGGTTCAAGCGAGCCTTTCTCGTTCCGCGACTGAAAGCGCCGCAGCCTGAGCTTGTGGCGACCTTGCCGTCGCGATACTCCTTGCCGCATTCTCGTTCATACCGGTTTTTCCATGACCCTCGACGACCCCCGTCAATATCGTCTCGGCGTATTGTATGTCGCGATATCCGCGCTCGCCTGGTCGACGTCCGGTCTGTTCATCCGCACGATCACGGCCGATCTGATGACCATGCTGTTCTGGCGTGGCCTCGTGTCGGGCAGCTGTGTGCTGATGCTGTTCTTCTACATGGAGCGCGGTGCCGCGATCACGATCCTCAAGCGCATGCGCGCGCCGTCGTTCATGGCGATGTTCTTTTCCGCCGTCAGCATGATCTCCGGCATCGGGTCGATGTATTACACGTCGGTTGCCGATGCGATGGTGATCTATGCCACCGTGCCTTTCGTGACCGCCGGCGTCGCCTATCTGTGGATAGGGGAAAAGCCGACGCGAGCAACCCTGATCGCCAGCGCCGTCGCGATCTGCGGCGTGCTGGTCATGCTTGCAGATGGCGGTGAGACGGGCGGTCTTCTGGGCAAGGGGCTTGCCGTCGTGATGACGCTTTCCGTTGCTGTGCTCGCAACCGTTATGAGGAAGTATCGCGGCGTACCGATGTTGCCGGCAATGGCGGGTTCCGCCTGGCTCTGTTCGCTGATGACCTTCCCGTTCGCAGCGCCTCTTTCTGTCAGCGCAAGCAATATGGGGCTTATCGTTGTCTTCGGCATTGTGCAGAATGCGGCCGGTCTGGTTCTCTATACGGCAGGCTCCCGCCGGGTTCCCGCTGCCGATGCCAGCCTGCTAACCTCGCTGGAGGTGCCGCTGACGCCGTTGTGGGTGTGGCTGATCCTTGGCGAGACGCCGTCGGCGGCAACGATGATCGGTGGCCCCATCGTGCTCGCGGCGCTGTTCGGCCATATCTTCCATGAGGTCCGGCGCGACCGGACCGATGTCGTCGCGACTTAAAGGAGCAACACCCTCATGAAACGCGTCTTCAATCCCTCATCTGTCCGTGCGCCGTTCGGCAACTACAATCACGGCCTGCTGGTGCCGCCGGGCGCAAGCCTGCTGGTGACATCCGGTCAGCTGGGAATCGGCGTTGATGACAGCATCCCGGCCGATGTCACCGGTCAGGCGGAACTCTGCTTCGAGGCGATCAAGGCGATCCTCAATGACGCCGGCATGACCTTCGGCGACGTGATCCGCATTTCCGGCTTCGTGACGAAGCGCGAGGACTTTGCCGCTTACATGGCGGTACGTGACCGCTACACGCTGGAGCCCAAGCCGGTTTCCACGCTGATCGTGGTCGGCGGGTTCACCCGCGCGGACTTTCTCGTCGAGGTCGAAGTGACCGCTGCAAAGGTATTTTAAGGAAAACTCTGACCTGTCTCAGTGTCGAAATCTCCCACTGAGGCCAGCGTTTAACGAAAAACGTTAAGCGCCCTGCCTATTTCGCAGGGAATATATCGCAGGAACAAAGTCCGGTGGTTCGGATTGTTTCGTCATTGGCATGACAGAAACGAAAGGAACTCGCCATGACCATGAAGATTCTCGCCGTATCTGCGGTACTACTTGCGTCGATATCTGCTCCGGCCTTCGCGCAGGAAGGTGCGTTGACGGGTGCAGCAGGCGGAGCCGTGACCGGCGCGATTGTCGGCGGCCCGGTGGGCGCGGCCGTGGGTGGTGTGGTCGGCGCCGTGGCCGGTACTGCGATCGATCCCCCGCCGGAGCGGGTCGTCACCTACATTCAGGAACAGCCACTGCCGCCGCAGCCGATCATCATCGAGCAGCCGATCGCCGTGGGTGAACCGCTGCCGCCCGATGTCGTGCTGACCCCGGTTCCGGAAGATCCGAGCTATGCCTATGCGATGGTGAACGAGCATTGGGTGATCGTCGACCCTGAAAGCTATGTGGTCGTTCAGGTACTTCCCTGACGCGGGCCAACGGCCACGAGAGGGGATCGGACATTGAGGGAGGCGGGCCGGAGAACCTCCGGTCCGCCTTCATATGTTCAGAGCTTCAGAACCGCTCCATCTGGTGTTTCACCTTGGCAAGGAAGGCGGCTCTCGTTTCGTCGGTGCAGTTGTTCATGTCGTAATGGGCGAGGTATTTCACCGGCGCGCCGATCTTGATCTGGGCGCGCAAGACGCGGGTGACGATCTTCTTCGGCGGATTGCCGACCACGAAGGCCCGCCACGGGGTGGCGCCGTAGGTCATAACGGCGGCAAGCTTCCTGATATGCCGAAGCGTCGGCGTCAGCTTGCCATCCTGGAGGTCGAAGGACACGCCCATGAGCCACACGCGGTCGAAATAGCCCTTCAGCATTGCCGGAAAGCCGAAGTTCCAGACGGGGGTGACGATCACCAGTCCCTCGGCGGCCTTCAGCCGCTCGACATGGCTTTTCACCAGAACCGTGTTTTCGGGATAGTCGTGATAGACGCGGCGGTCATGGGCGGACAGTACCGGGTCGAAACCTTCTTCGTAGAGATTGCAGCCATCGACTTCGTGGCCGGCCTTTGTCAGGCTCTCGCACGTCTGGCGGTAAAGCGCCCGGCCATAGCTTTCATCGAGGGGGTGAGAATGCAGAACAAGTACGCGCATAGTCTGGAAAGCTCCATGTCTTGGCCCGACGAAAAAGTTTCGCCGGGCGTCGAGTGAAAATTTTCCGCGCCGTTTGTCCCGATGATGGGAGGCCCGCCGCCATAGCCGGTCCTGCCATCACCATGGTCTGTTCCATGCACCTGAGACAATCGCGTTGCCCGGCCGGGAGTACCTTCGGAAGTTCTATCGGTCTAGAGCATCGGCGGAAACGGAGTTGCCGCCGATGCTCTATCACTTTGTTTTTATGCAATTCCGAACGCAAAACCGCTTCGCACTTTTGCTGGAATTGCTCCAGGCGGTATCAGGCCTCCATGAAAGACTGAAGACCCGGGAAGAGGTAGTTCTTGCCGGCCTTGAAGTCGAAGTCGGGGTTGTCCCAGGCAATCATCTTGCCGGGGTTCAGGAGGCCCTTCGGATCGGTCTCCTTCTTGAAGGCGAGCTGGACAGTGTCGGTCTGCTTCATGCCGCCTTCTTCCAGCGTATAGCGATGCGGGTTGAAGATCGGGCAGCCGTGATCCTCGTGAATCCTGATGATCTCCTCCAGCCGCTCTTCCGTCGTGTAACGGACCAGCGGAAGGCCGGAGCACTGGATGGCGCCGTCGAACTTGATGAATTCGAGATGGCTGATGACCTCGTCACCGAAGATCTTCACCAGCTTGCCGACCTTCTCGACGTGATCCGGACCGGGATACTGGACCTGCAGATAGGTGATGCTCGGGTCGACCTTCAGGGCGCGAAGGGTCGTGTGGTTCCAGGCGAGTTCATAGGCATGCGGGATACCTTTCATGCTCTCGATCTTGTCAGAACGGAAGCGGATGTCGCCCTTCATCTTCTCGGCATAGGCGACGAGCGGTGCCATGGAGTGCGGCGCCACCATCAGCACGACGACGGACTGACCTTCCTTCAGCCACGGCTTGTGGCGGGTGAAGTACTCATACGGTATCGGAGCGGAGATCGGGGCCACTTCCTTGAGCAGGATGCCGTTGCGATGTGTCAGCGCGTCGGCGAAGCGGACGGCGTCCATGTAGTCGTCATAGCCGATGACGACATCGACCCAGTCATAGGCGGGCGCCAGCGGCATCTCTACTTCAGTGATGATGCCGTTGGTGCCGTAGGCATGGCTGACCTTCTGCAGGTCCCAGGCGGACAGTTCCAGAACCCGCGGTTCGGCTTCCATGGTGACGACACGCAGGCGAAGGATGTTGCCGAGATCGCGCAGTCCGCCCCAGGTGATGGAGCCGACGCCGCCGGAGCCGCCGGCGATGAAGCCGGCAAGCGTCGCCGTGCCGGTGGTCGAAGGATGGAAGCGCAGCTCCTGACCGGAATGGGCCTTGGTCTGGCGATCCAGTTCGGCGGTGATGATGCCGGGTTCGGCAATCACGCGGCCCGGATGGATCTCCTTGATCCTGTTCATGTTGAGGAGGTTCAGCACGATACCGCCTGAAAGCGGCATGGCCTGGCCGTAATTGCCAGTGCCGCCGCCGCGAGGGGTGACAGGCACGCCATGGGCATAGGCCACCTTCAACGTACGGATCACTTCCTCTTCCGTCTTCGGCGAGACGATGAGGTCAGCGGTCACGTTGTCGAGCTGCGCCTTCAGGATTGGCGAATACCAATAGAAGTCGCGGCTCTTCTGCTTGACGAGCGCCGGGTTGTCCTCGACGGCGATCCCTTCGAGTTCTTGTCTGATCTGCTGGTAGTCAGGCACGGTCGGTCTCCAGATTCTTGAACTGCATGATCTCAGTCGGGATCACGCATCAGCGGGTCAAGGTCGCGATAATCCGGCAGGCTGCGGTCGATGCCCATGCCATTCCGCATCACGATGCGGTCAGCCTGCGGACGGGAAAGGAATTCACTCCAGCTACGAGCGCTGAAAAGCACGAGATCGGCCGGAAGGCCGGCGGCGATGCGACCCTTGTCCGGGCGGCCGAGAATGTCGGCAGGCGTGCGCGTGACGACGCGGGCCGAACTGTCCAGCGGATGGTCGAGATGAATGATGCGGACCGCTTCGCGGAAGATCTCGACGGCGTCGAGATCGCCATAGGCGTAGAAGGGATCGCGGGTGTTGTCCGAGGAAACGGCGGTCGCGACACCGGCGGCCGCCAGTTCGTGGAACAGCGTCACGCCGCGATAGCGCGGAGTGAATCCATGATGCCGGTCCTGCAGGTACATGTTGCACATCGGCAGCGAAACGACCGCGATGCCGGCTTCCGCGACCTTGTCGATGGTCTGCTTCGCGATGTCCTCATCCTGCCGGGCGAGCGAGCAGCAATGGCCGACGGTAACGGTGCCTTCGAAACGGTTGCGGAGCTTCGCCTCGGCGATGGCCTTCAGGGTGAGGACTTCCTTGTCCTGCGTCTCGTCGACATGGAGGTCGATGTCGAGGCCGTTGTCGGAGGCCGCGCGGAATAGAAGGTCGAGGCGCTGGTCGAGATCCGGCCACATCTGGGTCAGGCCGCCGATGAGGCCGCCATGGGTGACGATCGTGTCGATGAGGTCAGGGAAGTAGACCTCGTCGGTGATCATGTCGAGCGGGAAGAGGGCGGCCGCCTGCAGGGCGATCCGGTCCTTCCACTCTTCACGTAGGGCGGCGAAGACCTCGAAGGAGATCCGGTGCTGGGGTGCGAGGCTGTCGAGATGGGTGCGGATCAGGCTGGTGCCGTGGGCATAGGCCGTCTTCAGCGAGAACTTCATGCGGGCGCGGACGTCGTCCGCGTTCCAGCGAGCCTCGCGGTCGGTGCGGACCGCATCCAGAGCGCCGGGAAAGTCTCCCGTCGGGTTCGGTCTGCGTTCCCAGATATGCCCCTTGTCGAGGTGGGTGTGCATGTCGACGAAGCAGGGCCAGACCATGCTTCGGCCAAGATCGGCCTGCGGCAGCTCGGCCGGTGCCGTACCTGCCGTCAGTATGGCTTCGATCTTGCCGCTGGCGATCACCAGATCGGCGCTGACGAGACCTTCGCGCGCGGGTGCCGCGAAGCCGTCGACGGAAACGGCGGGCAGCGTGGCGTTCGCAAGGACGAAGCGATCGGCAACAGGCAAGCGGGGAGGATATGCGGGCATCAGTTTTCTCGCTTGAGGCTGCTTTCATGCCAGCGATGCAGTGCCAGCCAGGAGATGAAGGAGGTGATGGCGAAGATCACGACGCCAAGACAGGAAAGCAGGAAGAGGGCGGCGAACAGCCGCGGAATGTTGAGGCGGTACTGCGCCTCGAGCAGGCGGAAGGCGAGGCCCGAACCGGCACCGGCGGAACCCGCGGCAAATTCCGCGACGACCGCCGCGATCAGCGCCAGACCGCCGCCGATCCTCAGACCTGTCATGAAATAGGGCAGCGAGGCCGGCAGCTTCAGATAAAGCAGTGTCTGCCAGCGGCTGGCGCCGTAGAGATCGAACATGTTCAGCAGGTTGTGGTCGACGCTCTTCAGGCCCTGAACCATGTTCGACAGGATCGGGAAGAAGGCGACGAGGAAGGCGCATATCAGCAGCGCCACCTGGGTCGACGGCGCGTAGATCAGGATCAACGGTGCAATCGCCACGATCGGAGTGACCTGCAGGATGACGGTGATCGGATAGAAGGCGGTTTCGATCCACTTCGACTGGACGAGGAATACGGCGATGCCGACGCCGCCGATCAGCGCCAGCGCCAGCGAGGCCATGGTGATCTGGGTGGTGACCCACAGGGCGGGCGCGAGGATCGCCCAGTCCTTGAACAGGGAGATGGCGACTGCGCCGGGGCTCGGCAGGATGTATTGCGGCACGCCGCTGACCATCACGCCGATCTGCCAGATGCCGATCAGCACCGCGACGACGAGGATGGGCACGAGGATGCGCAGCAGCGTCTCCCCCTGGCGGGCAAGAAAGCCGGGGGCTTTAACGGAAGGGGTGCCGGAAGAGCTGGCTGTCATGTCGGACATCAGTGCGCGTCCTCTCCGCCCATGGCTTCGAGAAGGGTTTCGGAAACAGTCTCGCAGGCCTGCCGGTATTCCTCGGAGGTGCGGTAATGCGCATCACGTTCGAGGCTGGTCTTCAGCGGGAAATCGGCATGGACGCGGCCGGGGCGCGCCTTCATCACGACGATGCGGCTGGAAAGATAGGCGCTTTCGAAGACCGAATGGGTCACGAAAATGACGGTGATGCCGGTCTCTTTCCAGAGACGCAGCACGTCGTCGTTAAGCTTCTGGCGGGTGATTTCATCGAGCGCGGCGAAGGGCTCGTCCATCAGCAGCAGCTTGGGCTTGGTGACCAGTGCGCGGGCGATGGAGACGCGCATCTTCATGCCGCCGGATAGTTCGCGCGGATAGGCCTCGGCAAAGTCCTTTAGGCCAACGGTGGCGAGTGCCGCCATGATGTCGTTGCGGGCCGCTGCCTTGGAGATGCCGCGCAGTTTGAGCGGCAGGTAGACATTGCCGAACACGGTCCGCCAGGGCATCAGCGTCGGTTCCTGGAAGACGAAGGAAATGTCGCCTTCCGGCAGGCCCCGGGAATTGATGCGAGAGCTCGGCCAGTCGATCGTGCCCTTCGACACGTCGCCGAGGCCGGCGATGATGCGGAGCGCCGTCGACTTGCCACAGCCGGAGGGACCGAGCAGGCTCACGAACTCGCCGCCGTTGACGGTGAGCGACATGTCGGAAAGGGCGAGCGTTCCGCTGGAAAAGGTCTTCGAGACCGCGTTCATGACAACGAGCGGCCGGCGTTGCTCGCGTGGGGCGCTGGCAGGAACGGGTGGCGTTGCCGTCGTGGCGTCGAAAGCAGTCATTGCGGGCCTTTGTCAGGTCTCGGATGGCGGAGCCTTTGGCTCCTTTACCCTCGGACGGAGAGGGGTGGTCCAAAAAGGACGGGACGAGGGGAGGGAAAATCCCGGTTCCCCTCGTCACCTTTTGCCGTTCGACGCATCCCGTTGAGGGAGCGTTCGAAACTTACTTCTTCAGCGAGGCGCCGACGCTCTTGCAGACGAATTGCGTGGTGTAGGACTTCTTGAAGTCAAGGTCGGCCGGCTCGACGCCGATCTGGACCATGGCGTCGAAGAATGCCTTGTACTTTTCGTCGGTCATGCAGCCGATGCCCTTGTCGAGGGCTTCGCCGGATTCAACGATGCCGTATTCCTTCATCTTGGCGATGGAGAAGGCGATCTGGCCATCCGTCATTTCCGGATTGTCTTTCTTGATCATCTCGTTGGCGGCCTTGTTGTCGCCGTAGAGGTAGTTGTACCAGCCCTCGATAGAGGCATCGACGAAGCGCTGGACGAGTTCCGGCTTGCTTTCGACGAGATCGGTCTTGGTGGTGATCATTGTGGAGTAGGGGCTGAAGCCGTTGTCGGCGAGAAGGAAGACCTTCGGAGCCCATCCGGCCTGCTTTTCGATTTCATAGGGCTCGGAGGTCAGGTAGCCCTGCTGTGCAGACCTCGGATCGGCGATGAAGGGAGCGGGGTTGAAGGTGTAGGGCTTGTACTGCTCGTCCTTGAAGCCTTCGTAGTTCTTCTTCATCCACTCGAAATAGGTGACGTAGCCGTCCTTGCCCATGAAGATCGAGTCGAGCTTGGCGAGGTCTGCGAACTTTTCAATGCCCTGATCGGGATGGGCGAGTAGTACCTGCGGGTCCTTCTGGAAGATCGCGGCGACGTCGACCAGCGGAATGCCTTCCTTGACTGCGTCCATTTCACCGAGCGGGCTGCCCATGTAGAAATCGACCTTGCCGGCGATCAGCAGGGCGCGGTTGGCGGCATTCGGGCCACCCTGAACGATGGTGACCTTTAGGCCGTACTTCTCATAGGTGCCATCGGCAACGGCCTGGTAGAAACCGCCATGCTCTGCCTGGGCGAGCCAGTTGGTGCCGTAGCTGACTTCATCCAGTGCGTAAGCCTGACCGGCCACCGAAAACGCAGCAGAGAGGCCGAAAGAGAGCGCGAGAGCCTTTAGTTTCAAAGAGCTATGCATATTTATTTGTTCCCCTGTTAAACCTTGCGGCATCGTGAGACTGGCCGTTTTTGATATTTGAGCGATTGCCTTGCTCTTTGAAAAGCATCAAAATTCGTCCGCATTGATGCCTTTTTTGCACTGCATCAAAGTTAACTGCACAAATAATGCTTTCTGAATAAATTTTGCGCAATGGTGGTTTCGTGCTGCATTCCCGAAAACTTCTCTACATCAACGAAATCGTGCGCTGCGGTTCCATCCGGAAGGCGGCGGCGCGGCTGAACGTGGCCTCGTCGGCGGTCAATCGCCAGATTTTGGCGCTGGAGGAAGAGATCGGCGCGCCGCTGTTCGAGCGCCTGCCGCGGGGCTTGCGGCTGACGGCCGCCGGGGAACTCTGCGTCGAGCACATCCGGGACGTGCTCAAGAACTACGAGCGGCTGGAGAGCCGTATCCGCGGATTGAAGATGCCGCAGGCCGGTAAGGTGACGCTGGTGACGACGGTGGGGCTCGCCTCCGGTCCGCTGCCGCCGATCCTCGCGCGGTTTCTCGAAAGCCATCCGCGCGTGCGCATCAAGCTCAGGAACGACGGCGGTTCCACCACCGTCAATCCGGTGTTGACCGGCGAAGTGGATATCGGCCTCGGCTTCAATATTCCGGCGACGCCGGGTATCCGCACGCTTGCGAACTTCGATGTGCCGGTGGGAGTGGTGTTGCCGCCTTCCCATCCTCTTGCGCAGGAAGAGGGGGCGGTCGATCTCGTCGACGTGGTGCAGGAAAAGCTGGTGCTGGCGCAATCGGGAACCAGTCTGCGCAATATCATCGACCTTGCGCTTTCGCCTTTGCCCCTGCCGGTCGAGCCGCTTCTGGAGACGAATTCCTCTGAACTCATCAAGCAGCTCGTCAAGTGTGGTACGGGGTTGACGCTTCTCAATCCGCTCGATGTCATTACCGAATGTCGGGCGGGCGATCTGGTGTTCAGGCCGCTTGCGGAACAGCATGTGCGCCACCAGCCGATGAAGCTGTTTGCCCGGGCGCGAGCGCCGCTCGATGCGGCAACCAGCCTTTTCGTGGAATATCTGATGCAGGAACTCTTGCTGCTGATGCAGGAGTTGCGCGCCAAGGGGCATCTGCCGGCCGGTGAAAAACCGGCCGATCGGTCAGCGGATGCCGATGGCGCCGGGGATCAGCGCGAATAGAGGTTGGCGAGCGGATAAGCGACGAGATCGCGCAGAAGCTCGATGAAACCCTTTACCTGATGCCTGCAGATGAGTTCGCCCTTTTCGGCCGTGCCCTTCGAGGCATCGCCGACGACGCCGTTCGGGTTGAGGTCATGGGCGATCCATGCCAGCGAATGCGGCGGAAGCGGTGTCAGGAACTTCGAATTGGCGCGCATTTCCTCGGCTCGGGAGACGAAGTTCTCGGCCTTTTCCATGCGTACGAGTTCCGGCCGGAAATGCAGCATGAGGGATGTCTCGACCTCGCCGCCATGAATGCCGTAGCGGCTTTCATGCTCGGAAATCATGCCTTCCGGGTTGCCGAAACGGCCCCACTGGGTGGAGACGACAGCCATCTTGTGGCGGACGCGCAGTTCGCGGGCGACGATGCTCATCACATCGACGTTGCCGCCGTGGGAATTGACGATCACCATCTTGCGGATGCCGGCTTCGGCAACCTTGGTGCCGATCGCGGTCCATGCGGGGATCAGGATCTCCGGGCCGAAGGACAGGGTGCCGGGACCGTAGATGTGTTCATTCGCCTTGCCGATTTCCTGCGTCGGCAGAACGAGGAAATCGAGGTCGTCGGGCCGCTGGTTGCGAAGCTCGGCCAGCATGCCGTTGGCAATGGCGACGTCGGTGGCGATCGGCAGGTGCGGGCCGTGCTGCTCGGTCGATGCGATCGGCAGGATGGCGACGGTCTTTTCGGGATCGAGGCCGGCGAAATCGCCCGTGTTCAGTTCGTTCCAGAAGAATGGCTTCGCCATGTCCGCACCCTCGCTGTTTCTCTACCCATTCGATTAGGAAATAATGCGGGCTGGGAAAAGCATCATATTGCGTGCAGGCTGATGCCTTAAATGTCGCGGCGGAAAGAATGCGGTCGCGCCCGCGAGAAGGGGTGGCAGCCGTCGCGGGGAGGGCGTCTGTATCGATTCGAGAAAAAGACGCTATTCGCTAAAATTGTCGGCATCTGTTTAAGCGCACCGCAAAACACCCCGTGTAGGTTCAGTCACAAGGAAGCCGGAGGATTTGTTCCGGCCCGCCAAAACAAAGAGTTCTGAACGGGGACCCAAGGATATGCTGAAGAAACTCCTCGCAACGGCCGTCGTCGCCGCGACGGCATTCGTTCTGTCTGACCCGGCCCATGCATTCGGGCCTGGCGGCTTCGCCCGCAACCTCACCGATGCGCCAAATGTGCGCCTTGCGATTTCCGGTGAGCGTTTGCCGCCGAGCGATGCCAAGCTGTGCCTTGATGCGCAGGAGGGTTGCGACGCCATCGAGCGTCCTTACACCTTCGTGCTCACCTCGTACCGCGAGAGCCAGTTGAAGCGCGTCAATGCAACGGTCAACGCCTCGGTCCAGCTTATCAACGACCTCTATTCATTCGGTCGCCGTGACGTTCTGAAGATTTCGGGCTCTGTCACCATCGGCTCCGACCTTGCCAGCGCCAAGCGCGCCATGCTGATCGCCATGGGCTGGTCGGCTGATGCGCTGACGATTGCCAACGGCCGCACTACGGACGGCGAGCGCCGTGTTGTTCTGGTGGTCACCACCAACAAGGGTGACTACGCACTGGACGACCGTTCGAATGCCATCAAGAAGTGGAAGCGCGTCGAGATACCGACCGCAAGCATTCGCCCGATGGGGCTCTAAAGTTCCATTTTTGAAGCATAATCTTATCGATCCTCGTTTCACTCCGGTCGGATTATGCTCTCGCGAATTCTTCAGGGCGGCAGGTTTCCGCCCGGCTGAATGTTTCTGTCTGTACTGCCTAATTTGCCCTGACGGTGTGAACCACCGTCAGGGCCTTTTCTTTTTTGTTGTTAAATCTTACTCGCCGGCTTGCCCCATTCGGCGATGGCGATGCCGCCCAGGACGAGGGCCAGAGCAAGAACATGGAACGGCTGGAGCGCTTCGCCGAGAAGGGCGAGCGAGAGAAGTGTCCCGAACACCGGCACCAGATTGATGAAGAGGCCGGCGCGATTGGCGCCGATGCCTTCGACGCCCTTGATATAGAAGATCTGCGAGACCAGCGACGGCAGCAGGCCGGCATAGGCGATGATTGCCCATCCCAGCGTATCGGGCAGGATCATCTCGCCGTTTGCCTGTTCCCAGAACATCAGGGGAAGGGCGGTCAGTGCCGCGCCGAGTGCCGGACCGGCCATCAGGCTCTTCCAGTGCACCGGCGGTTTCCAGCGCAGCGCGATGGTGTAGATCGCATAAGCGAGGACGGCGAGCAGCAACAGCCCGTCACCGTAATTCAGGGTGAGGTGCAGCAGCGACATCGGGTCGCCATGGCTTGCGGTCACCGCGACGCCGGCAAAGCTGATGGCAAAGCCGATGATCTGCACCATCGACACCGGGATGCGAAACAGCACGAAGTTGAGGATGAAGATCAGGACGGGGATGCCGCCCTGTTCGATCGCGCCATTGACGGCGCTCGTGTATTTGAGGGCTGTATAGAGAAAACCGTTAAAGGCCGTGTAGCCCACCGCGCCATAGGCGAGCAGCAGCAGCCAGTTCTTGCGCAGCAGCGGCCAGTCCTTTCTGATCTGCGGCACGGAAATGGCGCAGATGACAATGACGGCGATCAGCCAGCGTGAGAAGTTGAGAACCATGGGGCTGACATGGCCGACAGCCAGCTTGCCGACCATGGTATTGCCGCCCCAAAGAAGCGTCGCGACGGTGAGGAAAAAATAGGCCCGAAGAAGCAACTGCAACACCAGATGGAATAGGGGACGGGGGTTCGCTCGACTGCAATTCGCCGTTTGGATAGGCGACGGGCGCTGACATGTCACGCAAAAAGCCAAATTGCTGATCACAAACGGGTCGATTTCCCAAAAACAACACAGTATAGATGCGCGGGTTTGGGTTAGGCGCAGGCCGCTCGTGCAATGAACAGGATTTGGAAATGACGAATGTCGTGGTTGTAGGGTCGCAGTGGGGAGACGAGGGTAAAGGCAAGATCGTCGACTGGCTTTCCGAGCGAGCCGATATCGTTGTGCGCTTTCAGGGCGGACATAATGCCGGACATACTCTGGTCATCGATGGTGTCAGCTACAAGCTGTCCCTGCTGCCGTCCGGCGTCGTGCGCCCGGGCAAGATGGCGGTCATCGGTAACGGCGTCGTCGTCGATCCGCATGCGCTGCTGGCTGAAATCGAGCGCCTCAAGGTGCAGGGCGTTACCGTCACCCCGGAAAACCTGCGAATCGCCGAAAACGCGACATTGATCCTCTCCCTTCACCGCGAACTGGACGGTATGCGCGAAGATGCCGCCTCCAACAGCGGCACCAAGATCGGCACGACCCGCCGCGGTATCGGCCCGGCCTATGAAGACAAGGTTGGCCGCCGCGCGATCCGTCTGATGGAACTCGCCGACATCACCGCGCTCGAAGGCAAGGTCGACCGTCTGCTCTCGCACCACAACGCGCTTCGCCGCGGCTTTGGCGCGGCCGAAGTCGAACACAAGACGATCATGGAGGAACTGACCTCCATCGCCGACCGTGTTCTGCCATTCATGGATACCGTCTGGCAGCTGCTGGACAAGGAACGCCGCAAGGGTTCGCGGATACTGTTCGAAGGCGCGCAGGGTTCGTTGCTCGACATCGACCACGGAACCTATCCCTTCGTGACCTCGTCCAACACGGTTGCCGGTCAGGCTGCTGCCGGTTCCGGTATGGGCCCGGGTTCGCTCGGCTACATCCTCGGCATCACCAAGGCCTATACGACCCGCGTCGGCGAAGGTCCGTTCCCGACCGAATTGACGGATGAAATCGGTCAGTTCCTTGGCGAGCGCGGCCATGAATTCGGAACGGTCACGGGCCGCAAGCGTCGTTGTGGCTGGTTCGATGCGGCACTGGTTCGCCAGTCGGTTGCTACCAACGGCATCACCGGAATCGCACTGACCAAGCTCGACGTTCTCGACGGTCTCGACGAACTCAAGATCTGCGTCGGCTACAAGCTCGACGGGCAGGAAATCGACTACCTGCCGGCATCGCAGGCCGCGCAGGCCCGCGTCGAACCGATCTTCATCACGCTTGAAGGCTGGAAGGAATCGACGGTGGGTGCGCGCAAGTGGGCAGACCTGCCGGCACAGGCGATCAAGTACGTCCGTCAGGTCGAAGAACTGATCGGCGCGCCGGTCGCTCTGCTTTCGACCAGCCCGGAGCGTGACGACACCATACTTGTGACCGATCCATTTGAGGATTAATGATAGAAATCGTTAACGTTTTGTCGGTCGGAATCACTCCGGCGACCAAGAGAAAAAGTGCTGATGGCTGACTTTATCGCAGTTATTCGGCGGGCCGTGGACGGACTGTCGAACAATACCCCTGAGATGCGTGCGAAGGTCTATGACAAGGCTCGCAGTGCCGTATTGCGGCAGCTCGAGAACATGTCGCCGCGCCCGCCCGAAGAGATGCTGCGCCGTCAACTCGACAAGCTCGAGGTTGCCATCAACGAAGTCGAGGCCGAGCACGCCGAGGCACTTCCGGAAGTTGAGGAACTTCCGGAAGACGTTTCGCCCGCGCCGGCCGCGGCATCCTGGGAAGATCATGTTCCCGGTGCTTCCGAATCCCGGCAGGCGCCTGCCTATGAGGCCGAGGAAGAGCCTGAACCGGCTCATGATCCGGAATCCGCCTACGAGCCGGAACCGGAAGAAGCGGCAGAGCCCGAAGAGGTTGCTCGTCCCGAATACGAAGACGAGCCTCATGTCGCTCCCGTAACTCCTGCGCCCACGCAGGTCGCGTGGGCCGAGGAACCGGTCGCGGCTGCCGCTGACGAGACCTATAGCGAGCACGAAGAAGAATATGTCGAGCCTGCTCGCGCCGCTCCGCCGGTAGAATACGAAGAGGTCGAAGACCCGTGGCGGGAAGCCGAGCCGGAAACGCCGGTTTATCAGCCGCCTGCAAGCCATGAGCCGGAAGTCGTTGCACCTGCCGCACCTGCGATCGAGCCCGCGCCTGTCGAAACTCCGCGCACGGAAGAGGCCTTCCCGGTATGGGAAGAGGAGCCGGTCCACCGTTACGAGGAAGAGCAGGTCGAGCCCGTACAGCCTCTGACCCGTCAGGCTGCTCCGATGACGGATGAAGCCGAGGAATGGCTTTCTCCGGCCCGGTCCGATTTTACTGCAAAGCCCGCTCCTGTTTCCGAGCCGGTCGCCTATGAACCCTGGGATTTCCCGGAGGATACGCCCGCTCAGGCCGCTCCTGTCGAGGAGGTTGCACCGGTTGTTCGTCGCGAGGACGTCGCTCCGGCTGTACCCGAACAGCGGCGTGACCATGATTTTGGTGCTTTCGCGCCGGCTGCTCCGGCGGCGCGTACTGAGCCCGCCGCGGCAGAAGTTCCCGACCTTCTCGAATGGAATGTTGATGAATATCGGTCTCAGGCGGCTCCTGCGCAGGCAGCGGCCGCAACTCCGAAACAGAGCGACGATTTTTCGGACTGGTTTGCCGATGTCGGTGACCTGAAGTCGAAGGAGCCACAGCCGGCAGCAGCCGGCGGAAATGGTGGCCGGCCGGCGGCCCCCGTCGCGCCCGTGGCTGCTTCCGATGAAGAGGTCGATGCGTTCCTTGAAAGCGCGCAGCAGTCGGCCTATCGCACGGAAACGAAGCCGCGCCGCAACTTCGCACCGATCGTGCTTGGCGCGCTCGGTGTATTGCTTTTGGCTGGCGGTGGCTTTGCCGCCTGGACCTATCGCACGTCGATGACGGAATTCATCAGTGGCCTGACGGGCTCCGAGCCACCGTTCGTTGCTGGACAACCGGCGACCACGGACGGACAGACGGAACAACCGGCAACCGATACTGCGCCGGCTGCAAACAGCGCTGCCACTCCGCCGACAACGCCGCCTGAAGAAGGCGCGGTTGAGGGCCAGAAGTTCACCCAGCGTCTAAAGGCGGACGGTTCTGAAGTTGATGAGGGCGCCGGAACGGCCCCGGCCGTCGGCGCAGCCGGCGAGGGCAAGTCGGTTTCACAGCAGAACGTCGCTTCGAAGGTCGAACCGACGGATCAGCCGCCGGTCGGCACCAATGCCGGAACACCCGTCGCTCCCTCGACCACGACGCCTCCGGCTGCTGCCGGCGCGGGTACTGCTGCCGGCGAAAAGGCATTCCTCTATGAGGAGAAACTCGGTCAGACCACGCCGGTCGCTGTAACCGGTACCGTTGCCTGGACTGCCGTTCGCGAGACCGGTGACGATGGCAAGCCCAACCCGGAAATCCAGGGCAAGATCACGATTCCGGAACGCGGCATGACGGCGCTGCTGACCATCAAGCGCAACACCGACAACTCTTTGCCGGCAAGCCATATCATTGAAGTCGTCTTCTCGATCCCGCCGGATTTCGAAGGCGGGGCGGTGGATAATCTGCAGCGTATCGCGATGAAGCGCACAGAGCAGGACCGCGGCGATCCGCTGGTCGCGGTTTCGGCCCAGGTCACTGAAGATACCTATCTTGTGGCGCTGAACGACTTCCAGGATGTGATCAAGCAGAACCTGGACCTCTTGTCCACGCGCAGCTGGATCGACATGCCGATTACCTACCGCAACGGTCGCCGCGCTCTGCTGACGCTCGACAAGGGCCCTGCCGGTACGGCTGTTTTCAATGCCGTTCTGAAGGAATGGGAAGCGCTCGGGTCGGCCAGAAACTGATCCGGCTGCCTGCACATCCTGCGACATATGAAAAACCCGGGCGCCTTGCGGCCCCGGGTTTTCTTGTTTCATTCGCCTGTCAGCGGTTCAGGCGTTTGTCAGTGGTTCACGCTTCGACGACGCGGAGCTGGGAAGCGCGTTCCAGCGCTTCCTTCTGGACGGCTTCCTGAACCTTTTCGAAGGCGCGAACCTCGATCTGGCGCACGCGCTCGCGGCTGATGTCGAACTCGGACGACAGCTCCTCGAGGGTCACCGGATCTTCCGCGAGGCGGCGGGCCTCGAAGATGCGGCGTTCGCGGTCGTTGAGAACGCTCATGGCGCGGGCCAGCATGCGACGGCGCGTTTCCAGTTCGTCCTGCTCGATCAGCACTTCTTCCTGGCTGTCGTGATCGTCCACCAGCCAATCCTGCCACTGGCCGGATTCGCCTTCGGTGGCGCGGATCGGAGCGTTCAGCGAGGCGTCGCCGGAGAGGCGACGGTTCATCGAAATGACTTCCTCTTCCGAAACGTTGAGCTTGGTGGCAATTGCCGCCACCTGCTCAGGCTTCAGGTCGCCTTCTTCGATTGCCTGAATCTTGCCCTTCAGCCTGCGCAGGTTGAAGAACAGCCGCTTCTGGTTTGCGGTGGTGCCCATCTTCACGAGCGACCACGAGCGCAGGATGTATTCCTGGATCGAGGCCTTGATCCACCACATGGCATAGGTTGCCAGGCGGAAGCCGCGTTCCGGGTCGAACTTCTTGACGGCCTGCATCAGGCCGACATTGCCCTCGGACACGACTTCGCCGATTGGCAGGCCGTAGCCGCGATAACCCATGGCGATCTTGGCGACGAGGCGCAGATGGCTGGTGACGAGCTTGTGGGCTGCATCGCGGTCGCCGTGTTCGGCGTAGCGCTTCGCGAGCATGTATTCCTGCTGCGGCTCCAGCATCGGGAACTTGCGGATTTCGTCGAGATAACGATTGAGGCCGGCTTCACCGGCGGTAATGGTAGGCAGAGTATTGCGGGCCATAAAGCACCCCCTTTTCCAAGTATGGCTCCCCTTCATCCCTGGGCGAGCCGGATCTCCGTGGATTTCCAAAAACCCCACAGAAACCCACGTAACAGATAAGTGCGGCCAAACGGTGTTTCAAGCGATCACGGAAGCGTTATGACATTACGTTTTGTTAATGTCGGAAGCGCTCAGTAATCGAACAGTTTCCGGGTCTCTCGCCATGTCTTGCGGAGCTTTTCCCCGTCGCGAAAACCGTCTTCCAGCGGGCGGCAGCACTCGATCCTATCATGCCTGAAGTGACGGAAATCCTGCCGCATTTCGCACCATGCCGCAAGGTGTATGCCATCGACATAATAGACGAGGCCGAGCGGACGGATCGTTCTTTCCGTCTGCCGGTCCTCGGCGTCGCGATAGGTGATCAGAAGCTTGCGTTCCTCACGGATGGCGCGGCGCATGGTGGCAAGGTCGGCCTTGGGTTCGGGAATCTCATGCCAGCGGGAGACGTAGAGAGGCATGGCGTCGATGCCTGTCGTATCGCAGGGCAGGACGTCGCCGATCTTGGCGGCGGCGCTGCGCCCTGCGGCTTCAAGACTGCTGTCGCCGGTGCGCGCTACCAGCGACAGGCCGACGGCGATCGCCTCGATCTCTTCCGGCGAGAACATCAGCGGCGGCAGGTCGTAACCCCGACGCATCACATAGCCGACACCGGCTGCCCCCTCGATCGGTACGCGGGAGGCCTGCAGGGCGGCGATGTCGCGGTAGACGGTGCGCTTCGTCACCTCCAGCCGCGTGGCTATCGCCTCGGCGGTCAGAGGCGTCGGCGATGCGCGCAACATCTGGATGATGTCGAACATGCGGCTCGGTTGCACCATTGCCGTTTCCTGTCTCTCGGCTGCTGCTGACAAGAAGCTGTCAGCAGCATTCTGCTACAGCTTGTCCCTCTTTCCAATCCGTCGAGATTTCTCCATGCAGACGCCCGCCTATCTTGTCGGCCTGATTGCCGTCTCGGTCGCCACCATTGCCCTCAGCACACCCGGTCTGATGACCCGGCTGATCGATATGGACAGCGCGACGCTGCTCTTCTGGCGAGGCACGATCAGTGGCGTCTTCCTGCTCCTCTGCCTCATCGTGGTCAGGGGGAGGAGCGTCTATCGCGATTTCGCGAGCCTTGGGCTCTCTGGGCTTGCCATCTGCGTGGCGTCGGCCGTCAGCGCCTCGTTCTTCATCGCGGCGCTGCACGAGACGACGGTTGCCCATGTTGCCATCATCTTCGCGACCTGTCCCTTTGCCGCTGCCGGTCTGGGCTTCCTGATGCTCGGCGAAAGGCCGGGGCGGGGCGCGCTTGCCGCAAGCGGTATCGCGCTGGTCGGTGTCGTGCTGATGATCGGGCAGGGAGGAGAAGGCTCGATCCTCGGCGATCTCCTGGCATTTGCCATGACATTCACCATCGCGCTCTGGACCGTCCTCGTGCGGCGCTATCCGGACAAGCCGGTGCTTGCCTGCTCGGTGCTGTCGACGCTGTTGAGCGCTACCTTTGCGGCGCCCTTCGCTGTTCCGCTTGCCGTGTCCAGTGACGATCTCATGGTGGTGGTGCTCTTTGCCATCTTCGGCTTTTCGCTCGGCGTGGTGCTGCTGATCGTCGGTTCGCGCCTGCTGCCGCCTGTGGAGGCGGCGCTGATCGGGGCGATGGATGCGCCGCTGGCACCGCTCTGGGTGTGGCTGTTCGTCGGGGAGGTGCCTTCCGGCGCGACCATGGTTGGAGGCAGCGTGGTGCTTGCGGCGGTCGGGTTGCACGTTGTCGCGACGACGAGGCAGAACATGCGGGCCGGGACTGCCTGAAGGCTCTGGCCGTGATGCATGAGCATTACCGACTGAGGCAGGTTAGGCGCGATCCCTAGAAATCGACCCTGAGATTGGCTTTGGCCGCGTGGGATGTCGAGCCGGAACCGAACTCGCCGGAATAGGTCAGGTTCAGCCTCGCGCTTTTCGTGAGAGCGACTGTGATGCCGGCCTCGGACACCATGGCATCGCGCGGGATGGTCACGCCTTCGATCAGGAAGGGGCTGCCGCCGGCAAAGGCGAAGCTGGTCGATGGGGTGAGGTCGCCGAAGGCATGACGCCAGCCGAGCATGCCGGAAATCGTGAATGGTATTTCGCCGGCCACAAGCTCGGCCGACCATCGCAGGCCGAGCGTGGAGAGCGTTATGTCGTCATTGGCGCCCGCCGCCGAAAGGGCTGCCGCGCCGCCATCTTCATCGAAGTCTTCCGTATCGAGGTTAAGGTAGGCGATGTTGGCGAAAGGCTGCAGCGTCATGTTATCCAGCCTCGTCGTCCAGGAGACATCGGCGAATGCCTGCGCCATGGCGCTGCGGTAATCTGCCGTCAACCTGTCCTCGAAATTGCTCAAGGAGACATCCCTTTCGGTCGATACCTCGTTTACCGAATAGATGGCACCCGCCGTGAGGCCAAGCAGGCCATAGGTGCCGCCGGCATAGAGGCCGAGGTGATAGGCGTCGTAATCCGCGAGACGGTCGAGGCTGGTGCGGCTGTAGCCGAGCATGGCGCCCACGCGCCATTCATCTGACAGCGCCGCATCGGCGCCGGCGAAAAGGCCGGCGGTCCTGCCGTCGATCCCGGCGGCGTTGCCGTCTCCTTCAAGCCGGCTCGTCGTGCCATATCCGGTCGTCCAGACGCTCAGGCCTTCGTTCTCGCCGGGAAGGGAGGCATGGACGCTGCTCATCCGGTCGAGGATCGCCTCACGCGGAATACGTCCGTCCTGCAGTGTCCGGCTCTTCAGCGAGGCATGATCCTCGCCGCTCAACTGCGAAAAGGCATCGGTGGCCGTCGTGGCATTCAGGGAGACGACGGCGAGGTAGAGAGAATTCGACGCGCCGAGCGCTTCAACCGCGGCCGCGGTCGAGCGCCCGTTGGCAGTCGAGGCGACATCGGCGAAGGCCACGTCGTTACGGTCGAGGCTGAGATCGAGACCGGTTCCGCCATAGGTCAGCACCGGTGTCAGGAAGGCGAAGTCGCTTGTGACGTTGTCGAAGCTGCCGGTGATGCCGGAGGCGGCGGTGATGATCGTGTAGTCGATGCCGGGCGTATAGCTGCCGGTGCCGGCAATGAGTTCCAGCGTGCCGCCGCTGATGATGACTGCGCCGGAGACATCGACGCTGTCGGAGTTGCCGCTCGCATCGATATCGACCTGATAGGTCGATCCGGTAGCAAACGTCAGGTTGCCGTCGACGGATATCGTCTGCATGCCGGGACCGGGTGAAAGCGTGCCGCCGGAATAGATGGCGAGATCCGCTGTCGTGCCGCTGCCGGAGAGAGTGCCGCCGTCATAGACCCCGATGGCGCCGAGCACCGTGCCGTCGTTGGTGAGCGTGCCGCCCGTGACATCAGCCGCGCCGCTGATGGTGCCGGTATTGGCGAAGAGACCGTTGGTGTTGGTCAGCGATGCGATCGTTCCGTCGTTGGAGCCGGTGCCAGCGTTGGTGACCGCATCCGCAACCGCGCCGCTGTTGTTGACGAAGGTGCCATTCACTCCGATGTCGACGTTGGCGAATGTCGCGTTGTTGACGACGGTGCCGCCGGTGACGGTCGTTGTTCCGCTGACGGTGCCACCGGAATTGTTGGTGAAGGTGCCGCCGGTGTTCTCGACCGAGGCGATGGTGCCGGCATTGCTGGTGTTCCCGGCGTTGGTGACATTGCCCGCCGTCGCGCCGGTGTTGTTGACCAGCGTCGCGCCAGCCGCAACGTCGGCATCGCTGATAACGAAGTTGTTGGTGACGGTTCCGCCCGTCACCGTCGTGTCGCCAGCGATGGTTCCGCCGAAATTGTTGGTGAAGGTGTCGCCAGTGTTGGTCAGGGAGGCAATGTCGCCGGCATTGGACGATGTCCCGGCATTGGTGACATTGCCGGCCGTAGAGCCGGTCGTGTTGGTGAAAGTGCCCCCGGTTGCGACATCGACGTCGCCGAGCGTGCCGTCATTGGTGACGGTGCCGCCCGCCACCGTGGTCTGGCCTGTTACTGTGCCGTCGGAATTGTTGGTGAAGATGCCCGCAGTATTCTCGACGGAGGCGATCGTTCCCGAATTCGAGAGCGTGCCGGCATTGGTGACGTTCTCGGCGGTGGCGTCGGTGTTGTTGACCAGCGTCGCGCCTGCGGCAACATCGGCATCGCTGATGACGAAGTTGTTGGTGACCGTTCCGCCCGTTACCGTCGTGTCGCCGGTGACTGTGCCACCGAAATTGTTGATGAAGGTGCCCGCGGTATTGGTCAGCGAGGCGATGGTGCCGGCATTGGAGGTCGCTCCGGCATTCGTTACGTCTCCGGCGGTCGCGCCGGTATTGTTGACGAAGGTTCCGTTCGCGGACACATCGACATCGCCGACATCCCCGTTATTCGTCAGCGCCGTCGTGGCTCCGACCGCGGCGCTGTCGAGCGTGCCATTGACGGTGACATTGCCGCTATTGAGCGTCAGCTTGCCATTGAGATCGCCATCGATGGAAAGACCGCCGCCATTCATATCGACGTCGGAATTGAGCACGCCGCCGGCATTGATGCTGATCGTGCCGGAATTCAGTGTGGTGCCGCCCGTGGCGGTCAGTTCGCCGGTGTTGGTGACGGTGACATTGCCGCCACTGACGTCGAGGCCGGTGATGACGAAGTTGTTTGTTACTTGTGGCGAGCCCGTGGGAATGCTTGCTCTGTCGCCGGGGCCGGGTAGCGCAGGGCTCCAGTTATCGTCGTTGGAAAATTCGTTGTCGGGACCATTCGTCCATACGGACTGCGCGAGCACCGGCAGCGCAATGGATGCCGAGACCATTGCGGTGAAAAGCCCGAGATGTCGGGAATATACCGAAAGCCGTCTTTTCCCCATGATGCCCGATGCTCAAGCATGTCTCCCAAAGACAAACTGCTTTCGGGACGAGGACACGCATAACAACAAGGAGCCAAAACGCGTCCGGTGACCTTGAAAATCACGGCGTGCCCTGGCGAGGCCGCCGCAAGGGCGGATCCCCTAACAACTGGTAGACAATCATGGTTAACGAATTCCTAGGGAAGAGCCTGCCGTGTAGTCGGCATGTCACCGTTATGTGAACGCCCAAAAAGGCAAAGGTGTTTTTTCCGCCAGGAGCAGAGCTATTCGATTGTCTGCAGAGCGTCGATCACCTGCTGCATATCGTCCGGGATAGGGGCCTCGAACGCCATGGTTTCGCCCGTCGTCGGATGCTCGAAGGCGAGGAGGTAGGCGTGTAGCGCCTGGCGATGAAAACCGTTGACGATGGATTTAGCCGGTTCGGGAAGGAGGTTTGCCTTGGTCTTGAAGGCTGCCCCATATTCGGGATCGCCGATCAGCGGATGACCAATATGGGCCATGTGCACGCGGATCTGGTGGGTGCGGCCCGTCTCCAGCCGGCATTCGATCAGCGAGGCGAGGCAGCTGGCGTCGGGCTTTTCGCCATAACGCTCCAGCACTTCGTAATGGGTGATCGCCTCGCGGGCGTCATCGCTGTCCTCACGCTTTACGGCGCGCTTGGTGCGATCGCCGGCGCGGCCAAGCGGCGCGTCGATCGTGCCGTGGAGGGTGCGCGGTCGGCCCCAGACGATTGCCTGATACGCGCGCTCCAGCGGGCCGGTGCGGCCATGGTCGGCGAACTGGTCGGCGAGGTGGCGGTGGGCCGCATCGTTCTTGGCGACGACCATGACGCCGGAGGTTTCCTTGTCGAGGCGGTGCACGATGCCCGGGCGCTTGACGCCGCCAATGCCCGACAGGCTGTCGCCGCAGTGATAGATCAGCGCGTTGACCAGCGTGCCGGTCCAATTACCTGCACCGGGATGGACGACAAGGCCGGCCGGTTTGGCGATGACGATCAGGTCGTCATCCTCGTAAAGCACCTCGAGCGGAATGTTCTCGCCCTTGGGTTCGGGGTCTTCCGGCTCCGGCAAAACGACGGACAGGCGGTCGCCGGGCCTGATCTTGCGCTTCGGCTCGGTGATGGTTTCACCGTTGACGGTAATCGCCCCTTGCTCGATCAGCGCCTTGATGCGATTGCGCGAAAATTCTCCGGAAAGCTCCGCCGTCAACCAGGCATCGAGCCGTCCTTCGGCATCTTCGCCGGCAATCAGCTCTTTTCTTGACGTCTCTGCTTGTTTAAAGGGGTCGTTCATTCTGTCATCCCGCGTGTCTACCACCGGCGTTGCGGCAGAGGTTTTGCAGCCAATTGGCACAGACCGATGCGATCCACAATCGACGGCCATGAAAATCATGGCCGGTTTTCCCCGAGCTAAGGTTCGCAGCAGGGAAAATGCAAGAGCCCCTGCGAACGACAAGGACCCGGGATACCAGCCATGGCAAATGTCGAGCCCGACGAACAGGAAGACAAGCCGCTCGATCCGGCGATGGAAAATGTCCGCCGCAAGATGGTGAAGCTCCAGCTGGTATCCGGCGGCATCATGCTCCTGATGTTCATGGCGGTGCTGGCGGCGATTGTCTACAAGGTCACGCGCAAAGATGGCGTTGACCGTCCCGTTGCCATCGGTAGCGGTCTTTCGGTTCCCGCCGACCAGCCGGTTGTTGCGACCGCGGCGCTCCCTGCCGGCTTCCGTGTGTTATCGACGTCGCTTTCCGGTACGCAGATCCTGTTCTACGGCGAAGCCACGGATGGCCAACGCAAGGCTTATGTCTTCGATATCGCCGTCGGCCGTATCGTCGCCGACGTGACGCTTTCCGCAAACTGACGGTTTCCCGTGTCCGGACGCACCTTCATCACCATCGAGGATCCGAAGGACCCGCGGATTGCGGAATTCTCCCAGATCCGCGAGCGGGACCTGACGGGGCGCTCCGGGCGCTTCATCGCCGAGGGAACGGTGGTTCTCAGGATGCTGGCCGCGGCGCATCGGGCGGCTGGCGATTTCAGGGCGGAAAAGATCCTGCTCCTGAAGAACCGGGTGGATGGTGTCGGCGATATCCTTGCCGCCTTTCCCGAGGATATCCCGGTTTATATCGCCGATGCAGTGGTGATCGATGCCATTGCCGGTTTTCACCTGCATCGCGGCGTGCTGGCCCTTGGACAACGGCTTTCTGTTGCCGGGCCGGCGGATCTCGTCGGCCGTTTGCCGGAGACATCGCTGGTGCTGGTCGGCTGCGGTATTTCCAACCACGACAATGTCGGTTCCCTGTTTCGCAACGCTGCCGCCTTTTCCGCCGATGCCGTGTTGCTCGACGAAACGAGTTGCGATCCGCTCTATCGCAAGGCGCTCAGGGTATCTGTCGGTTCGGTGCTGACGACGCCTTATGCGCGCGGCGGTTCCGCCGAGACGATGCTGTCGTCGCTGGTCGATGCGGGTTTCTCGATCTGGGCGCTTTCCCCTGCCGGCGCGACGGAGCTCGGTTCCATTCCCGCCGCCGGTCGCATGGCGCTTGTCGTCGGAACCGAGGGGGAGGGGCTTCCGGCCGGGATACTTTCGCGCTTTGCGACGGCGCGGATTGCCCAGTCACCCCATCTCGACAGTCTCAATGTCGGAACGGCAGCCGGTATTGCGCTCTATTCCATGGCGCGGGCCATGAGGCGGATTTCCTGAGCGGCCGGTGAGGGCGTGGGCCCCTGATATGGCCTTACTCCGCGGCCGAGTGCTGGCTGGAGGTTTTACCCCCAAGGGCAGGATCGAGAGCCAGCGCGCGTTCGGCGAGGCTCGGATGAGCATTGGCGCCCTTGACCGACTTGCTGCGCAGCAGGCCGGGGATCGGTGAACCATCGCCTTCGCGGTGAGCCGTGATGACGATCATCTTGGCGGCGATGTCGGCGATCTCCTCGCGCAGTGCATCGTCGTTCGCCGGCGATTTGGCCTTTAACAGGCGTTCTGTCAACGCAGTATGGCGGTGGCGAAGTTCTTCGGCCAGTCCTTCGATATCGATCTCCAGTGCAGGGACTGCCTGCAGTGTGGGGGCGGATTCGACCACCTCTTCCTCAACCACTTCGCTCTCCTTGAAATCAGGCACGGGCAGGTTGGCGCCCCGCAACGTCTTGGTTACCTGACGCAACTGGCCGTTCGCGGACTTGAGGTTCTGCTTGAGACGGGCGATTTCCTTGAGGCGACGGTCGATGGTGGCATCCTTATCGACGTTTTCGGACATCTGTCGGGCAAGGCGGTCATCGAGCCTCAGAAGCTTATGCTCCTCCTGGGAGAGGCGCTGTTCGGCGTCTTTTGCCCGCTTGGTCAGAAGCTTGGTCTCGCGGCGCAGTTCCTCGCGTTCGTCGCGCAGGGTCTGAACACGCATCTTGAGGTTCTCGATCTCGGTTTCGCGACTGGAAGCCTCGATCCTCATGTTGTCGATGTCGGAGGCCATCAGCCGTAGACGTTTCGATTGAGCCTCGATTTCGAGCCCCTTGGCAACGATGTTTTCCTCGGTACGCTTCAACGCTTCCTTGAGGTTGTCGGCTTCGAGTTCGGCGCGACGAAGCTTGGAGCGAAATTCGGCCGCCTCCACGCTCATCTCGTTGATCTGCGCATGGAGGTCCTGGTTCTCGGCAACGAGACGGCTGGCCTCATGGCCAAGCTGCTCGTTCGAGAGCTTCAGCGCGATCGACTTTTCCCGCTCGCGGGTAAGTTCTTGAGTCGTGCGGGCATTTTCCGCGGCATAAACGGCGCGGGCCATGTCCTTCTGGGCACGAATCTCCTGCGGGCTGAGCGGCATCGTCGCCTTCAGGCGATTCTCGGTATAAAGAACGATGCGTTGGTGGATCGCAGGGGCAATCAGCATGACGACCAGAGCGGCCGCCATAAATCCCAGTCCAAAAAGCAGGCCATATTCAATCACGGGCGCGCCAATTCCGGTTCGTCGAACGTACAAATTCGATAATCGCCCCCCTGCCTCGCTAAGCAAGTGAGCATCAACAAATATTTAATCTATGCACGATGCATAGAAAAATCCAGCAAGCTTGTGCGAACCGTACGAACTGGTCTTATCAGAACGGATTCCACGTCGGCTGGCGCGTCAGCTTGAGATAGCCGACGTTGACGCCGAGGCGAGCCCCGATGCCGGTCCTGATCGGCACAAGCACGACGTCGCGGCTCTTCATTGCCGTCATGCCCAGACCGGCAACCACATAGGCCGAACCGCTGACGCCGCCGTAGCGGGCATAGAGACTATCGACTGAAGGAAGGTCGTAGACCAGCATCATGACACGCGTACCATTGCCGCCGTAATCGATGCCGAGCGAGGGCCCCTGCCAGAAGACATCGTGCTGGCCGGCATTCTTGGTGTAGAGGCCCCCTTCGCCATAGGTCAGGCCGGCAATAAAGGCACCGGAACCTTCCTGACCGAGAATATAGCCGTTCGGCAGGCCATATTGCTGGAAGGCTTTTTCGATGACCTTGGCGAGGCCGCCGCTGGCTTCGCCGAAGAAGCCATGACCGGCATCGACTATTTCCTGTATGCTGTATTCGCCGTCGGCATGGGACGGCCGTGGGGCGAGGGTCAATGCGGTGATGACCAAGAGGGCGGCTGCCAGCAGCCGGCGGCCGGCAAAGTCGCTAAATCTCAAATGGCGCATGGGGGTCCTCCGTCCGAATTTCGATGCAATCGGCATCTCCAACGCTTATGGCCAATTTAGAAAGCATCGTCTTAATAATCGGTTTACCAAATATGGTGTCATTATGACCTAAAGGAATCCGACCATGCCGGACGCCGGGATTCGGCCTATCCGGTCTCTTTCGTCGGGATTGCGTTCTTCAGGAGAGACGATGCCGAAAAACCCGAACCTCACTCTCGCCGGTCCCGATCTTGCGGCTCTGCTGTGCAGCAGGGTCTGCCATGACGTGATCTCGCCGGTTGGCGCGATCAACAACGGTCTGGAACTGCTCGACGAGGGCGGCGCCGATGCCGATGCCATGGATCTCATTCGAGCCAGCGCTCTCAACGCTTCGGTTCGCCTGAAATTTGCCCGTCTGGCGTTCGGCGCTTCCGGCTCGGTCGGTGCTTCGATCGACACCGGTGAGGCCGAGAAGGCCGCCAAGGACTTCGCCGCTGCGGAAAAGAAGACCGAGGTGTCCTGGAACGGACCGCGCGCCATTATCGCCAAGAATCGGGTCAAGCTGCTGCTCAACCTCTTCCTCGTGGCTTACGGCGCAATCCCGCGTGGCGGCTCGCTGGAGGTGTTCCTGGAAAACCCGGAATACGACGCGAAGTTCAAGATCGTGGTCAAGGGCCGTATGATGCGTGTGCCGCCGAAATATGCGGAGATCTGCAACGGCACCGTGGAAGAGGCGATCGATGCCCATTCGATCCAGCCCTACTACACCGTCCTGCTGGCCGAAGAGTGCGGCATGGAACTGAAGCATGTGGTCGGCGAAGATCACATCGCCTTCACCGCGGAGATCGCAGCGGCCTGAGTGTCGTCTCCCCGGCATTCCGCTGTTCTGTTCCAACTCGGGACGGCGGGATGCGACTTGCGGTAACCTTTCCTTAGTTGAAAGCTCCTATGCTTGGTTGCATGGATCGAAATCCCGCTTGCGGGACGAGGTCGGTATAGGGAGTTGACGATGCAGCGCTTAATGATCGTGGATGGTTCCGACGTCGTTCGCAAGGTGGGCAAGAAGATCCTGTCGGAGCTTGGTTTCCTGGTCAGCGAGGCTGCGTCCGCGCGTGATGCCATTTTGCGCAGCGAGACCGAACTGCCGAATATTGCGATCATCGACGCCGGTCTTGATGGCGCCCTGGACCTGATCGCCAATATTCGGGCCCTACCCGAGGGCAAGAGCGTGCGGATCTACTATTGCGTCGTCGAAGCCGATCTGAAGACGATGATGGCCGGCAAGCGGGCTGGCGCCAACGATTTCCTCCTGAAGCCGTTCGACCGCAAGATCCTGACGACGATCTTCACCGACAAGGCGATCGCCGCCTGATACGCCAATCAGCATAACCTCCCCGTCTTGCGCCCCGCTCTGTCGGGGCGTTCTTGTGTGCACTCTCAGCTTTCCGGGCTACTTGGTGATTGGTGATTGTGCCCCCGGCTTTCAATGTTTTGTTGCGGGCAATAAAAAACCTGCCCGGTTAGGGGCAGGTCGAGATCCTTGGGGATTTGGCAGCGGGGGAAACGACTTAAGCCGTTTCCATGTATTCCGAACCGTCTGGCTCGCGCAGCACATAGCCGCGGCCCCAGACCGTTTCGATGTAGTTCGCGCCGCCTGCGGCGTTTGCGAGCTTCTTGCGCAGCTTGCAGATGAACACGTCGATGATCTTGAGTTCGGGCTCGTCCATGCCGCCATAAAGGTGGTTCAGGAACATTTCCTTCGTGAGCGTCGTACCCTTGCGGAGCGAAAGCAGCTCCAGCATCTGGTATTCCTTGCCGGTCAGGTGAACGCGCTGGCCGCCGACTTCGACGGTCTTGGCGTCGAGGTTCACGATCAGTTCGCCCGTGATGATGATCGACTGGGCATGGCCCTTGGATCGGCGGACGATCGCGTGAATGCGGGCGACCAGTTCGTCCTTGTGGAACGGCTTGGTCATGTAATCATCGGCGCCGAAGCCGAGGCCGCGTACCTTGTCTTCGATGCCGGCCATGCCGGAGAGAATCAGGATCGGCGTCTTGACCTTGGAGAGGCGCAACGTGCGTAGCACTTCATAACCCGACATGTCGGGCAGGTTAAGGTCGAGTAGAATGATGTCGTAATCGTAGAGCTTGCCGAGATCGACACCCTCTTCGCCGAGATCCGTGGTGTAGACGTTGAAACTTTCCGATTTGAGCATCAATTCGATGCTCTGCGCCGTAGCGCTATCGTCTTCAATGAGTAGAACCCGCATAATTATCCCCTTTACCGCCGCCGAAAGGTCGAGTTGGCCCCCTACGCGATACGGATCCAGTCGTTGCCTGATTTGAAGGCTGCCACCAAATGGTTAACAAATTCTGATTCCTTCTGGCAAGGAATATCGAATTCATTAAACATTTTTTGCAGTCTCCTGATTTTTCACAAGTTTCCGGCATCGCCACCGTTGAATCAGAACATCAGGAAATACCTGTAACCGATTCATTTGACTCATCATTGTCACAGGCCTTTTGGGGCCCTGGCGTTTACTGACCCTTAAATGATCGTCCTTATCATTAACGATGCCCGTAAACGAAAGGTTACCAACGGTAGTTTTTTGTTAACGCCGCCGTTTTTTTTCGAGAATGATTCGCCGAAAAGCGGGGATGGCATTTGTCAGTAAGTGTGGCGGGGGGTCTCGCATCACGGGAGTATTGCGTATGAAGTCGCGTGAGAGCCTAGTGCGCCTGAAGGGATTTCAGGTCACAGAAAAGCGTCGGCAGTTGCAGCAGTTGCAATCAATGATGTCGGAATTCGAACGCATGGCGAAGGAGCTGGAAAGCCAGATCGCCATCGAGGAAAAGAAGACCGGGATCAGCGATCCTAATCATTTTGCTTATCCAACATTTGCCAAGGCGGCGCGCCAGCGGGCGGACAACCTCCAGGTTTCCATCCGCGAACTCAAGGTCCAGCAGGATGCTGCGGAACTTGCGCTGGAAGAAGCCGAGGCCGAATATGCAAAGGCTGCTGCGCTGGAAGAGCGGGACGGCCAGATGCGGGCGCGCGCCTGATTAAGGCAAACGCTTTCATCGAACAATAAAACGGTCGGAGTGGCGCGGGTTTCCGTGACCGCGTCCGGCCGTTTTCATTTTTACGCGATACCTGACCTGCCGTACCGGATCAGCCCTGCGCCTTCACGACATCGCTCCATTCCGGATGACGCAGCGACTGGGCACGGAAGAAGGGGCAGAGCGGAATGATTTGCCAGCCGCCGAGGCGAGCCTCTTCAACGACATGTTTTGCCAATGCCTGTCCGACACCCTGACCGCGCATGCTGTCCGGCACTTCCGTGTGGTCGACGATGATCAGCTTGGGGCTTGCCCGCGAATAGGTCATCAGCGCGGGTTCCTCCACGCCGTCCACCCGCGCAACGTAACGACCGCCGGATTTTTCCTCTTCATGGACGATGTTCAACTCGGGCTCCTTCCACGATTGCTGTCCCTTGCGCGGGACTGTTCAGCGATGATAGCCAAACCACTGATCGTTTCAATGCATGTCGGCGTTGCCGGGGAGGGAGCATGCTGATGCTGTGGCTGAAGGCAATCGCGCTGGTGGCTGCACCGGTTTTTCTGACGCTGGGATTAACGCTGCCTCTGGTGCGTTTCGAGACGCTCTACTTTTTCCGCGAGACGCCTTCGCTTCTCGCGATCGTGACTTCGCTCTGGCGGGGGGGAGACGGGATGCTCGCCGTCCTTGTGGCGTTGCTCTCCATCGTTTGCCCGACGGTCAAGCTGCTGGGGCTGACAGCGGAGGCCCTGACGCCGGCATCATCCACGCCAGCTGAACGGGATGTGTTGCGGCGAATGGTGCCGATCCTGTCGAAGTGGTCGATGATGGACGTGCTGCTGGTTGCGCTCGTGATCGTTGCGGCAAAGACGAGTGGTCTGGCGGAGGCATTCACCCAACCGGGCCTGTGGTTCTATGCCGGTTCAGCGATCCTCGCAGGGGCCCTGCATTCGCTGCTGAAACGGCCGCAGGGCAACTGACAACACGATAAGCGGGCCGATGGATGCGGCCCGCTCCGGGGATGGTTCCATGATCCTGGAAAACAGCGACTTTTACCGTTTTCCGCCGTCGGCATCAGTGGCGATACTGCTGGATGCGGGTGGTGCGCAGACCCGGAAGACCATGATCGTTGATGGACGACTGCCAGGAAAGAAATTCCTCGACGGTCAGGGTGTAGCGCTCGCAGGCTTCCTCAAGGCTCAACAGGCCGCCGCGCACCGCAGCGACAACCTCGGCTTTCCTGCGAATCACCCAGCGGCGCGTATTGGCCGGTGGAAGATCGGCAATGGTCAGCGGGCTGCCATCGGGACCGATGACATATTTCACTCGGGGGCGGATCATTTCGGTCATTGGACTCTCTATACAAACTCAAGACCACACGAGCGCATCCTAGTCCTCCACCTTTAAAATTTGCCTAAGCCCATTGTAAGCATTTGATAATAATTTTCACAGGTTGCCAGCGGGGTGGTGGGCCGGCTATCCTCCATATGCAGGTTGACGTTGCGTAAAGTTGCGGCATCTGCATAGGAGTTATGTCGATTCAGGAATTTATTCGCTCGAAATTTATTGTAGAAGCCGCGGCAGAACGGATGTTTCGGCGCGTTCATTTTTTGTTTGTCGCCAATAGAGGCGATCTAATAGGCGGTCTCGATGAGATCCAGGTGACCGGGATCTGGCCCGTTTCCTGCTTGGCTGGTGAAACTCGTTTGATCGAAATTCTTTAGCGGACGAGCGAATTGCAATTCGCTCGAAAGGAGCACGATGTTCAGGGTGAACGAAGCCGTCTGTCGGGACGGTGAAGACGGTGCGGTAAAGACTGTACCCGCCGACGAGAGCGGCCTTTGCGCGCTTGGTCAGCAGTTCGCCGCGCTCGGACGCAAGAACGATCTGCCTTTTTTTCTGGTGACGACCTTTCCCAAGGCCGACAAGCCGGGCTTTGCTGCGAACCTGATGCTGACCAACTGGCCGGCGGACCTCATTGCTTCCTATGGCGCCAGCGATACGTTTGCTTCAAGCGTGCTGCTTTCCCGTCTGAAGGCGACGATCATTCCTGTCTTTTCGGTGGATTGCCCCTTTCCGGCCGTTCAGGACGCTTCCAATGGCGCCGCTGCCGCGGCATTTCGCTCCTATGGTCTGAACTCGACGCTTGCCTTCAGTCTGCATGATCGTGTGCTTGCCCATTATGTGGTTGCCTTTTCCGGCCAGCGGCAGCCGCCCGAACGGACGGAGATGGCGACGATCCACTATGATTGCATTGAGCTGATCGACACCTGTTTCGGCCGCCTCGTCCCTCAGGACGGGCCACGGGAGAAGCTGTCGGCGCGAGAACTCGAATGCCTGCGCTGGTCGGCTGCCGGCAAGAGCAGCGACGAGATCGCCATCATTCTCAATATTTCAAGCCATACCGTGGTGAGTTACCTCAAGAGCGCCATGCGCAAGCTCGATTCGGTGAACCGAATGCAGGCTGTAGCTCGCGCCTGCCGTTTCCGGCTTCTCTGACACTGCAAACAAAAAAAAGGCCCGCCACCGCTCTCGCAGCTGACGGGTCGTTGTTTCCAGTTCAATGGAGGCTCAGAAGCCCTTGCCGCCTTTGAGTTCGGAGATGACCGTGCCCACGATGATGCGCAGGTCGAGCCAGTAATTGAAGTTCTCAACATAATAAAGATCGCAGGCGATGCGGGCGCGCGCCTTGCCGGGCCGGTCAGTCGGTCCACGGAGGCCGCGCATCTGCGCAAGCCCAGTCATTCCGGGACGAACGACGTGGCGGCGATGATACTCCGGCACCAGCTCTTCATAAGGCATGCCGGCAGCCAGCATGCCGATGGCATGGCAACGGGGCCCCACGAGCGACATGTCGCCCTTCAGCACGTTGATCAGCTGGGGCAGCTCGTCGATGTTTGTGCGACGGATAATGGCGCCGATCTTCGTGATGCGTGGGTCGCCGGCAACCGTCTGGTTGACGCCGGTTACATCACACAGATCCGTCCGCATGGAGCGGAACTTGTAGACGCGGATTTTCCGGCAACCCTTGCCCCAGCGCTGCTGGGTGAACAGGACCGGGCCGCGGCTATCAAGCCGAATTAATGCCGCTACCGCCAGCAGGAACGGCAGCAACACGAGAAGAGCCGTTCCGGAAAGGACGATGTCGGTCAATCTTTTGATGAAATAATGTGCATGCCCTGCACGTTTTGAGGGCAAGAAGCTTGCTTCCCGATAGTAGTCATCGAGAAGTATAGCAGGGTTCGCCATCTGAAAATGACGGGGTGCGCGATCGTTTTGGGCTTGCGGGAAACTCAAAATCTTTACCCAGCTCATTAGTGTCGATTGTTGCTCGATGTCAGGGGACATAAATAGTACAGCTCGATGACAATGTCATTACTGTTTTTAACTGTTGGTTAACCTCAACACGCTTCTTAAGCATGTGAATGACAACAGCTACTGATAAGTTACCGATTTCAAGGGCTAAATGGTTATCGGCTAAATTTGGTCTCATTATGAAGCAGCCATGCAAAGACGTCATGACTGGCGTTGGCGGCATGTTCCAAAATGGAACGCATTTTTGAAACGCTAATATGGATTGCCTGATATTTCAGTGGCTTCCGTCCGGTCGCAGGCGAGTTCCGGGCAGCGAGAATCGCGACCCGGAATTTGCGGAGAAAAGTCAAAAAAAATCGAATCACAGCATGAAGGTGGAGAGTTCGGTGGCGTTGAGGCCGAATTGAAGCTGCGCTGACCCGGTGTGGCGCATCGTGAGAATATCTCCGGCCGCAAGGCTGGCGATTGCAACAGTGGAACGGCTGCCCGCGGCTCCGGTGGCGACGGCAAGCGTCGATACGTTGTTCTGGAGGAGGCTTACTGTGTGGCTGGTTGCTGACAGAACGGTCACGCCGAGTGAAATAAGATAAAAGCCCGTTACCGGCACCAGCAGACCGCTGCCATGACCGGACGCGAGGGGTGTTCCGAGGGAAAAGCCTCCGGCCGAAGCGTGAAGGTCGTGAAAACCCGTCACCGTACCGTCGGTAACTGTCAGCGTGGCGGCCGATCTTGCCGCGCGGGTGAGGGGGCGGTGGTTCATCCTGACGACCCCGTCCGGCGAGATGGCGATCGCCGTTTTCCAGTCCGCACCGTCACCGCTCACCTTGACGGAGAAGTCATCATCGCCGGCTAGGCCCATCTCTGCCTTGCCCTGCCAGTCGGATTGGAAGAGCAGCGATGCGGTGTCATTCGACGATGCCTTGTTGATCTTAATACGATGATCGCCGCCTGCATGATTGAACAGGCTTGCGGGGGATGAGAGTGAAAGACGGTTGGTCGCGTCGGCAGAGGTCGAAATGCCGAGGGTGGATACTTCGCCCTCCGAGGGCATTGAAATGTCATGCCAGGCCTCTGCCGCGAACACCTTGAAGCTGTTTTCTGTCAGATCAAAAGCGCGCCAGCCGGTTTTCGGGGTGATAAAGATCCACGCGTCGTCCTGCCGGAAAGCGAGCCGCTCGCCTTTTCCGGAAAAAGCGCCGGATGCCGGGGAGAGGACCCAGTAGCAATCACCTTCCCGAGCTTCTGCCGGTGGTTCTTGCAGGCTACCGGTCATGGTCAGCTGGACGATCGCGTCCAGTCTCTGCAGCGCCTCGTTATGGGTGACGTGTTTTTGCGCTTGCGCCGGCAGGATATAGGGAAGGGCGAGATTGCTGGTGATATCGGACATGCGTTCGGAGCTCCGCTTTGCTGCTCATCGGTTCCCCGCCTGTGCGAGGTGCCGATGCGAGGTTCGTGGAGCCATCCTGAAGCAGGCGCGGTGGAGGGGGATGAAATCGGTATCCCGAAGCTGAAAAGGCTTGGCTTTTTCAGGTTTCTTTCCGACGTTTACGGCTTTTTTCCCCAGGCGATGAAGTCGGGATTGGCAAAATCGCGAAGGCCCGGCCGGCCGCGCTTGCCGTAGGTCAGAGGCAGGCCGTCGAGCGTCAGCGTCACGCCGCCGGCGGCTCTGAGCACTGCGTCGCCTGCGGCCGTGTCCCATTCCATGGTGCAACCGAAGCGGGGATAAAGGTCAGCGCTGCCTTCCGCCAGCAGGCAGAATTTCAGCGAAGAGCCGACCACGCCGCGCGCTGCGATGCCGTTTGCATCAAGATATTCCATTGTGGCCGGGCTATTGTGAGAGCGGCTGATCAGCGCTTTCGGGCTTGCGGGCGTGGTGCGAGAGGTGATTGGCTTTCGTTCAGTGACCCGGAACTCTTCATCGACCGTCAGCTTGAATGCGCCTTCCGGTGATCCCGCATAGCCCACGCCAAGAGCCGGAGCGTAGACGAAGCCTGCAACCGGTCGGCCGGCCTCGATGAGGGCGATGTTGACGGTGAAATCGCAGTGGCCTCCAACGAATTCCCTTGTGCCATCCAGCGGATCGACCAGCAAAAAGCTGCCCGATGTTTCCGGTATCCTGCCGGCGGCAGCGGATTCCTCGGCGACGACCGGGATGGCGCCCAGGCTTTCGGCGAGATCGGCGAGAATGATCCGTTCGGCGCGTTCGTCAGCCTCGGTCACCGGCGACTGGTCCTGCTTCAGGCGGACATCAGGCCCGGTGCGACAGATTTCCATGATCGCGCGGCCGGCATCCAGTGCCGCCTTCTCGAATATTGCCAGCATGCCTCTCTAATGGCCCCGTATTCAACTCGTGTCGGGTTGCTTATGCGGCAGGCGGGCGCTGATTCCAATGGTTCTTCAGTCTTTTCCGCCGAAAGGTGAATCCGGTCTTTCCTGCCGGAATGCGTGCGGGCCGGAAAGAAGATAAGTCATGTCTCAATCTTGTTGTTTCCCGTCCTATTCTGGCTTGCTCTTTGGCTGACGTGTGCGAATGTGCATCGAAATCTCGACAGGATGCCCGATGCGTTATTCCGCTTTCTCGATTTTCAAACAGGCTCTTTCCGGGAATCGGAACTGGGCGCCCATGTGGCGTGAACCCACGCCCAAGCCGCATTACGACGTCATCATCGTCGGTGGGGGCGGCCATGGCCTCGCGACGGCCTATTATCTCGCCAAGGAACACGGCATCACCAACGTCGCGGTTCTTGAAAAGGGTTATCTCGGCTCAGGCAATATCGGCCGCAATACGACGATCATCCGATCGAACTACATGCTCGAGGGCAATGAGCCCTTCTACGAACTGTCGATGCAGCTCTGGGAAGGCCTAGAGCAGGATTTCAATTACAATGCCATGGTGAGCCAGCGCGGCATCGTCAACCTCTTCCATTCGGACGGGCAGCGTGACGCCTATGCGCGGCGCGGCAACGCCATGCGCATCCATGGCGTCGATGCGGAACTGCTCGACCGGGAGCAGGTGCGCAAGATGATGCCCTATCTCAACTTCGATCACGCCCGCTTTCCCATCCTCGGCGGTCTTCTGCAGCGGCGGGCGGGTACGGCCCGCCACGATGCCGTCGCCTGGGGCTACGGGCGGGGCGCGGACAGCCGCGGTGTGGATCTCATCCAGCATTGTGAAGTCACCGGTATCCGGCGTGACGAAAACGGCAAGGTTCTCGGGGTCGAGACGACCAAGGGTTTCATCGGCTGCAACAAGCTGGCGCTTGCCGCTGCCGGCAACACCACGACCGTCGGCCGCATGGCGGGTCTGGATCTGCCGATCGAGACGCATGTGCTGCAGGCTTTCGTGTCGGAAGGCATCAAGCCGGTGATCGACAACGTCATCACCTACGGTGCCGGGCACTTCTATATATCGCAGTCCGACAAGGGCGGCCTCGTCTTCGGGGCGGATATAGACTACTACTCGTCCTACGCCCAGCGCGGCAATCTGGCGACGGTCGAGCATACCATGGAGGAGGGGGTGTCCCTGATCCCCGGCCTGTCGCGTGTCCGGGTGCTGCGCACCTGGGGCGGCGTGATGGATATGAGCATGGACGGCTCGCCGATCATCGACCGAACGCCGATCGACAATCTCTACCTCAACTGCGGCTGGTGCTATGGCGGCTTCAAGGCCACGCCGGCATCGGGCTTCTGCTATGCGCATCTGATTGCGAAGAACGAGCCGCACCCCGTATCAAGGCTGCTGCGCCTTGACCGTTTCCGTCGTGGCTTCGCCATCGATGAGGGCGGCAAGGGCCCGCAACCCAATCTCCACTGAGACAAGACCATGGCCAGCCTTATCAAATGCCCGCATTGCGGGGTCCGTCCGAAGGAAGAGTTCTCCATTCGTGGTGATGCTTCGATAGTGCGTCCAGCGCCGTCGGCTTCCGATGAAGAATGGTATTCCTACGTCTTCGTGCGCGACAATCCCAAGGGACGCATCCAGGAATACTGGCATCATGCCTCCGGTTGCCGGCGCTGGCTGGTGGTCGAGCGCGACAATGCCATGAGCCATGAGGTGTATTCCGTCACCGATGCCGCCGAAAAGGCGAAGGAGGCTGGCCGATGACCGGTTATCGTCTGTCGAGTGGCGGTATCATCAACCGCAGCCGTGCCATTTCCTTCCAGTTCGATGGCCGTGAATTCAAGGGCTTCGAAGGCGATACGCTCGCCTCGGCCCTGATCGCCAACGACCAGCTGCTGGTTGGCCGCAGCTTCAAATATCACCGCCCGCGCGGCATCGTGACTGCCGGTTCTGCCGAACCGAACGCGCTGGTGACGATCGGCAAGGGTGGCCGCACCGAGCCGAATACGCGGGCAACGGTTGCCGAACTTTATCATGGGCTGGAAGCGGTGAGCCAGAACCGCTGGCCCTCGCTGAATTACGATATCGGTTCGTTCAACAGCCTGCTTTCGCCCTTCCTCGGGGCGGGCTTCTACTACAAGACCTTCATGTGGCCGAAGAGCTTCTGGGAGAAGGTCTACGAGCCGCTGATCCGCAAGGCCGCAGGCCTCGGCAAGGTGGTGATGGAGGTGGACCCGGACCGCTACGAAAAGTCTTGGGCACATTGCGACCTGCTGGTGATCGGTTCCGGTCCCACCGGCCTGACGGCGGCGCTTGCCGCCGGTCGCGCAGGGCTGCGTGTCATTCTCGCCGACGAAGGCTTCCGGCTCGGCGGTTCTCTCCTCTCCGAAAAGCTGTCGGTCGGTGGCGTTTCTGCCGTCGATTATGCGCAGCGTGTCGTGGACGAGCTGAGGAGCCTGCCGAACGTCACGCTGATGCCGCGTACCACCGTGTTCGGCTGGTATGACGACAATGTTTTCGGTGCGGTCGAGAAGGTGCAGAAGCATGTGGCGCAGCCGCTGCCGGAACTGCCGGTCGAGCGGCTCTGGCGCATCGTCGCCCGCAACGCCATCCTTGCGACGGGCGCGGAAGAGCGTCCTCTGGTGTTTGGCGGCAACGACAAGCCGGGTGTGATGACGTCGGGTGCCGTCCGTACCTATCTCAACCGCTACGGCGTGGCCCCCGGCCATGAAGTGGCGGTGTTCACCAATGGTGGTGCCGGTTATCGCACGGCGCAGGATCTGGTTGCCGCGGGTATCGGCGTCTCGGTCGTCATCGACGGTCGTGCAGCGTCTTCCGATGAGGCGCCGACCGGCGTTCGCGTCATTCGCGGCGGTTCCGTGGTCGCGACCAAGGGTGGAAAACGCATTTCCGGCCTGATCGTCGAGCGTTCCGGGCATCAGGAAGAGATCGCCTGCGATGCGCTGGCGATGTCCGGCGGCTTCAGCCCGGTCATTCATCTCGCCTGCCAGCGCGGCTCCAAGCCGGTCTGGTCTGATGCGCATCAGGCCTTCCTTGCACCGGATGTGGGGGCTGGCCTTGCAATCGCCGGCTCGGCCGCAGGTCTCGCTTCCCTGTCGGAATGCCTGAAGGACGGTGCCGACAAGGCCCATGCCATCATCGGCGCGCAGGGGTGGCTGGTCGGTTCGGTAGAGCCTCCCGAGGTCGAGGGCGAATACGACGCTTCCTTCGCGCCGCTCTGGTATGTCGCCGGCGCCAAGCAGAAGGCCTTCATTGATTTCCAGAACGACGTGCACATCAAGGATCTGAGCCTTGCCCAGCGCGAGGCGATGGGCCATGTCGAGCACACCAAGCGCTACACCACCGGCGGCATGGCAACCGACCAGGGCAAGCTCGGCAACGTCAATGCGGCCGGCATCATCGCCGGCATGCGCGGTGTCTCCCCGGCCGAGATCGGGACCACGACGTTCCGGCCCTTCTATACGCCGGTATCTTTCGGCGCGATGGCGGGTGCCAGCCGGGCGGAACATTCCCGTCCCGTGCGTCAGTCTCCGTTGCATGGCTGGGCCAAGAAAAACGGTGCGGTCTTCGTCGAGACGGGGCTGTGGTACCGGTCGTCGTGGTTCCCGAAGGACGGCGAGAAGTCCTGGCGCGAAAGCGTCGACCGCGAAGTGCTGAACATCCGTACCAATGCCGGCCTTTGCGATGTATCGACGCTCGGCAAGATCGAAGTTTTCGGCAAGGATGCGGCCGAGTTCCTGAACCGGCTTTATTCCAACGCCTTCCTCAAGCTTCCCGTCGGAAAGGCCCGTTATGGCCTGATGCTGAGGGAAGACGGCATGGTCTATGACGACGGCACGACCAGCCGCCTTTCCGAAGACCATTTCTTCGTGACCACCACGACGGCCTATGCCGGCGAGATCATGACCCACATGGAATTCGCCGCCCAGACCTTTTGGCCGGACCTTGATGTGCGGTTCGTCTCTTCTTCCGACCAGTGGGCGCAGATGTCGCTTGCCGGGCCGAAGACGCGGCTGATCCTCGAGCAGGTAGTGGACGAGGATCTTTCGAACGAGGCGTTCCCGTTCCTTTCCGCCCGCGAGGTCATGCTCAAGGGTGGGCTGAAGGCGCGGCTGTTCCGTATCTCCTTCTCCGGCGAACTGGCCTATGAAATCGCCGTGCCCGCCGGTTTCGGCGAGGCGGTCGCGGATGCGATCATGGAAGCGGGCAAGCCGCATGGCATCTGCGCTTACGGCGTCGAGGCGCTGAACGTGCTGCGTATCGAAAAGGGTCACGTCACGCACAACGAACTCGACGGACGCACGACGCCTGACGATGTCGGCCTCGGCCGCATGTTCTCGACCCAGAAGCAGGATTTCATCGGCAAGCGCATGTCGAGCCGTTTCGGCCTGACGGCCGCGGATCGGCCGCAACTTGTCGGCCTGAAGCCGGTGGAGACGGACAAGGAAATCAAGGCGGGCGCGCATCTCCTGAAGGAAGGTGCGAAACCCTCCATGCTCAACGATCAGGGCCATATCTCCTCGGTCTGCTTCTCGCCGTCGCTCGGCCACTACATCGCGCTCGCCATGCTGAAATCCGGCCGCGAGCGTATCGGCGAAAAGATCGTCGTCTGGGATGGCCTTCGCGGCACGGAAGTGCTGGCGGAAGTCTGCAGCCAGGTCTTCGTCGACCCCGACAACAAGAAGCTCCACCTTTGAGGATCGCCACCATGCCAACGAATTTCGCCTACCGGCATGCGCTCGAGGACCACATCGCGGGCTTCGAAGGGGATGCCAATCCGCATCATCTGACGGTTCTGACGCGGCCGACAGTGTTTTCCGTCATGGCGCGAACGGGTCATGAGGTCGATATCGCTGGCGCGCTCGAAGCCATGGAGGAGATTTCCGCCCGCTTCGTTTCTCCGTCCGAATGGCTTGTGGTGTCGGAAATCATCGGAGCCGAGGCGCTTGCCCGCGATCTTGCGGCGCTGGGCTCCGAGCGGGCCTCCTTCGTCGAGCAGAGCGACGGTCGCGTCGTCATGCGCATCGCAGGGCCGAAGGTCCGTCAGATCCTGGCGAAATGCGTTGCCGCAGACCTGCATCCGGATGTCTTCGTGATCGGGCAGGCCGCCAACATGCTGTGCTGCCATGTGACGGCAAACGTCGCCCGCACGGGAGAGGACGAATTCGAGGTCGCCGTCATGCGCTCCTATGCGGGTTATGTATTCGACGAACTCATGGAAATGGGCCGCGAGTTCGCCATGTCGTCAGGGCTTTCCGCTGGCTGAGGCTCTTACCGGCCGAGGCATGGACGAGCCGCTGTCGCAAGGTGCTACGACGCTCTACAGCATGTCGCGCAAAAGTGTGCGGCGGTTTTGCGATGAAGACATGCGGAAAAACAATGAAATGAAGCACGACGAGCGAATCTGAAAGATCGCGACGCGCTTTAGAAAGTGGTTGAAGCCTGCCGCAAGATGAGCTTGCGGCAGGCTTTATCGTTTCTGGTTTCGACTGGTGCTTTTCGCGCAAGTTGTCCCGACTTAACCTCCGCGTGTTCGTCGAAGAGGCGTGGCGCGGACGGGATAAAAATTATGTCCGAAGCGACATTTCGCTTCGCAGTACGGACTATTGGACGAAAAAAATAGCCACTAGGCTGGCTCCGGATTTTTGACTTTCAACGCGGAATTTCAGGCCCTTCGCGGCCTTCGCAAAACCGGAGATTTTACATGAAGAGCCATGCCAGGGTCGTCGTCATCGGCGGTGGTGTCGTCGGGTGTTCGGTGCTCTATCACCTGACAAAATTCGGCTGGACGGATGTCGTCCTGCTCGAACGCTCGGAGCTGACATCGGGCTCCACATGGCATGCCGCCGGTGGCATCCACACCATCAACGGCGATCCGAACGTCGCCAAGTTGCAGAAATATACTGTCGAGCTCTACAAGGAGATCGAGGAGTATTCCGGTCAGGATGTCGGGCTTCATCTCACCTCCGGTCTGATGCTGGCCGCGACCCAGCAGCGTTTCGAATGGCTGAAATCCGTCCTCGCCAAGGGCAAGTATGCTGGCATGGACGCTGAGCTTTTGACGGCGAAGGAAGCGGCGGACATGATGCCGCTGCTCGATCCGAGCTATTTCGTCGGTGCCGTCTATGACCCGAACGAGGGCCATGTCGACCCTTACGGTGTCACTCACGCCTATGCGAAATCGGCGAAGAAGAATGGCGCGGAAATCTATCTGCACACCCGCGTCGAAGACCTCGTCCAGCTGGAGGACGGCACCTGGCGGGTGCTGACCGACAAGGGCGAAATCCGCGCTGAACACATTGTCAATGCCGGTGGCCTGTGGGCGCGCGAGGTGGGCCGCATGGTCGGTCTGGAATTGCCGGTGCTCGCCATGGAGCACATGTATCTCATCACCGAGGACATGCCGGAAGTCATTGACTACAACCAGAAGAGCGGCAAGGAAATCCAGCACTGCGTGGACTTCGATGGCGAGATCTATCTCCGTCAGGAGCGTAACGGCATGCTGATGGGGACCTATGAAAAGGCCTGCCGTCCGTGGTCGCCGCTTACCACCCCATGGGATTTCGGCCATGAATTGCTGGCCGAGGATCTGGAGCGCATCGCGCCCGAACTTGAGGTCGGCTTCCGCCACTTCCCCGCCTTCAACAGGGCGGGCATCAAGAAGATCATCAACGGCCCCTTCACCTTCTCGCCGGACGGCAATCCGCTTGTCGGCCCGGTTCGCGGCATGACCAACTACTGGTCGGCCTGTGCTGTCATGGCCGGCTTCAGTCAGGGGGGCGGCGTGGGGCTTGCGCTCGCCAACTGGATGATCAACGGCGATCCGGGCTTCGACGTCTTCGCCATGGACGTGTCCCGCTACGGCGATTATGCGACGCTCGCCTATACCAACGCCAAGGTTCGCGAGAACTATACCCGCCGCTTCTCCATCCGTTTCCCGAACGAGGAGTTGCCTGCGGCGCGTCCGCTGTTGACCACGCCGATCTATGACAAGCTGAAGGCCGCCGGTGCCGTCTTCGGCGCGTCCTACGGTCTGGAAACGCCGCTGTGGTTCGCGCCGGAGGGTGTCGAAGATAAGTTCTCATGGCGCCGTTCGACGGACTTCGCTTCGGTCGGCGCCGAGGCAAAGGCCGTGCGCGCAAGCGTTGGCCTGATGGAGACGTCGGGCTATGCCAAGTATTCCGTTTCGGGCGATGGCGCGCGCGAATGGCTCGACACCCTGCTTGCCGGACGCATTCCGCCGACGGGCCGCATGGCGCTGACGCCGATGCTGAACGAGGCGGGCAAGTTGATAGGCGATTTCACCGTCGCCAATCTCGATGAGGAGGAGTTCCTCGTCATCGGCTCTGGCATTGCCGAGGAATATCACATGCGCTGGTTCGAGCAACATCTGCCGGATGACGGTTCCGTCGAGGTCAGTCCGCTCGGTCTCGGTCTTGTCGGCCTTTCCATCGCCGGCCCCAAAGCGCGCGACGTGCTGGCGAAGCTGACGCATCTCGACATTTCGGACAGCGCGTTCCCGTTCATGGACATTCGCGAGATGGATATCGGCATGGCGCCGGCCATCGTCGGGCGGGTCAGCTATACCGGCGATCTCGGTTACGAACTCTGGATGCGGCCGGAATACCAGCGCTATCTCTTCGACGCGATCATGGAGGCAGGAGCCGAATTTGGCATCAGCCTCTTCGGCGCACGCGCGCTCAATTCGCTTCGGCTGGAGAAGTCCTTCGGCAGCTGGTCGCGCGAATACCGGCCGCTCTACGGACCGCTGGAAGCCGGTCTGTCTCGCTTCGTGGCACTTGGCAAGGAAGCGGACTTCATCGGCAAGGAACCGGCCTTAAAGGAAAAGGCAGAAGGCGGAAGCCTGCGACTCAGGACATTCGTGGTTTCGGCCAAGGATGCTGACGTTATCGGCGACGAGCCGATCTTCCTCAATGGCGAGGTGAAGGGCTGGGTGACATCGGGCGGTTTTGCGCATCCGAGCGGCGTTTCGGTGGCGATCGGCTACGTTCCGAAAGAGGTTGCCGATGTGGTCGAAGGCTGGTCGATCGAGATTCTCGGCGAGGAATTGCCGGCCAGTTTGCAGCCGCAGCCCTTATTTGACGCAAACGGTTCGCGTATGCGTTCCTGAAGGCTGCTGTCCATATCCCGAAAGGAATAGGAAAAGGGGGCGGCAGCGATGCGGCCCCTGTCTATTTGAAGGGCATTTCATGCCGCTTTTTTGATAGAATTGATTTCGTTTGCGCCAAATTGTGAGCAAATGACAATAAAATGCGCGTTGGCCGGGTTTTAGGCTTCACATTTGCGGACAAAACGCTATGGAATTTCTTCATGTTAAGAACCCAAAAGGGCAACATACAAGAGGCGCGGGAACATTGGTACCGCGCCCGGGGGATTGGTAATGGAGTACTTCATCCAGCAGCTCATTAACGGGCTGACTCTTGGATCCATCTATGGCCTTGTCGCAATCGGCTATACGATGGTTTACGGCATCATCGGCATGATCAATTTTGCCCATGGTGACATTTTCATGCTTGGCGGCTTTGCCGCTCTTATCGTCTTCCTTATCCTCACATCGTTCTTCGCTGGCATCCCGGTTGCACTCATGCTTCTGGTCATGTTGGTCGTCGCGATGCTGATGACGGGTATCTGGAACTGGACCATCGAGCGTGTGGCATACCGGCCGCTGCGCGGTTCGTTCCGTCTGGCGCCGCTGATCACCGCAATCGGCATGTCGATTGCGCTTTCGAACTTCATCCAGGTCACGCAGGGGCCGCGCAACAAGCCCATCCCGGCACTGGTCAGCGATGTCTATCACTTCGGCGCCATCACCATTTCGCTGAAGCAGCTCATCATCGTCGCCATCACCTCGGTGCTGCTCTTCGCCTTCTGGTATATCGTGAACAAGACGCCTCTCGGTCGTGCACAGCGCGCCACCGAGCAGGACCGCAAGATGGCGGCTCTTCTCGGCGTCGATGTCGACCGGACGATCTCCGTGACCTTCGTCATGGGTGCGGCGCTCGCTGCGGTGGCCGGCACGATGTATCTGATGTATTATGGCGTGGCATCGTTCAACGACGGCTTCGTTCCGGGCGTCAAGGCGTTCACCGCGGCTGTTCTTGGCGGTATCGGTTCGTTGCCGGGTGCTGTTCTCGGCGGCCTCCTGATCGGTCTCATCGAGTCGCTCTGGTCCGCTTACTTCAGCATCGCCTACAAGGATGTCGCGACATTCGCCATCCTGGCATTCGTGCTGATCTTCAAGCCCACGGGTATTCTGGGCCGACCGGAAGTCGAGAAGGTCTGACCTCATGACAAATTCTGCAAACGTGACCGGTACACCTCAATCCGGAACCCTTGCGCGCGCGATCAAGGAAGGCATTTTTGCCGGTGTTCTCGCCCTTGGCCTGTTCATTCTCTACGTCGGCATCAAGACCGATCAGGACATCAACAATGCCCTGATCTGGTATCCGCGCTGGGGTCTTCTGGCGATCTTCGTGGCAATTGCCGCGATCGGCCGCTTCCTCATCGTCGGCTTTTTCCATCCGTGGGCCCGCGCCCGCAAGGAACTCCGTGCTCAGGTGCCGGTCCATGAGATCGAAGCCAAGCCTTCCTTCTTCCATCAGCACTTCCTGAAGATCGCTCTTCTGGCGCTGCTTCTCTACCCGCCCGTCATGGTCGCGCTGACCGGTCTGCAGGGCTCGCTGAAATATGTCGACAACTTCGGCATTCAAATCCTGATCTACGTCATGCTGGCCTGGGGCCTGAACATCGTGGTCGGTCTTGCCGGTCTGCTCGACCTTGGCTATGTGGCCTTCTATGCAGTCGGTGCCTACTCCTACGCGCTGCTGTCGCAGCAGTTCGGCCTGTCATTCTGGGTCCTGCTGCCGCTGTCCGGCATTCTCGCAGCCTTCTGGGGCATCATCCTCGGCTTCCCGGTTCTGCGACTTCGCGGTGACTATCTTGCCATTGTGACGCTGGCCTTCGGTGAAATCATCCGCCTCGTCCTCATCAACTGGACGGATGTGACCAAGGGCACGTTCGGCATCTCCGGCATTCCGAAGGCAACGCTGTTCGGCATCAAGTTCGATGCGTCGGCAACCGGCTTTGCCAAGACCTTCGGTCTGCCGATGTCGTCGGTCTACTACAAGATCTTCCTCTTCTACATCATTCTCGCGCTCTGCCTGCTCACGGCTTATGTGACAATCCGTCTTCGCCGGATGCCGATCGGCCGTGCATGGGAAGCGCTGCGCGAAGACGAGATCGCCTGCCGCTCGCTTGGCATCAACACGGTGGCGACCAAGCTTACGGCCTTTGCGACCGGTGCGATGTTCGGCGGTTTCGCCGGCTCCTTCTTCGCGGCACGCCAGGGCTTCGTTTCCCCGGAAAGCTTCGTCTTCCTGGAATCGGCCGTCATTCTCGCCATCGTCGTTCTCGGCGGCATGGGTTCGCTGACGGGTATCGCGATCGCTGCCATCGTCATGGTCGGCGGCACCGAACTCCTGCGCGAAATGGAATTCCTGAAGGTCGTCTTCGGGCCTGACTTCACGCCGGAACTCTACCGCATGCTGTTGTTCGGTCTGGCCATGGTCGTCGTGATGCTGTTCAAGCCGCGCGGCTTCGTCGGCTCGCGTCAACCGACGGCCTTCCTCAAGGAGAGCAAGGCCGTCTCGGGAAGCTTCACCAAGGAAGGTCACGGCTGATGACTTCCGGAACCACTACGATGACGAACGACACGATTCTCAAAGTCGAACATCTCTCGATGAAGTTCGGCGGCCTGATGGCCATCAACGACTTCTCCTTCGAGGCCAGGCGCGGCGACATCACCGCCCTGATCGGCCCGAACGGGGCGGGCAAGACGACGGTCTTCAACTGCATCACCGGCTTCTACAAGCCGACGATGGGCATGATCACGCTGTCCCAGAAGGCAGGTAAGGAATACCTGCTGGAACGCCTGCCGGATTTCGAGATCACCAAGCATGCGAAGGTCGCCCGTACTTTCCAGAACATCCGCCTGTTCTCGGGCCTGACCGTTCTGGAAAACCTGCTGGTGGCCCAGCACAACGTGCTGATGAAGGCCTCGGGTTTCACCGTACTCGGCCTCCTGGGGCTTCCGGCCTACAAGCGGGCAGCAGCCGAGGCGATCGAAAAGGCCAAGTACTGGCTGGACAAGGCGGATCTGACCGATCGCGCCGACGATCCCGCCGGCGATCTGCCCTACGGCGCACAGCGTCGTCTGGAAATCGCGCGTGCCATGTGCACGGGTCCGGAACTGCTCTGCCTCGACGAACCGGCAGCTGGTCTGAACCCGAAGGAGTCGCTGGCGCTCAACACGCTGCTCCGCTCCATTCGAGGCGAGGGGACCTCGCTGCTGCTAATCGAGCACGACATGTCCGTGGTCATGGAAATCTCCGACCATGTCGTGGTGCTCGAATACGGCCAGAAGATCTCCGACGGCACGCCGAACGAAGTAAAGAACGACCCGAAGGTGATCGCCGCCTATCTGGGTGTCGAGGATGAAGAGTTGATCGACGCAATTTCCGAGGTCGAAGCCGTTGCCGGGAGTGAAGACTGATGACCGGTGAACCGCTTCTCAAAGTACAGGGTGTCGAAACCTATTACGGCAATATCCGGGCGCTGGCCGGGGTCGATGTCGAGGTGCGTCAGGGTGAAATCGTCAGCCTGATCGGTGCCAACGGCGCCGGCAAGTCGACGCTTATGATGACCATCTGCGGCAGCCCGCAGGCCCGCACCGGCTCGATCATCTTCGACGGCACCGATATCACCAAGATGCCGACGCACATGATCGCCCGTCGGCGTATCGCGCAGTCGCCGGAAGGACGGCGTATCTTCCCGCGCATGACGGTTCTGGAAAACCTCCAGATGGGAGCAGGTCTCGATAACCTGAAATATTTCCATGAGGACGTGGAGAAGGTTTTCTCGATGTTTCCGCGTCTCAAGGAACGCCAAAGCCAGCGTGGCGGTACGCTCTCGGGCGGCGAACAGCAGATGCTTTCCATCGGTCGTGCGTTGATGGCGCGTCCGAAGCTGCTTCTCCTGGACGAGCCGTCGCTCGGTCTCGCTCCGCTGATCGTCAAGGGCATCTTCGAGGCGATCAAGAAGCTGAACCAGGAAGAGGGCCTGACGGTCTTTCTCGTGGAGCAGAACGCGTTCGCCGCGCTGAAGCTCTCCGACCGTGCCTATGTCATGGTCAACGGCAAGGTCACCATGAGCGGCACCGGCAGGGAACTGCTGGCGGATCCGCAGGTCCGCGCCGCCTATCTCGAAGGCGGCCACCATTGAGCGGACAGGGGGAATAGAAAATGCAAGGCTTGTTTTTCGAGAATGATACCGGCGTCCGCTACGTCCTGCGCTTCCTCGTCCTGCTGCTCGGTTTCTGGACCGCATGGCGGACCGGTAAGGCGGCGGCAGAGGGATGGCACGGTTATCCGACGGTCCTCGTCTATACGTTGCTCCTGGGTTTCGCTATGCGCTTCCTGCACTACGCCCTGTTCCAGGGGCCGATGGTCAGCCCGGTTCTCTACGTCATAGACGTCGTTGTTCTTCTTGTGTTTTCCATCGCTGGCTTCCAGAGCCGTCGGACGACGCAGATGGTCGACAACTACTATTGGATCTACGAACGGACCTCTCCGTTTTCATGGAAGAAGAAAGATTGACAGCCACGTTTTTCTCGCCTCAGATTGGCGAAAATAACGTGAGCTCTCATAAGAGTGGAACAGCTTTTCCGACGCAGTCATGGTGGGTATTGCGTCGGGTTTTTGAAACCAAACCCGCTTTAAAAATTGGGAGTAACAAAATGAAGAAGTCTCTCCTTTCAGCCGTTGCGCTGACGGCTCTCGTGGCCTTCGGCGGCAACGCCTGGGCTGACGTGGTGATCGGCGTTGGCGGTCCGCTGACCGGCCCGAACGCTGCCTTCGGCGCACAGCTGCAGAAGGGTGCCGAGCAGGCTGCTGCCGATATCAACGCGGCTGGCGGCATCAACGGCGAAAAGATCAAGATCGTTCTCGGCGACGACGTTTCGGACCCGAAGCAGGGCATTTCTGTTGCCAACAAGTTCGTTGCTGACGGCGTCAAGTTCGTTGTCGGTCACTTCAACTCCGGCGTTTCCATCCCGGCTTCGGAAGTTTACGCCGAAAACGGCATTCTCGAAGTTACCCCGGCGGCTACCAACCCGGTCTTCACCGAGCGCGGCCTGTGGAACACCTTCCGTACCTGCGGCCGTGACGACCAGCAGGGCGGCATTGCCGGCGCATACCTTGCGGAGCACTTCAAGGACGCCAAGATTGCTGTCGTTCACGACAAGACCCCGTACGGTCAGGGCCTTGCTGACGAAACCAAGAAGGCCATGAACGCAGCCGGCGTGACGGAAGTCATGTACGAAGGCGTCAACACCGGTGACAAGGACTTCTCCGCTCTCATCGCAAAGATGAAGGAAGCCGGCGTTTCCATCATCTACTGGGGTGGTCTCCACACCGAAGCCGGCCTGATCATCCGTCAGGCTGCCGACCAGGGCCTCAAGGCTACCCTCGTTTCGGGTGACGGTATCGTTTCGAACGAACTGGCATCGATCGCTGGCGACGCCGTTGCCGGCACGCTCAACACCTTCGGCCCGGATCCGACGCTGCGTCCGGAAAACAAGGAACTCGTAGAGAAGTTCAAGGCTGCCGGCTTCAACCCGGAAGCTTACACCCTCTACTCCTACGCTGCCGTTCAGGTCATCGCTGAAGCCGCCAAGGCTGCCGGTTCGCTCGAAGCCGAAGCTGTTGCCGAAGCCATGAAGAAGGGCAAGTTCCCGACCGCTCTCGGCGAAATCTCCTTCGACGAAAAGGGCGATCCGAAGCTTCCGGGCTACGTCATGTACGAATGGAAGAAGGGCGCCGACGGCAAGTTCACCTACATCCAGCAGGGTACCTGATACGCTCTTGCGATCCGACTACGGAAGCCCGGCCTTGTGCCGGGCTTCTGCGTTTGTGGCAACGCGCAAGGCCGTGTGGCCGGTTTCAACCGGAAATGGTTCTTAGCCCAACGGATTATATTGCGTCTGCGTTCAATTGGGTAATACTCCTCCCGTCTATGAGAGTTGGGAGGCTCACGCTATGCATGGAATGACGATTCCACACGGGGAGGGGATCTACGATCGCGAGCTCGACAAGAACGCGGCGAACTTTTCCCAGATGACGCCACTGAGTTTCATCGAGCGCTCCGCCCAGGTCTATCCCGGCCGTACCGCGGTGGTTTATGGCGATGTGCGCCGCAACTGGCTGCAGACCTATGATCGCGTTCGCCGTCTTGCCAGTGCTCTGGCCAATCGTGGCATCGGCCGGGGAGATACCGTTGCGGTGATTGCCGCCAACATTCCCGAGATGTTCGAATGCCATTTCGCCGTGCCGATGACGGGTGCGGTCCTGAATGCCGTCAACACGCGGCTCGATGCCGAGGCGATCGCGTTCATTCTGAACCATGGTGAGGCGCGCCTGCTGATCGTCGATCCCGAGTTCGCCGATGTCGCCGAGCGCGCCGTTCATATCGCAGGGCGGCCGATCGAGATCATCGATATCATCGACCCGAGCTTTTCCGGCGGGCATCGTCTTGGAGAGGCGACCTATGACGATCTCCTCGCGGAGGGCAACCCCAATTTCAAATGGGAGCGCCCCGTCGATGAGTGGGATGCTATCAGCCTCAACTATACCTCTGGCACCACGGGTGACCCGAAGGGCGTCGTCTATCATCATCGCGGCGCGTATCTGAACGCCGTCGGCAATATCCTGACCTGGGGCATGGCCAATCATCCGGTCTATCTCTGGACACTGCCGATGTTTCACTGCAACGGCTGGTGCTTCCCCTGGACGATTGCCGCTGCCGCCGGCACGTCGGTTTGCCTGCGGTCCGTGCGCGTGGAGCCGATCTACGATCTCATACGCTCCGAAAAGGTCACGCATTTCTGCGGAGCGCCCATCGTGCTCAACCTGCTCGCCCATGCGCCGGATGAGCTGAAAGCGGGCATCGACCACAAGGTTTCCGTGATGACGGCAGGTGCTGCGCCTCCGGCGGCGGTGATCGAGGCGATGGAAGAACTGGGCTTCGACGTCACCCATACCTATGGCCTGACCGAGACCTATGGTCCGGCCGTCGTCTGCGCATGGCATGACGAGTGGAACGATCACGACATCTCTGAAAAGGCGCGGCTGAAGGCCCGCCAGGGCGTGCGTTACTCGGTGCTGGATGGCCTGATGGTCGCCGATCCGGAGACGCTGGAGCCGGTTCCGAGCGACGGGGAAACCATGGGAGAGATCTTCTTCCGCGGCAACAACGTCATGCGCGGTTACCTGAAGAACCCGTCCTCCAGCGACAAGGCGTTCTCTGGCGGCTGGTTCCATTCCGGCGACCTCGCGGTCTGCCATGCGGATGGCTATATCGAGATCAAGGACCGTTCCAAGGACATCATCATTTCCGGCGGTGAGAACATTTCCTCGATCGAGGTCGAGGGTGTGCTCTACCGGCATCCCGCCGTCATGGAGGCGGCCATCGTCGCCCGTCCTGATGAGAAGTGGGGCGAAACCCCTTGCGCCTTCATCGGCCTCAAGGCTGGTGCGGTGGTGACGGAAAAGGAACTGATCGATTTTTGCCGCGCCAACATGGCGCATTACAAGGCGCCGAAGACGGTGGTGTTCGGCCCGTTGCCGAAGACATCGACGGGCAAGATCCAGAAGTTCGTTCTGCGCGAAAAGGCGCGGGCGCTTTGAGAGTGAGATCCGCCGTGCGAACGGTGGACATGATATCAAGACAAAAGCCCCTCATCCCCCTGCCAGGACCTTCTCCCCGCAGGCGGGGAGAAGGCGAAGGCCGCGCCGTTGGCACTCCCTCGCCCCGCTTGCGGGGAGAGGGTTGGGGTGAGGGGCAAAGCCGATAGGCCTGTTATCAATCCACATGCAGAACATTCGCCGCCTTGACTGCGGCGGAGGCGCGGTTTTCGACGCCAAGTTTTACGTAGATCTGTTCGAGGTGCTTGTTCACCGTGCGGGCCGAAAGGCCGAGGATGTCGCCGATGTCCCGGTTGGACTTACCCTTGGCGATCCAGAGCAGCACTTCGGATTCGCGCTGGGTGAGGGCGAAGTGGCGGCGTAGCGTCTCGTCGTCGCTGGTGCGGTTGGAGACGGTCAGGCGAAACAGGTATTCGTCGGAGCCGATGGCGCCGAGATAGCCGAGCTGCAGGGCTGCGCCGCCGCCATGGGTGAAGGTGAAACCGCTTTCGGCCTGTGCGCCGGCTGCCTCGCGCTTCGACATCCAGTCCGCGATCGCGCGTGCCACGAGATCCAGGCCATCGGAGCGACTGGTGGCGGTTTCGGCAAGCCGCGTCGCCTGCGGTGTCGACCAGTGGATGCTGCCGTCGCCTTTGACCGCAAGCAGGTGCCGACCGGCGGCGTCGAGCGCCACGCGCGCGCTCTGGGCCGAGCGGGCGTTGGTGAGGTGCACCCGGATGCGGGCGCGCAGTTCATCGATGTTGATCGGCTTGGTGAGATAGTCGACACCGCCCGATTCCAGCGCGTGGACGATATGCTCCGTCTCCGACAGACCGGTCATGAAGATCACCGGTACCTGGGCGACGGCGGTATCCTCTTTCAGCCGGCGGCATGTCTCGAAGCCGTCCATGCCGGGCATCACCGCGTCAAGCAGGATGATGTCGGGGCTGATGCGGGCGACGATGGAAAGCGCGACCTGCCCGGAGGTGGCGATCAGCACGGAAAAGCCCGCCTGTTCCAGCGCGTCGGTCAGAAAGCCGAGCGCTTCCGGGCTGTCGTCGACCAACAGAACGATGTCGCGGGGCCGGGCGGCATCAACCACGGGTTTCCTCCTTGCCCGGCTGGAACGTCTTCAGGAAGGCGATGTAGCCCGTCATGTCGAAACCCTGCACGAAGCTTTTCGATGTTTCGACGAAGGCCGCATTGCCATCCAGTCTGGCGAGGTCAGCCAGTTTCGCCTCGATGCCGCGCACATAGCCGATTTCCCCGAGTCGCAGCAACTCTTCGAGATGGGCCGGTCCCGGGGAACGGGGTTTTGTCGGGGCGGACGTCGCGGGCGCCGGCGGCATCTCGTCGGCATAGATCCAGTCCAGCCCAAGATAAAGCGCCAGCTTGTCGCGCAGACGCTTGACGTCGACCGGCTTGGCAATGGCGTCGTTATGGCCGTCACCGCCCGGCGCGGGGGCGTCGCCGACATTGGCCGAGAGCATGAGGATGGGGGCGGTCTGGCCGGTTTCCCGCAGCTTCTCGACGAGCTGCCAGCCGTTCATGCCCGGCATGGAGATATCGACGAGGAAGAGATCGGGCTTGATCCCCTCGATCAGCGTCAGACAGTCGGGGCCGCTGGTCGCCGTCAGGACGACGAAGTCGAGGGGGGCCAGAACCTCGCGCATCAGGTCGCGGTGGTCCTCGTTATCGTCGACCACGACGATGGTGCGGCGCGGGCCGGTGTAGGAAACGATCTTTCTTTCCGGGGCCGGGGCCGTGCTTGGCCGCTCGATTGCCGAGAGCATCAGCCGCACCTTGAAGGATGAGCCCTTGCCGGGCTCGCTCGTCACCGCGATTTCGCCGCCGAGCGTGTTGGTGAGCAGCTTGGTGATAGTCAGCCCCAGTCCGAGACCGGGCTGCGGCCTGACGATTTCCGCCTCGCCGCGCTGAAAGGGCTCGTAGATGCGGTTGAGGTCGCGTTCGGAAATGCCGCGGCCGGTATCAGAGATGGTGAAGGTCGCAACCTGGCTGCGATAACCCACCTCGAAGCGGACGGTTCCTTCTTCGGTGAACTTGATCGCGTTGGAGAGCAGGTTGACGAGGATCTGGCGAAGCCGCTTTTCGTCGGTGCGGACATATTGCGGCAGGGCGCGTGAGCGATCGTGCTCGAAGATGAGGTCCTTTGCCGCTGCCTGTGGGGCGAACATGTCGATGAGCTGGTCGAGAAAATCCTGAATGTTCAGTTCGTTGGAAAACACCTGAAGGCGGCCGGCTTCGATCTTGGAGATGTCCAGCAGTCCGTCGATCAGGCCGGAGAGGTGATCGGCGGAGCGCCTGATGACCTTGATCGCGGATTGTCGCGGGGCCGGGATGGTCTCGTCGTGTTCGAGGATCTGGGCATAGCCCATGACGGCGTTGAGCGGCGTGCGCAACTCGTGGGAAAGGCCGACGACGTAACGGCTCTTGGCGCGGTTGGCGGCTTCGGCTGTTTCCTTGGCGGTCTGCAGTGCGGCATCGGTCTTGCGGTGGGCGGCTATTTCCTTCAGCAGCAGCGTATTCTGGCGGGAGGATTCCTCCTCGGCGACGACGCGGCTGTCATGGGCAAGAACGTAGAACCAGCTTGCTATGCCAGAAATCACGGAGAACACGAAGAAAACGATCAGAACCGTGCGGTTGACGACTTCGGCGGTGTCGGGCGAGCGGGAGGCGACCTGATAGGCAATAAGCGCGAGGATTGCGCCGATCACTGAAATGGCGATGACGGAGGTGACGGCATATCTGCCGAGGCGGGTGGATAGCCAGGCAATCATGTCCTGTGGCAGCAGGCGCGCGGCGACGGCCGCCGTCTGGGCGTTGAGCTTTGCCTGCGGCTTGCACATGTCGTGGCAGCGGCTGTCGAGCGAACAGCAGAGCGAGCAGATCGGCGCGGCATAGGCGGGACACCATGCCATATCCTCCGGCTCGAAGGGGTGCTCGCAGATCGAGCAGGTGATCGAGCCGAGCGTCTTCCAGCTCTGGCGGGGCTTGCGGGCGAGATAGAACTTGCCACGGGTGCCCCAGGCGATCAGCGGAGAGATCAGGAAGGCGAGGAGCGTGATGTAGGTGGCGAGCGACGCCATCAGCGGGCCGAACAGACCAAAGTGGGCGGCGAGCGCCACGCCGGCGGAAAGAAGCAGCGTACCGCAGCCGACGGGATTGATGTCGTAGAGGTGGGCGCGCTTGAATTCGATGCCCGGGGGCGCAAGGCCGAGCGGCTTGTTGACGAAGAGATCGGCGGAAATCGTGCAGAGCCACGCCATGGCGATGATGGAAAAGATGCCGAGCGTCTCCTCCAGCAGCCGGTAGATGCCGAGTTCCATCAGGAGCAGCGCAATTGCCACGTTGAAGACCAGCCAGACGACGCGGCCGGGATGACTGTGGGTCAGCCGCGAGAAGAAGTTCGACCACGCCAGCGAGCCGGCATAGGCGTTCATCACATTGATCTTGAGCTGCGAGATGACGACGAAGCAGGCCATCAGCAGCATGGCCGCGGTGTCGTTGGGGATCATGTAGCCGAAGGCGGCGAGATACATGTGCGCCGGGTCCGCCGCTTCGCGGGCCGGAACGCCGGTCGAAAGGGTCAGCACCGCGAGAAAGGAGCCGGCGAGCAGTTTCGGAACGCCGAGCACCACCCAGCCGGAGCCGGCAAGGAAAACGGCGAAGCGGTGCCGGAGCTTTTGTCCGCCCTCCGGCGGCAGGAAGCGTAGGAAGTCCACCTGCTCGCCGATCTGCGGCATCAGCGCCAGGATGACGGCGGAGGCGGCGCCAAATTCCACGAGGTCGAACGGGGCTATGCCGCCGGTCTGGGCATTGGAATGACCGATGCCGGCGAAGGCGCGCCAGAGGTCAAATTTCTCCCAGTCCGCAAAGGCGATGAAGATGAAGGGCAGGATGTTGAGGACAATCCAGAAAGGCTGGGTCAGAATCTGGAAGCGGGAGATGAGTTGCACGCCGTAGGTGACGAGCGGTATCACCATCAGCGCGGATATAATGTAGCCGATCCACAGCGGAATGCCGAAGGCAAGCTCCAGCGCGCCGGTCATGATGGATGCCTCGATCGCGAACAGCATGAAGGTAAAGCTGGCATAGATCAGCGAGGTGATAGTGGAGCCGATATAGCCGAAGCCCGCACCACGGGTCAGAAGATCGATATCGACCCCGTGGCGGATAGCGTATCGGCTGATGGGCAAGCCCACCACCAGCATGGCGATGGCCGCTGCAAGAATGGCGAAGACCGCATTGGTGGTGCCGTAGGACAGCGTGATCGTACCGCCGATCGCTTCGAGCGCGAGAAAGGATATGGCGCCGATGGCAGTCTGCGAAATCCGGCTGGAGGAGAACCTGCGGGCGCTCTTGGCCGTGAAGCGCAGCGCATAGTCTTCCAGCGTCTGATTGGCCACCCAGCGATTATATTCGCGGCGGACGGGGATGATGCGTTGGCGTGCGGCCATGCCTAAAAACTGGTGCCCGATTGAAAGTGATTGCGGATTAGGCAGTCTTTCCGGGAATGACTGGAATTGCAAGGGGCGGGGGAAGGAGGCCGCCGCCTGCAACAATGCGTGGAAGGAGTTGAAACTGGGCTATGAAACAGTTTCATGACGGAGCGTGTCACAATTTATCCGCTATTCCGACAAAGATGGTCGAGATTGCGGTTCTGGCCGAGACAAGTGTGGGGTCTAGGGCTTGCGTTGCGCCGGTTGCCGTCTGTAAACCCGATAAGCATGTTTTCCAGTTTCAATCCTGAACGTCATGGAGCCTGATGTGGCTGCACCCTTTTCCGCCGATTCCAACACTTCCGAGCCGAAGCAGACCTTTGCAACCGATGGCATTGCGCCGATGGATCGGCCGAGCGCCATTACGCGTGCCTTCATGGGCATCGTCGCATGGGCGGAGGGCTTGAACCTCAAATACGCCAAGCTTGGCAACCCGCCGGTCTATGACAATGCGACCTTCCCTTGGGCGAAGGAAATCGAGAAGGCGGCGCCGGCCATCCGCACCGAACTCGACCGAATTCTGGTTCGCAAGAACGAGTTGCCGACGTTCCAGGACATTTCTACCGACGTGAAGACGATCTCGACCGACAACGGCTGGAAGACCTTCTTTCTGCTCGGCTTCGGTGTGAAGTCGGAACAGAACATCAAGGCCTGCCCGGAAACGTGGAAGGCCATGCAAAAGATCCCGGGCCTGACGACGGTGATGTTCTCGATCTTCGAGCCGGGCAAGCACCTGCCGCCGCATCGCGGCCCCTATAACGGTGTGCTCCGCCTGCATCTCGGCATGATCGTTCCCGAGAATACCGGCGACAACCTTGCCATCCGGGTCAAGGACCAGATTTGCCACTGGGAGGAGGGCAAGGTCCTGATTTTCGACGATGCCTATGAGCACGAGGCGTGGAACCACACGGACAAGACGCGCGTCGTCCTGTTCGTCGATTTCGTCAAGCCGCTCAAATTCCCGGCACGACTGGTCAACTGGCTGCTGATGAACATGGCGATCTTCACGCCCTTCATCCGCGAGGGTCTCGACAACCACAAGGAATGGGAAAAGAAGTTCTATGCCGAAGCCGAGGCGCTGCGGAACCGAACGAACTGAGGGAGCCGGAAGCGAGGCTTTCATCTGCGAAGGGGGTATTCAAGCCCCCTTTTTGCTGTCTGCTTCATGACGCACGCGCCCATGGCGGCATCCTGTTGATGGAAGAGGGTCGCCTGAGGGCCGTGTTTTTTGGAAAGCGCAAAAAATAGTGCGACAAATCCCATATTTTCCGGTCATTCGCCTTGTCACGCCGCGCTTGGGGTCTATAGCGGGACGCACAAACATTCTCTGAAATCCACGGTTCCAAAATCATGATGGAAATCTTCACTGCCGCAGGCTTTGCGGCACTTCTTCAGGTTATTGCTGTCGATCTCGTTCTTGCCGGTGACAACGCCATCGTCATCGGCCTCGCGGCTGCCGGTCTTCCCGATCACCAGCGCCAGAAGGCCATTCTTGTCGGTATCGGTGCCGCGACCATCCTGCGCATCGGCTTTGCAACGGTTACCGCCTATCTCCTCGGCATCGTCGGCCTGCAATTGATCGGCGGCCTGTTGCTCGCCTGGGTTTGCTGGAAGATGTGGAGCGAACTGCGTGAGGCCGCGCACGAGCCGCACAAGCAAGGCGAGACGGACGACACCGAATATAACGTCAAGCAGAAGACCTTCATGCAGGCCGCGATGCAGATCGTCGTCGCCGACGTTTCCATGTCGCTCGATAACGTTCTGGCCGTTGCCGGCGCTGCTGCCGAGCACACCAGCGTGCTTATCATCGGGCTTGTTCTGTCGATCGGCCTGATGGGTCTTGCGGCTAGCTTCGTCGCTCGCCTGCTTCACCGTCACCGCTGGATTGCCTATGTCGGCCTCGGCGTCATCGTCTACGTGACGGTCAACATGATTTACCACGGCGCGGTCGAGGTCTGGCCGATCCTCATGGGCTGGCTTGCCTGAAAAACGCAATCTGTTTCGACAGATATACCAATGACGCCGGCTTTCCCGAAGAGAGGCCGGCGTTGTCGTTTCGGCATCCTGCGCAACGGCACCCGTTATCTTCCCCCCCTTGGTACGTCAAACGACGTATACGGTTTTGCGCTGCAGCGTCGGATAGTCCCTCTCAGCAACGGTTAAAGCCTTTTAACCTTTCGTTGCGGAAAAAGGAGAGGGGTTCGATCCATGAAACTCAAGGCAAAATTCACCGGCGCGCTGCTCGGCGCCATGCTGTCCACGACGGCTTTCCATGGCGCGCTTGCTGCCGACGACACGATCAAGATCGGCGTTCTGCATTCGCTGTCCGGCACGATGGCGATTTCCGAGACGACGCTGAAGGACGCCATGCTGATGCTCGTAGAACAGCAGAACAAGAAGGGCGGCGTTCTCGGCAAGAAGCTCGAGGCCGTGGTCGTCGATCCGGCCTCCGACTGGCCGCTCTTCGCTGAAAAGGCCCGCCAGCTGATCTCCCAGGACAAGGTTGCGGCCGTCTTCGGTTGCTGGACGTCTTCTTCCCGCAAGTCCGTCCTGCCGGTGTTCGAAGAGCTGAACTCTATCCTCTTCTACCCCGTCCAGTACGAAGGTGAAGAATCCTCCCGCAACATCTTCTACACGGGTGCCGCTCCGAACCAGCAGGCTATCCCGGCCGTCGATTACCTCGCCAACACCGAGGGCGTCGAGCGCTGGGTTCTGGCCGGCACGGACTATGTCTATCCCCAGACCACCAACAAGATCCTGAAGGCCTACCTGATGTCGAAGGGCGTCAAGGAAGAGGACATCATGATCAACTACACGC
>QFQX01000025.1 GCA_003248775.1 Shinella sp. | reverse complement strand
TTTTGCGGCAACGACATGCGATGAAACAAGGACTTAAAGCGTAGAGAGCGAAGCTGAAAGATCGCGACACGCTTTAGGTGATGCGCGCCAGTGTTCCTTGGTGGCGTCATCCAACCGGGGAGTGGGAATATTCCTTTGACCGCGCGGTTTTCACCACGCGGTCAAGCAGAAGACGAGGCTTCCATCCAAGAAACCGGCAGCGATTTCAGAGCATTTCCAGCGGCATCTTTTCATCCGGCGGTGGGAAGGCAGCGTCGAGTTCAGCCCAGTCCTCGTCGCTGATATCGAGGTCGACCGCATCGCGGTTTTCCCGCACACGCCTCAGGTTGGCGGATTTCGGGATGGCGATCACGCCATCGCGTTCCAGCACGAAGGCAAGCGCCACTTGCGCCGGCGTTGCCTGATAGGTCTTGGCGACGCGGATGAGGTCGGGATGGTGAGCGAGGCGGCCCTGTTCGATCGGCGAGTAAGCCATGACGGGAATGCCCCGCTGCTGGCACCAGGGCAGGAGGTCGTATTCGATGCCGCGGCGGCCGAGATTGTAGAGCACCTGATTGGCGGCGCAGTTTTGCCCATCCGGCACTGAAAACAGTTCCTCCATGTCATCGACGTCGAAATTCGATACGCCCCAGGCGCCGATCGTGCCTTCCTTCTTCAGATGCTCGAAGGCAGCCACGGTTTCTTCAAGCGGATATTCGCCGCGCCAGTGTAGCAGGTAGAGATCGAGCCGGTCGGTGCCAAGGCGCGCAAGGCTTGCCCGGCAGGCGGCGATGGTCTTTTCGTAGCTGGCATTCCAGGGATAGACCTTGCTGACGAGGAAGACTTCGTCGCGACGATCCTCCAGCGCCTTGCCGACGATTTTTTCCGCGCCACCATCGCCGTACATTTCGGCGGTGTCGATCAGCGTCATGCCGAGGTCGAGCCCGAGCCGCAGGCTGTCGATCTCCTCAAGCGCACGGCCTCTTGTCTCTCCCATCTTCCATGTGCCGAGGCCAAGGGCCGGAATATCCAGGCCGGAGGGAAGAGTTACCGTGGGAATCGGGTCGTGCATCGGAGGTCCTCGTGTCGAATAGGCTTTGCAGATTAGAGGAGCGGCCGCCGGTTTCAATCCTCGAAACGAACTTGCGGGATCTCATCCAGCCTGCTGTCGATGCGGTGCGGACCTCCGGTTGAAATGATTGCCACCGTGACAAATCTCCGATGGCCGGATGCGGGACGCATGGCTATTTTGCCTCCGATTTCAGGGGGCTCATCTTGGATACTGCTACACTTTCGGCCTTGGTCGGCTTCGCTTTCGCGACGTCCATCACACCGGGCCCGAACAACATGATGCTGTTTGCTTCGGGCGTGAATTTCGGTTTCCGGCGCACGGTGCCGCATATGCTTGGCATCGGGGTCGGTTTTTTGTCGCTCCTGATCGGGGTAGGCCTCGGACTTGGCGCTTTGCTTGCGACCGTGCCGTTGCTTTATACCGGCCTCAAGATCGCCGGTGGGATCTACCTTCTCTACATAGCCTGGAAGATCGGCATGTCGCGGACACTCGGCGACGGCGAAGCGGCGGCGCGGCCGATGACCTTTCTCGCCGCGGCTGCCTTCCAGTGGGTCAACCCCAAAGCCTGGGTCATGGCCGTCACGGCGATGTCCGTCTATATCGATGCTGAACAGTATCTGTGGAGCGTCGTGATCGTCGGGCTGGTCTTTGCCGCGGTTAACTACCGAGCGTCTCCACCTGGGCTGGTTTCGGCTCGGTTCTACGCGAATGGCTGTCGGTGCCGGTGCGGCTGAAATGGTTCAACATCACCATGGCCCTCCTGCTGGTCGCGAGCCTCTGGCCGATGCTGAAATGACCGGTTATTTCGGAATGGACAGGGCTTGGCATCGCTTGGCAGCCTGCTAAGAATTGACGCTCTTCGACACCGAGGGGCGCCGCCTTGCACGAGCACGACCACCATTCGCATGACCATGACGACGATCACGGTCATCACCACGACAACCACTATTCCGACATGCAGGCGCGGGTTCGCGCGCTGGAAACGCTGCTGACGGAAAAGGGTCTTATCGATCCGGCGGCAATCGATGCGATCGTCGAGACCTATGAAACCAAGGTCGGCCCACGAAACGGCGCCCATGTGGTGGCCAAGGCATGGAGCGAGCCGGCCTTTGCCGAGTGGCTGAAGGAAGACGCGACGGCGGCGATTGCCAGCCTCGGCTATACCGGGCGGCAGGGCGAGCATATGCGGGCGGTATTCAATACCCCCGAGACACACAACATGGTCGTCTGTACGCTCTGCTCCTGTTATCCGTGGGCGGTCCTTGGCCTTCCGCCCGTGTGGTACAAGGCCCCGGCCTATCGTTCGCGCGCCGTCATCAATCCGCGCGCGGTGCTGGAGGAGTTCGGTGTGACGCTTCCTTCCGACAAGAAGATCCGCGTCTGGGATTCGACGGCCGAGCTTCGCTATATCGTGGTGCCGGAGCGTCCCGAAGGCACAGACGGGCTGGATCAGGAGGCGCTTGCGGCGCTCGTGACCCGGGATTCCATGATCGGCACCGGTCTTGCAGCATCGCCGGAGAGCGCGCGATGAACGGTCCTCACGATCTTGGCGGCCAGATGGGCTTCGGGCCGGTAGCGCCGGAAAGGGACGAACCGCTCTTTCACGCGGAATGGGAGAAGCGGGCGCTCGGGCTGACGCTTTGCTGCGGCGCTTTCGGAGCATGGAATATCGACGAAAGCCGTCACGCCCGGGAGAATATTCCGCCCGCGAATTATCTTTCCGCAAGCTACTACGAGATCTGGATCCGCGCGCTGGACACGCTTCTGGAGCGACATGGCTTTGCAACGCGCGAAGAGCTTTTTTCCGGCCGGAACCTTGGTCAGGGTGCTACGCCAAAGCGTGTTCTGACGGCTGACATGGTTTCGGGCGTTTTGGCGCGGGGCGGCCCCTGTGACCGGCCGGTGCACAACGAACCCCTTTTCTCGGTGGGAGACCGTGTTCGTACCCGAAATTTCAACCCGGAAACCCATACACGGCTGCCGCGATATGCGCGCGCCAAGATCGGGGTGATAGAGGCCGTGCAGGGCAGCTACGTTTTTGCCGACGATAACGCCCATGGCAAGGGCGAGAACCCGGAATGGATCTATACGGTCGTTTTCGATGCCGGGGAGATCTGGGGAGACGGAGCGGATCCGTCGCTGACGGTTTCGATCGATGCGTGGGAGAGCTATCTTGTCCGCCTGTGACGCGCCATCTCCGCTCCGCCAGTCGCCGGGATTGCCGAAATCGGCCGAGGGCGATCCGGTCTTCGTCGAGCCATGGAACGCGCAGGCCTTTGCCATGACCGTGCATTTGCACGAGAAGGGTCTGTTTTCCTGGGGCGAGTGGGCAGAAGCGCTTTCCGCCGAGTTGCACAGGCCGGAACGCGCCGAGGACGGTTCGGACTATTTCGACGGCTGGGTCGCGGCATTGACGGGGCTGCTGGTCTCCAAGGGACTTGCCGACGCCGATACGGTGCTCGCCCTGCAGGAGAGCTGGAAGCGGGCAGCGGAAGCAACGCCGCATGGTAGTCCCATCCTGCTCGAAAACGACCCGATGCGGGTTTAGGGTCAAGCTCAGAGAACAGGCTTGGGGTCGAGCGGGAACATCGGGAAATAGGGTTCCGCCTCCCGCAGCACGCGCGCGACTGACGGCCGTTGCTTCAGGCGCTGGAAATAGGCCCGGAGGCGCGGAAAATCCTCGCCGAGCGGAGAGATCGTGTCGGCGTAAAACAGGGCCGGCACGGCTGAGCAATCGGCGAGCGTGAAATCCGGGCCGACGGCCCAGCCGTTCTGCGGCCAGCGTTCCTCCATGAAGGCGTAGGCGGTGCGGATTTCGTCCTTCGCCTGCTTCACCCCGAAGGGATCCCGGCTGTCGGCGGGGCGCAGTGCATCCAGCACGACCTTCTGCATCGGCAGTTGCAACATGTCGTCGAACAGGCGGTCCCACATGCGGGCCTGCCAGGCGAGATCGGGATCGCGTGGGATGAGAGGCCTGGCCGGGTTGGCGAAGCTGTCGAGATAATCGATGACGGTGGCGGATTCGGCGACTGTCACCTGCTGCGCCTCGTCAACCAGTACCGGAAACTTCAAGGGTGGCCAGACCTTCCTGAAAGCCTCGCGCGAGGTTTCGTTACCGAGATCTACGATAACGGGTTCGAAGGGCAGGGCGTTCTCGTAGAGAGCGATCAGCACCTTGTGGCAGAAGGATGCGAGCGGGTGGAAATAGAGCTTCAGCGTCATCGGTTCTCTCCGCCGTGACGCGTGCCTCCCACACGTCAGCTGTCGAACTGACGATAGCACTCATCGGCTATCTGCTGCATCTTTTCACGGGAGATTTCTCCCGTCACCGCATATCCCACCGGCCCGTCGATCCAGTAGAAGGTTTCCAGACCTTCGTCACTGGCATAGCGGAAGCTGGTTTCCCGGTTATCCTCGTTGCGGCCGACCAGAACCGTGATCCGTTCGCCTGATGCGTCCTCGTACATCAACAGCGCACCGGCCTTGCCGCTGACCGGCACCAGCCGTCCGCCGACGAGTTTCATGCCGACGGCAGAGAGGTCGGGAATGCGCATCGGATAGTCCAGCCGCTTTCCCAGCCATGTCGCCAGATGTTCCTGCTGGTCCGCTCCGACCTCGACCGGATGACGGACATCGTTGGCGTAGATCAGGAAAGCCGAGCGCGCCTGATCCTGAAGACTGGTGGTATTGTTGGCGACCTGTACCGGTTCGTTTTCCGCCGTGGGAGGAATAAGGTGACCAACTGCCATGCCTGCGGTGAAAAGCATGATCGCTGCGGCGGTGCGCATTGCAATTGTTCGAATGGAAATTTTTTGGCTGGCGGAGGAGCGATTGAGGGCCAGCATTGCGTGGTCTGTCTCGTCGTGCCGTTCATAGTCCCGGAAGAGATCGCGAATGTCGGCATTCTGTCTCTGCCAGTCGGCAACCCTTGCGGCCTCTTCCGGGTGAGCGGCCAGCCAACGCTCGACCTCGGCGCGGCGCTTCTCGTCCAGAAGGCCGTCGGCATAGGCGTGCAAGTTGCTGTCATCCACAGGGTCAAGGGTTAGCGTCATTTCGGTCTCCGCAGGGTAACGATATTCTGTTCGGCAAGCACATCGCGCAGGCGCTGGCGGGCGCGGGAAAGGCGAGACATCACGGTGCCGATAGGGATTTCAAGGATCTCCGCAACTTCGTGATAGGCATGGCCTTCGACCACGATCAGCATGAGCACGGCGCGCTGTTCGTCCGGCAATCCGTTCAACGCCGCATGCAGCCGCCGGCTCTCGAGAGGATCGTCGGTCGCTGCGGGAGAGGGCAGGTCTGTCGCCTCCTCCAGTTCGACCATCGCATGCCGCCGCGTGTGCCGGTCCTGATTGCGGTGCAGGTTAGTCATGATGGCGTAGATCCAGCCCTTCAGGTTTATGCCGCGCCAGTTTCCGCGCTTGGCAAGTGCGGTCTCTACGCAATCCTGAAACAGGTCTTCGCCTTCGGTATCTGAACGGGTGAGGCTGCGAGAATAGCGGCGTAGGGCCGGCAGCAGCGAGAGCATGTCTTTCTCGAACCGGACGGGGCCGGGGGATTGTTCCCCCGGCTTGTGGTTTCGATCCTTCGGGCCTTGATCGTCAGGGCCTTGCTGCATGCCAGACGCCTTTCATGCCGTCACCGGCCATGTCGCCCTGCTTCATGTCCTCTGTGTACATGTAAAGGGGCATGCCTTTCATGGCCCACTGCATCTTACCGTCCTTGCGGGTCACGAGTGAATATGCACCTTCCGCCTTGGCGCCGGAAGCCGCGAGATAAGGAGGCCAGTTGCTTGCGCAGGTGTCGTAGCAGGTCGACGTCCCCTTCTTGTCTTTGTCGAAGGTGTAGAGCGTCATGCCCCTTTCGTCGGCAAGCACCTTGCCGCCCGATGTTTCAACGGTCTTGAAGGGGGCGGCCAGCGCCGGGCCTGCAAGGGCGATCAGGGCGACGGTCAGGAGCAAACGGTTTTTCATTGCACTTCCTCCGGTGTTGCGGGCAGGTGCCGTCTTGGCCCCGCCTGTGTGTTTGACACCGGGGATGGCGGGTTTATTCCGCCTCGAAACAAAGATTTCCTCTATTCCTTGGGTTTCTCTGCCGTTGCCACCCGCCGGGGCATGCTTTGCTTGCCTTTTGCGCGCGAATCCTGACAAGTCGCCCCATGCAGTTCGCACCTCAACAGGACGAGGCCCTGAAAGCCGTTTCCAAATGGCTGAAGGAGGGCAAGCAGCCGGTTTTCCGTCTGTTCGGCTATGCCGGGACGGGCAAGACCACGCTTGCCCGATATTTTGCCGAGCATGTGGATGGCGATGTGTTGTTTGCCGCGTTCACCGGAAAGGCGGCACAGGTTCTTCGTTCACGCGGAGCCACGCATGCCAAGACCATTCATTCGCTGATCTATCGCCCCCGCGGCGAAGAGGCCGTCGAAGACGAGGAAACCGGCAAGACCTCCATCGCCCCGATGTTCTCGATCAACCGGCAGAGCCCTGTCGCCAAGGCGGCGCTGATCGTGATCGATGAATGTTCGATGGTGGACGAACAGCTTGGCAAGGACCTGATGAGCTTCGGGACACCCATCCTGGTTCTCGGCGATCCGGGGCAGTTGCCCCCGGTCACGGGTGGCGGTTTCTTCACGGAACAGGAGCCCGATTACCTGCTGACGGATATTCACCGTCAGGCGCGCGACAATCCGATCATCCAGCTTGCCATGCAGGTGCGCGAGGGCAAGGAAATCATGCATGGCGATTATGGCACCGCTCATGTGATTTCCCGCAACGAGGTGACACAGGATCTGGTGCTTGGTGCGGATCAGGTATTGGTCGGTACCAACAAGACGCGGCGGCGCTACAACAAGCGCCTGCGGGAGTTGAAGGGTTTCTCCGTCGATTATCCGCAGGCCGGCGACAAGCTTGTCTGCCTGCGCAACGATCAGGTGAAAGGCCTGCTGAACGGTTCGCTCTGGCAGGTGATGACGTCATCGCGGGAAACTGTGAAGCCCGGCATCAACTTGCTGATCCGGCCGGAAGACGACGACATGGATCGCGGGGCGGCCAAGATCAAGCTGTTGAAGGCGGCGTTCGAAGATGTCGAGGGCGAGATTCCGTGGTCGACGCGCAAGCGTTATGACGAGTTCGATTACGGCTATGCGCTGACTGTGCACAAGGCGCAGGGTTCCCAGTGGAACAATGTCGTCCTGTTCGATGAGAGCTGGGCGTTCCGCGATACCCGCGAGCGCTGGCTTTATACTGCCGTTACCCGTGCAGCGGAGACGCTCACCATCGTACGGTGAGCGTATTGTCGGGCAGGACTTATACCAAAGATCACTGATCTGTCTTCAGTGATGCGAGCGTGGCCATCATCGCCATGGGCTCCTTGCCGGAAGCCGATGCGATTTCGGAGAGTTTCCGGCCTGTTTCCGCTGCGTTGAAGCCTTTTTCCTTGAGCGACGCGACGAGGCTTTCCTCAGTGTGACCGAGGAGAGGAGCCACTTGCGCCGGTGTGCCGCTCGTGACTATGCGGGCCATGGCAACCGCCGGATTACCGCCGGTGTTACCGGCCGTGCCGGTGATGGCCGGCCAGGCGAAGACGAGGCCGGCGACAAGACAGAGACCAAGCGCTATGGTCATCGGCAGGCGCTTGAAATACATCATGAAAGGTCGCCAGTTCTTCCATGTGTGGAGAAGGAACGGCAGGATGAGCACCATGCTCAACCACTCGTGCATGCCACGAAATGCGGACGCTCCGACATGGAAGAAAAGGGCGATGCCGGAAATTAGTGAAACGAGGAAAAGTCCCGTTATGAAAGGCGTTGCGTAGCGAGACAGGAAGGCGGGCATTCTTGTAAGCTCACTTATTGTTGAACACGCTCTCGCTACCCATTCCAGCTGGCAAAGTCCCGTTAAATCGCCGTAAGATTTGATCATCGGCAAGCTGTGGAGGCTTGGCGATGATGATGTTTGTGATGTCGGGCTGCCTTGTCTGATTCCCGGGTGGTCTGAGCACCTTCGAGCTTTTGCGTTTCGCCAATGGAGTCTGCTCTTTTATCAGGCTGCCATCCGTTCCTGCGAGACTGGCTCTAGTTGACCAACCCCAGGAGCACGGCCTTGGCAACGGCCTGAAACCTGTTGTTGGCGTCGAACTTGCGAATGATTTCGCCTTCGATCCTGCTGATCTCTCCCGTACTCATGTCCAGCGCGCGGGCAAGCCGCAGGGGTGCATAGCCTTCCGCCATCAGTTCGAGGCAGCGACGCTCGATATCGGTCAGCCCGATGCGCTGGACCTGCAGCACGCGCGCATTTCGCGCTTTGTCCTTATCCTGCGCGAGCAGTCTGGTGATCTGCTGCATCTGGTGATGGGTTGTCGAGAGATTGGCTGTGAGTTCCCGCTGACGGGCAAGCAGCGCCTCGGCGAACAACGTGTCGGCCTTGGTCTGGGACCTAACCTTTTTCAGCGCTTCCATGAGTTCCTGGATTGCCGCGACCGGCATTCCAACATCGCGGCAGGCCGTGATGAGCGCCATGCGGGAGATATCCTGCCGGCTGTAGACGCGCATCAGGCCGACGCGTCCGGCTTTTATCAGCCCTTTTTCCTCGTAGAAATGCAAGGTGCGATGGGTGACGCCGAAGAGGGTTGCCATCTCGGCTATGGTGATCGGTTCCTCCGGTAACTGGGCCGGCAGTTCTACCGCCGGTAAATGTATGGCCTCTGATGTCGTGCCGGCCCTCGTTTCGCCGGCCTTCTTTCGATGGTGCAACCCTTCCGCCATGACCTCCCCCTGTCCAGCGTTCCTGTCGTTCCTCTCAGCGTAATTCTCTATCCATTTTTTGTGCGGCCCCGGGCATGCAAACTCCTCAAACGCCATGAAATGCGCTTTCACTGCCATTTCACGTTATGCCTGGCGAACAGGTTATCGCCAGTAATGCAATTATCTATTTTGATTTTCATGCAGTTTCGGAAGCGGATCCGCATGATGCTTCCGGTGATATTACTCCGGAAAGGTTGCCTTTCCGGTCACTTAAAACTTCAGAGTAATCCTCGTTTGCGCCTTTTGCAAACGGCATGACGGTGAGTATGCGTAACGAAACTTGATCAGGTCAGCCCTGTCGAACCGTCTGGCCAGCGTCGGCCGTCAGGGCCATGAGCCCGGAAAGTTCGCTGATGAAATGGGTCAGGGGATAGGGATGCACGAGTCTTCGTTGTTGACGGGTCGCCTCCATAAAGCTGTCCGGCGAGTTGTCGAGGCTGTAGAGGTAGGTTGCCTCGAGGCATTCCATCAAAACGGAGGACAAGGATCGGGCCTGGCAGAAATGGTAAAGCTGACCTGTAAGCGTCAGGGTCTCCACGCAGAACTGATTGGCGAAGGCGGCGACCTGACGGCTGGAAGCAGCCTCCATTGCGCCGCGTGAATAGCCGACCACAAGTTTGCCCGTCTGTCGGTGGCGTAGGTTTGCCGTCAGCGGCGCCGTATCGCCGTCTGTATTGATTTCCAGGGTAAAATCCAGCGGATTGGCTTCGTCGCTGTCAACTGCATCGTTGTAGTCCAGCTTTATACCCCAGAGATGTTTCCCTCCGATGCGTACTGCGTTGGTGAATATTCTTGCGCGCCAATCAGGCTGTTCCGGCGATGCTATGGTGATATGCGGCAGGCGGAACTGGCCCTCAGAATTGACCTCGGCCAATCGGTTCCCGGTATCCGGCATCAGCGGAAGGGAGATTACTTCCGACCAGTTTGCAGACGGGTTTTCCGAGACAAAGCGGCGGCTTTCTGCTGTCGCCCATTCATAAATCGGGACGTAGCAACCGAGCGGTATACGGATGCGCAGGAGTTCGTTGCGCCCTTCATCGGCATAATACTGATTGAGCAGGCGCCGCAGCTTGCCTGCTTGCACCCGCACAAGGGGGTCAGCACCGGGATCGAAGGATTCGTCGCGGGAAAACACATCGATGCCGATAGTGTAACCCTTGAGCTGATGCGCCAGTCCGAGTTGTTCCATCTCGACCACGAACTTGAGGAAGGCGCGCAGCCGCTCGGAACGGGCAAAGGTCTGGCTGTCGAGGATCGCTTGCAGGGAGAGTTTCACCCTGTCGCTATCTATGCGCCGAACCTCACTCATTCTATCTCCATGGCATCTGCCTTTTGCAAGACCCGTCCCAAAGATGTCCGTTGTGCCTTGCGCGGAACCGGACTGGAAGCATTCAGCCGCTTTCCCGATTCACTTTCCTGAAAGTAAAGTCCTTCGTCTCGAATGCCACAAATAGAAAGCTGACGGAAATACCCCATTTAGATCATTTCCCCTGAAAAAACTGGAATCACATTCAGGTTTTCGGGGCGCCTACATTCATCAACGCCGTCGATGGAATCATGTGCGATTCTCGTTGGCGTTCCGCGACCTGATCGCCTAAATGCTTGGCTCTCGAAAATCATAGCCTGGAAAGATCGCAATGCCGGCCAAGCTCTCCGTCAATCTCAACGCCATTGCCATGCTGCGCAACCGCCGGGATCTGCCATGGCCGGATGTGGCCCGCTTCGGGCGGCTTGCGCTTGAAGCCGGAGCGAGTGGATTGACGGTTCACCCCAGGCCCGACCAGCGGCATATCCGTTTTTCGGACCTGCCGGTGCTGCGGGCGCTGATCGATGACGACTTTCCCCATGCCGAGTTCAATATCGAGGGCTATCCGACCGAGGATTTCCTTGTCCTGTGCGAGCAGACCGAGCCGGAGCAGGTGACGCTGGTGCCCGACGATCCGAACCAGGCGACGTCGGATCACGGCTGGGATTTCCGGAAGCACAAGGCATTCCTGAAGGAAACGGTCGCGCGGTTGAAGTCGAAGGGCATGCGCGTGTCGCTTTTCGCTGATGGAGACGGCGACGCGGAGGCTGTTGCCGTTGCGAGGGAGACGGGAGCCGATCGCATCGAACTCTACACCGGCCCCTATGGCGGCTGTTTCGATAATCCGGAGAAGGCTGCGCGGGAGGTCGATCTGCTCGGGCGGACGGCGGATGCCGCTCTCGCTTGCGGTCTCGCCGTCAATGGCGGTCATGACCTGACCGTTGCAAACCTGCCGGCGTTGGTGAAACGTATCCCGATGCTGGCGGAAGTTTCGATTGGTCATGGACTGACGGCCGATGCTCTGGAATACGGCATGGCCGAAACGGTACGTCGCTTCCGTCGTGCCTGTGGTCAGACTGTCTGACGAGGCGGAGAGCTTTTTCTTGCCGCATCGGCTCGGTTGGCGGCGACATTGACAAGAACAGAAAGGCCCGGCGTCAAACACCGGGCCTTTGTCGTTATTCGCTATGCGTTTCAGGCGCTGAAGGCTGCCTTGTTCGCAATCAGGAAGTCCTTGAGCGAGACGAGCTTCTCGCCGGACAGCTTTGTGGCTTCATCATTGTTGATGTCGAACAGACCTTCGCGGGTGTTCGTGTCGAAGGAAACGAAGGTCGGGATGAACGGGGCGGGGACGCCGGCGCCCGCCATGCCGGCAGCGAGCTGCTCGTCGGTCACATGCACCACGGCAAGGGGACGGCCGGTGACTTCGCGGACAAGGGCCGCAATTTCATCGGTCGTGTAGGTCTTCTCGCCCGTCAGCGTGTAGATGGCGTTTTCGGAAACCGGCTTGGCAAGCGCAGCGGCGATGGCCTTGGCGATGTCGGCGCGGCTGATATGGCCGATCTTGCCTTCACCGGAGGAGGTGTACCAGCTGCCCGAGCCGAGAGCGGCCGGGAGGGCCATGAACAGGTTTTCCATGTACCAGCTGTTGCGGAAGAAGGTGTAGGGAAGGCCGGTCGCCTTGATGGCCTCTTCGGTGCCGAAATGGTCGGGAGCGAAGGTGACCTTGGATATGTCGGGATTGGGCAGGGAGGTGTAGAAGAGGCGGCCGACGCCGGCCTTCTTGGCGGCCTCGACGGCTGCCTTGTGCTGTACGAGACGCTTGCCGGGGGTGGCCAGTTCGTCGGTGGAAACGATCAGCAGGCGGTCGATGCCCTTGAAGGCGGCTTCCAGCGATGCCGGATCGTCGAAATCGACCTTGCGGGTTTCCACGCCCTTGGCGACGAGAGCGGAGAGCTTCGACGGATCGCGGGTGCCGGCGACGATATCGGCCGGTGCAACGCCCTGTTTGGCTATCAGGTTTTCGATGACGAGGCCGCCGAGCTTGCCGGAGGCGCCAGTGACGAGGATCTTGCTCATGGTCTTTTCCCTTTGCATTGCCGCGAGGATGTTCGCAGCGAAAATGGTGCTCTCAAAATGAGAGTAACGCTAAAATGAGAATTGACGATGACTTGTAAAGAAGGCACTTTTTGGTGCCCACCTGATTGAAAGGGAACCATATGACTGTTGCCATTACAGGCTTTGAAGCCAAGATTGCCGCGTATAAAGGCAATGATACTGCTTCCCTTGCTGATTGCCCCGTTCGTTCGGTGATCGATCATATCGGCGGAAAATGGTCGAGCTTGCTGCTCCTGTTGCTTTGGGAGCGCCCCTATCGCTTCGGTGAATTGCGGCGGCTGGTACCCGACATTTCGCAGCGCATGCTGACCCAGACCCTTCGTGAGTTGCAGCGGGACGGTTATGTCCAGCGGACGGTTTTCCCGACCAAGCCGCCGAGCGTGGAGTACTGCCTGACTGAACTCGGGAAATCGCTGTTCAAGGCTCTCTCTCACCTGCTTGAATGGGCGGAAGAGAATTTCCTTGCCGTGCGCGAAGCGCGCCAGCGTTTCGATGTCGAGGGCGTCTGAGCGACGCGATCAGAAATCGAGGGTCCAGGTCTGTCCATTCAGTTCCGGGCCGAAAAGCGTATGCCGTTCCTCCGACACCAGCCTGAAGCCGGCGGTCACATAGATGTGACGGGCGGCATGCAGGATGTCATTGGTCCAGAGTGTGATCTGCCGATAGCCGGCGCGGCGGGCAAAATCGATGCACTGATCGACCAGCAGGCGCCCAAGGCCAAGGCCGCGTGCGGCTTCGTCGACATAGAGCAGCCTCAGCTTGGCGATATCGTGGCCGCCATCCATGACCAGCGCCGAGCCGATGCGGACGCCGTGACGTTCGGCGATCCAGCAATGGTCGCGAGAGGGATTGAAGCTGGACAGAAATTTTGCAGAGACCTCCGAGACCAACGCCTCGAATTTGTCGTTCCAGCCGAATTCACGCACGTAGAATTCGGACTGGGACTGAATGATCCAGCCGAGATCGCCGGGACGGTGAGGCCTCAGGATCGGTGGGACGGTATTGCGTCGCTCGCCATCGAGCAGGCGAGTAATCGCTGCCATGCCATCGACCAGCGTATCACGTTCCGAGGGGCCTAGTGGCTCCAGCATCTGCGCAAGCTGGTTTCGTGACAGTTCTCCTAGTGCCTCGTATTCCGCCATGCCTTTCGCAGTGAGGCTGATGATCTGGCTGCGGCCGTCTTCGGGATCGCGTGTCTGTTCGATGATTTCAGCAGCACGGAAGGCCTTGAGAATGCGGCTGAGATAAGCGGGGTCGAGATGCAGGTCGCGGACGAGGTCGGTGGCAGAGGCTTGGCCACGGGCGCCGAGTTCATAAACGACGCGGGCTTCAGCCAGCGTGTAGTCGGCCTTGAGGTAGACCCGATCCAGAATGCCGATACGGTCGGTGTAGAAGCGGTTGAAGGCGCGTATCGCCTCTATGGTCGAAAGGTCTCGTTCATCCAGCATCGATCTCTCCCTTTCGATGCTGAATAGACGAGTAATGTGATCATGACAATCAATTGTTGGACTAAGTCAAATAATTTGGTTCAGGCTGCGAGCGCGAAGTCTGCGGCGGCACTCGCGTGGAGTTCAGTTGAATCGAAGCCCGGCAGGGGTAGATTCTGCGGATCGAGCAGGAGGCAGATCTCCGTACAGCCCAGAATGACGCTATCGGCGCCGGCCTGTTTTGCCTTTTCGATCATGGCGTTCATGGCGTCGCGGGATGTATCCTTGACCTCTCCTGCGCAGAGTTCGTCGAAGATGATCGAGTGCGCGCGGATGCGGTCATCTTCATCCGGGACCAGCGGATCGAGGCCGTGTGTCCGCATCCGGTCGGTGTAGAAGCCGTGCTCCATCGTGTAGCGCGTCGCGAGTAGCAAGGGGCGGCGATAACCCTTTTCCGCAATCGCCTTGGCGGTGACGTCGATGATATTGATGAGCGGTATGTCGATCGTTTCAGATACGCCATTGGCGACGAGATGCATGGTGTTGGTGCAGATCAACACGCACTCCGCACCCGCTGCCTGCAGGCCGCCGGCCACGTCGGAGAGATGCTTTTCAGCAAGGTCCCAGCGTCCGGCCTTCTGGTAGCCGACGATTTCGGAGAAGTTCACCGAATGCATCAGCAGGTCGGCCGAAGCGAGGCCTCCCACGCGATCACGGACCATTTCGTTGATCAGGCGGTAGTAAACCGCCGAACTCTCGAAACTCATGCCACCGATCAATCCTACGCGTTTCATCTTGCTTCTCCGGAAGAAATTGTTCTTGGGATTATGACACGTGGCTAAAGCGAGCGGCTTGCAATTGTGACGGCGGCATACATAGTTCGCGCATTCTGAATGCAGATTATGGTTGTTTTTTGCAGTTTTCCGGCGTGAGTCCGGCAGTTTGGAGTTGTATATGCTTGATGACCGCGACCGAAAGATCCTCGACGCCCTGCAGCGCGATTCCTCCGTTCCGCTGGCCGATCTCGCCGAACTGGTTTCGCTTTCCGCTTCGGCTTGCTCCCGTCGTATCCAGCGTCTCGAAGATGCGGGCTATATCCAGAAGCGGATCGCGGTTCTGGACCGGGAAAAGATCGGTGTGCCGACGACCGTCTTCGCCCTGGTGAAGACGGCGCATCATTCCGATGACTGGATCGAGACGTTTCGGGGATCGATTGCCGATATTGCCGAGATCGTCGAGGCACACAGGCTGACGGGCAGCTACGATTATCTCCTGAAGATCGTACTGCCTCAGGTGGAGCATTACGACGTGGTCTACCGTCGTCTGGTCAAGCGCATCGAACTGTTCGACGTTTCCGCCTTCATCTCCATGGAGACGCTCAAGAGCGGGCAGGCGGTGCCCGTCAGCTACGCCGTTTGATACGGGCAGAAGCTGACGACGCGGGTCGTCAGCTTCATTCCTGTTTGTTTACTCGGGCTTCGGCAGGTTGCGGTCTGCGAGGCATGTCTTGAGGGGAAGGAGCTTGACGCCGTAGACGGCGGTGATCTTGCCCTTCACCGATAGATTGGGATCAGTGTTCTTCTCCGTCTCGGCCTTCACGCATCCGCAAGTGTAGCCGTAGTTGCCGTTGACGGCCACATAGTCACCGGTCGAGATGTCCGGGAAGTTCTCCATGCCAAGCGGTTCGTCATCCATGCCCTGCGTGGTGATGATCCATGTGCCATCACGGTCGTCCAGCCAGTTGTTGCCGGGCGTGGGATTCTGGATCCAGCCGCAACGATTCTCGGGCGCTGCGGCTAACGGAGATGCGGCAAGCAGGGAGGCGGAGGCAAGGAGCAGGGCGGCAACGCGCAGCGACATCGAGAGCTATCCTCTTGATCGGGTGATTTGGTTGCCAGCCTTATCCCGCCGCGTTGATCCGACCAAACACCAAAACTGGCATCAATGAATATTTCGATGGTCGAACGACGCGTTGGAAGCCGTTGGGTCTGATAGTGGAGAGGGCAGGGCGAAAACCTTCTTCTTCTGGTCATTTTCCACATAGCACTTGACCGCGGATTTTTTTGTCGCTAGGGAGAACCGTACCGTACGGTACTTGAGGATCGCTATCTTGCAGACCGAAACCGCCAACGCCGAATTTACGCCGCGCCAGAGCGCTGTTCTGGCGGAAGCGTTGCGTCTGCTCGTCGAAGGCGGGGACAAGGCGCTGACGACCGCCGGGCTTGCGCGCGCCGCGAACTGCTCCAAGGAAAGCCTGTACAAGTGGTTCGGCGATCGCGACGGGCTGTTGTCGGCCATGATCTCCTATCAGGCGAGCAAGGTCAGGACAGTCGAACGGCCGGGTGAACGCCTGAGTGCTGCAAGCCTCAAGGAACATCTCGACGTTTTCTCCCACGACCTGCTCGATGTTCTCGCGGGCGATGTTTCGCTGGCTCTCAACCGTCTGGCGATTGGCCAGAGCAGCCGCGACGGATCGAAGCTCGGCACGCTGCTTCTGGAGCGTGGCCGCCGGCAGATCGACCGGCGTGCACGGGCATTGCTCGACGCCGGCCAGCGCGACGGTCTCCTGCGCTTTTCCGATGGCGAGGAAGCTTATCGCACGTTTTACGGGCTGATCGTCTCGGACCTGCATGTGCGCATGCTGCTGGGAGAAGCGCCCAATACGAAGAATTTCGCTGCCCGGGCGGAAAAGGCTGTTCATGCCTTTCTTACGCTCTACGGCACTGAAAAAGCATTGGCGGGGTCGTAGGGGCTCTGCCCACCACGGTTCGCCGACAACTGACACCCATCACAACCGACAAGCATAGGGAAGGAAAATACGATGCGCGTTTATTACGATCGTGATGCCGACTTGAACCTCATCAAGGCCAAGAAGGTCGCCATCATCGGCTACGGCTCCCAGGGCCGTGCACACGCCCTCAACCTCAAGGACAGCGGTGCGCAGAACGTCGCCATCGCGCTGAAGGCCGGCTCCGCAACCGCCAAGAAGGCCGAAGCTGACGGCTTCAAGGTCATGACCGTTGCCGAAGCTGCAGCCTGGGCCGACCTGATGATGATGGCGACCCCGGACGAACTGCAGGCCGACATTTACAAGGCTGACATCGCTCCGAATATCCGTGACGGCGCAGCCATCGCATTCGCCCACGGTCTGAACGTTCATTTCGGCCTGATCGAGCCGAAGGCTTCGGTCGACGTCGTCATGATCGCTCCGAAGGGCCCGGGTCACACCGTTCGCGGCGAATACCAGAAGGGCGGCGGCGTTCCCTGCCTCGTTGCTATCCACCAGAACGCTTCCGGCAACGCACTTGAACTCGCTCTCTCCTACGCCTGCGGCGTTGGTGGCGGCCGTTCCGGCATCATCGAAACCTCGTTCAAGGAAGAGTGCGAAACCGACCTCTTCGGCGAACAGGTCGTTCTCTGCGGCGGTCTCGTCGAACTCATCCGCGCCGGCTTCGAAACGCTGGTCGAAGGCGGTTACGCTCCGGAAATGGCCTATTTCGAGTGCCTGCACGAAGTGAAGCTGATCGTCGACCTGATCTATGAAGGCGGTATCGCCAACATGAACTACTCGATCTCCAACACGGCCGAGTGGGGCGAATACGTCACCGGGCCGCGCATCATCACTGCCGAAACCAAGGCTGAAATGAAGCGCGTTCTGCACGACATCCAGACCGGCAAGTTCACCTCGGACTGGATGCAGGAATACCGCGCAGGCGCCGCCCGCTTCAAGGGTATCCGCCGTCTGAACGACAGCCACCAGATCGAGGAAGTCGGCACGAAGCTCCGCGCCATGATGCCCTGGATCGGCAAGAACAAGCTGGTCGACAAGGACCGCAACTAATCGCGGCTTGCCGGTCCCGGCCATCTTTTGATGCGCGCCTTTGGCGTCGCGGGATCGGCAAGAGCAAGCTGCTCGACAAGGACGGCAACTAATTGCGGCTTTTCCGGTCTTGACCAGTCGGTATTCGTGCCGATGGTGTTACGGGATCGGAAGAGACCAGAATATCCGGGCCGGGGAGGGTGACTTCCCCGGCCTTTTTCGTTGGCTGCTCAGCAGCCGCTGTCGGCGCGGATCGACTTGATGAAGGCGCGGCCATCGCGGCGGGTGGTGGTCACGGTGGCCCGGCCATCGCAGACCCTTTCGCCATCGCGGAAACGGTAGCGGACGAGGAACCTGTCGTCGGCAAGCGCGTGGACGTCATGCAGTTCCAGCGGTTCGTCGAGATTGCCGTAGAAGCGGGAAAGCGAGCCGGGAGACAGCAGGCCCTTCTCCGTCTTTTCGGGAATGATGAAGCGCGCCGCCAGCATGCCGTCGCCCGTTTCCAGCGCCTTGTAAAAGGCTTCGACCGTGGTTGCTGCGGTACCGTAGTTCTTGGTGGGGTCACCCTGCGGTTCGATGGCTGTTACCCAGGCGACAAGCGGGCGGTGGTGATGGCCGGTCATGGCGGGCATCGGGTCCTTCAGAACGACGTGCACGCGGCTGTCGCGCAACGTTTTCATGTCCGAGCCGGTCTCTTCGGTCGGGACAAGCTGCACCTCATCGAAGAGGACTTTGGGATCGGTAAAATCAGGGTCTCCCGTCAGGCAGATGTTGTCATCCAGCTTCAGGATATAGCCGGGTTCGGGCGTATCGCCCTTCTGCACGTCCTCGAAGTTCGGCGGTCCCGGGAAGATGTGGTGGGTCAGCACGCCGCTGAGGTTAGACGGCTGTCCCTTGGCGAGGTCGAAACAGCCGGCAAAGGCAGATGCGGGCAACAATGGTGCGGCCATCAGGATGAAAACCGAAAGCCATTTCCGCATCTCTTCCCCCCGTGTTGCACCGTCGCTTTTCTAGCATCTTTACAGCGAGATCGCATCCGCTGCCAAAAGACGTATTACACGACTGAAATCGACGTAATCTTGCCTCAGGGATACGCCGAGCGAATGATTGTTGCTCTGTACGTACCCATTTTTCCAGAAAAGTTTCAAAATACGATAGGTCAGCATTGTTGACATATCGAGCCATCCATGGTCATCTGAGCGTATTCTAAAAACACTTCGAGGAAACTCCCGTGCTGAATTGGGACCATATTTTCGCGACGCGGTCGTCGCGCATGCGTGCATCCGAAATCCGAGAATTGCTGAAGCTTCTTGATCGCCCGGACATCATCTCCTTCGCCGGCGGGATTCCCGATCCTTCACTTTTCCCCGACGAGGCCTTCAAGGCCGCCTATGCCGATATCTTCTCAGGCCCGGAAGCAGCGGCAGCGCTTCAGTATTCGGTGAGCGAGGGCTACAAGCCGTTGCGCGAGTGGCTGAAGGGCGAGATGGAAAAGCTCGGGATCGCCTGCACGGTCGACAACATCTTCATCACCTCCGGTTCGCAGCAGGCTCTCGATTATCTCGGCAAGCTGTTCCTGTCGCCGAAGGATACGGCGCTGGTGAACTGGCCCACCTATCTCGGCGCGCTGCAGGCCTTCAATGCCTATGAGCCGAACTACGATCAGCTTACCTTCGGCAACCGTACGCCGGAGAGCTACAGGACGGCTGCGGAAAATCTCGGAGGCGAGGTGAAGTTTGCCTATCTCTCCGCCGATTTCGCCAACCCCACGGGTGAGACCGTCGACCTTGACGGACGCCGCCGGCTGCTCAAGCTGGCCGATGAACTCGATATCGCCATCATCGAGGACGCGGCCTATCAGTCGTTGCGCTATGACGGCGAGGCGATCCCGCCGATCCTGGCGCTGGAGATAGCCGAGAAGGGCTCGATCGAGAACACCCGCACGATCTACAGCGGCTCCTTCTCCAAGACGCTGGCGCCGGGTCTTCGGGTCGGCTTTGTCGTTGCGGCAATGCCGGTTATCCGCAAGCTCGTCCTGATGAAGCAGGCAGCCGACCTGCACTCATCTACCATCAATCAGATGGCGATCGCCCATGTCGCAACACGGCATTTCGACCAGCAGGTGGCGAAGATCAGGGCGGCCTACAGCGAGCGACGCAATGCCATGCTGGCGGCTTTGGAGAAGTATATGCCGGCCGGTACAGTCTGGACGCGGCCGGAAGGCGGCATGTTCGTCTGGGTGACGCTGCCGGAGGGACTGGACGGCGGCGAACTTCTCGCCCGTTCCGTCGAAACGGAAAAGGTGGCCTTCGTACCGGGCCAGGCCTTCTTTGCCGACCGTTCCGGCGCCAATACGCTGCGGCTATCCTTCTCCTGCGCCAATGAGGAGATGATCGACGAAGGCATCAAGCGCCTCGGTCGTCTGGTCAGCGGCGCGCTGGCGCTGGCGGCCTGAATTCTTTCAAGTCGCTGAAAGGAAAAGCCCGGTGGAATCCGGGCTTTTTCGTTGCGTCAATCTGAGGCAAGCACGATCACCATGTCGCGGGCCGAGTAAGTGATTTTCTCGGATTTCAAGGGATTGACGGTGACGCCGCCGAGCCTGCGAGCGTCTGAATCGTCCTCGCGCTGCCGGCGATAGCCGATGGCGATCTCGCCGCGCCGCAGGGCTGCCAGGCTGATGGTGAAGAAGTTGGTCGGCTGGTTGATCGATACATAGTCCGTGACAGGGCGCATGTAGATTTCCGATCCTTTTTCATCCAGCAACTCGTTGAAGATCGCCGCCATGAACTCGTTTTCCGAGGCCTGCGCCAGCATCAGGCTGACCAGCTTGTTGCTGACGACGAAATCGTCGGCGCGGGTGACTTCGGCAAGCTGCCGGTTGCGGATGTCGATCATCTCGCTGACGACGCTGACGCGCTTGCCGGAGCGCTCGGCGATACGGCGAAGCTGGAGAAGCGTGATCAGGGTTCGGGTGTCGGCCCCCTGCGCGGAGAGATCGTCGCTGTAACCGAGAACCAGTACGTGGTCGAAGGAGGGGATCGACAGGGCATCGAGGGAGGTCCGGTCGCTGGTGTCGACCACGCGGCATTCGACAGTCATCACAGTGGGATCGATGTCGAGATTGCCGACATCCCTGTCGAAGGCTGCGGAGTTGGCGGCGATTGTGAGGTGCGAGCCGGGCGCGACATAACGGGCAAGTTCCGAGGCAATGATCGGTCCGCGGCGGTTCCAGCCGAGGACCAGCGTGCGTTCCGGCTGCCGTTCGCGCCTGGCTATCGGGCGGATGGTCTCCTTGGCAATTTCCAGATTGCCGCTCCATGTTCGGATCGAAGCGTCGTCCTCCGCGATGATGATCGCGCGGTCGCCCTGTTCGAAAACCCTTGCCGGCGGCGGATTGAGAAGGACGGCGCCGGACGCATCGCAAACGCCGATCAGCGAGCAGTTTTCGTAGCTCATCACGGCAGCGCCGAAGGGTTTGCCGGTCAGTTCCGGCTGCTCGAGCGTATAGATCTCGCAACCGTCGAAATCGAGCAGTTCGGAGTAGACGGAGGAGAGACCGGACTGGCGGCTCGTATGGACGACGATGCGGGAAATGAGGTCGTCGGCGAGAACGAGCTGCAGTTCGCGGCCGCCAACGATGCGGGCGACTTCGGCATTGCGGCCGTCACGGATCTCCGCGGCGATCTTGTAGGGTTCGATCCGGCGCTTGGGATCGTTGACCAGGGCGAGCACCGATTTGACCACGCGGGAATCGGCATCCTCGCCTTCCGGCGACAGGACGATGATCGAGCGGGAGGTCTGGGCGTTGACGATGTCGAGATCGTAAAGGTCTGTCGGGTCGCCGCTGCGGCAGATGATCCGGGTGTTCTTCAGATCCTCGACCTTGGTGGCGATTTCGTCTTCCATCTCCACCTTGTCCTTATCGGCCATGATGACGATGCGTGGTTTCCGGCGGCTCTGGTTGGCAATCACCAGCTCGTTGATGACGTCGAAGATGGAAGGCGACCAGTTGAGGATGATGGTGTGATCGGTCTCCAGCACGCGGGAGCGTCCCTTGCGCAGCTCGCCCAGCTTGTCCTCGAGGCCGGAAGAGATGACGCCGATCAAGGCAGAGAAGACGAAAATGCCGATGACGGTGACGACGAGCGACACCATGCGGAAGCCCCATCCCATGTCGCCGCCCATGGTGCCGGCATCCATGGTGCGCATCAGGGATTCCCACACGCCTTCGAGGAAGCCGACGGGTTCGCCGCCTTCCGGCGCGATGCCCGAGATCGCCAGGAATATGCCGGCAAGAATGATGACCACCAGCGAAATGAGGGCCAGCCAGCCGATCAGCGCGATCGCTCCGCCAGCCATGCTCTTGTCGAATTCGTAGCGCAACCGCGCGCGCCAGTGACTGCGGGTCTTCATGTCTCTTGCCATTCTCCGTCGGAAGATTTTTTCGCCATCGCAGGATTTGGGTGGGTCTGCAACGCCCAACTCCGGTTGGGCGCCATTGAACCCATAAAAGTCTCAAGAAATTGGTATATTCGCGGATTGTTGAAGCGGTTTTAATGCCGGGGAAGAGAGTGATCGGACGCAGGTGTTTGGGGGCGGCTGGAAGATCGTCCTCGTTTTTATCGGGAAAGAAAGGCCGGTGTCATGCCGGTGTTATACGGCGGCACTAATGAGCGGCGTCTCATACTTGCGAGGACGTTCCGATGAAAACTCTGCTTTCCGCCTTCACCGCGCTTGCCGCTTTCGGCTTCATGACCGTTTCGGCCGATGCCGCCAATCTGGTGCTCTACACCAGCCAGCCGAACGAAGATGCGCAGGCGACGGTCGATGGCTTCATGGCCGCCAATCCCGATGTGAAGGTCGACTGGGTCCGCGACGGTACGCCGAAGATCATGGCGAAGTTGATGGCCGAAATCGAAGCGGGCAACCCGGTTGCCGATGTGCTTCTGATCGCCGACACCGTCACGCTCGAGCGCATGAAACAGAACGGCCAGCTTCTGGCCTACAAGTCGCCGGAAGCCGCCAACTACGACGCTGCTCTCTATGACGCAGACGGCTTTTATTACTCCACCAAGCTCATCACCACCGGCATCATGTACAACACCGCCGCTTCGATGAAGCCGACGAGCTGGAAGGATCTTGCCAAGCCGGAAGCCAAGGGCCTCGTGACCATGCCGAGCCCGCTGACCTCGGGTGCAGCACTCATCCACGCCCAGACGCTGGCCGGCGTTTCGTCGCTCGGCTGGGATTACTACAAGGAACTGCAGGCAAACGGCGCCATTGCCGCCGGCGGCAACGGCGGCGTGCTGAAGTCCGTCGCGTCGGGTGAGAAGGCTTACGGCGTCGTGGTCGATTACATGCCGATCCGCGAAAAGGCCAAGGGCGCACCCGTCGAGTTCGTTTTCCCGGAAGAAGGCGTTTCCGCCGTCACCGAGCCGGTCGGCATCCTCGCATCTTCCAAGAATGCCGAAGCCGCGAAGAAGTTCGTCGACTATGTGCTTTCCGAAAAGGGGCAGGAAGGCTTCCTGAAGCTCGGTTACATCCCGGCCCGTAACGGCATGGCCGTTCCGGAAGGCTTCCCGGCGCGCGATACCATCAAGGTTCTCCCGATCGATGCTGCTGCTGCGCTGAAAGCTACCGACGAAGACCTGAAGACCTTCTCCGGCATCTTCGGCACGAACTGATCGAAGGGCACATGCCGCGCTTTTCTACCAATGCGAACAGCCAGCCCCGCTGGCTGTTTCCGTTTGTCACGGCCGTCGTCGCCGGCCTTTGCGTGCTGCCGCTCGCAAGGCTGGTGATGGCCGGCATTTCTTCGATCCTCAACGGCAAGGCGCTGGAGCTTCTCGCCGATCCGGCGATCTGGACCGCGGCGTGGAACACGCTGACGACGTCCGTCCTCGGGATGATTGCGGCCGTCGCAATCGGCGGCTTTTTCGCGCTGGCGCTGACGCTCGCCGATATTCGCGGCAAATGGCTTCTGAGCTTCCTTTTCATGCTGCCGACGATGATCCCGCCGCAGGTAACGGCGCTTTCCTGGGTGGGCATGACGGGACCTTCCAGCCCGCTCTTGAAGGCGCTCGGTCTTGCGCCGCCGCTCGGCAGTCCCCAGCCGCTCTATTCGATCGCCGGTATTGCCCTGCTTTACGGGGTGCAACATTCGCCGCTCGTCTTCCTGTCGCTGCGCGCCGGGCTGCTCGCCCTGCCGCGCGACGGCATCGAAGCGGCAAAGCTCTCCGGTGCTTCGCCGTGGCAGGTGTTGAAGGACATCGTCCTGCCGTTGTCGCTGCCGGGGCTGATTGCGGGCGCGGCGATGGCGTTTGTTTCCGGTGTCGGCAATTTCGGCATTCCGGCCATTCTCGGTATCCCCGCTTCGATCTACACGCTGCCGACGCTGGTCTATGCCCGGTTTGCGAGTTTCGGCACCAGCACCTTCGGTGACATCGCCATTCTCTCCGGCATGATCGCCGTGATGGCGGTGGTCGGGTTGCAGGTGCAGGAATGGGCGCTGAAGGGCAGGGACTATCGCGTCATCGGACTTGCGGGCGCATCCGCCACCTTCCGGCTGGGTGCCCTGCGCCTGCCGGTCGAATTCCTCCTGTGGCTCCTGCTTTTCGCGATCCTGATCGCACCGTTCATCGCGCTCGTCTCCGCTTCGCTGGTGCCGGCTTACGGCGTGGCGCTGTCGTTCAAGACGGCGTCCTTCGCGGCCTATGAGGAAATCCTGTTCCGCCAGAAGGTGACGCGCACGGCCTTCGCCAACTCCATTTTCCTGGCCTCGGCGACCGCCTTCGGACTTCTGGTGATCGGGGTGCTGACGGGTTATGCGCTGACACGGGGCGGCAAGCGGCTTTCGGCTGCGCTCTCGGCGATGATCGAGATCCCCTATGCGCTGCCGGGCATCGTTATCTCGGTCGCCTTCATTCTCGTCTTTGCCGCGCCACTGCCGCTTCTTGGCGTCACCATCTACGGCACGATCTGGATCATTCTCGCGGCCTATTTCTCCAGCTTCTTTGCCGTGGGGCTGAAACCCGTGGTGAGTGCGCTGCGCCAGCTCGATCCGGCGCTGGAGGAGGCGGCGCGGCTGTCGGGAGCCGGCTTCTGGCGGCGGCTCGCGGATATCATCGTGCCGCTGGTCGCGCCGGCGGCGGGCGCGTCCGTCATCCTCGTTTTCCTGATCGCCTGCAACGAACTCACGGTCTCGGCGCTTCTGTGGTCGGCGGGCACACAGACGCTCGGTGTGGCGATCTATAATCTCGATGACAGTGGTTCCTATGACCTCGCCTCGGCGCTCTCCGTGCTGGTCGTGGCGATGGTCGTGGTGCTGATGCTGCTGCTCGAACTGATGGCGGCCCGGCTGCCGAAGGGAGTCGTTCCTTGGCGAAACTGACACTGCACAAACTCTGCAAGGATTACGGAACCGGCAAGCCCGCCGTGAACGACGTATCGCTGGAAATTCGCGATGGCGGTTTTCTCGCGCTGCTCGGGCCATCCGGCTGCGGCAAGACGACGGTCTTGAGAATGATCGCCGGTTTCGAAGCGCCGAGCGACGGCTCCATCCTTCTTGGCGAGCGGGTGCTTTCGGATGCTTCCGGGGCGGTGCCGCCGGAGCGGCGCAACATGGCTATGGTGTTCCAGTCTTATGCGCTCTGGCCGCATATGACGGTCGCGGCCAATGTCGGTTATCCCCTGAAGGTGCGTGGCATTTCCGGCGAGCGCTATCGCAAGAAGGTCGGCGAGGCGTTGAAGGCGGTTCGGCTGGAGCAATATGCCGAGCGCCGTCCGGCCGATCTTTCCGGTGGCCAGCGGCAGCGGGTGGCGCTGGCGCGCAGTCTGGTGACGGATCCGGATGTGGTGCTGCTTGACGAGCCGCTCGCCAATCTCGACCGTCATCTGCGTCAGGAGATGGAAGAGACCTTTCGCGAATTTCATGCGCGCTCCGGTGCGACCATGGTCTATGTCACCCACGATCAGGCCGAGGCGATGGCGCTGGCGACCGATGTCGCGGTCATGTCCGAAGGCAGGTTGCTGCAGGTGGCACCGCCGGCCGAGATCTATGCGCGTCCCGAGGGGCGGCTGGTGGGTTCGCTGATCGGGCAGGGTGCAATCCTCAGCCTGCCGCTTGCCGGCGAGGATCCGCGGGCGCTCGACTGGTCGATGCTGGCGCTTGCGTTCGAGCGTGAAGTCGATTTGCACCCGCTTTCGGAGGTGCTGGTGCGTCCGCAGGACGTCATCGTCGGCGGAGAAGGCGTGGCCGCAACGGTTGCCGGTGTCCTCTATGAGGGCGAACGCTATGCGCTGCGGCTGACCCTCGCAGACGGCCAGTCGCTGCGTGCCTACAGCCGCCAGCCGACCCGGGTTGGCGAGGTGTTGCGCGTGACGCTACAGGCGGGGTGGCGTCTTTGAACCATTGCGCAACGCCATGTGCTGGTGTTCTCTTGCCGCCCATAAAGGCAGATAAGGAGAACAGGCATGGCGGATTTCCCGATATTGGATCTTGGCGCATTCGAACGCGCAACGCCGGAGGAGAAGAAGCGCCTTGGCGAAACGGTGGACGAGATCTGCCGCAAGACCGGATTTCTGGCGATCGCGGAGCACAGCGTTCCGAAGGACGTGATCAACGGCGTCTGGCAGTCGGCAAGAACCTTCTTCGACCTGTCACCGGAAGAAAAGAACGCGGCGCGCGCGCCCTTTCCGGGCTATCCCTATGGCTATCTCGGCCCCGGCACCGAGGCGCTGGCGAAATCGAAAAACGTCGATACGCCGCCGGACCTGAAGGAAAGCTTCAACGGTGGTCCGCTTGCCGTTCCTGCGGGCATGACCGACAGCGAAGCCCTGTCGTTCTGCTATGCGCAAACCATCTGGCCCGCGGGACCGGAAGGGTTCGCGGATGCGTGGAAGGCCTATTACCGGGCCATGGAGGATTTGGCGCGGCGCATCATGCGGGTCTTTGCGGTGGCCCTGAAACTGCCGGAGGATTTCTTCGAGGACTTCATCGATCAGCCGATCAGCGCCTTGCGGGCGTTGAACTATCCCGCCCAGACGGTCGTTCCCCAGCCGGGACAACTCAGGGCCGGCGCGCATACGGATTACGGATCGCTGACCATACTGCTTCCGGAACCCGGTTCCCGCGGGCTGGAGATTCTTTCGCCAGAGGGAGACTGGGTCTCCGTGCCGCCGGTGCCCGGCGCCTTCGTCATCAATATCGGCGACCTGATGTCGCTGTGGACCAACGACCGCTGGGTCTCGACGCTGCATCGGGTGGTCAATCCGCCGCCGGAGGAGGGTGGAATGGATCGGAGGCAGTCGCTCGCATTCTTCCATCAGCCGAACTGGTTTGCCGAGATCCGTTGCCTCGATACCTGCCTTTCGCCGGGAGACGAGCCGCGTTATCAGCCAGTGCTTTCAGGACCCTACCTGATGGGCAAGTTCAAGGCGACAGTGACCGCCAAGGCAAGCTGAGGTCCCGGTTTTTCCGCCCTTTTGCCGCAAGGGGCGGTTTGGGCGTGAAGGTGGCCTGATTCTGGTTTAAACGTTTGTGGAGCCCGGATGGCGGTGGCGGAGGTCGCCGCCGTTCGATCCCGACAGTCGATACCGACGGAACGTTTCATGGCGCTTAGACTTTCGACCTTCAACATCGAGAACCTGATTACCCGGTTCGATTTCACCGGTTTCCGCAACCAGTTGCGACAGGATCGCGTGCTGAAGCTGTTCGAAATGCGCAACGAGCAGGACTATCAGCGGCTCGAGGCGGCGCGTGTGGTGGCGTCGACCGACGATACCCGCCAGCTCTCGGCGCTGGCGATTGCCGATGCGGATGCCGACATTCTCTGCCTGCAGGAGGTCGACAACATGGCCGCCCTGCAGAACTTCGAGTATGGATATCTCTTCCGCATGATGGGCGCCGGCTACCGGCACAAATATCTGGTCGAGGGCAATGACAGCCGCGGCATCGATGTCGGGGTGATGATGCGCGAACAGACCCGCGACGGCGAGGCTATTTCCGTTTCCGACATCAAGAGCCATGCGGCCCTGACCTATGCCGATCTCGGGCTTTTTACGCCGGCGCTGGCAAACTACGCCAAGCCCGATGATCGGATCTTCAAGCGCGACTGCCTTGAGCTGGATCTCGTGGTCGGAGGACGGCCCTTCACGCTGTATGTCGTTCATTTCAAGTCGATGACCAACGGTCGTGATGGCATGGACGGGCGTACATCGACGATGCCGGTCCGCGAGGCGGAGACCAAGGCTGTGCGCCATATCATCGAGCAGCGTTTCGGCAAGGGGCAGACGGCGGACAAGAATTTCGCCATATGCGGTGACATGAACGATTATCAGGAGCGGGTGGACGTGATCGGCGACCGGCGGACCGGTTATCGGTTCGAATATCGCGACACGAGGCCGAGCGCGCTCGACGTCTTTTCCGCCGACGGCTTTGCTGAAAATGTCATGCTGCGGCGCGAGCCGCTTGATCGCTGGACGCTCTATCATGCGCGTGGGCCGGCAGAACAGCATCTGTGCCAGCTTGACTACATCTGGCTCTCGCCGGCACTGGCCGCAGCCAATCCTGGCAGGAGCCCCGATATCATCCGGGCCGGCCAGCCGTTTCGCACCGTGTTTCCACCGGGGCAGGATGTCGAGCGTTATCCGCGCATTGGCTGGGATCGGCCGAAAGCCTCAGATCATTGCCCCATCGTCATTTCACTGGATATCCCATGAACGATCTTCCCTTTTGCGATCAGACGGGGCTGCCGAATAATGGGCACGTCTTCCCGGTGAAGGACATCAGCTTTCGGGTTCTCGAAGGCGAGCATCCATTCCATTTGGCAGAGAAGGAGGCCGCGGAAGAAAACTGGGAGCGAGAGATTGCCGCCAATCCGGCGCTCTTCAATGGCGATCTCGTCTTTCAGAACCGGCTGACCTTTCGCGATGGTGTCCTCGAGGGAGAGGCATTCGTGGTTCCTTATTCCACTTTCATGTGGTGGCGTCGTCAACCGCAAGGACAAGGGAAGGGACGTGGCGGATATCATGCCTTCTGCTTTCCAGTCATCGTTTCCTCCGACAATGCCCTGATCGCCGTAAAGATGGGTGCGCATACCGCCAATGCCGGGCAAGTTTATTTTGCCGCCGGCTCGCTCGACCGGAGCGATATCGTCGATGGGCGATGCGATCTCATCGGCAATATGCGGCGCGAGGTACGAGAGGAGACGGGTCTGGATCTCGAAGAGGCCACGCCCGAGGAAGGGTTCTTCGGAAGTTACCGCAACAGACGGCTTACGATCCTTCAGCGCTATCGGTTCGACAGGCCGGCGGAGGAACTGCTGGATCGCATCGCGGCGCACATGCTGGTGGACGAGGAAAAGGAGATTGCCGGAGCGGTTGCGATCCGCTCACCGGATCCGGGCGCTCATCCCTATAACACGGCCATGCCTCCGGTGCTGGAGTGGTTCTTCACCGGGAAGGGTTAGCCGTTCTGCTTGCTTGCACCTCGCGGCAAGGTCGGGCAGTCTCCCGGGTTCGAAATACAGGTACAGGCGGAGACTACCCTTGGCACGACCCTATTCAATCTACGACGTTTTCACCAACCGGAAGCTGGCTGGCAATCCGCTCGCCGTTGTCTTCGAAGCCGATGACTTGTCCGATGACGCGATGCAGGAGATTGCGGCGGAAATGAACCTGTCGGAGACAGTGTTCGTCATGAAGGCGTCGAACGGGTCGCACAGCGCTCGGTTGCGTATCTTCACGCCTGGGCGCGAATTGCCGTTTGCCGGCCACCCGACCGTGGGTACTGCGATCGCTCTTGCCGAACGCGCCTATGTAGACGCGGGTGGCAATCTCGATCTCGTCTCCGTGTTGGAAGAAAATGTCGGGCCTGTGCGCTGTGCGGTGCGGCTGAGGGAGGGGGAGGCGAGCTTCGCGGAGTTCGATCTCCCCAAGACGTCGATGAGTTATGAGTTGGCACTGGACCGGCAGGGTATCGCCGATGCGCTGTCGTTGAAAATCACGGAACTTGGTTTCGAGAATCACGTTCCGTCGATCTGGAGTGCCGGCGTTCCATTCCTTCTGGTGCCTGTGCATAATCTCAGCGCCGTCGAGCGCGTCGATTTCGATCCGCAACTCTGGGAGCGGACGGCGCCGCTTTGCGAGGGCGGGTTAACGTCGGCCTATGTCTATTGTCGTGGCGGCGTGCATCACGGCGCGAAGTTCCATGCGCGGATGTTTTCTCCCGACATGGGTATTTCTGAAGATCCCGCGACGGGTTCAGCCGTTGCAGCGCTGTCGGGAGCAATCCGTCACTTCGACGCGCTGCCGGACGGGCATCATCCGATGATGGTGGAGCAGGGCGTCGAGATGGGGCGACCGTCCTATATTCACCTGCATATCGACGCCAAGGATGGCGAGATTTCCCGGGCTCGCATCGGCGGGCAAGCGGTACGCGTCGCAACGGGTGTTCTAGATATCTGAAAATAATGGGTAATTTCTAATTTTTAATTTTTTTTGACAAAAGGTCAAAGAATCTCGGCTTCCGCGCTGGACAACAGTGCGGATCCTGTTTATACGCCCTCTCACACCGCAAGACGGTGCTGACGGGTGATTAGCTCAGTTGGTAGAGCAGCTGACTCTTAATCAGCGGGTCGTAGGTTCGAGCCCTACATCACCCACCATAATCTCTTGAAGTTTTGTGATTTCAAAGTAGAAGTTCCGCTCTCGCGGAAGTTTTTTCATGCGTCGTCCAAAATTGGTCAGCGCGATGCGTGATCACGGGATCGTTACTTTACTATTTTGCGATATGCAGACTTTGCCCAATCTCGGGCTTGGAGATTTGTTTCGCATGAAATCGATGCTTTCCGCCGCAGGTTTTCTGGCGGCTGCAATCCTGACCACCACCGCGGCGCAGGCCGAGGATCTGGTCTTCACTCTGACCAACGGCACCAATTCCGTTCTGACTCGATTCTACACGTCTCCGGTCGGTGTTGATGACTGGGAAGACGATGTCTTCGGCAAGGACGTTCTGGGGCCAGGCGAGAGCGTAAAGCTTACCATCGCTGATGGCCGCACTGTTTGCGAATACGACATGCGCTTCGAATTCGAGGAAGGTTCCGCTCTGGACACCACCGAGGACTCACAGAACCTCTGCGAACTGGGCTCCTACACCATTCACGAATGAGCCTTTGCCGGCTGCATTTTCCTATATGGGTAGGGTTATGCATGGAGCTAATCCCTTCGGCGGCTGTTTTCTTTGCCGGCGAAGGGATATGGAATTTCTTGAAAAGGCGGCTCACAACACTCGCGGGTTTCCAGCGATAAAGATAATCCTGTTTTGTTCCGCTCCTCGATTCAAATGTTCCGGGAACGTTGCGGAAATTAGGTTCGTTTTCTCATGTTGAGCCTGTGGAAAGCTGTGGATAACTCCGTTAGCCGGCTTTACTCAATTTGGCTGATTCGGGACTGCGGCAGAACGAAAGGTATTCGCTCGTTTGGTATCCGGCCCACGGCCCCCCTGATGCCGTAGACCTCGCTTACCACGTCGTCACGAAGTGTCTCAGACGGACGTCCCCGGGCCACCATGCGACCATGGCTGAGAACCACAAGATCGTCGGCGAATTCGGCGGCGAGGTTGAGGTCGTGCAGGATTGCCAACACCGCGCCGCCGTCTCTCGCGAAGTCGCGGGCGATTTCCAGAACGGCGATCTGGTGCCCGATGTCCAGGCTCGATGTCGGCTCGTCGAGGAAGAGCGCTCGGGCCTTGCCATTCTCCACCGCAGACGGCACCTGGGCGAGCACGCGGGCGAACTGCACGCGCTGCTGCTCGCCGCCTGAAAGCGCGTTGTAAGCGCGCGCCTCGAAGCCCTCCAGCCCGACTCGGGCCAGTGCGCGACGCGCCGAATTGGCGGGATCAGGATCGCCGTAGGCGACAGCGCCCATGCGAGCCACTTCCAATGCCGTGAACGGGAAGGACAGTACCGTGGATTGCGGCAGCACGGCGCGCTCTGCGGCGAGTTCGATCGGCGAGAGTTGCCTGAGGTCGCGGCCATTACAATTGACGAAGCCTTCGTCCGGCGGCATTTCGCCCGACAGGACCTTCATCAACGTCGACTTGCCGGCGCCGTTCGGCCCGATGACGGCGGTAAAGCTGCCGGGCGTCACGGCAAGGTTGATCCTGTCGATCAGGAGGCGGCCGGAGCGACGGATGGAGACATTGGTGGCTGCGATCATCAGAGGCCATCCATGGCTGCACGCCCGCTGCGGCCGAGCAGCAGGAAGAGGAAGACCGGGGCTCCGAGGATCGCCGTGATGATGCCGATAGGCAATTCTGCGGGTGCTGCGACGGTTCTGGCGATGCTGTCGGCGAAGAGTAGGAGGGCAGATCCCCCGATAGCCGATGCGGGCATCAGGAATCGGTGCGACGGGCCGATGGCGAGGCGCAGCAGGTGTGGCACGACGATGCCGACAAAGGAGATGGAGCCGGCAACGGCGACCGTTGCGCCACAGGCAGCAGCGACGGCGACGATGGACCAGCGTTTCAGGCGTTGCACGGGAATGCCCATGTGGAAGGCTGCCGCATCGCCGAGCACCAGCGCATCGAGGCCGCGGGCAACGAAGGGAATGATGACGAGCACGAAGAGAATGAAGGGCAGGATTGCCAGGATCTTGGCGTAGGTAGCGCCGCCCAGCGATCCCAGCGACCAGAAGGTGATGTCACGCAGCGCCCGGTCGTCGGCGATGAAGATCAGCAGGCCGGTCGCGGCTGCACTCATAGCGCCGATGGCGATCCCCGAAAGGATGAGGGCCGTGGTGGAGGTCTGGCCGTTGCGGGTGGCGATGGCGTAGAGGAGGAAGGTGTTGGCGAGCCCGCCGGCAAACGCCATGATCGGCAGGAATTGATTGCCGAGAAGCGCCTGCACCGGTGCGAGCACCGTGCCTCCCAATACGATGGCGCAGACGGCGGCGAATGCCGCGCCCGATGTCACGCCCACGATGCCGGGATCGGCAAGGGGGTTTCGGAACAACCCCTGCATCATTGCCCCGGAGACGCCCAATCCCGCGCCCACGAGAATGCCGAGCGCGGTTCGCGGGAGGCGTACGGCTTCCATGATCGCAAGGTCCTGCGGCGACATCTCGGCGCTTCGCCCGGAAAAATAAGCGATGAGGTCCGGCAGGCCGACACCCGTCGGGCCTGTGACAAGGGATGCGAACACGCTTGCGGCAAGCAGGATCAACAGCAAGGCGACGACGATGACGCCGGAGGCGGAACGGTCACCGGGAACGGTCGGCCCTGCCGTTTTTGCAACGAAGGTCGCCATCGCGTTCATGGCTTGCTCTCCGTTGACTTGACGGCGCCGGGGTAGAGTTGCGTTGCGAGGTCATGCGCGGCTTCTGCCGTTCTCGGGCCAAGGCCGAGCAGGTAGAGGCCATCCATGGCGATGAACGCCTTGTTCGCACCGGCAGGCGTTGCCTGCAAAGCGGGCAGGGCGAAGGCCTGTTCTGCTGTCATGTGCATCGCGCCCCCATTCATGACGAGGATGATGTCGGGCTTGGCGGCAATGACAGCTTCGTCGCTGAGAGGTTTGTAGCCCTGCACGTCAGAGACCGCGTTGACGCCTCCCGCAAGCCCGATGATGGCATCGGCGGTCGTGTGGCTGCCTGCTGCCATCACACGACCATTGGCGAGAGACAGGGCGAACAGCACCCGCTTGCGGGGGGCTGGCAGTGCGGAAATCTCGGTTTCGAGCGTCTTGAGTTTGGCTTCGACGTCGATCGCGAGCTTTTCGGCGTCGTCTTCCTTGCCAATGGCTGCACCGACGGCGCGGATCTTGTTGCCGATTTCCGAGGCTTCCGGTGGGGTCGGTATGGTGGCGATGGGAACGCCGCTCGCCTTCAGGATCGAGATGGCGTCAGCCGGGCCTGAACCGGCCTCCATCACGATAAGATCCGCCTTCTGCGAAAGCACACCCTCGGCGGAGAGTTGACGCATGTAACCGACGCTCGCCTTGTTGGCGGTATCGGCGGGATAGGTGCTTGTCGTATCGACGGCGACAAGGCGGTCACCCTGACCGAGCGCATAAATGATTTCCGTGGCGGTCCCGCCGACCGAGACGATCCGCTTTGCATCGCTGGCCGGAGACTGGGCAAGTGCTGCGGCTGTACCCGTGGCAAGCAGGAAAACGGTTGTCGCTAGGCGACGCGAGACAGCGGCGAGCGACATGAAAAAATCAGTCATTTCAATATCCTGTAACTCTGATTCCGGTTTCAGTTGCGAACAAACCGGCTGATGCAGCAGGCCGAATTGCGAGCGAAAGCAGTCGCTTGCGTAGCGACATTTAACTTGACTTTTATATGAAAGTTTCAATAGGAAGGCAACAGATCGGGTGGCAATGTTCCGCACCGATTTTCAATTGAGGGGCTGGCGGCAAGCCTTTGTGGGTTGGCCGCCCGGACGAAGAAGGGATTTGCCTATGTACATTGCCATGAACCGTTTCCGGGTTCTTCCGGGTTTCGAAGAAGCGTTTGAAGCACAGTGGCGTTCCCGCCAGGGCCGTCTTGCCGAACTGCCGGGCTACATCGAGTTCCACATGCTAAAGGGACCGAAAGCGCAAGATCATACGCTTTATGCTTCCCACACCGTCTGGGAAAGCCAGGAAGCGTTCACCGCATGGACCAAGTCCGAGCAGTTCCGTTCCGCTCATGCGCGCGCAGGCGAAAGCAAGGTGCAGTATCTTTCCGGACCGCATTTCGAAGGTTTTGAAGTGATCATCCATGAAGATCGCGAAGGCAAGCGCGCCGACGCCGAGGCTGCCTGAGGCTGACATGGATGGAGCGCTGAATTCCATGGCAGAACGGGCTGAACGGGCGCGTGCCGCCCTTGCCGAAAAACCCGATGGTGTGGTCGAGGCTATTGCCGCAACCGCTGGGGTAACACCTGCGGATGTGCTGGCCGTCCTTCCGGAAGGCGCTGCAGTGCTTGCGCCGGCTGATCGCTGGGACAGCGTCTGGACGGACCTGACCGGCTGGGGCGACGTTCTGCTGATCGTACACACCGAGGATATCGTGCTTGAAGTCGAGGGCAGCCTTCCGGCTGGCAGCGAAGGTCACGGCTGGTTCAACATCCATGGCGACAGCCCGATTGGCGGTCATATCCGCAAGGAACGCTGTACGTCGATCGCCTTTGTCGATCGCGGTTTCCATGGCCGTCGGTCCTGTTCAGTCTGGTTCATGAACGGCGAGGGCAGGGCGATGTTCAAGGTCTTTGTCCGGCGCGACGCCGAAAGGGCGCTGATCGGCGAGCAGTTGCAGCGTTTCGAAGAGCTTCGGGCGAAGATCGCGGCTACCTGATCGCTCTGAAAATCTGGATGAACTCCATGCCGGTCCCGTGAACGAAGCAGGGCCGGCATTTCGTTTTGCGCGATCGTTTTACCGTTCTTTCTTTTGACCGAAACTGAAACTATTGTCCGCGCAAATCGCACAGGTCCACCCAGGAAATCTACCTTGTTCCGTATTTGCCGCCGCCTCTCACCGTTTGCCATTGTCGCCCTGCTTGCCCTCGTTCCGGCTTTTCTGTCGGGTTCTGGCGGACAGGTTCTGGCGCAGGACAACCTGTTGCAGCGCGACGACGTTATGGGCAATGCCGCGACGAAGATTGAGGAGACGCAGGCGCGACTCGATAATCTGGAGGCGCAGGTCGAGGCAAAGAAGACTGACGATTCTGCTTTGGTCGACATCAAGGCGCAGGTGGACAATCTTTCCCGCGACCTCCTGCAGATTTCCGTCCAGCTTCGGCCGCGCCTGAACGACGTGACGACGCGGCTCACCCAGCTCGGTGACGCGCCCAAGGAGGGCCAACCCGCCGAAGCGTCGGAGATCACGGAGGAGCGCAACAAGCTGAATGCCGAGCGCCTGCAGATCAACACGTTGACGGGGCAGGCGGAAGATCTTTCGATCCGTGGCACGAACCTCTCGAATGCGATCACCGATATCCGCCGCCGATTGTTCGCCGACCAGCTCTTCGAGCATACTGAGATTTCGGGCGAGGTCTTCGACGATGCCTTGAGCTCGTTCTCCAATGAAATCAGCCGTTTCGGACGGACCATCTCAAGCTGGTCTTCCTTTATCTGGAAGTTCAAGCGCGTACCGTTCGGCATGGCGGTGATGCTGTCGCTGTCGCTGGCGCTGGTAATGCTCTATGTGGAGTACCGGTTGTTCGGTTCGCTGATCAAACGTGATCCTGACAACAAGGATCCCGCCTATATGAGCCGGTTTTCCGTCGCCTTCTGGTCCACCATCCTGCCGGCAATGGCGCTTGGAGCCTTCCTCGGCGCGAGTTTCTTCTTCCTCGATACATTCAGCGTGCTGAGGTCCGATATTTCGCCGATCGCTTCCGCTCTCTTCGGGCTGGCTGGTCTTGTCTTCTTCGTCTCGATGCTGGCGCGGGCGGTTCTCGCGCCTAAGGCCCCGAGCTGGCGTCTCGTGCGGCTTTCAAACAAGGGCGCGCGCGATATCAATATCGCTGTGGTGGCAATGGCCGTTGTCAATGGCTTCGACTACGTGCTGGGTGCGATCAGCGAGGCGCTGAGCTCTCCCGTCGTCCTTACCGTCATGAAGAGCCTCGTGTCGTCGGTGATCGTCGGCATCATCATCTTCATTGTCTCGTTCCTGCGGCCCGTCCTGAGTGCGAGCGGGGATCCGGCCGAGCGTGGAAAGCCATGGCCGAAGGCCTTTGCCGTACTTTTGAGGCTGATCGGCTTCGGCCTCGTCCTTGCCAGCGTCATCGGTTACGTGGGTCTGGCGCGTTTCCTGGCCACCCAGATTATCCTGACGGGTGCCGTCGTCGCCACGATGTATATCGGAATACTCTCCGGCAAGGCTATTTCCGCGCCCAACCGCTTTGGCGAAACGCTGGTCGGCAAATATCTCGAAAAGCGATTCTCGCTTTCGGCAATTGCGCTCGATCAGGCGGGCATGGTTGCAGGCCTGCTGATCTATGCCTTTGCGCTGACCATCGGCATTCCGCTGATCCTGATCTCCTGGGGGTTTCAACCCAAGGACCTTCAACTCTGGTTCTACAATATTTTTACCGAGATTCATGTCGGCACCATCCGCATATCGCTGGTCGGTATCCTTGGCGGCATCCTGCTTTTCAGCGTCGGTCTCGTCGTTACGCGCTGGCTTCAGAAATGGCTTGATGGCAGCATCATGGCGCGTTCGCAGGTCGATGCGGGTGTGCGCAATTCGGTCAAGACCGGTATCGGCTACCTTGGAACCGGGATTGCCGGCCTGATCGGGATTTCGGCTGCGGGGATCGATCTTTCCAGCCTCGCGCTCGTAGCCGGCGCCCTTTCCCTCGGTATCGGTTTCGGTCTCCAGAACATTGTATCGAACTTCGTCTCGGGCCTCATCCTGCTGGTCGAGCGACCGTTCAAGGTTGGAGACTGGGTGGCGACGGGCACGACTGAGGGCTTCGTTCGGCGCATTTCGGTTCGCGCCACGGAGATCGAGACCTTCCAGCGGCAATCGATCATCGTTCCGAATTCGGAACTCATCAATTCTCCGGTCGGGAACTGGACACATCGCAACAAGCTCGGTCGTATCGAAATCCCGGTGGGGGTGAGCTACGAAAACGATCCCCGGCGTGTGATGGAACTGCTGCTGGAAATCGCCACGGCTCACCCGGGCGTACTGCGCAATCCCGAGCCGGTGGTCATGTTCAACGGTTTTGGCGCGTCTTCGCTCGATTTCGAACTTCGGGGCTTTGTCGCCGATGTCCTTGGAGGTCTGCCGGTCAAGAACGATTTGCGCATCACGATTTTCGAGCGCTTCAAGGTCGAGGGGATCCAGATCCCCTATCCGCAGCAGGATGTGCGGCTGCATATCGACCGGAATGAGGCCAAGGCGGTGCAGGGCCGGGGACGCAACAAGAGCGAGCGTCGCAATACTCCCGATCAGGAGGATGAAGACAAGATCTTGCCATGAACGGTGCGTTCAGGCTCTATTCAGCGGTCAAACGATAGAAAAGGGGCATTGCTCGCACAACCCGAAACTATCCCGGGTGCGGCGGAGCGCAACGAGAGGACGGTGCAGATGCACCGCATTGGCATGAAAAAGATCATGGCGGCGACATTTCTTGTGCTCGGTCTGAGCAGCGGTGCCATCGCAGCGACGGTTACCAATGCCGGTTCGGGAGCCGTTGTTCTTGTGATCGTGGAAAATGGCAATCGTATGGAAGTCTCGATCGATGCTGGGTCTTCGGAGAAGATTTGCCCTTCCGGTTGTTTCGTGACACTGCCCAATGGTGACCGCGTCGGTCTGGAGGGCGGAGAAACCGTTGAGATCAAGGACGGAGCCGCCACCATCCGCTGAGGTCTTCTCCCCGCCATTTCCGAATATGTGGAACGCCTACTTCGCCGGGCGTTCTTCATGAATATCGGATCCTGGTTCAGATAAACTGTCGCAGACCTGATAAGACGCAGAAATGGTGCCCTAGTCTCTGCGCCTTTTTTATTGGGGATTAATCTCTGCATGTTTTTATGGCGCTGCCCAGAACATGATCGTTCTGCAAGTCGTCCAAGTGCAATTCAAAAACAGTTTCTCAAGGTCAAAGGCGCATGGCTCTCCTCGGCATTTCCGGAATGCAATATTCCGGAGAAACATTTCCTGATGCTCGAATCATCGTTGCGGAAGATTCGAACGTGTTCACTTCCATGATCGGAACGCGTCTGAAGGAATTATTCGGCATCAATGCGGAAATATGCCGCACCTTCGAAGATCTGCAGGCGGCCAATGAGCTGTCGCAGGAACCCGTGACGCTCGCCATCTCCAATATCAACCTGCCGGGCGCAGAAAATGGCGAAGCGCTGGAGTACCTGGTCGATCTCAACATCCCGACCGTGGTCTTTACCGGCACCTTTCAGGGTGAAATGCGCGAGAAGCTGCTCGCCAAGGATATTGTCGACTACATCCTGAAGGACAACATCTTCGCTGTGGAGATGCTGGCAGAGTCTGTCTATCGCTTCCTTACCAATCATCAGCATCACGTGCTGATCGTGGACGACAGCGCTACTGCTCGCGCTTTGCTTTCGAGCCGCCTGAAGCGATACAATTTCCGGGTCAGCGTTGCAGACAGTGGTGCAAAGGCGCTGGAGATCCTCAAGGCCAATCCGGATATTGGTCTGGTCGTCACCGACTACAACATGCCCGATATCGACGGTTTCGAACTGACCCGGCGCATCCGTGCGGCCCGTGGTTCCCACGAGTTGCGCATCATCGGCGTCTCGTCTTCGAACAACCGCCTGCTTTCGGCCCGTTTCCTCAAGGTCGGCGGCAATGATTTCATGTTGAGACCCTTCATTGACGAGGAATTCTACTGCCGCGTTAATCAGAATCTCGATACACTCGTTCAGATCCGAGCGGCGCAGAAGCGAAAATAATCGCGTTTGCGATCTTGGCCCCGGTCGGATTGGATATATTTGAGATCGGGGCGAGACGTGGCGCGTAAAATTCAGAATTAATTTGTTTCTTCGAAAGTGCCTACTATGCCCCCATCTGCCAACACCAGCCTCCCGGGTCCGGTCGATCAATCCCCGTATCGGAAAAAGGCACACGTGCTGGTCATAGAGGATTCACGGACTTTCGCATCCCTGCTGTGCCACAGGTTCGAAAAGGAGCAGGGTTACAACGTTACTCATTGCGCGACGACGCGAGCCTTCCAGGAGGCCGCTGGCGCCGGCAACCATTTCGACGTTGCGGTCGTCGATCTGACACTGCCCGACTCTCCCGACGGACAGGTGCTTGACGAGGTCGTGGCACTGGGCATTCCGGCAGTCGTGTTCACCGCCGACTTCAATCGCGAAATGCGTGAAAAGCTGGTTGAGCGCGGCGTTGCCGACTATGTGATCAAGAACAACGAACGTGCGGTCGATATGGTGATCACCGCCGTCGACAGGATCCTGGCAAACCGGCATGTGCGTGTGCTGGTAGTTGATGATCTGGCTTCGGCTCGCCAGATGCTGACGGAACTTCTGCGCCTGCAGCAATTCCAGGTCTTCGAGGCTGCGACCGGTAATGAAGCCATGAGCATGCTGGAAGCCCATCCCGGCATCGAACTGGTTATCACCGACTACAACATGCCTGACATGGATGGTTACGATTTGACCCGGAGGATTCGCCGTGCCCACGGTTCCGACCGCCTCAGGATCATCGGTATCTCGTCCTCGGCGGACCGTCTGCTGTCGGCGAGCTTCCTCAAGGCTGGCGCCAATGATTTCGTCTATCGTCCTTTCGTGGTCGAAGAACTGCAGTGCCGTATCGGCCATAACGTCGAAACCCTGTCACAACTTCGGCAGTTGCGGCTCGCCGCCTTCAGCGACTATCTGACAGGCCTCAGAAACCGGCGGCATTTCTTCGATGAGGGACCGGCCAAGGTGGCGAGCTGTCTGGAGCAGGGGTTGCCCTGCAGCATGGCAATGTTCGACATCGACCATTTCAAGAAACTCAACGATACCTATGGCCATGAAATCGGAGACCGGGTTCTCAAGGCCGTGGCAACCAAGCTTCAGGCCCTGATCGAGGATACGGATTATCTTTTGGCCCGATTGGGCGGTGAAGAATTCGGTCTGTTGCTGACCGGTCTCGATTCCGTTGCCGCCAGTGAGTTCTGCGAGACGATCCGTCAGAATATTGCGGATCTCAAGGTGGCTCTGGATGACAATGATATCTCCGTCACCGCATCGATCGGCATTGCGGAGGTCGGGGGATTGGAAAATTTCTCCAACTACCTGAACGCTGCCGACCAGTTTCTTTACTTCGCCAAGCGTTACGGACGAAACCGGGTCTATTCCGACAGCATGCTGCTCGATACGACGGCGACGAACTGATCCCGCCACTATCAATTTTCAGTCTTGCAGCCGCAACTCGTCGGTTCGCATCTGCAGGGATGCAAGGGTCGAGAGGAAGCTCATGCCGAGCAGGCTCTGGTCAAGCTGGCCTTTTTCCATGATTGAAGCCTCGACATCCCTTCGGACGATGGGGCCAAGCACCACCTGACGAAGGCGAACCTGGGCGGCCAGAGCGCGGCCGTTTGCCGTCATGATGGCGCGATTGAAGACGAGGCTCGACATATCGATGCCGATGCGCTGTGCATCCTCGTAACTCAGGGCAATGGTACTCGCGCCTGTATCGATCATCACGTCTACTGACACAGAATCGATATCCACGGTCGTTTCGAAATGACCGCTGCGCGTCTTGTAAAGAACCACCTCCGGCCGGCCGTCGATACCGGTGGCGATCACCGCCCGACCGGGGATAAGACCCGCAGTCAGCCTTGATCCCAAAGCACTGAGATCGTCACGATAGAGATAGCCGGTGACGAGCGCGAGGATGATGAGAACCCAGAGTGCCAATTGCCGCGCGCTTTCCCCGAGAGAGCGTCGGCTTGCGAGAATACCGGCGGAAAGCATGACAGCGAAAGGAAGCAGGCTGATGAAGCTGGCAAAATCGTCGTTGGCCATGCCGAAGCTGCGTCCGCTGCTTTGGTTGAGCAGCAGCACGATGAGACCGAAACCTAGTATGGCGAGGACGACAACGAGGCGCATCAACCGCTCTCGCGTTCACGCGCCATGCGAGCGCGGCGGGTTTCGCGCCGGGGCTTGCGTTCGACTGTTTCCAGCCGGGCAGGCAAGCTCTCCATGATGGAGCGTCGCTCCTGATCGGTATAGCCGATCCATCCCGCGATTTCGTCGCGCGTACGGCCGCAACCGAAACAATAGCCGGTCTTCATGTCGATAGAGCAGACGAGAATACAGGGCGATTCCATGAGTATACCTTGTTCCGGTCTTATATCGGTTCTCTAGGTGGCCATGGCAAGGGCAACGAGTGTGGCGATTTCCGCAACCTGCTGGCTGGCGCCGATGGTATCGCCGGTATGGCCACCGAGCTTGCGTTGTACATGGGCCGTGAAGCCCGCAGTCAACAGGATAGCGGCCAGCAAGGCGATCATGGTGGCAAACAGCGATGATGCGGGCAGGAGGAGTGCGAGCGATATAAGCAGTCCGGACATCAGTGCGACGTGCCGCGCTCCTGGTTCCGGCTTGCCTGCGGATGCCGCCACGCCTCCGGTACGGGCCGGCGGAAGCGCCGACCAGTGCCAGACCATCAGCGCACGGCTGGCTGCGGCTGCGCCAAGAAGGCAGGCTGCGGCTGCGCCAGGCGTTACGGCGCCGGCTATTTGCGAAAGGGCGGCAGCGCGCATGCCGATGGCCACGACGATGGTGACGGCGCCATAGGAACCGATACGGCTGTCCTTCATGATGGTCAGCGCATGCTCCCGGTCCCGTCCGCCGCCGAGGCCGTCGGCTGCGTCCGAGAGGCCGTCCTCGTGCAAGGCGCCGGTGACGATGAGAAGGACTGCGATGGAGAGGAAGGCGGCCAGCAGTGGCGAGGTATTCAGGGCAAGTGCTGCGGCAAGCGTCAGAGCCGGGGGCAGGGCGACCAGCACACCCGCGAGCGGAAAGGCGCGTACCGTGCGGGACAGGGCGCCGTCATGGCCTTCGAAGAATCGGGAGGGAACCGGCAGCCTGCTCAGGAAGGCGATAGACCGCGCTGTGTCGGTCAGGTAGTCGCTGATGATCATCCGCTCTGCTTGCTCCATGTCAAAGACGACGGCAAACAGCGCTTTTTCGGTTGTTGCGGGTCGACGGGGTCAGTATTAGAGGCAAAACCGATTTCCGAGAAGACCACAAGGACTCCTGCCGATGACCGTGACCGGCCTGCCTTTCGATGATTTCCGCGTTCTGCTGCGCGAACTGCCCGGCCCCGATACGGCGGCGCTGGTTGCCGCGCGCGACCATGACCGTCAGCTGACCAAGCCGCCCGGCGCTCTCGGTCGCCTCGAAGAAATCGCCATGTGGCTTGCCGCCTGGACGGGGCGTTCGCCGGCGGTCAATCGTCCGCTCGTTGCGATCTTTGCCGGCAATCACGGTGTGACGAAGCATGGGATCACGCCCTATCCGTCTTCCGTGACCCAGCAGATGGTGGAGAATTTCGCAGCCGGCGGAGCGGCGATCAACCAGATTTGCGCCACCTATGACCTCGGGCTGAAGATCTTCGATCTGGCGCTCGATTACCCGACCGGCGACATCACCTGCGAGCCGGCGCTCTCCGAGCGTGATTGCGCTGCTACCATGGCCTTCGGCATGGAGGCGATTGCCGGCGGCACCGACCTCCTGTGCATCGGCGAGATGGGTATCGGCAACACGACTATCGCGGCTGCCATCCATCTTGCTCTCTACGGCGGCACGGCCGAGGAATGGGTTGGCCCCGGCACTGGTTCCGAGGGTGAAGTGCTTCGCCGCAAGATCGAGGCGGTGAAGGCTGCTGTCGAATTCCACAAGGATCACCTCGACGATCCGCTGGAAATCATGCGCCGCCTCGGTGGTCGTGAGATCGCCGCCATGGCCGGTGCTATTCTCGCTGCCCGCATGCAGAAGATTCCGGTTCTGATCGACGGTTACGTTGCGACTTCGGCTGCCGCACTGCTGAAGGCTGCCAATCCTTCCGCGCTCGACCATTGCCTGATCGGCCATGTTTCCGGCGAACCTGGACACCTGAAGTCGATCGAGAAGCTTGGCAAGACGCCGCTTCTGGCGCTCGGCATGCGGCTTGGCGAAGGCACCGGGGCAGCGCTTGCTGCCGGTATCGTCAAGGCAGCTGCGGCTTGCCATTCGGGTATGGCGACCTTCGCGGCGGCAGGGGTGTCCAACAAAGAATGACGGATTACGACAAGAACAACAGGCCGGCCAGCGAGACTTTCGAGAAGAAGACGGGTGTCGCCCATCTTTTCGCTGCCGGCCAGTACTCCATGCAGGGGTTCCGTCGGCTGATGCAGGAATCTGCCTTCCGGCATGAACTGCTGGCTCTTGGCGCCGGCCTCATGCTCTTTGCCATCATAGGGGCGAGTTTTGCCGAGTTCCTCGGTTTCGTCGTGCTGATGGCGATCCTGTTTTCAGTGGAGGCGCTCAATACGGCGATCGAGGAGTTGGTAGATCGTATCTCTCCGGAGATTTCGACCGTTGGCCGTAACGCTAAAGACCTCGGTTCGTTCGCCGTCTTCTGCCTGCTGGTGGCAAATGGGCTTTACGCGGCCTATATCGTCATCTTCCGGATTTTTATCGCTTGAATGATGCGGGATCGCCCGAACCGTTCAGGCGAAATGGCGTCTGCGCGGTTCGACCGCGTGGGCCTCGGTGACGGCGGGCAGGCTTTCTAGCACTCGCCGCGCCGGCAGGATGGCGATCACTTCCGTACCTTCGCGCAGCTTTGACTTGAGCTTGAACTCGCCGCCATGCTTGGCAAGGATTGCCTGCACGATGGGGAGGCCGAGGCCGGTGCCCTGTTCGGCGCTCTTGATGGCGATGGAGCCCTGACCGAAAGCGGAGAGCACGACCGGGATTTCCTCTTCCGGAATGCCCGGGCCGTTATCGCGGATCGAAACGTATTGACCGCCGCCAGCTGTCCAGCCGACCTTGACGCGGATCTCGCCGTTTTGAGGCGTGAACTTGATGGCGTTGGACAGCAGGTTGAGGATGACCTGCCGGATCGCCTTTTCATCGGCCCAGACGCTCGGCAACTTCGGCTCGAACTGTTCATCGATTCTGATGTTCTTCGCCTTGGCGCGAAGCTGGACCATGCCAACGCAGTCTTCCGCCAGCTCCAGCAGGGAGACGGTTTCCTCGTTGAGATCGTATTTGCCGGCCTCGATGCGCGAAAGGTCGAGGATCTCGTTGATGAGGTCAAGAAGATGCTGGCCGGAGCGATGGATGTCGCCGGAATATTCCCTGTAGAGCGGGTTGTTCAGCGGGCCGAGAACTTCCGTCGCCATGACTTCGGAAAAGCCGAGAATGGCGTTCAGTGGAGTGCGCAACTCGTGGGACATCGAGGCAAGGAAGCGCGACTTTGCGAGGTTGGCTTCTTCCGCACGGCGGCGGGCTTCGTCGGAAAGCGATTTCGCGACTTCCAACTCGGCAATCAGATCGTCCTTTTCCGTCTGGAAGGAGAGCAGCTTGACGTTGGTCTGGTAAAGGCGGCCGGTGATGTAGATGAAGAAGACGAGTGCGGTGGTAAACATCGCCGTCAGGCCGATGTCGAGCGTATCGCGGCTGCCTGCGGCGCTATAGACCAGCGCCACCACAGTCGGCAGGAAGCCGAAAAGCACGGCCTGCCTCAGGAGCATGTTTGACATGGCCGTGATCGACAGTACGACCAGCAGGACCGCCCCCTTGTAGAAGATGAAGGCATCACCTTCGCAGGCCGAACAGGCTTGAAGTGAAAAAAGCGCCCAACAGACGCCCATGGCCGCCTGGCCCGCCAGCAGGCGTCGTCGCCATTTGACGATGTTTTCGGCGGATAAGGGTCGCGCCGCCGCCCGGCGGGTGACGATGATGTTGAGAGCGTGGACGACCAGCGTCAGCAGGGTCCACATCACCAGGTTTGCTTGCTGGCTTATATAGGTGCCGATACCGGTGACCATAAGCACTATCATCGGTATGACTGCAGCGGCCTGAAGCGTGGCGCTGATGTGCATGCCAAGCATTTCGCTTTCGAATTGCGGGATGCCGCCGTTCGATTGCAAACGTTCACGAGTCGTGCGAACAGCCTTCGCGACAGCCTTGTTGCGATGGCTGCGCGATAGGTCGACGATATTCTTGTCCGCCGATGTCGATACGCCCTTACTCATATTTTGGAAGTTCACGTCTCCTTGGTGATGCGAGCTTAATAGGGATTTCTTAAGAAGATACTGTCGAAAAAGGTTTTGTTTGCCATGATCGCAAAGGTTTCGTTTTCGAAATGGGCCGAAATGTGAAGCGTTCCTGGCGCGTGTTCCGGGATTTCGTCGTCGGTTTCTGCATGCTGGCGCTTGGCTTGCTAATCGTGGCGAAGCTTGAGCGACAGCAGGAAACGGAGTTTTCCGGGCGCTTTTTCGTCATCGATGGAGATACGCTTTCGCTCGGGCATGAACGGCTGCGGCTCGAAGGTGTCGATGCGCCGGAGACCGGTCAGTCCTGCGGGGAGGCAAGCGCGGTCTGGGATTGTGGAACCGCTGCGCGAACGAGGCTTGCGGAAATCGCGGCGACGAAAGCTCTCACCTGTCGGGGTAGCGAGACGGATCGCTACCAGCGTCAACTCGTACGTTGTCGAACCTCGGCCGACGGCGATGTTGCCGCCGTGTTGGTCGGTGAGGGACTGGCGGTTGCCTATGGCGATTACGAGGCCGAAGAGGCAAAGGCGCAGCGCGAGCGGCTGGGCGTCTGGGGAGGGGCATTCACACGGCCTCAGGAATGGCGGCGTATTCACCGAGCTGAAGAACCCGAAACGGCCGCCGATTTTTTCGCTTTTCTCCGACAGTGGGTCGGTGTCAACTGAGGCATGGTCGCGAGTCCCCGCACAACGCCTTCAAGCCTTTGTCTGACGAGCAGGTCTTTCGATGGCCACGCTTGAGGAATTGCAGCATGCCATTGCAAACTGCCGGATCTGTCGCGACTGTCCGGCCGGTGGGGAGGCGAAGCGCCTGCCGCATGAGCCCAGGCCTGTTGCCTATATCTCCGTTACGGCAAGAATCCTGATCGCCGGGCAGGCGCCGGGGATGAAGGTTCACCAGAGCGGTATCCCGTTCAATGACGCTTCGGGCGATCGGTTGCGGCAATGGCTGAATGTCGATCGGGAGACCTTCTACGACCAGTCCCGTTTCGCCATCGTGCCCATGGGCTTCTGTTTTCCCGGCTACGACGCCGAGGGACATGACCTGCCGCCGAGGCGTGAATGTGCGCCCCAATGGCGCTCCACGGTGATCGCCTCAATGCCGCAGGTCGAACTGGTGCTCGCAATCGGTCAGTACGCCCAAGCGTGGCATCTCGGCAGCAGGCGACGCAAGACCATGACGGAAACGGTGGAGCATTGGCGCGACTTTTTTCTCGCCAATACCGGCGGACCGAAAGTCCTGCCGCTGCCGCATCCGAGCTGGCGTAACACTGCTTGGCTGAAGCGTAATCCGTGGTTTGAGGCTGAGGTCCTTCCTGTCCTTCGCAGGGAAGTGGATAGGCTGACGTCCTGAAACAATTTTCTTTGCTTTAAGGATTTTTCCTTTATATGGAGAATAATATTCGAAAGGTGAGAGCATGGACCGACTCGACAGAAAAATTCTCCGCATCCTTCAGGAAGACTCCACACTGGCTGTCGCCGATCTCGCAAAGAAGGTCGGCCTGTCGACGACCCCTTGCTGGCGCCGTATCCAGAAGATGGAAGAAGACGGTGTCATCCGTCGCCGCGTCGCCCTGCTGGATCCCGCTAAGGTCAATACGAAGGTCACCGTTTTCGTGTCGGTGCGTACCTCCAGCCATTCGATCGAGTGGCTGAAGCGTTTCTCCGAAGTCGTTGCGGAATTCCCTGAAGTGGTCGAATTCTACCGCATGAGCGGCGATGTCGATTATCTCCTGCGCGTCGTCGTGCCGGATATCGCCGCCTACGATGCCTTCTACAAGCGGCTCATCGCCAAGATCGAAATCCGTGACGTGTCCTCTGCCTTCGCCATGGAGCAGATCAAGTACACGACGGAACTGCCGCTCGACTACATGCTGATCGACAACCAGAAGTCCTCGGAAGACTGAGAGGCGCGCCTAAACAGCCAGGCGCCCATTAGGGCTTGAGCTTCGCGAGGATCTTGTCGCTGGTCAGTTCGCGAAGTGCGTCCTTGCCGATCCATCGGGCCGTCCTGTCATCGCTGGCGGCCAGCTTTTCCGCCAGCGCCAGTGCCGGACCGTGGCAGGTCCGATTGCGCTTGCCGATATTGCGCAGCGCCCAATTCACGGCTTTCTTCACGAAATTGCGTTCATCGCCGGCGTGGCGTTCGATCAGCGGCAGGTAGGCTATCAGGGCTGTATCCGGTTCGCTCTTGTTGTGGACCGTTGCGCCGGCGATCATGGAAAAGGCGGTGCGGCGCACGAATTCCCGGTCGTCTCCGGCGAATTGCTCGATGAGTTGGCGCCAGAAAGGGGTTTCCGTCAGAAGATCGGCTGCGGCGTCGACGATTTCCCAGGAGGCGAACTCTGACGCCCAGGCCTCCACCTCGGCCCTGTTCATGACCTTGGGATCGGCGGTGTAGATCGCCAGCATGCGCGCCTCGCGCATACCGGTTTTCCAGAGATCGAGGGCGCGGCCGTGGTCGCGCCCGATCGATTTCGCCAGTTTCTGCAGGTCGGGATTGGAGATGCCGAGCGCGGTCTCCGTTGCAATCCCGAAGCGCGACATGCCTTCGACATTGCTATCTCTGCGTAGCGTTTGAAGATGCGCAACGATTTCCGATGTCGTGGCAGCGCGCGTCAGCGTCATTTTTCGAGCCGGGCGAGAAGCGAGGAGGTATCCCAGCGATTGCCGCCGAGATTCTGCTGGACCTCGCCGTAGAACTGGTCGACCAGCGCGGTAACGGGGAGGTTTGCGCCGTTACGGCGGGCTTCGGTGAGGACGATGTCGAGGTCCTTGCGCATCCAGTCGACGGCGAAGCCGAACTCGTACTTGCCCTCGTTCATGGTCTTGTGGCGGTTCTCCATCTGCCAGGAACCGGCAGCGCCCTTGGAAATGACTTCCACAACCTTTTCAATGTCCAGGCCGGCTTTCTTGCCAAAGTGAATCCCCTCGGCGAGGCCCTGAACGACACCGGCGATGCAGATCTGGTTGATCATCTTGGTGAGCTGTCCGGCGCCGACCGGGCCCATCAGGCCGACCATGCGGGCATAGGCGTCGATGACCGGCCTGGCCTTCTCGAAGGTGGCTTCGTCGCCGCCGCACATGACCGTGAGCACGCCGTTTTCCGCGCCGGCCTGTCCGCCCGAGACCGGGGCATCGATGAAGCCGCAGCCCTTGGCGCTCGCGGCAGCGTGAAGTTCGCGCGCCACTTCGGCCGAGGCCGTGGTATTGTCGATTAGGATGGCGCCGGCCTTCATGCCGGAAAGTACGCCGTTCTCGCCGATCGTTACCGAACGCAGGTCGTCGTCATTGCCGACGCAGGTGAAGACGAAATCGGCATCGGCTGCTGCTGCGGCCGGCGTCGGTGCGGCGCGACCGTCGAATTCGGCGGCCCATTTCTCGGCCTTTGCGGCGGTGCGGTTATAGACCGTTACCTCATGGCCGCCCTTGGTCTTCAGATATCCCGCCATCGGGTATCCCATGACGCCCAAACCGATAAATGCCACTTTTGCCATGCTGTTCTCCTAAGCTTGTGCCTTTCGATTAACGGAAGAACGCCAAGCGGGAAAGGCTTTTGGGTCTGACGAGCCGGGAAATTGCGAGCGGATCGCGGGCCCGCTGCCATGTGATAAGCGGATATGAACCAGCGGCTGTGGGCTGGCCGTTTCTCACACGCAACTAATCGGCGACCTGATGTCGAATCGATGTTTCGAGCCAGTCGATGAAGGCATTGGCGGGTCTGGAAAGGTGATCGAAATCGCGGGCGACGATCCAGAAGGCGCCGAAGGGCAGGGCGTGGGCGAACAATTGCACCAGCGATCCGTTCTCCAATGCTTCTTCTGCGTGAAGACGGTCGACCAGAGCGATGCCATCCCCACGCAAGGCGCCCTGCAGCACCAGCGCACTGTCGGTGTAAACGGGACCGGCCGGCACCTTGGCGCGGACGCCTACCCCCGAAAGCCAGTTCTGCCAGTTATCGCGGTTTTCTTCATGCAGTATCGGGCGGTCAAGGATGTCCCTGGCCGTCAAGATGGGCGGACCGGATCCGAGAAGGCTCGGGGCCGCAACGGCGATCAGCATGACGTCGATCAATTTGCGCGCTTCGGTGCGCGGCCATGCATCCCGATCGATGCTATGCCTGATGGCGATTTCGGCTCCACTGTTCCTGAAATCGATCAGGCGCTGATCGGAGTCCACGGTGAGGTCGATATCGGGATAGGCGGCGTTGAAGCGGCGAAGGTTCGGCGCGAGCCAGCTTGCGGCAAAGCCCGGCTCGCTGCTGATCACCAGCGCATGCCGCTGTGGCTCGCCGGCGATTTCGTCCAGCGTGAGGGCAATGTTGTCGAAGGCTGTCGTCAGGCTTTCCAGCAGCTGACGGCCTGACAGTGTGAGCGTCACCCGCCGATGGCCGCGTTCGAAGAGCGGTTTTCCGAGGATCGTCTCCAGTTCGCGGACCTGCCGGCTGATGGCGGCCTGCGAGACGTAGAGTTCCTGAGATGCCGCGGTGAAGCTTCCGAGACGGCCCGCCGCCTCGAAACTTCTCAATGCCGTCAGGGGCAGGCGACCGCGCTTCATCCATAACCTCAAGTCAATTGAAGTGCACGATAAGCTCGTTTGAGAACAGGACGCAAGTGCGTTGAGATGGCGGGCAAAGGAGAAATGCCATGCCCACCATCGTCGAAATTTATCTCGAACTCATCCGCATCATGACATTTCAGTCGTCCGGTATCAGCCGCTCGCACTGCCATGAGCATCCAGACGAATACTGGCTCGATCACGCTCCCGTCGCAAAGGCGGAGGACGTCGGTACGAATAGCGTCAGCCGCGCAGACATGCGATCACCAGATGTCCGGGTGTCGGATGGCCATCTTGCATGCGCACGTTGATTTCGGAAATTTCCACCAGTTCGAAGCCGGTGGCAGCGAGCCGTTCGCGGACATAGGTTTCCGCATGGGCGAAGCGCTGGTGCGGGCCAACCATATAGGGGCGGCCCGCCATGACGTCCTCGGGCAGGGTCTCGGAGGAAAAGACGAAGATGCCGCCCTCGACCATGTTTTCGGCCGTGCCGAAGAACAGCGGCTCCAGGGCGCCGAGATAGGGCAGGACGTCGGTCGCGGTGACAAGGTCGAAGGGTTCGTCGTCGTTGTCTTCAAGGAAATCCTCGACTTCGGCGACGTAAAGGGTCTCGTAAAGATCCTTCTCATGAGCGATTTCGACCATGTTCTCGGAGATGTCGAGACCGGTGATGTCTTCCGCCATGTCCCGCAGGGTTCCGCCCGTCAGCCCGGTGCCGCAACCGAGATCCAGCATGCGCTTGAAGGGGCCGAGGCCGAGCGACTGCAGCCGCTGGCGGACCAGTACCGGAACGGCATAGCCGAGCTGCTCGACGAGGATATCCTCAAAGGCTTCCGCATGCTGGTCGAACAGGGTTTCGACATAGGCATCCGGCGCCTTGGGCGGCGCGTCGCCGCGTCCGAGCGATGCGATACGGACAGAGGCGCCGCCATGGTCTTCCGGATCGATCGCCAGAACTTCCTCATAGGCTTTCACGGCCGCGTCGATGTCGCCGGCCTTTTCGAGGGCAAGGCACGGTTATACGCTTCCGCCAGGGCTTCTTCGTCGATCTTGGCCATTGCATACCGCTCCGCTGCATCCGGCCACCGCCAGCCGGCAGCCATTTGCGACTGCCTCTAGCCGTTCGGGCCGTCATTTGCAATCAGCGCGGCATTTCCGCTGCCGTCAGTGCAGGATGAACTCGCCTTTCAGGGCGCGCCACTCGTTTGCCGCGATCATCTTCTTGTGCACATAGCGAACCGAATGCAGCGGGCCGTCCAGCTTCTCCTGCCAGAACTGCAGGAATGTCCGCATTTCCGGGAAATCGGGCGCCAGATCGTAATGCTGCCAGATATAGGTCTGAAGGAGTGTCGGGTGGTCGGGAAGGCGATAGAGTATCTGGGCAGTCGTCAGGCCGTAGCCCTTGAGCATCAGTTCCATGTCCTGGTTCATCGCAACCTCGTTTTGTTCCCACTTTGAAGGAACCGGGGCCGGCGGTTTTCCGCTTCGGCGAGGCCGGTGGCCGTGCCGTGAAACACGGTTAACAAAACAATAAGACCACTGGCCTTAATCGAGGCTTAACAAAGCGGTCATAAATGGATTTTTGTTATTTAAAACAGGGTTTTGGCAGCCTTCATGGGAGAGTGCTGCCAACGATGTTTCCGAGTTTCCGAGCGGAAAACGCGGTCAGCGTTTCAGGTGCCGCGTCAGGCGGGCTTCCATCCAGCCCCATGCGTGACGCATGGCTTCGACGATGGACAGGTAGAACACCGCCGCCCAGAGATAGGCCTGATAATCGAAGGTGCGCGAGAAGGTGTAGCGGGTCTGTCCCATCAGGTCGAGAACGGTGACCACCGCGACGACGGCCGAACCCTTGATCATCAGGATGATCTCGTTGCCGTAGGGACGGAGAGCCACGATCAGTGCCTGAGGCAGGATGATCTTCCAGAAGGTCACCGAGGGCGGAAGGCCGAGTGATTTCGCGCCCTCCGTCTGTCCGCGCGGCACGCTCTGGATCGCGCCACGCAGGATTTCGGCCTGATAGGCGGCGGTGTTGAGCGTCATGGACAGAAGCGCGCAGTTCCACGCTTCACGGAAGAACCACCAGAGGCCGACGGACTCGATTCCGGTCCGGAACGATCCGACGCCGTAGTAGATCAGATAGATCTGGGCGAGCAGCGGCGTGCCGCGGAAAAGGTAGACATAGGCGTAGGAAACAGCGTTCAGCACCCGGTTCTTCGACATGCGGGCATAGGCGATCGGTGCCGACAGGAGTGCTCCCAGCAGGACCGAGACGACCACGAGGATAACAGTCGTCAGAAGGCCGGACAGATAGCGCGGTCCGTATTTGACGAACTTGTCCGTGTCCCAGTTGGACACCATCATGTAGACGAGCCCGGCTGCGAGAAGAAGCCAGATGGCCAGCCCTGCGACGCCGATGATATGGCTCTTCGTAACCCGGCGCGATACCTGCGGAGGCGCGGGACGCGGCGGGATGAGTTCACTCACATGGCTCATCGGGCGGCCTCCGAACGTCTGGTCGAGCGGTCGATTGCGCTGATGACGATCGACGACAGCATGGCGAGAACGAGATAGAGCGCGCAGGCGAGCACGTAGAACACGAAGGGTTCCTTGGTCACCTTGGCGGCGACGCCTGTCTGGCGCAAGATGTCGGTCAGGCCGATGACGGAGACGAGGGCCGTGTCCTTTAGGAGGTTCATCCAGAGATTGCCAAGGCCGGGCAGCGCAATGCGGATGAGCTGGGGCAGGATCACGAGACGCATCGTGTTGACGCGTCGCAGGCCGACAGCATCGCCCGCCTCATACTGCCCATTGGGAATGGCGCGGAATGCCGAGAGCAGGACCTCGGAACAATAGGACGAGAACACCACGGATAGCGCGATCATGCCGGCGACGAAGGCGTTGATCTCGACGCGCTCGTCGTAACCGATCCATGCCAGCAGGCCCTGGATCGCCATCTGGACGCCGTAATAGATGATGAAGAGCGTCAGAAGTTCGGGCAGGCCGCGAAAGATCGTGGTGTAAATACCGCCCGCCAGCCGTAACGCCTTGTCCTGCGACTGCATGGCCAGAGCGACCATAAAGCCGATCAGCAGGCCGAAGGGCAGGGTGGCCAGCGCCAGCGTGACCGTCACCTTGACGCCGAAGGCGATCTCGTCGCCCCAACCCGCGACACCGCAGGAAACCAGCGATGATCCGCCGAAAAGGGAGAAGATCCCAACCGGCCCGCAGAACGGATCGAACGCATATTGAATCCAGGACCAAAACGATCCGAGGGCGGAAAATGCTCCGCTCATGCCAAAATTCCCCTTGGCGGTTTATACCGCGTCTTATTTTTCGGTTTGTCCGGATATGAGAATGGCGGAAGAACGTGTCTTCCGCCATCCATGACTTCAGTTTTTCATGGGATCAATCGCCGTAAACGTCGAAGTCGAAGTATTTGGCGTTGATTTCCTTGTACTTGCCGTTCGCGCGAATGGCGGCAATTGCCGCAGTGAACTTGTCGGCAAGCGCGGTCTCACCCTTGCGGACAGCTATGCCGGCGCCCTGGCCGTTGATTTCCGGGTCGATCGGCAGCGGGGTCAGGATCTTGCAGCAGGTGCCGGCATCCGACTTCACCCATTCCGAGAGAACGACGATATCGTCGATGACGGCGTCGACACGACCGCCCGACAGGTCGAGCTTGTACTCGTCGGCGGTCGGGTAAAGCTTCAGTTCGGAATCAGCCATGTGCTTTTCGGCATAGTTGGCATGGGTGGTCGACGACTGGGCACCGAGCACTTTGCCCTTCAGTTCTTCGACCTTGGTGATCGGAGAATCCTTCGGCACGGCGATTGCCGGCGGGGTGTTGTAGTACTTCTTGGAGAAGTCGACCTTCTCGAGACGTTCCGGCGTGATCGACATCGAGGCGATGATGGCGTCGAACTTCTTGGCCTGAAGCGCCGGAATGATGCCGTCCCAGTCCTGGGTCACGAATTCGCAGGTGACTTTCATCTCATCGCAAAGCGCCTTGGCAATGTCGATGTCGAAGCCGACGAGCGAGCCGTCCGATTCGAGGTTGTTGAAGGGCGGGTAGGCGCCTTCGGTTCCGATGATCAGCTTGTCTTCAGCCATTGCGGAGCCTGCAAAAAGCGACAGCGCAGCGATCGAGGCAGCGGCAAGAAAACGGGTGGCGATACGCATGAAGATCCTCTCTGTTGGTTGTCCGCGCGGTTGTGATGCCCGCGCTGAACCGGAAAGTACGGCATTTCGAATGCCGAACCTGAGGCGATATTCCTACCCTTTTCTCCCGAAAATCAACAGTAAACACGCAACTGTCGCAAAAATTGCATGAGCAAGCCCTTTTGTTACAGTCTCCGGGAATCAGCGGTTGAACCATAAACCTCAAGTGTAACTCGTGAGCTTTTTCGTTCAGCCGAGGTTAATTTGCCGAAAACTAGATTCTGCCCGATCGGGAGCGGGAGGAAAATGGCACCGACACAAAATTGCCGTTTCAACAATGCTTCTCCCAGACCCGCGTGGAGACACGCTTCGCAAGGAAGGTGATATGAAGTTGAGATCTAAACTGTTCGCGATGGTTGCGTTGCCGGTCCTGTCGGCCGCGGTCATGGTGGAGCCGGTATCGGCTTCGGCCGTTTCCCGCGCCGCGGATCATTCCGCCCGTTCCGCAATCGAGCAATCCGGCGTTCTTGTTGCCCAGGCTGCCGTGACCTGCAGCGATGGCAGCCAGGCCGCCGATCAGTCCGCCTGCGATGCAATCAACGCTCAGCGTGCGGCCGAGCAGCAGGCTGCCGAGGAAGCCCAGCGCGCCGCTGAACAGCAGGCTGCGCAGGAGGCTCAGCGCGCCGCCGAGCAACAAGCCGCCGAAGAAGCGCAACGTGCTGCCGAGCAGCAAGCCGCTGAGGAGGCTCAGAGGGCCGCTGAACAACAGGCTGCCGAGGAAGCCAAGCGGGCTGCTGAGCAGCAGGCCGCCGAAGAGGCCCAGAAGGCTGCCGAACAGCAGGCCGCGGAGGAAGCTCAGAGGGCCGCTGAACAGAAGGCTGCTGAAGAAGCTCAAAAGGCTGCAGAGCAGCAGGCCGCCGAAGAAGCTCAGAAGGCTGCCGAACAGCAGGCTGCAGAGGAAGCACAGAAAGCTGCCGAGCAGCAGGCCGCCCAGGAAGCGCAGCAGGCCGCTGAACAGCAGGCTGCCGAAGAGGCCAAGAAGGCCGCCGAGCAGCAGGCCGCAGAGGAAGCCCAGAAGGCTGCCGAGCAGAAGGCTGCCGAAGACGCTCAGAAAGCCGCTGAACAGCAGGCTCAGCAGCCGGCCGCTGCCGAGGCCGTAACCTGCGCTGATGGTTCTCAGGCCGCTTCGGCTGATGCATGCCCGCCGGCACAGACGGCCGCACCAGCTGAACAGGCTCCCGCTGAACAGCAACCGGCCGAGCAGCCCAAGCAGGATACGACGCAGGGCGAAGCGCCTGCACAACCTACGGATCAGTCCGCTGGTCAGCCTGCCGGCGAACCGGTTCAGGATGGACAGGCCGGCAGCGAGCAGGTCGTGGTTCCGGCTGTCGAGCCGCCCGCCGAGGTTGTGGTTCCGGAAGTCGTGGATACCCGTACCGAAGAGCAGAAGCAGCAGATCGCCGAAGATCCGGCCAAGACTGCCGAAACGGTGGTTCTCCCGGTTGATAACGGTGCTGCCGTGCTCGACAGCGACAAGGATGCCGACAACAGCGGCCAGGCCGACGTTCGCGACGTCCGCACTCAGGCCCGCGAGGAAACCCCGGTTGCCCCTCCGCCGGAAAGCGATGCTGCCGCACAGGCCGACGCTCCGAAGTTCGAGCCGAAGGTGATCGAGGCTGCCGTCGAGGAAAAGGGCAAGCAGCTCAATGCCGCCCCGGCCTTCCAGGTTCCGACGACCGTGGTCAACAACATCACGAACGTCACCAATGTGACCAACGTCACGAACAATACGACCAATAACACGACCAACAACAACCACGTGACGAACAACGTTCAGAACAATGTGGTCAATCAGGTCAAGGTCATCGAGCAGATCGACAACCGCACCGTCATCAATGTCGGCAATCAGGTCGTCGTTCGCGGTGACGACCGTCCGCGCCTGCGTTATGACGCTCAGGAGACCTATTACGAGCAGTTGTCGCGCGGACGTTCCCGCGAAACGATCGAACGTGGCGACGGCTCGCGTCTGGTCACGATCTACAACCGTTACGGCGACATTATCCTGCGTTCGCGCTTCACGCCGGATGGTGAGGAATATGTGCTGGTCTATTCGCCCGAGGCGGATAGCGAACAGCCGCGCGTCTACGTCGACGTCGGTTACAGCCTGCCGCCGATGCGTCTGACCGTTCCCGTCAACGACTATATCGTCACGATGTCGAATGCCCCTGATCGCGACTACTACGACTTCCTCGCGCGTCCGCCGGTAGAGCGTGTCGAGCGTGTCTACTCGCTGGACGAAGTAAAGTCGTCTGCCCGCCTGCGTGACAAGGTGCGTCGTATCGACCTCGACACGATCACCTTCCCCTCGGGTTCCGCGGAAGTTCCGCTCGCCCAGGCGAAGACGCTGCGCAAGGTGGCAGATGCCATCCAGAAGGTTCTCCAAAAGGATCCGGGCGAAGTCTTCCTCATCGAAGGCCACACCGACGCCGTTGGCTCCGACCGTTCGAACCTCGTGCTTTCTGACCAGCGCGCCGAGACCGTCGCGAACCTCCTGACCGAGGTATACGGCATTCCGCCGGAAAACATGTCGACCCAGGGATACGGCGAGCGCTACCTGAAGATCCGCACGCAGGCTGCAGAACAGCAGAACCGCCGCGTGACCATCCGTCGCGTGACACCGCTGGTTCGCCCGGCGAATGTCGCCAACCGCTAAGCGGTGGATCGACTGAACAGAGAGGCCGCCGGAGACGATCCGGCGGCCTTTTCATTTGGGGTATTTTATGGTGCTAGCGTTATTGCCGCGGCGGCAGTCCCGTAATGCCGGCGATGAAATCGGCAATCGCATTTGTGTCGTCGAGATCGAAGACGGTGAGCGACGTGTCTTCGACGGAATGGTCGGCGGCGATGGCGACGATGTGTGGATCGGACGGCGCGAGCGGTTCGCGCTTTGCCGCTTCCAGTCGCCGGGCCTCGATCTTCGGAACCGCTTCCCGCTTGTAGCCTTCGATCAGGATCAGGTCGCAAGGGGCAATGCGGGCGACGATCTCATCGAATGACGGTTCGGGTGCGCCGCGCAGTTCGTGCATGATGGCGTAGCGGGTGCCCGACACGATTGCCACCTCGTGGGCTCCGGCCTGCCGGTGCCGGTAGCTGTCGGCGCCGACCTTGTCGATGTCGAAGTCATGATGGGCATGCTTGATGGTCGAGATGTGGTAGCCGCGCCGGGTGAATTCCTCGACCAGCCGCACAGCCAATCCTGTCTTGCCCGAGTTTTTCCAGCCGGAAATTCCGAAGATGCGTGGTCCGCCTGTCGGCTTTTCCTCTGTCATGGGCGGTGTTCCTTCAGGATCTGTTCGGCGCGGGCGAGGTCATCCGGTGTGTTGACGTTGAAGAACGGGTCGAGAGGGCCGGATGCGGTTTCGACCGTCGGGAAATCGACTGCCGCCGAGGGGTGACGGGCAATGAAGGACTGAAGCTTGCGGTTATCCGGGTTGCCCAGCCATTCATCGAGATCGTCCGTCAGCGAGATAGGCCAGAGAGCGACGACCGGATGGATGCGACCGAGAGAGGCCGCAACGACGATCCGTCCCGGCGCGATGTTGGCCGTCATTCTCGCGGTCAGGTCCACCGGCAGGAAAGGTGTGTCGGCGGGCGCCGTCAGGAGATGGGATGCTTCGTGCGTGGTTTGCCGCGCATGGATCAACCCGGCCAGAACGCCAGCTAGGGGGCCGGCGTGGCCGGGAATGGTGTCCGGCAGCATGGGAAGACCGATCTCGGGAAGGACGCCCGGTGGGGCGTTGACGGCAAGGCTCGATACCTGCGGTCGCAAGCGCTCTACGACATGGGCGATCATCGGCTTTCCAGCGAGATCGACCATCGTCTTGTCCCGGCCCATTCGTCGCGAAAGGCCGCCGGCAAGGATCAGTGCCGGAAAGGACTGCGACGTCTGCGGCGTGCTCATGGCTTGCCTGCCTTCACAATGGTGATCCCGGCTGGGACTGCTGACCGACCGGATTTCTGATCTTGCGCTTGTTCTCGCGGTAGAAGGTGTAGAGGCCTGAACCGATGACGATGGCAGCGCCGGTCATCATCCAGGCGTCGGGAACCTCGCCGAAGAGTACCATTCCAAGCACCACGGCCCAGAGCAGGCTCATGTAGCGGAAGGGGGCGATGAAGGATATTTCGCCGGTGCGCATCGCCATGATGATGGACTGGTAGCCGACGAAGAGCAGGACGGAGGCAAGCGCCAACGTTGCGAAATTGGCTCCGCTCACGGGCTGCCAGCCGCCAAGCGGCATGACAAGCACCGCTCCGGTCAGCGTTATACCGACTGCGGTGGAAAGCGTCACGGCGAGCGAGGGGATCGCGGTGTCGATCTTTTTTGTCACCAGATCGCGGGAGGCGGCGAAGAACACGCTCAACACCACGTAGATCGAGGCGTGAGTGAAGCCTTCCGGGCCCGGGCGGATGATGATCATCACGCCGATGAAGCCGACGATGATCGCCGTCCAACGCCGCCAGCCGACCGGTTCGCGGAAAAACAGGGCCGCGCCGAGTGTCACTGCAAGCGGTAGCGATTGCAGGATGGATGACGCGTTGGCGAGCGGCATCTGCCTCAAGGCGCTGAGATAGGCGATTGTCGAGAGCGTTTCGCAGAGAATGCGTAACAGCACCAGCGGTTGGGTGAACGAGCGGATATGAACGAGCGCTCCCATCCGGCGGGCGATCAGATAGACCAGGATTGTCGTCATGATGCCGCGCAGGAGCATGATCTGCCCGACATTCATATAGGGCGTCACCGCCTTGGTCAGTGCGTCATTGATGGTGAAGCCGGCCATGGAGGCCGCCATCAGCAGGGCGCCCCTGGTATTGCTGGACAGAGCCATTGAAGAATCCTGAGAAGCTGGAGGCCCCTTCTATCCGAAGTCGCTTGTGACGGATACCCGGTATTGCGCACGGGAAAACTCCCCGAAGCGTTAAAAACGCGGAGATACCTAAGAAAACGGGATCGAGCTTAACGATTGTTCAAGTTTGTGGCGGGACAGTTTCGCAATCTCCGCTTGTTGCGGATTCGGCCCGTCCCACCGGGCTTCGAGCATGATACGCCAAAAGATTTGCCAGAATTCGTTTTCGAGGATCGCATGAGTTTCATTGACCGCCTTCTGCAAAGCCGCCGCATCGTCACGAAGGTTCTTCTCTTCGTCGTGCCGCTCGTCATCCTGATGGCCGGGGTCGGATTGCTCGGCTACCATACGGCAACCATGCTCAACGGCCACATGACGGTGACTCGTGCGACGATCGGCAATATCAGCGACCTCGAACAGGTGCAGACGGCGCTGCAGGAATTCTCGATCGATCCCTCCGAAGAAAGCCGTTCAGCGCTGATTGCGGCGATTTCTGCAGAGGAACGGGGTCTGGGCGTTCTCGACGGCGTGCTGGCCGAACAGGCAGCCAAGGCGGAACTCGGGGATCTCAGGGCACTTGCCGACAGGATGCGTGTGCAACTCGACGCGATGTGGGCGAGCAAGACCGAGCGTGACAATCTCGACGCGTCCATCGAGGCGAGCCTCGCTGCCATCGAGACCGAAGGCGGGCAGATCAAGAAGCAGGTCGAATTCGTCCGCAAGGAGTTCACCGAGAAAGAGCAGTTCGCCAAGGAACTGTTGTTCGATAGCTCGGCTTTCAAGGGGCTGGTCGATAAACTCGGCAAGATGCGTGCAGGCGTACAGATGGCGTTCACCCCGACCGAGCAGCTGGATGAGGCGCGGCTCTATATGGGCGCTATAGCCAAGGAACTGGCACGCGCCGAATCCATCGCTTCGCCCAAGAGCAAGGCGACGATTGCCGAGGTGGCCGGTGCCGTCACCAAGCTCGATGCCATCGTGGCCGGCAATGACAGCGATGATGTCAAGGCCCAGGCACTTGGCCGTCAGCTTTCTGAACTGGTCACCATCGAGCAAAAGCTCACCCTGCAGGCCGCGAAGAATACCGACGTCGCTTCCGACCGCTTCGTCGGCCTCGACAAGCTGGTTGCAGATCAGAAGGAACTGATGGAACTGGTCGATGCCGCTGCGATCGGTATCGACGCCCTGCGCCTGCATGCGGAACGTATGCGTGGCGTGGTCGATGATGCCTCCCGGCGGCAGGTTCTTTCCGACCTGAAGGCGCTCTCCGACTCCGCCAGGCAGATTTCCGCGCTTGGTGCGAAGAACAGTGCGCTGCGCGATTTCGCCAAAAAGATGGAGCCGCATTTGGCGGCGATCGAAAGCCGGTCGGCGACACTTCTCGCTCTCAACGAAACCTGGGGGAAGGAGCGGGCGACGGCATCCGAGCATGTCTCGAAGGCTATGTCCTCACTGCGCGATTTCGTCAGCCGTGCGCAGGAGATCGGCAAGGAGGACAGCGAGCGGTCCGCGACGATTTCCGTCATCGCCATGGTGGTCGGTACGCTGCTTGCGATCGTTGGCGGTCTTATGTTGGTCGAGACGTTGCGCGCGCCGCTGAAGCGTATCACCGAAGTCATGACGCGTCTTGCCGGCGGAGATCTCGCGGTGCCGATCGAGGGCCGCAATCGCGGCGACGAAATCGGCGACATGGTGCGTTCCGTCACGGTCTTCCGCGATGCGGCGGTCGAAAACCGCAGGCTCGAGGATGAGGCGGCTAGCGCCAGAACGATGTCGGCGAAGGAGGCCGAGCAGCGTGCCCGTGAGCGCGAGCAGGTCGAGGCCGAGCAGCGTTCCGCGCTCGATGCCCTTTCCGAAGTGCTGGAGGCATTGGCGGCCGGCAATCTCGAAGCCACGATGCGCGACAACCTGCCGGGCGATTTCGTTTCCATGGCCGAGACCTACAACCACGCCGTCGAGGCGCTCAGGGCAACCCTTGCCGATGTCCGCTCCACCAGTGTGGATATCGACGCCGGCACAGGTAATCTCGCTGTTTCCGCCGACGATCTCGCCCGCCGCACGGAGCAGCAGGCTGCCGCGCTCGAGGAAAGCGCGCGGGCTCTGGCGCATCTCAGTGACGTGGTACGCTCGACTGCGGATGGTGCGGGTCGTACCGCGCAGTCGGTCCATCTTGCGCGCGATCATGCCCGTCAGTCTGGCGTGGTCGTCACCCATGCCGTGGAAGCCATGGCAGAGATCAGCCGATCTTCGGAGAAAATCTCGACGATCATCGGCGTCATCGACGAAATCGCCTTCCAGACCAACCTGCTTGCGCTGAATGCCGGTGTCGAGGCGGCAAGGGCAGGCGAGGCGGGCCGTGGCTTTGCCGTGGTCGCCCAGGAGGTTCGCGAACTCGCCCAGCGTTGCGCTGGCGCCGCAAAGGAGATCAAGGGGCTGATTTCCATCAGTTCCGGTCAGGTGAAGTCCGGTGTTGCTCTCGTCGAACAGACGGGCCAAGCGCTACAGGCGATCATCGATCAGGTCGAGGAAGTACAGACGCTCGTGGAAAGCATTTCGTCCGCCACGCGCGAACAATCGACCGGCATCGGCGAGGTGACCAGGGCCGTCAAGGATGTAGAACTCATCACCCAGCGCAACGCGGCCATGGTGGAAGAGAACAACGCCGAAATCCAGGGCCTTCGTCATCGCGTGGAAGTGCTGATGGCGAAGATCGACCAGTTCAAGACCCGTGACCTTGCCAGCCAGCATATGTTGGGCGTCAGCGATCGCCGCTACGACAGCGAGCCGATGCAGCGTCGGGCCTGAGGTATCGAACCGTACCCGGCTCGGCAGGACACTTCCGAGCCGCTTTTGCCTTTGGGCTTGATTGTGGATCATGCGTGGCTATGCCCTGATCTGGCAATCAAGACCTAGCTGAACGGGCCCAGCGCGGTGTGCGAAGACGCTGGAGGCGCTTCTTCACTGTCCCGGGTTGGAAAGATGTACGCAGGTTTTACTGATCGATTCTTTGTTCTTGGCTTTACGAAACTTGCCGATCTGGCCCGCGGGACATTTTCCATCATCGTAAAGCACAGCTTTACCCGATTCCACGTTTTGCGGTGTCGGTTTGACGGTAACGGTTCTGATGCCTGCCTGAGCCGTTTCCACAGAAAGGGAGCCAAGAAGAAAACCTGCTGAAAGAAAGACCAGGGATAAACGTGTCATGGACGTCTCCTCTCCTGTAGCCGCGGTCAGTCTTTTTAAATGCCAACAGGTAGGGTGTCGATTTGCCTCTTCGGGCAGGGGGATTACTGCCCGTGGACTCTAACGGGCTATCCTCTCGTTCAGACCCGAGGCTCTTTATCCGAAATTGGAGTGCGCCATCTGGCAGGTAATGGGAGAAACGTTCTCGGAGGCGTCTGCCGAGGCTGATCCCTGCTCAGCCGCCGGTGACGCTCATATGGCGGGCGACGGCGGGCCGGCGGTGGTCGCGGTCGATGATGAAGTCATGACCCTTGGGCTTGCGGCCGATGGCCTCGTCGATAGCGTTCGAAAGGAAGGCGCCATCCGGTGAGGCGCGCAATGCCGTTCGCAGGTCGGCGGCGTCGTTCTGGCCGAGACACATATAGAGCGTGCCGGTGCAGGTCACGCGTACGCGGTTACAGCTCTCGCAGAAATTATGGGTGAGCGGCGTTATGAAGCCGAGGCGGCCACCGGTTTCCGCAACATCGACGTAGCGCGCCGGGCCGCCGGTGGAAAGCGGAATGTCGGTCATGGTGAAGTTCTGCGACAAGCGCTCGCGCACGGTCGAAAGCGGCAGATACTGGTCCGTGCGGTCCTCATCCGTTTCACCCATCGGCATGGTCTCGATGAGGGTGAGGTCCATGTCGTTGGCATGGGCGTAACGCAGGAGGTCCGGGATTTCGTGCTCGTTGAAATCCTTGAGCGCGACGGCGTTGAGCTTGACCCGGATGCCGGCGCGTTGCGCGGCGGCGATGCCTTCCATCACCTTGCCGATATCGCCCCAGCGCGTAATCGAGTGGAACTTGTCGGGATCGAGGGTGTCGAGCGACACGTTGATGCGGCGAACGCCGCACTCGGCAAGCTCGTCGGCAAAGCGGGCGAGCTGCGATCCGTTGGTTGTCAGCGTCAGTTCGTCGAGCGCGCCCGACTGAAGATGGCGAGAGAGGCTTCTGACGAGGAACATGATGTTCTTGCGCACCAGCGGTTCACCGCCCGTCAGGCGCAGCTTACGTACGCCCTTGGCGATGAAGGCGGAACAGAGCCGGTCGAGTTCCTCGAGCGTCAGCAGGTCCTTCTTCGGCAGGAAGGTCATGTTTTCGGCCATGCAATAGGTGCAGCGGAAATCGCAGCGGTCCGTCACCGACACGCGCAGATACGTCACGGCCCGGCCGAACGGGTCGATCATAGGAGCGCTGCTGTCAACCAGAGCCGATGCGTTCGGCCATGGACCTGCCTTGAAATTCAATGGAACCTCCCGGTTTTCGCGATAATACCGGTTTTTCCTAATAGGATGGGGATTTCAGCGATTTGCGTCAAGCGATACGGAGGGTTGGTATTCATCAAATTGTCTTGCACTGCAAGACCGCGACGCCTAACTGTCTGTTCGAAATACGGTGGTAGAGCATGACGATGAGCGATGTCTGGCCAAGCGAACTCAAGGTCTCGAAGGATCGCAGGCAGTTGACGGTGACCTTCAACGACGGGACGACAGCCGTCCTGCCGGCGGAGATGTTGCGCGTGCTTTCGCCTTCCGCCGAGGTTCAGGGGCATGCCCCAGACCAGAAGGTCACGGTTCCGGGCAAGCGTAATGTGGCCATTTCCGATATGGTCCAGACCGGCAATTACGCGGTCCGGATTCGTTTCGACGATGGTCATGACACCGGCATCTTCACCTGGAGCTATCTGCACGAACTCGGGCTGACCGGCGCGGAAAAGTTTGCCGAATACGAAGGCGAACTTGCCGAAAAGGGATTGAGCCGCGATCCCCGCTGAGGGCTGACGGAGCCAGCGCAAGGGCCGGCTATGCGTCGGCGACGCCTTGCTGCTGAAGCCGGGCGATCAGTTTTTCCATGTTCTCGGCCATGGCCAGGCAGTCCTCGATCGGCGTAGCAGATAACGTCTTCTCGATGATATCCGTCTGGATGACCATGGCACGGCCGGTCAGTTCGCGCCCCGATTCGGTCAGATAGAGCCGTAGCACTCTCTTGTCTTTCGGGTCGGGCCTGCGCTCCAGCAGGCCGCGCTTTTCCATCTGCGGTAGCAGCATGCTCATATTGGAGCGTCCGACGAGCAGTTTGCGAGCCAATTCCTGCTGCGAGATCCCTTCGAAGCGATAGAGATTGACGAGAATGTCGAGGTGCGGCGGCTTGATGTCGAGATCGGCCAGCGCCCGCGTCAGAGCCTGCTGCATCAACTGGCAGGCACGGCCCACGGCGATCCAGCTCTTGAAACGAGGATGATCCCACGGCAGGACTTGATTTTTGTTCATCGTTGTACTTTATTGTTCATGATTGAACTTTATTGCGGATATCGAGACTATGCCATCCTTTGCCATCAAGGTCACCCGTGCCGGCTTCTCGGTGCTTGGACGTGTTTCGCCGGACCTCGCGGCGAGGCTGGCGTTTCTGCTGTTCTGCGTGACACCTTCGAAGAAGCCGAAGGGCGACAAGGCGAAGGCGATGTTTGCCGCCGGTGCGCAGCGGCTTTCGGCGGCGCAGAAAGTCACGCTTCCAATCAGCAGTGGTTTCGTCAGCGCCTATCGATTGCCCTCGCGGGAAGCGGCGCCCCGGCGGGTGCTGGTGGTACATGGATGGGGCGCGCGGGCGGAATATCTGACGGACATCGCTTCCGGACTTCAGGCGAGCGGTGCGGAAGTGGTTCTGCTGGATCTGCCCGGTCACGGGCGTTCGTCCGGCCGTCTACTCGATATGCGGCGGGCAGCGGAGGCGATCGTTGCGGCGCAGGCGCAGTTCGGGCCGTTCGATGGCGCGGTCGGCCATTCCTTCGGTGGAGCGAGCCTGATGACGGCGTCGGGCGGGATCTTTGGCTGCGTTCCGGCCTTTCGAGCCGGACGGATGGTGTTGATCGGTTCTCCGTCGCGGATAACCGATGTCATGCGTGATTTCGCGGATCTCGTGGGGCTTGGCAACGTGGTGCGGGAGCGTCTTGCTACATATTCGGAAACCATGACCGGGGCTCCGGTCGAGACCTATGACACCGTGCCGATCGCTCGGCGACTGGATCGGCCATTCCTCGTCATCCATGCGGAGGAAGACAAGGAGGTGCGGGCGGAGCATGCCAAGCGCTATCTCGGTATATCGGACAAGGTGCAGCATTTCTGGGCGAACGGTTACGGTCACCGGCGAATCGTTAGCGCTCCGGAGGTGATCGACGCGATCAGCCGGTTTCTCTGCGGCTCCGAAGCTTCCCTTTCGGTGGTTGAGACGTCGCTGGAACCGCTTCGCGAGATGTCATCAATCTGATACGAAACGGACCTAAAGCGTGTCGCGATCTTTCAGCTTCGCTCTCTACGCTTTAAGTCCTTGTTTCATCGCATGTCGTTGCCGCAAAA
>QFQX01000024.1 GCA_003248775.1 Shinella sp. | reverse complement strand
CGTTGTCCTTGCAAACGCACTCCTGCGTAAACAGCAAAAGTGGACGCCAAAACCCGCTTGATCAAAACGGATACTTTAACGTCTTGGCATACCCATGCAGGAATTTCCGCCTCCGGTGCTCCGGAGGCGGAAGGATTGTCGTGTCAGACGATCTCGGTTCCGCTGATGCGGATGCCGAAGCCTTCGAGGCCGACATAGTGGCGTTCGCGCGACGCGTAAAGGCGGATGGAGGTCACACCGAGATCCTTCAGGATCTGCGCTCCGAGACCGATTTCCAGCCATTCGTTTTCGCGCTGCTGGGCCTCGTTGTGCACTTCGCGGTCGAACTTGCCGGTGCGGGCCGTGGTCGAGACCCCGACGCCGACCGAACCTTCGCGCAGGTAGACGATGACGCCGCGGCCAGCTTCGGCAATCCGCTTCATGATGGTATCGATCTGGCGATCCTTGCCGAAAACGTCCTGGCCGACATGCTCGAGGTGCAGGCGCACCGGAATGTCGACGCCGTCACGGATGTCGCCGAAAACGACGGCGAGATGCTGCATCGGATCCCAGGGCAGCGAGTAGGCATGCGCCTTCGCGGGACCATAGGGCGTCTCGACGGTGAAGCTCGAAGCGAGCTGAATCAGTGTTTCCTTGCGCTGGCGATAGGCGATGAGGTCGGCGACGGAAACGCGCTTCAGCCCATGCTGCTCGGCGAAATCGAACACTTCCGGACCGTGTTTGACGGTGCCGTTGTCGTTGACCAGTTCGCCGATGACGCCGACCGGCGGCAGGCCGGCCAGCTTGCAGAGATCGACGGCCGCTTCGGTATGGCCCGAGCGCATCAGTACGCCGCCTTCGCGCGCCACCAGCGGGAAGATGTGGCCGGGACGGACGAAATCGGCCGGGCCGACATTCGGGTTCGCGAGATTACGTACCGTCAGCGTGCGGTCGTCGGCGGAGATGCCGGTTGTCGTGCCGTGCTTGAAGTCGACGGTCACGGTGAAGGCCGTGGTATGCGCGCTGTCGTTTTCGGCAACCATGGCGTTTAGGTTCAGCCGCTTGGCTTCCTCTTTCGGCATGGGCGCGCAGACGATGCCCGACGTGTGGCGCACGATGAAGGCCATCTTCTCGGCAGTACAGTGGACGGCGGCGACGATCAGATCGCCTTCGTTCTCGCGGTCGTCGTCATCGGTAACGACGACGATCTCGCCGGCCTCAAAGGCGCGAATGGCGTCGACGACGCGGCTCTGGTCATAGCTCATGGGAATGCCTCACTTCAGGCGGCCGGTCTGGCCGCGGTCTCGGAGATAATGGTCGACGATCGTGCAGGCGAGCATCGCCTCGCCGACGGGAACAGCCCGGATTCCGACGCAGGGGTCGTGGCGACCCTTGGTGCGCACCTCGACCTCGTGGCCATCGGCATCGATGGAGCGGCGCTCGGTCAGGATCGAGGAGGTCGGCTTGATGGCGAAGCGCGCGATGATCGGCTCGCCGGTGGAAATGCCGCCGAGAATGCCGCCCGCGTGGTTGGACAGGAACACCGGCTTGCCGTCCGGGCCGATCCGCATTTCGTCGGCGTTTTCCTCGCCGGTGATCTCGGCCGCGCCGAAGCCGTTGCCGATCTCCACGCCCTTGACGGCGTTGATCGACATCAGGTTGGACGCGATGTCCTGATCCAGCTTGCCGTAGACAGGCGCGCCGATACCGGTGGGAACGCCCTCGGCGATCACTTCGACGACGGCACCGACGGAGGAACCCGCCTTGCGGATCTCGTCGAGATAGCTTTCCCAAACGGGCACGATTTCCGGGTCGGGAGCGAAGAACGGGTTTTCGCTCACCTGCGTCCAGTCCCAGTTGGCGCGGTTGATCCTGTGCTTGCCGATCTGCACCAGCGCGCCGCGAATGGTGACGCCGGGGATGACCTGCCGCGCAAGTGCGCCGGCGGCAACGCGCGCTGCCGTTTCGCGGGCGGACGAGCGTCCGCCGCCGCGATAGTCGCGAATGCCGTATTTGACGTCATAGGTGTAGTCGGCATGGCCGGGGCGGTAGCGCCGCGCGATCTCGCCGTAGTCCTTGGAGCGCTGGTCGGTATTCTCGATCATCAGCGACACCGGCGTGCCGGTGGTGATCATCGAGCCATCCTCCTGCGGCATGACGCCGGAGAGAACCCTGACGATATCGTCCTCCCGTCGCTGCGTGACGAAACGCGACTGGCCGGGCTTGCGCTTGTCGAGAAAGATCTGCAGGTCCTCCTGGGTGAAGCGGATGCCGGGCGGGCAACCGTCCACCACGGCGCCAAGGGCGGGACCGTGGCTTTCACCCCAGGTGGTGACGCGGAAGAGATGGCCGAAGGTGTTATGCGACATGTCAGACGAACCGGTTTGCGGGAGGCCTGCGCCGTTTCCGGCTGCCTCGGCTTTCACTGCGGCACACTCATAGTGGAAAACCGCCAAGCGCGACAAGCATTTCTTGGAAACGCAGCGTCGCCTTTATGACGCCTTTCGCCGGGGAAGAGCCTGCGCGAAGCGGGTGAAGTCCTCGAAGGGCAGCGGTTTGGAGAAGGCGTAGCCCTGCAGGAAGTCACAACCGAGCTGGCGAAGCAGCATTGCGTGCTCGTTGCTTTCGACGCCTTCCGCCACTGTTTCCACGCCGAGGGAGCGGGCGATCTCGATGATCGAGCGCACCAGTGTCCGTTCCTGCGGCGAGGTGACGATCGGCATGACGAGCTGGCGGTCGATCTTCAGGCGCTTGGGTTTCAGGCGCAACAGGCTGACGATGGAGGTGTGGCCGGTGCCGAAATCGTCGATTTCGATGTCGATGCCGAGCGCCTTGATGCGTTCGATATTGCCGGTCGTCACATCGTCGCTTTCGTCGAGGAAGATGGATTCAACCAGCTCGAAACAGATCGAACCAGGCGTGATGTTCAACCCCTCGAGCTGAGCGACAAGATTTTCGTCATGCAGGCGGCGGGATGAGACGTTGACGGAGATACGCGGCAGGCGAACCCCGAGTGCAGTCCAGCGCATTTGGTCCTTGAGAGCGGTTTCCAGCACCAGCTGGTCGATGCGCGCCAGCACGTTGAGCTCTTCGGCGACCTTCAGGAACTCGTTCGATGGCAAAATGCCGTGAACGGGATGCCGCCAGCGCACCAGTGCCTCCGCGCCGATCAGTTCCATCGAGTCGGCCTCGAACTGCGGTTGGTACCAGACGGTGAATTCGTCATGATCGAGACCGGCGAGGATCTCGTCCGCCATGCGCTTGCGGGCAAAGATGTTGGCCTGAAGGTCCGGCGTAAAGAATTCGAAGCGGTTACGTCCCTTTTCCTTCGCCTGATAGAGCGCGATGTCGGCGTTGATCAGCACCTTGCCGGCATCGGTGAAGATGCCGGAGGACTGGGCGATGCCGATGGACACGCCGCAGCGGCAGGAAAAGCCCTCGAAATCGATCGGCTTGCACATTTCCCGGATAATCGTCTCGCTGAGCTTCGCAAGCTCCTGCGGTGAGGTCTGGCGCTTTGCGAGGATGACGAATTCGTCGCCGCCGATACGGGCGATCAGGTCGCCGCGGTTGACTGTACGGGTCAGTACTCTCGAAGCGTGCACCAGCATGGCATCGCCTGCTGCATGGCCGAGTGTATCGTTGATTTCCTTGAAACGGTCGAGGTCGAGATGCAGGATCGTAAACTTGGTTCTCTGCTTGCCGCCTTCGCGGGTCAGCGCCTCCAGTTCCATGTCCAGCTTGCGGCGGTTGGCAAGCGCGGTGAGCGGATCATGCAGGGCATTGAATTCGATACGGTTCTTGGTGAGTTCCAGCTCGATGTTGCGCGCGTCGGCTTCCGCCTTTGCGCCGCGCAGTTCCTCGGCGATCTTGGCGTCGGCAGTGACGTCGAAGGCAAGACCGATAAGCTTCTTCCTGCCATCCTTGCCTACATGCACCTGCCCGACCGAGCGTACGTAACGCAGCTCGTTGTTGGGCAGGAGAATGCGCTGGATGGTGTTGACCGCGGACAAGGCGTTGACGGCGCGGTTTGTGGCAAGCTGCGTTGCCTGCCGGTCGTCGGGATGCAGCGCCGAAAGCCACTCATGTCGGGTTACCGGCCTGTTCCTGTTCGGCACGTTGTAGAGCTGGTGCATCCGTTCGTCCCAGATCGCCGTCGTGGTGTTCGGATCACCTTCCCAGATGCCGCAGTTGTAGGAGGCGAGTGCAAGGTCGAGCTTCTGCGAAAGCTCGACCAGCTGATGTTCGCGCACTGAAAGCTCGTCAAGTGCCAACTCGAGCTCAGCGTTCTTGATCTCGCTGGTTTCCTTGGCGACCCTGAGGGTTTCCGTGAACATGGCGTCAGCTGTCACGTCGAAAACGATGCCGATCTGCCGGTCCAGGCCCTTTGCGCCGATGCTGTGCGCGCCCACGGAGCGCAGATGCCGGATCGCGCCGTCTGCCTGCACGATGCGATATCGCATGTCCCAGCTCTGCTTGCCTATAGCCGCGATACTGGCAAAAATCCGCAGTTCGATTGCCTCGCGATCTTCGGGATGAATGACCCGGTGCCAGTCGTTCAGCCTGTCCTGCCGCTCGACCTCGCTTGCTGCGCAACCATGCAGGATCGCGGCCCGTTCGTCCCAATAGAACTGTCCTGTCCTTTCCTCCAGCTCCCATATGCCGATATTGGAGGTGTCCATCGCCAGATTGAAGCGTTGCGTTACTTCGAAGAGCGCCTCCTCGCGGGCTTTCAGGCGAGCGATATTGCGGTTGCGCTCCCGAAGCAGCATCAGCGTGACGATGACGGGCACAATCATCGCGATGACTGCGGCTATGATGCCAAGTCGTGCAGGCAGCCGGTTGTCCAGCGCTGCCTGCCAGCCGCCGATCGGGGCGGCGAGAAGCTCCCAGCCGCCGCCCGGTACATCGATGCGCTCGGCGACCGGATCCTCGCGGGTGATGTCCGGGGATCCGAACAGGAACCGGCCAGATCCAGCCGCCCGCACTTCGCGTATGGCGAATGCCAGATGTTCGTTCTCGAAGTGGGAGGCCGGAGCGATGAGTGCGTGATCGGCGATGCCGCTTGCCTCCACGGTCCGTGCTGTATTCATCGACAGAACGACGGAACCCCAGTAGCGATCGACCCCATCGGGTGCGAGCCGGACCGGAACGTCGAGCAGGAGCGTGTGATCGCCGAGCGCATTGATGACGGGCGTGTCGCCGGGACGTGCACCGGGGCGGAACACGACGCTGTCGATATGCGGAGCACGCGACACGAGGTTCTTCGCCATCGATGTCAGCGAGGTCGAGGAAATGGTCGGATCGGCCGCGATCATATCGGCCAGATGAGTGGCTGCGGCGGTATCGGCGGCAATGCGGGATTCAATGGATGCGCGCACCAGGCGCAGGTCCTCGGCGACATGCTGGCGAACGGTTCCGATGTTCGCTTCCGTCAGCCATTTGTCGAGCATGAAACCGGCGGCGACAATGGCCAAGCTGAGGAGCGCACCACCCAACAGCAAAAAACTCGCCCCGGATCGTTCCTCTCCGTCGCGCGCCATGATCGTCTTGCTGTAATTCAAGTCCCCGAAACCCCTTGCTGCATGCTGAACGATCCTAGGGGGCGGTAGTTAATTTAGCATTGAATGAGAAATATTTACGGTCGTCCGCTCAGGTTCTTTCAGTGCTCGAACTTTACTTGAAAAGCCCGGTTGTCCGGGCTTCATCAGGAAAGTTAACGGCAGGTCAGGGATAAGCTTCACGGTGACTTGATCGCAGCCTCAATTCCGGTCATCAATCACACCGAAAATGACACTATTGCGGGCGACTTTTGCCACATTCTGGAGGCTTATTTTGAAACACATTCTGAATCAGTCGTTTTTGACGAAAGTTTATCGCATGCGGGTCATGATTGCAGTTCTTCTGGCAACGGCGAGTTTCCTGTCTCCGCTTAGCGTCCTGGCGGGCAGTTCCGACGTGGAAGCCACCATCAAGTCCGTCAATGTCGAAAACCTCAGCCTCGTGCTTGACGACGGAAAGACCTATTCGCTGCCGGAGGAGTTCAATTTCGACGGTCTGCAGAGCGGCGTGAAGGTTATCGTGTTCTACACCGAAGTCGATGGCAAGCGCGTCGTCGATGATCTGGAAGTGGTTCAGTAAGGCCGGCCACGGGATACGCGGCGTCAAGGCCAGGGTGCGCTTAAAGCCAGGCGACGAGGGAGCCGTCCCTGTCGATCTTCAAGATACGGTCCTGTGGCACGTTCATGTCGCAGGCCTCTTCCTTGGACCATTGCCCGATAAGACGGAAGACACTGCGCACCACGCCTCCATGAGTGACGCAGACGGTCGGGCGCTCCACCGAATTCAACCAGGCGCCCACTCTCCAGGACAGGATTTCGTAGCTTTCCGCAGCCTCGCCCGGTGGGATGAAGTCCCACTTGTGCAGCCTGCGTTCCTTCACCCGGTCCGGTGAATGCTGCTTGACTTCGGCAATTGTCGAGCCTTCCCAGTCGCCGAAGGAAACCTCCTTCAGGCGTTCGTCGAGGCGATAGTCCTGCGGATCGAGACCCATGGCGGTGCGGACCCGTTCCATGGTTTCGCGCGTGCGGCCGAGAGGGGAGGCGACATAGTCGAAGCTTCCGGCATGATCGCCGAGTTCTTCGAGAAGCCGGCGGCCGTTGTCGCTGGCCTGCGCCCGGCCGAGATCGTTGAGGCCGATATCCTTCTGCCCTTGCAGGCGGCCTTCGGCATTCCAGTCGGTCTGGCCGTGACGGATCATGTAGATGAGCACGGCCAGAACCTCAGACTTTACTATTCCTTGACGACGGAGATATCCGGCGCATCCACGGCCTTCATGCCGACCGTGTGATAGCCGGAATCGACATGATGCACTTCGCCGGTAACGCCGGTGGACAGATCTGACAGCAGATACATGCCGGACTTGCCGACTTCGTCGGTCGTGACGTTGCGCTTCAGCGGCGAGTTGTACTCGTTCCACTTCAGGATATAGCGGAAGTCGCCGATGCCGGAGGCTGCGAGCGTCTTGATCGGGCCGGCCGAGATGGCGTTGACGCGGATGCCGCGGCCGCCCATGTCGACGGCGAGGTAGCGCACGGATGCCTCGAGCGCTGCCTTGGCGACGCCCATGACGTTGTAGTGCGGCATGACCTTTTCGGCGCCGTAATAGGTGAGCGTCAGGATCGAGCCGCCGTCATTCATGATCTTTTCGGCGCGCGCGGCAACAGCCGTGAACGAGAACACCGAGATGTCCATGGTCCGCTGGAAGTTGTCGCGAGTGGTCTCGATATAGCGGCCTGTCAGTTCGTCCTTGTCGGAGAAGACGATGGCGTGGACGACGAAATCGATCTTGCCCCACTTGTCCTCGAGCGATTGGAAAACCGCATCGATGCTGGCGAGATCGGTGACATCACAGTCGCCGGCCATGAACGCGTCGAGTTCCTGGGCAAGCGGTTCGACACGCTTCTTCAGCGCATCCCCCTGCCAGGTAAAGGCAATTTCGGCTCCCTGGTCGCGGCAGGCCTTCGCGATGCCCCATGCGATGGAACGATTATTTGCAACGCCCATGATGACGCCGCGTTTGCCTGCCATAAGGCCGGAACCTTGAGCCATGTTTTGCTCCCTGATACTTTCGAGTGATCCTGCCTATGGCATAGCCCGATCCGTGGTTCAAGATTGGACAGGATCATCAATTGTTAGGGGCCGTAACAAAGGGTGTAATTGTTACAAAGGCTTCACAGAAACAGTCCTTCGCGCATCACACGCATCAGGTCGGTCACCTTATCGTCCGGTTTTTCCCAGAGTTTTACGCGCAGTTCGACCAGAACAGCGCCGCGTCCGCCCGCATCGTCGGGCAATCCCTGGCCTTCGAGGCTGATTACCTGATCCGAATTCGACCAGGCGGGAATGGTGATATCCACAGGCCCCGCCGGCGTCTCCACCTGCATCTCGCAGCCGAGAACGGCGTTTTCCAGCGTGATCGGCAGAACGGTCCTGATGTCGAAACCATCGACCCGGAACTTCTCGTCCTTCTGGACGCGGATCGTTGCATAGACGTCACCGCGCGCCATGTTCGGCAGCTTGTGTCCCTGCGCCTTGAGCTGGACCACATGGCCCTCGCTCACGCCGGACAGCGGAACGCGCAGTTCGCGCCCGTCGGCAAGCGTGACAGGGACTGACTTTTGCGCCAGCAGGTCTTCGATGGTGACGTTGGCCTCGACATGCAGGTCGGGGGCCTTTTCCGGAGCAGGTTGGGTGCCCCGGAAGCGGCGCACCAGCGAACTGATGAGTTCTACCGGTGCAAAGATGGAGGCGGGTTTTGCAGCGGCGGCAGCGGCTGCGTCCGCGCTTTCGGGCTTTTCCGTTTTATCGGCCTTTTCCGCCTTGCTTTCGTTTTCGCGCTTCAGGTTTTCCGCGGCTGCGACGGCCTCCGGCGTGTCGCCGAAGATGCGTGATACCATTTCTTCCGGTGTTTCGCCGGCGGGGGCAGTCTTGGCCTGACCGGAGGATGCAGCACCGGATGCGGCTGACGATTGTCCGGGCGGTGGGGTCTGCGCGGCTTTTGCCTGGGCTGCCTGAGCCGCAGCGGCCTGAGCGGCCTGAGCTGTCGACTGCGCCACCTTCTCGGTGCGGTTCTTTTCGGCTTCAGCCTTGGCGAGTTCGGCCATGATCCGCTCGGCGTTGGCCTTGGCGGCCTTCGCCTTTTCCGCTGCCTGGCGCGCGGCCTCGCGGGCGGTTTCACGCTGCTGCATGATGGTCTGTTCGCGTTCCATGGCTTCAACCTTGCTGAGCTGCTGGTCGTACTGGTTGCGCTTCTTCGGATCCTTCAGCACCTCGTACGCGCGCCCGATCTCGGCAAAACGCTGGTTGGCGTTCGGATCGTTTCGGTTCTGGTCGGGATGGACGGACTTGGCCCTTGTACGCCATGCCGCCTTGATTTCTTCGGCTCCTGCGTCGTGCTTCACGCCGAGTACAGAATACAGATCGCGCATTTAAGCCACCAGAAAACACAAACGGCCGTGCATCCCGTCATCAGACGCGTCGGCGAAGAAAACGCACCGTGCCGCCCAACTCATGGCGGTTCCGGCATAATACTGCCGAAAACTATTACAAGAAGATGCTAATCAGTGGTTACGTCGGCTTTTGGGGAAACACAGCGGCCGAGAATATGGTTGCCAGATTATGAACGGCGGTCGAAGCGCATGAGTTGCCATTGGCCGGAACCGGCGGTGCAGGTTTTTCCCGCGAAATAGGCGATCCCCTCATAGGAGTGGCGGGTGGTGGAAAAGTTGCGGCAGACAACGCCGTTGTCCCGCTCTTCCTGGATCGCTGTCACTACACCGGCGCTGCCGGTTGCGGCATTCGCCCAGGGCAGGGGATTGCCTCCATTCTTGTCGAGATCGGCCGAGGAAACGGCGTTCTGCACGGTCAGTTCATCGGAGTTGCTGGACGGATTGCGTTTTGTCGCCACCGTATTGGTGGAGATCGAGCGATCGACGCTGTCTGAACCGAAGAGATCCATGCCGCCGCCGAAGCACCCGCAAAGGGGAAGCGTTATCGTTATTACGGCAAGCATTCGCTTCATTGCGATCCTGTTACCCTTTTGGCGCTCGTGGGACTTTGATATGTCTCTCAATAGGCGTCCTGTCCAGTGATTTGACCCTGGGCCGAGATGATGTCGTTCTGGAGCATTTGAAGCAATATGTCAGAAATGGGGTTAACAACCGGTGACTTCACCGAGGTGTCGGAGCCTTTCGCGCTGTTCGCGGCGTGGCTGAAGGACGCGGAAGCCTCGGAAATCAACGATCCTAACGCAGTCGCACTTGCCACTGTCGACGAGCACGGTCTTCCGAATGTGCGAATGGTGCTGCTCAAGGGGTTTGATGACCGGGGTTTCGTGTTTTACACAAATTTCGAGAGTCAGAAGGGGCAGGAAATTCTTGGTCAGAAGAAGGCGGCGATGTGCTTCCACTGGAAGTCGCTGCGCCGGCAGGTGCGCCTGCGCGGCGAGGTAGAGGTGGTTTCCGACGAGGAAGCGGATGCGTATTATCGCTCCCGCGCGCTCGGAAGCCGCATCGGTGCCTGGGCCTCGAAGCAGTCCCGCCCGCTTGAGGGTCGTTTCGCGCTCGAAAAGGCAGTCGCCGAATATACCGCCCGTTTCGCGCTCGGAGATATTCCCCGTCCGCCCTACTGGTCGGGTTTCCGCATCAAACCGCAATCGATCGAGTTCTGGCATGACCGCAAGTTCCGCTTGCACGATCGGATCGAATTCCGCCGCGAAGCGCTGGATGCGCCCTGGACCAAGGTGCGCATGTATCCCTGAGGGCAGGATATTTGCGAAGCTGAAGACAGCCCTTGCACTCTATGGTGAGAGGGCTGTCTGCATTACCCACGGCGGGCGAAGGGGATGCCTGATGCCAGCGCCGAGACGTAGCGCGGTTTCTGATAGAAGCCGTTGAGCGAGATGCGCGGCAATTGCATCGGCGCGTCGAGTGATCTTTCCCGGAGCGTACCGGGCCGCGTCGTGACCGCAAGCCTGAAGCCGGCGGCGCTGACGGCGGCGGCCGTTCGCGCATCGACGCTGCGGCTGTCCCCATAAGGATAGGCAAAGCTCGCGGGACGGCGGCCGGTGAGCGCCTCGACATAATCGGCGCTGGATGAGAGTTCGTTCACAAGAGCCGCATCGTCGAGAAATGTCATCGCCCGGTGACTGACGGTATGGGCACCAAGGCTTGCCAGCGGATGCTTGGCAATCGCCTTCAATTCATCCGGTGTCATCACCAGCCGGTCGGCCAGCGCCCTGGCATCGACACCGGCTTCGAGCGCTGCGGCATCAAGCGCGGCAATTGCTTCGCTTTCGCCCGGTCCGCCACTGGTCGCACCGATACGATCTCCGGCGGTTATCTTGGCGGCGCGGTCGGCAATCTCGAAAACCGTCCGGTCGCCCGAGGGGGAAGTCAGTGTGAAGCGGCTCGTATTGTTGACGAGTTCATCCAGCGTTTCCCACCAAAGCGTATGGCTGCGCTCGGCAAAACCGCGGGCGATGAAAATGGTGAAGGGAACGCCATGTTTTTCGAACACCGGCAGCGCATGTTCCGCATTGTCCCGGAAACCGTCGTCCAGCGTGAAGGCGGCGAAGGGCTGAGCGGTTTTGGAAGAGGAGAGCAGCGCCGGGATTTCATCGAGCGCCACGAAACGATATCCGTCGCACTTTAACTGCAGGATCGCCTGTTCCAGGAATTCCGGTGTGATTTCCAGATGACGGTTCGGTTCGGCAAGCCGCGGGCTGTGAGGCCGTACATGATGCAGGGTGAAGATCGCGCCCCGGCCTCGCGCCGAGGACATCGCGCCGAAGCGGGAAAGCACATGCGAGGCTTCAAGCCCGGCCGTGATTGCAGCCTGCCGCAGCATCCTCTTCAGTCGTGCCGACATCGTCTTTCCCCGTTTCGCGCCCGGTTTCACATTGCGTTGCAGCGAAAGTAAGGGCGGGCCGTTAAGCGTTGCTGAACGGCCCGCTGCCTGTTCTCGCGTCCTGATTGCCAATCTCGGCCAGCACCCGCCAGGAAGCATGACCGACATCGCAATCAGGACGCAAGCGACCTCATGATGTCAGGGATGCTGCGCCGGAGAGCTTGACGGCCCGGCGGGCGGCGAGGAGGGCAGGCACAGCCCACACGAGCGCCAGCGCGAAGGTCAGCGTCAGGATGGTTCGCATGGCCTCCGGGGTTTCAGCCGAGGCAAGGCCGGCTCCATTGGCCCATAGCCCAGCCATCGCCGCGCCGAGCGCATAGCCGGCCGATTGCAGCGTGGGCAACAGCGCCGAGGTCTTGTCGCGTTCTCGCTCAGGTGTCGTTTCCATCAGCAATTGGCTGAGATAGCCCCAGCTCAGGCCGAAGGCCGCGCCTATGGTGATCTGCGCCGCAACGAGGAGCCCGGTGCTGCCGGCGGCAATGGCCGTGGCAAGTGCCGCGAAACCGCAGACCTGCAGCAGCGGTCCGATCCATATGGTGGCCCGCCTTGCGCCTTCATGCCTGAGATTGGCGATGCCGATGGCGGTAAGGCTCCAGCTGATTGCCATCAGCGCCCCGAGCGCTCCCGCATGGGTTGGCCCGTAGCCGAAGAGATTTTGCAGCGAGTAGACCAGATAGACACCGCTCGTCGCCTGCGAAAGCGGCATCAGCAGCACCACCCAGAGGCCGAGGCCGAGCGTGGAGCCGAGCGAGAAGGCACCCTTCGGCAGGATGGATTGATCGACACGACGGTCGAGACGGACGGCGGCGAAGATCAGAAGGAACGATGCTGCGACGGCCGTTGCCGTGGCGAGTGCCGAAGGGGCAAGCCCCGCGACCAGCATGACGAGCAGACCGGCCGAAAGCATGACGAGACGCTGGGTGGGGAAGCTGAGGGACGCGCCGCCAACCGGCCCACGCCCACCCGGCACCATCACGGCGGCGAGAAGCAGGAAGAGGCCGATGATCGGCGCATTGACGAGAAAGGCGACGCGCCACGAGAAGCTCTCCGTGAGCGAGCCGGCAAGCACCGGTCCGCCAAAGGCGGCAACGGCCCAAACGGTCGCCTCCGCGCCAAAAACCTTTGGCACCAGAGCCGGCGGAAACATTTCCGGGATCAGAGCATAGCAGATCGCCGCGATGATCCCTTCGCCGATGCCCTGAAAAACGCGCCCGACAAGCACCGTCTCCATATCCGACGCCAGCGCCGCCGCAAGCGTGCCGGCGAGAAACACCAGTGCCGCGGCAAACAGCACTTTTCGGGCGCCGTATCGCTGCTTGAGCAACGCGGCACTTGCGCCGGCGACGATGGAGGCTATCAGATAAAGCGTTAGCGACCAGGGCAGCAATGCCGCGCCGCCGATCTCGCGAACCGCCGTCGGCAGCACGGTGCTGACGAGAAAGCCGTTGAAGGCATAAAGCGCGACACCCACGCACAACATGGTGGTGGTCGCCAGATAGCGGGGTGCCAGCAGCTCCGCCCAGCGACCGGTAGCTGCCGCCATCTCACCCTCTGTTGCGCCGGCATCGCCCATGCGGCGCTCTTCCATGCCGCCCGCGCCTTCCATTCCTGCATCCATTTCCCGGTATTTCCTCTCCATGGTCTTCATTGCGGCCGGATGCTACAACCTCAACCAAAGTTGAGGTAAATACCCGGAGCAAGAAAAATGCAGGGCCTGACTGTCGGTGAAATCGCAAGTCGCAGTGGTGTGGCCGTCTCGGCCATTCACTTCTATGAGCGCAAGGGGCTGATCGCCTCCCACCGCACGGAAGGCAACCAGCGCCGCTTCGACCGCGCCGTGCTCCGCCGCATCGCGCTCATCAAGGTCGCCCAGCAACTCGGCGTGCCGCTGGCGGAAGTAGCGGAGCAGCTTTCCGTTCTGCCGAAGGACCGCGCCCCCAATCACCGCGACTGGCAGAAGATCGCCACCCGCTGGTCTGAGCAGCTGAACCACCGCATCCACATGCTGGAAGCCCTCCGCGACAGCCTCGACGGCTGCATCGGCTGCGGCTGCCTTTCCATGACCAAATGCACGGTCATCAATCCTGGGGACTGTCTGGCCGGCGAAGGGCAGGGCGCCGTGGCGCTCACCGAGATGGCGACCGGGGATTGAGAGGAGAGGTGGCCCGGGCTGGGGGAGGTGTCGCCGCAGAAGTGATTTTTGTCTGCTATGGGGCTGTAGCGACCATCGACGCTTGCCGCGAATCTCGCAAATCTCTATATTCCAGATACAGGCTCGCCCCAAGCCTCCCCCCTCCTTTCGGGAAAGCATTGGACATGTAGGGTGACGCCAATTCATCGAACCATCTGTTCGGGCATCGCATTAGGAGGGGTTGCGGTTCGGCTCGCAATGGAGGTTCTTGATGAAGCTTTCTGCACCAATATACCAGCTCAAACGTCGGGCCAAGCTGATGGCCCGCATTAAGAGCGTGCCCTTGAACGAGGCGCTGGACCAGATCGCACGCGACGAGGGATTCTCGAAATGGAGCCTGCTTTCCGCAAGCATGTCTTCTGGCCCATTATCCGAAAAAGTCCTGTCGCGTCTTGACGAAGGCGACCTGCTACTACTTGCAGGCCGGCCGGGCCAAGGGAAGACCAGGCTGGGTCTTCAGCTCCTGGTCGATGCCGCTCGGGACGGCCGCAAGGCCTTGCTGTTTACCTTGGAATTTACCGAGCAACAGGCGAGGAAGCACCTAAAATCACTGGAGGTACCGGGAGGCAACATAGCGGACGCCGTGCAGATTTTCACATCTGATCAGATCAGCGCGGAATATATCATCGCACAGATGTCTGGAGCAAAATCCGGCACAATCGCAGTCATTGATTACTTGCAGCTGCTTGACCAGCAGCGAAGCAAGCCGACGCTATGCGAACAACTGCAAACCCTGCGAGAGTTCGCACAACACGCCGGCGTTGTCCTCGGTTTTATTTCCCAGATAGACAGGTCATTTGAAACCAAGGGCAAACGGCTTCCTGACATCGGAGACGTTCGGTTACCAAATTTCGTCGATCTGGGTCTCTTTTCCAAAGCATGCTTCCTCCATAATGGAGAGGCCCAGTTGCAACACGTTGCATGAATGCCAGCCGCGACCATCAAGGTCGCGGCACTTCTCCAGCGAACGCTGGCGGCGTGAAGCCGCCATCATCTTCGTGGTTTCGGATGTTCGCTTTCGGGGAAACGGTAGCTACGCGGTTTCAACCGTGGCGGATAGAAGGCGGTCACACATCAACGCATATTCGTATGGCCGCATCTGGCGTATTGCCACTATCGTTAAGGAACTTAGTCCGTCTCTGTCGATCACCGCCGGAACCGGATTGCTGCTTCCTGCCTTCGTATCCAAAGGGGCAATCGGAGCCGCTTGATCACCCTTGCGGTGCCATGTCGCTGCCGCCGGACTCTTGTCCATTGAAGCTGTCATCCAGAAACCTGCTGCTCAAATTAATGGACTAAGTCAAATAAATGGCAAATGATCAGCCATCCGCAGCAACAGGAGTTCACGCCGAATGTCACAGTCAAATCGTATGGAAGGAAAAGTTTGCCTCGTCACCGGCGGCGGAACGGGGATCGGAAAGGCGACGGCCCTGCAGATGGCGGGCGAGGGGGCTCGGGCGGTGATCATCGCCGCGCGGCGGGAGCAGGAAGGCGAGGCGGTCGCTGCCGCCTGCCGCGATCTGGGTGCGGAGGCCTGCTTCATCAGGACGGACATGACGAGCGAGGCCGATGTCGAAAACATGGTCGCCGGCACGGTCTCCCGCTTCGGCCGGCTGGATGTTGCTTTCAACAATGCCGGCTTTCAGGAACGGCGTGCTCCGGTCGAGGAACAGAGCGATGCCACTTACGCCACCGTGTTCGATACCAATGTCCGTGGTGTCTTCCATTGCCTGCGCCACCAGATTCCTGCCATGCTGAAGACCGGCGGAGGAGCGATCGTCATCAATGCTTCCGTCAGCGGGGTGCGCAACCCGAACCCCGGCTTTGCCCTCTATAATGCGTCCAAGGCGGCGGTGATCGCGATGATGCGGACGGCGGCAATCGAGAACGCCGCGCGGGGTATCCGCATCAATGCGGTGGCGCCGGGCAGGGTCGTGACCGACATGATGCTCGCGGCCGGCGTCGGCGATGTGGCGACGGTTGCGGCAGGCCTGCCGCTCAGGCGCATGGGGCAGCCGGAAGAACTGGCGGAAGCCGTCGTCTGGCTGGCTTCGAACCAGTCATCCTATGTGGTTGGTCACGTGCTCGCGGCTGACGGCGGTTTTCTCGCCGCGTGAGGCGCAAAACCGGCAATTGATCCAGCTTCGGACCATTTACCATCTGTTAACTCACAACGTGAAACTTCTGGTTAACTTTGGTGATCTTGTGGCCGCACTGCACAATTGTCGCCTCATTTCTGCTTTAGTCAGGCCTCGCTTCACGCAACATGAAGTGCTTCGCCGGTATTCCGGTATCTCTCAAAATTTGGCCTGCACTCGGAGGTGTTATGAATAAGCTGTTGATCGCGTTTACGTTCTTTGTTGCGATCGCTTCCACTGCCTCCTCCGCCTTTGCCGGCAGCGCACAGTTTCTCCTCGACGCCCGCACGGGCGAGGTTCTTGCCTCGGAAAATCCCGATGCTCTCAATCATCCGGCATCGCTGACCAAGATGATGACCGTCTACATGACGTTCGACGCGATCCGCCGCGGCAAATTGTCTTGGGATAGCCCGGTCACCTTCTCGAAATATGCCGCCACCCGCCCGCCGACCAAGCTGCGCGTCAAGCCGGGCGATACCATCACTGTTCGCGAAGCCGTTCTCGGCATGATCGTTCAGTCCGCCAACGACGCGGCGGCCGCCATGGCCGAAAAGCTCGGCGGCACCGAAGAGCGTTTCGCCGCGATGATGACCGCCAAGGCTCGCTCGCTCGGCATGCCCAAGACCGTTTTCGTCAATGCCTCCGGCCTGCCGGACGATCGCCAGATTACCACGGCCCGCGACATGTCCACCCTCGGCATCGCGCTGCTGCGTGACTTCCCGCAGGAATACAAGCTGTTCTCCACCAAGAGCTTCGCCTTCCGCGGCCGCACCATCAACGGCCATAACAACCTGATGTATCGCTACAAGGGCATGGACGGTATCAAGACCGGCTACACTAATGCCTCCGGCTTCAACCTCGTCAGCGCCGTGATCGATGGCGACCGTCGCGTCATCGGCGTGGTCATGGGCGGCCGTTCCGCTGCCAGCCGTGACCGGATCATGGAAAAGCTGATCACTGCCAATATCCGCAAGGCGTCCAGCGGTTCCAAGCTTCTCGCCAGCCGTTCGACCGGTTCCGCCCCGGCTGCGACGGTCGACGTTGCCCGTCTCGACGACCAGCCTTCCGTTCCGGTCCCGGCGCCCCGCGCCGGCCAGGATGCCGTGGCCGCCGTCATCGGCATGGCAAACGGCACCGCACCGGTTCCCGCAAGCCGTTATGGCAGCGCCTATGCGGAAACGACCGAAGTCGCCAGCGCCGCCATGGCAAGCGATGTCCCACTGATTTCGCCCAAGGCGACCGTCGCTGCCTCCATGATCCCGACAGGCAAGCCCAAGGCCGTATCCTCCGCGCAGTCCTCGTCTGTCCAGGCCTCTTCCGGCCAGCCGAGCGGCAAGTGGCAGGTCCAGATCGCCGCGGCCACCAGCGCCGAGGCAGCAATGAGCCTGCTGGCCGATGCCAAGACCAAGGTCGGCGGCGTCCTGAACCGGCTCGACACCTATACCGAGGCTGTCACCCGCAATGGCACCACCTTCTACCGTGCCCGCTTCACCGGTTTCGAAACCAAGGACGAAGCCCGCACTGCCTGCGAAAAGCTGGTCAAGAACCGCTACGATTGCGTCTTGATGCCGGCCCGAGGATAACGCTGCGGCGGCGTATTTCCCTCCTTCCGGAATATCATTTGACGACGAGCCCTTCGGGGCTCGTTTTCGTTTGAACTGGGCCATGCCTGGTAAGTGAGCAAAAACAGTGCCGCGTTTGGAAGTGCTCTGAAAACAAAAGGTTGAAGCATTTCCGTGGCCCGGTTTCACTGAAAAGCTCTGGTGGACAATCTTCCTGAAACGCGCGACAAAGTCAAGAACATATGGAGAACAAAATGATTCCCGACCTGATTGCGCAATTCGAGAAGGCATCGGCCAATTATGCTGTGGCCAACGGGGTGGAGCGAGATGCGGACTGGTTTCTGCTGAAGCTGGTGGAGGAGGCCGGTGAACTGGCGCAGGTCGCCAACCGGGTCAGTGGCCGCAGCCCCAGCAAGGGCATGAGCGAGGCGGAACTGCATCGGCTGCTGGAGGACGAGACCGCCGATCTGCTTGGCCATGTTCTGCTTTTCGCCCGTCATCACCGGGTGGCGCTCGATGATGCGATCGATCGCAAGTGGCGGTTCCGCCCGGATAGCTGAGGGGCGGAACTCCGCAGTTCAGGGATCTGATATATGGAAGAGGGGCCGCCGTTCAGCGGACCCCGCTTGCGCCGGATGATCAGGCCCGGGTGCCGCCGACGGTCACCTGGTCCATTCTCAGATGCGGCTGGCCGACGCCGACCGGGACCCATTGTCCGGCCTTGCCGCAATTGCCGATGCCCTTGTCGAGCATCATGTCGTTGCCCACCATGGAAATGCGTTTCATCGCTTCCGGGCCATTGCCGATCAGCATGGCGCCCTTGACCGGCGCGCCGATCTTGCCGTTCTCGATCAGATAGGCCTCGGTGCAGCCGAAGACGAACTTGCCGGAGGTGATGTCGACCTGCCCGCCGCCGAAGGAAACGGCGTAGATGCCGTTCTTCACCGAGGAGATGATCTCTTCCGGCGTCTTGTCGCCGCCCAGCATATAGGTGTTGGTCATGCGCGGCATCGGCTGGTGGGAATAGCCCTGCCGACGGCCGTTGCCGGTCGGCTTCATCCCCATCAGCCGGGCGTTCTGACGGTCCTGCATGTAGCCGACTAGGCGGCCATTCTCGATCAGAACGTTGTAGCCGGAAGGGGTGCCCTCGTCATCGATGGTGATCGAGCCGCGGCGTGCGTCGATGGTGCCGTCGTCGACGACGGTGACGCCGGGGGCGGCCACCATCTCGCCCATCAGGCCGGCAAAGGCGGAGGTCTTCTTGCGGTTGAAATCGCCTTCAAGGCCATGCCCGACGGCCTCGTGCAGCATCACGCCCGGCCATCCTGCGCCGAGTGCCACATCCATCGTCCCGGCCGGTGCGTCGATCGCCTCGAGGTTGACGAGTGCCTGACGCAACGCCTCGTCCGCACCGTTGCGCCAGCTTTCCTCCGAGAGGAAGTCGCCGAATGCCATGCGGCCGCCGGTGCCGAAAGAGCCGGATTCCTGCCGGTCGCCGGAGCCTGCGACGACGGAGATGTTGATCCGGGTCATTGGCCTGATGTCGCGAACCCGGTGGCCATCGGCGCGCAGGATCTCGACCACCTGCCAGCTTGCGGCAATCGAGGCGGTGACCTGGCGAACCTTGTCGTCCTTGTCGCGCAGATAGGCGTCGATCTCGGAGAGCAGCTTTACCTTTTCCTCGAAGGTCGGCGCGCCGATGGGATTGTCCTCGCCGTAAAGCTTGCGGTTGGTGCCCTGCGGAGCCGCGGCATAGGAGCCGCCATAGCCGCGGGTCACGGCGCCGACGGCATCGGCCGCGCGGTCCAGCGCTGAAAGGGAGAGTTCGCCCGCATGGGCATACCCCACCGCTTCGCCGGCGACCGCGCGCAGGCCGAAACCCTGGTCGGTGTTGAAGGAGCCGCCCTTGAGTCTGCCATTGTCGAAGGTCAGCGATTCCGCCTGGGCATGCTCGACGAAGAGTTCGCCATCATCCGCGCCTTCGAGCGCCTTGGCGACGCTGCGGCGCAGCGTGTCCTCGTCGCAGTCGAAGAGGCTGAGAAGGTCCTGGGTCATCGTCGTATCTCCTTAGGGCGCGCGCATCTGTTCCCCGATGTAGGCGCATCGGCGGCCAACGGCAAGGCGCAGCCGCTGGCGAAAGCCCGCGGCTGGAAACTCGTTTTCTTGATTCAAGCTGTGGCCGCCCGGGGATCAGGGCAGGGCGTCATAGCCTTCGGCAAAGCCGGTCAGTTCGATCGGAATGCCGACGCGATCCTGATCCGCCGATTCCCTGAGCGCGAAGACCGCATTCTTGCCGGCGCGCAGGATCTTCATCAGCTCGTCGTCGATCTCCACCTCGACATAGCAGCCTTCGGAGAAACAGCGAGTGAAATAGGCGCGGCCGATGTTGTTGTTATCGACATAGAGTTCCATGCCGTCTTTGAGGAGAACGCCGAGCGGCGCCAGAATGCGCAGCACCTTGGACTTGCGGTCGGCGGTCTTCAGAACGACGACGGAAAGGCCAACTTCCGGCCTGTCGTCGGCAATGACGTTCTGCATCAGCGCACACTGTTCGCCGGAAGCGCCGGCGGGCGTATCGCAGATGACCGACCATGCGCCGTGATTTGAACGGATCGTGCCCGGCTGCTGTTGCTGGCCATAGGCAGGCATTGAAAGAGCCGCGATCGCGATGGCGCTTGCGGTCAAACCCGACCGGAAAAGTCTCGGAAGACCCATGGGTACCTCTGGAAATCGAATCATCCCGGACATTCTTGTCGCCCGGACGGGGAAAATGAAAGCCCCGCCCCGTCTTTTCCTGCCGAGTGAGGCATAATTGGGACCGCAGGTATCGTTGGGTGTCGGCTTTCGCCGAAAGCGCGTGTATCCTTTATTGCCTTGCAATGGGCGGGAGCGTTTTGGATTTGACGATGCGCAAAAATGACGCGTTCAGTATTAGTCGAACGTATTGCGAATGTGGCCAATCTGTGGTTTGAAACATTGAGGATAGCATAAATTTTGCGCTTTGGTTTGATATGGATCAAGCGTTCTTGGGAGAGACAACAGTGATGATGAGAGCACGCGCAGCAGCGGCCGCCTTGGGCTGTCTGCTTTTCGCTTCCGGCAGTTTTGCCGATCAGCCACAGCCATGGCAAAGAACCCTGCAGCCGGCGGCAACGCCGATCATGGAGCAGATCACCTGGTTCGAGCAATATACCCTGTGGTTCATCGTTCCAATCACTCTCTTCGTGCTAGCCCTTTTGATCATTGTGGCGATCAGGTTCCGGGCGAGCGCAAATCCTGTGCCGTCCAAGACCAGCCACAACACCGTGATCGAGATCGTCTGGACCGTCGGTCCGGTTCTGATCCTTCTGTTCTTCGCAATCCCTTCCTTCAATCTCCTGACCGCCCAGCTGACCCAGCCGGAAAACCCGGACCTGACGCTGAAGGCGACCGCCACCCAGTGGCAGTGGAATTATGAATACCAGGGCGACAAGGAGTTGGCCTTCGACAGTTACATGTTGAAGGAGGAGGACCGCTCTGCCGCCGGCAAGGAAGACAAGTCGATCTATCCTCGACTTCTGGCCGTCGACAATGAAATGGTGATCCCGGTCAACAAGACCGTGCGCCTGCTCGTCACCGCTGCTCCGACCGATGTCATCCATTCCTTCGCAATGCCATCTTTTGGCGTCAAGATCGACGCCGTTCCGGGTCGCCTGAACGAGACATGGTTCAAGGCCGAGCGCGAAGGCCTGTTCTATGGCCAGTGTTCGGAGCTCTGCGGCAAGGACCATGCGTTCATGCCGATCGCGATCCGCGTCGTCTCGGAGGAGAAGTACACAGCCTGGCTCGATGCGGCCGGCTCGGATCTTGAGGGCGCCAACAAGGCGCTGATGGCAGCTGTCGACGGCGGGGACAAGGCCGTCCAGCTCGCTGAAAACGTTTCGAACTAAGGGGAGTGAGGACAATGGCTGGAACTGTTGCCCACGACGATCATGCAAACGACACCAACGATCACCACGACCACAAGATGAGCTTCTTTGATCGTTGGGTGCGTTCGACCAACCACAAGGACATCGGTACACTCTACCTGATCTTCGCGATTATTGCCGGCATCATCGGCGGCGCGCTGTCGGTCGCCATGCGCATGGAGTTGCAGGAACCGGGTATCCAGATCTTTCACGGTCTGGCTTCCATGGTCTACGGCTTCGAAGGCGATGCTGCCCTTGATGGCGGCAAGCACATGTTCAACGTGTTCACCACCGCACATGCGCTCATCATGATTTTCTTCATGGTCATGCCGGCGCTGATCGGCGGTTTCGCCAACTGGATGATTCCGATCATGATCGGCGCTCCGGACATGGCATTTCCGCGCCTTAACAACATCTCCTTCTGGCTTATCGTTCCGGCCTTCCTGCTGCTCCTGCTTTCGATGTTTGTCGAAGGGCCGGCAGGCGCCTATGGCGTCGGCGGCGGGTGGACCATGTATCCGCCGCTTGCGACGTCCGGACAGCCGGGCCCGGCGGTGGACCTTGCGATCTTTGCGCTCCACGTGTCCGGCGCTTCGTCGATCCTCGGCGCGATCAACTTCATCACCACGATCCTGAACATGCGCGCACCGGGCATGACGCTGCACAAGATGCCGCTCTTCGCCTGGGCCGTTCTGGTCACTGCCTTCCTGCTTCTGCTGTCGCTCCCGGTTCTTGCCGGTGGCATCACCATGCTGCTGACCGACCGCAACTTCGGCACGACCTTCTTCGCACCGGAAGGCGGCGGTGACCCGATCCTCTACCAGCACCTGTTCTGGTTCTTCGGTCATCCGGAAGTATACATCCTGATCCTGCCCGGCTTCGGCATCATCAGCCACATCGTTTCGACCTTCTCCAAGAAGCCGGTCTTCGGTTACCTCGGCATGGCTTACGCCATGGTCGCGATCGGCGCCGTCGGCTTCGTCGTGTGGGCGCACCACATGTACACGGTCGGTCTGTCGCTCGCCGCGCAGCGTTACTTCCTCTTCGCCACCATGGTCATCGCGGTGCCGACCGGCATCAAGATTTTCTCGTGGGTTGCGACCATGTGGGGCGGTTCGCTCACCTTCCGCACTCCGATGGTCTGGGCGATCGGCTTCATCTTCCTCTTCACCGTTGGCGGCGTCACCGGCGTCCAGCTCGCCAATGCCGGTCTCGACCGCTCGCTGCACGACACCTATTACGTGGTTGCGCACTTCCACTACGTTCTGTCGCTCGGCGCGGTATTTGCAATCTTTGCGGCCTGGTATTACTGGTTCCCGAAGATGAGCGGCTATATGTACAGCGAGTTCCTCGGAAAGCTGCACTTCTGGGTCATGTTCATCGGCGTGAACATGGTGTTCTTCCCGCAGCACTTCCTGGGTCTTGCGGGTATGCCGCGCCGCTATATCGACTATCCCGATGCATTCGCCGGCTGGAACTACGTGTCCTCCATCGGCTCCTACATCTCGGCTGTCGGTGTTCTGATCTTCCTCGTCGGTGTCTTCGAAGCCTTCGCCAAGAAGCGCGTTGCCGGCGACAATCCGTGGGGCGAAGGTGCAACGACGCTGGAATGGCAGCTTTCGTCGCCGCCGCCCTATCACCAGTGGGAGCAGCTGCCGCGCATCAAGTAAGCGCGGGAAACCGTCCCCCGACAATCGCGGGCGCCACAATCCCATCGTGGCGCCTCGCATGAAATGAAAGACGGGAAAAGATAATGGCAGTTCTCGACAATCGCGAAACACTCGGGTTCGAAGGCGAAGTTCGCCTTTCGGAGGCGGGTGCACGCGATTTCTTCGCGCTCTTGAAGCCGCGCGTCATGTCTCTCGTGGTCTTCACCGCGTTTGCCGGCCTTGTGCTGGCGCCGGGCTACATCAATCCCGTTCTCGGCGCCATCGCCATTCTCTGCATCGCGGTCGGCGCCGGTGCTTCCGGCTCGCTGAACATGTGGTATGACGCCGACATCGACGCCGTCATGAGCCGCACCGCGACCCGCCCCATTCCCGCCGGACGCATAACACCCAACGAGGCGCTGGCCTTCGGCCTCGTGCTTTCCGTCTTCTCCGTTTCGATCCTCGGGCTCGCCATAAACTGGTTTGCAGCCGGATTGCTCGCCTTCACCATCTTCTTCTATGCCGTGGTCTACACGATGTGGCTGAAGCGCTCGACACCGCAGAACATCGTCATTGGGGGTGCCGCCGGCGCTTTCCCGCCCATGGTCGGCTGGGCCTGCGTGACCGGCGGCGTCTCGCTCGACAGCATCGTGCTTTTCCTCATCATCTTTCTCTGGACGCCTGCCCATTTCTGGGCGCTGGCGCTGTTCAAGATGCGCGACTACGGCGCGGTCGGCGTGCCGATGCTGCCGAACGTTTCGGGCGAGGCAACGACCAAGCGCCAGATCGCTCTCTATGCAGTCCTGACCGCCGTCACCGGCGTCGTGCCGACCTTCACGGGCCTTTCGTCACTCTGGTACGGCCTGTTCGCCGGTATGCTCGGTGTGCTTCTGGTGTTCTGTTCCATTGCTGTCTGGCGCATGCCCGACGGCGACGAGAAGATGCTGCCGGCGAGGAAGCTCTTCGGCTTTTCCATTTTCTACCTGTTCGCAATATTTTCCGGCTTGCTGATCGACCATTACGTCGCCTTGCTTGCCACCATGTTCGGAGGTGCTTCCTGATGGAAACGGTCAAGCTCAACGAAGCGCAGAGGAAATCTCGCCGTGGGCGCAATATCGCACTCGGCCTCGTGCTCGCGGGGTTGGTGGTTCTGTTCTACGTCGTGACGCTGATCAAGATCGGCAATATGAGCTAGGAAAAAGGGGGAGGGGACCGTGACGATGACAACCGGGGAGACAGTGAAGAGACGGCGGGGCAACGGCACGATCCTCGTCGCCTGCCTCGTATTCGTCGGCTGCATGGTTGGCGTGTCCTTCGCCTCGGTTCCGCTCTACCGCCTCTTTTGTCAGGTCACGGGCTACAACGGCACGACCCAGCGCGTGGAGCAGGTGTCAGATGTCATTCTCGACAAGAAGATCAAGGTCACCTTCGACGCCAACGTGTCGAATGGTCTGAACTGGGATTTCAAGCCGGTCCAGCGCTCGATCGATCCGCAGATCGGCGAGACCGTCCAGATCAGCTACACCGCGATCAACCGCTCCCCCTATCCAACCAAGGGGCAGGCGGTGTTCAATGTGACGCCGATGGAAGCGGCCGCATACTTCAACAAGGTCCAGTGCTTCTGCTTCACGGAAACGGAGTTGAAGCCGGGCGAGACGCTGGAAATGCCGGTCGTCTTCTTCGTCGATCCCGCCATCACCGAGGCGGTCGAGACCAAGGATATCGGTACGATAACGCTGTCCTATACCTTCTATCCGGACAAGGGGGAAAAACCGGTGGCTTCGGCCTCACCGCAGGACGGGACTGAGAAGCCGAAATTATGAGAGGAGGGGTCCGGTTCGCCGGGCCTGAGGGAAATTTTGACATTCGGGGATTGCTGAAATGGCCGAAGCGCATCAGAAACATCACGACTACCACATTATCGCACCGAGCTCGTGGCCTGCCCTGGCCTCGCTCGGTGCATTCCTTATGACCTTCGGCGGCGTCGGCTACATGCGCTACCTGAATGGCGGCTCTTTCAAGCTGTTCGGTCTCGAACTCGCCCATCCGTGGCTGTTCTTCATGGGGCTGGCCATCGTGCTCTATACGATGATCGGCTGGTGGGCGGATACCATCAAGGAAGCCCATGAGGGTGCCCATACTCGCGTCGTGTCGTTGCATCTGCGCTATGGCATGATCATGTTCATCGCTTCCGAAGTGATGTTCTTCGTCGCCTGGTTCTGGGCCTTCTTCGATGCCAGCCTGTTCCCTCACGAAGCGATTCAGGCAAGCCGCGCAGAATTCACCGGCGGTCAGTGGCCGCCGAAGGGTATCGAGGTTCTCGATCCCTGGCATCTGCCGCTCTATAACACCGTGATCCTGCTGCTGTCGGGCACCTGTGTCACCTGGGCACACCACGCGCTGCTGCAAGGCGACCGCAAGGGGCTCGTCAACGGTCTGGCGCTGACGGTTGTTCTCGGCCTGCTGTTCTCCTTCGTGCAGGGATACGAATATGCCCACGCACCGTTTGCCTTCAAGGACTCGATCTACGGTTCTACCTTCTTTATGGCGACCGGTTTCCATGGCTTCCACGTCATCGTCGGCACGATTTTCCTGATCGTTTGCCTGCTGCGGGCAGCCAAGGGCGATTTCACGCCAAAGCAGCACTTCGGCTTCGAGGCTGCTGCATGGTATTGGCACTTCGTCGATGTGGTCTGGCTGTTCCTGTTCTTCTCTATCTATATCTGGGGCGGCTGGGGCGCGCCGCTGGCGGGCTGACACATCACGATACAATGGAATCGAACGGCGCCTGTGAGGCGCCGTTTTTTCTTGGCCGAGGCGGAATGGAGACCGCGTTTTGCGGATACCGGTCCGGGCGGTATAACCGGGTATTGATGACATCCGAGGCGATTGTCTCGCGTCATCGCCCGGCAGCAGAGGGAAGAGATCATGAGCGAGGATAATGCGCATTTCGCCCCGGTCGATCCGGTGAAGGCCGGGCTTTCGGCATGTTGCCCGCGTTGCGGGCAGGGGCGTCTGTTCGATGGCCTGACCAAACTCAAACCCCGTTGCAGCAATTGCGGGCTCGATTATTCCTTTGCCGATTCCGGCGACGGCCCGGCGATCTTCGTCATCCTGCTCGCGGATCTCATCGTGGTCGGTCTCGCGGTCTGGACCGAGATCAACTACCAGCCGCCGGTCTGGCTGCATTTCGTGCTTTTCGGCCCCATGGCGATCTTCGTTTCGCTCTGGCTGCTGCGGACCATCAAGGCGCTGCTGATCGCGCTTCAGTACAAGAACAATGCCGCGCAGGGAACGATCGATCGTGGTTGACACCGGGGTTTCCGGCCGCAAGGGCGGCGTTTGGCGTTTCGTCGTGACCGCTATTGCGGTCGCGGTTGCCATGACGATCCTGCTTGCGCTCGGCACATGGCAGGTCCAGCGTCTCTACTGGAAGGAAGCGCTGGTCGCCGATATCGAGGCGCGTCGCCATGCAGAGCCGCTCGATGTTGCAGGCCTTGAGGCCGTGTTGCGCCAAGGAGGCGATGTCGATTATCGCGCCGCCCGCGCTGAGGGCCGCTATCTCAACGACAAGGAACGGCATTTCCTGGCGACCTTTGAGGGCGAGGCAGGCTTCTACGTCTACACGCCGCTGGAACTGGCAGACGGCCGCTATCTCTTCGTCAATCGTGGTTTCGTGCCCTATGACGTGAAGGATCAGGCAAAGCGGGTGCAGGGTGCGCTGCAGGGCGATCAGGTTGTCTCGGGCCTTGCCCGCGCCCGGCTCCCCGGCAAACCCGGTTTCATGGTGCCGGACAATGACGAGGCGAAGAACATCTTCTATTGGAAGGATCTCGATCGCATGGCCGCAAGCGTCGGCCTGCCGGAAAACGCCGTGTTGCCGTTTTTCCTCGATGCCGATGCGACGCCTGTGCCGGGCGGCCTGCCGCGCGGAGGGGTGACACAGATCGACCTGCCGAACAGCCATCTGCAATATGCGATAACATGGTATGGACTGGCCCTGGCGCTGGCGATCGTCTGCGCCTTCGCCTTTGTCCGCCGCAGGAAGTAACCCAATTCCGACAACACTGGAAACCGGTTTTGCGTTAGAAACGCGTCAAACAAAGAGATAGGGCATTGAAGGCGTTCCATTTTCGCCGGAAATGGTCTGCACGGCCGTAGCCTGTCGGCCGAAGGGGAGGGGAAAACATGACCGCTGTTGCAAATATTCTCGTCGCACTCGTGGCGCTCGAACATGTCTACATTCTCGTGCTGGAGATGTTCCTCTGGACGAAGCCGGCGGGGCTGAAAGCCTTTGCCATGAAGCCGCAGCAGGCGGAAGCGACGAAGGTGCTTGCCGCCAATCAGGGGCTCTACAATGGCTTCCTGGCGCTCGGCCTGTTCTGGTCGCTCGCGCATCCCTCACCGGAATTTGCATTTCAGCTCAAGCTGTTTTTCCTTGGCTGTGTGTTCGTTGCTGGCCTATATGGGAGCGTGACGGCGTCGCGGAAGATCCTCTATATCCAGGCGCTTCCCGCGGTCGTCTCCTTGATCCTCGTGCTGCTGGCAGGCCATTGATGAATGTGAACGTCTCCCGATCGCCCCTGACGATAAGGCTTTGCGGCCCGCGCGGCTTCTGCGCCGGCGTGGATCGCGCCATCCAGATCGTCGTGCTGGCGTTGAAGGGTTATGGTGCGCCGGTGTATGTGCGCCACGAGATCGTGCACAATCGTTATGTCGTCGAGGGGCTGGAAGCCAAGGGCGCCGTCTTCGTCGAGGAACTGGACGAGATCCCGGAAGAGCATCGCGCCCAGCCGGTGGTATTTTCCGCCCATGGCGTGCCGAAATCCGTGCCGGCGGACGCAACCGCCCGCAATCTCTTCTATCTCGATGCCACCTGTCCGCTTGTGTCGAAGGTTCACAAGCAGGCCATGCGCCACCAGCGTCTCGGCCGCCATGTCGTTCTGATCGGCCATGCCGGCCATCCGGAAGTGATCGGCACCATGGGGCAGTTGCCGGAGGGCACGGTTTCACTGATCGAGACCGTCGAGGATGCGGAGGCCTATCAGCCCGCCGACCCCGACAATCTCGGCTATGTCACCCAGACGACGCTTTCGGTGGATGACACGGTCGGCGTCATCGCCAAGCTTCGCGAGCGCTTCCCGAACCTCAACGACCCTTCGGCCGACAGCATCTGCTATGCTACGACAAACCGGCAGGAAGCCGTCAAGCAGGCGGCTCCCGGCTGCGATCTCTTCCTGATCGTCGGCGCCCCCAATTCGTCCAACTCCAAGCGCCTTGTCGAGGTCGCCCTGAAGGCCGGCGCCAAGCAGTCGATTCTGGTGCAGCGCGCCTCCGAGATCGACTGGGATGCCGTGGGTCCGATCCGCTCTGTCGGCCTTTCCGCCGGTGCGTCCGCTCCCGAGGTGATCGTCAACGAGATCATCGAGGCTTTCAAGGCCCGCTACGACACCACCCTGGAACTCGCCGAATTCTCCATCGAGAACGAGCATTTCCTGGTGAATCGCGAATTGCGCTCGATTGAACTCACCCACGAGGATATGGCGTGGGTTAATGGGTGAGTTGCGACGGCGTAGCCGGAAAAACGATCCAGTGAATCGTTTTTAGCAACGAACGCCCGGAGCCTTAGCGAAGGGCCGGCCTACGTTTCCGCATATTCCCCATTCGGCGAAGCCCGAGCAATCGATCCAGCGAATCGATTGCAGTGACGAACGCCCTGAGCCCAAAGCGAAGGGCCGGGATACGTTTCCTCATATTCCCACCCGGCGTGGCCGGAAAAACGATCCAGTGAATCGTTTTTAGCGACGAACGACCTGAGCCCTTGCAACACTCCGCTCAAGCCGTCATATGCTCATACAGAATCATGCTCCCGAGCGAGCACAACACCACGCCAGCGCCGATTTCCGCGAATTTTCCGAAGCGATCCCCAATGGCCTTGCCAAGCAGTAGTCCGCTGGTGGACATGGCGAGCGTTGCCAGCCCGATGGCAAGGGAAATGGCGATGATGCCGGTCAGGTTGACATCGATCAGCGCCAGCGAGAGACCGACCGCCATGGCGTCGATGCTCGTGCCGAAGGCGGTGGCGATCAGCACCCAGAACGACTGGTTGGCAGGCTGCGTGTTGCCTTCTTCTCCCCGGAGCACGCCGTAGACCATGTGAAGGCCGACCGCCATGAGTATCCCGAAGGCGATCCAGTGATCGAACTGCGCGACCCATTCATTGGCGGCGACGCCGGCCATCCATCCGAGGAATGGGGTCATGGCTTCCACCAAGCCGAAAACGGCACCGGTTTTCAGCGCTTCGATCAGTCTCGGACGTTCAAGCGCGGTGCCGCGGCTGACCGATACGGCGAAGGCGTCGACGGACATGCTGACGGACAGGAAGAATACGGCGGCTGGCGACATGGGAAAACCGGAGGACGGAGAGTTGAACCGGGCAGCCAAAGCCGTGCGTCCGTCACCGAACGACTTCTGCCACGGTCTTGCCTGGCCGGAACCCCGGCTGGTCGCGCCACGCTCGTCGAGCGATCATGTTGACGCGGCCCCACTCAGTGGTGGCTACTCCCCGATGGTCGCTCGTCTAGCCATCCGGATTTCTAGAGTCAAGTAAAATCAATAACTTAAATGAATTTGAGACGCATTTGCAATTGCATTCTGTCGCGAGATGACGGGTTTCTGCTGGCTTGCAAGCTGCTCTTTCCGGGGTATTCCGCAAGTCGCAGTGCATGCTTCCTGCGGAATGATGTCGACCCGACCCGGTGTGCCTCAGCCCGCGAAATAGGCCGGCCTGTCGAGGTCGGCGATCAGGTCGGGATGTGTGGGTTGCCAGCCGAGATTGTCCCGGGTCCACTGGCTGGAGGCCTGGCTGTTCATCGCGGCGAAATGCTGGAACCAGCCGAAATGCTCCGCGGCTTCCGCCGCAGACTTGCTGAGCACAGGCACGCCGAGGCGGCGGCCGATGACGTCGGCGATGGAGCGGAATGGAATGCCTTCCTCGCCCACCGCATGATAGCGCGCCCCGGCTGTGGCTTGTTCCAGCGCCAGCCGGAAGACCTTCGCTGCATCGAGCCGGTGAACGGCCGCCCAGTGGTTCGCGCCTTCGCCGATATAGGCGGAAACACCGGTCCGCCGGGCGATGTCGATAAGCATCGGCACGAAGCCATGGTCGCCATCGCCATGCACGGAGGGCGGAAGCCGCACCACGGCGACGCGAACGCCTTCTGCCGCCACGGAAGCCACGGCCTCCTCGGTCGCAACGCGAGGAACCGTGGCAGAGGCGGGGATGCCATCGGCCTCCGTCACAAGGCGAGGGCCTGCCAGTAGGCCCGTTCCCGAGGTCACGATTATTGGACGGTCGGAACCGGCAAGCGCGGAACCGAGCGCCCGGATTGCGCGGCGGTCGTTTTCGCAGTTCTCCCGGAACTTGGAAAAGTCGTGGTTGAACCCCGTATGGATGACGCCATCGGCAAGGGCCGCGCCCCTCACCAGACTTTCCGTATCCTCGATATCGCCACGGTGGACCTCCGCCCCTGCGGCGAGAAGTGCGGAAGCCGATGCGTCGGATCGCGCCAGCCCCACAACGCTGTGCCCCGCGTCGATCAGTTCCCGCACCACGGCCGAGCCGACGAAGCCCGTGGCTCCGGTTACAAAAACGCGCATGATTCTTACCTTCCTGTGTCGTGCGGTGCTTGGGCCGCGTTGATGACAGGATAGTTCGTTGCTGCGGACGATCTATGCGCTATAGTCCGCATTATCTTTTCAATCGTCCGGGATGTGGTCATGGACCCGCTATCCAACGTGTTGTCGCTGCTGAAGCCGAAAAACTATCTGTCGGCGGGTTTCGAAGCGGCGGCCCCATGGGCGATCCAGTTTCCTGATCAGCAGAGAGCGATAAAATGCGTCGCGGTCATCTCCGGCGAATGCTGGCTCTCGGTCGAGGGTGCGGCGGATGGCGTTTGGCTGAAAACGGGCGATTTCGTGCTGCTTCCGAGTGGTCGGCCTTTCCTGATGGCAAGCGGCAGGGAGGTGGAGCCCGTGCCTGCCTCCGAAATATTCGATCCCTCGCGGCCGGGGCGGGTAACGCGGCTCAATGACGGCGACACCTTCTCCTCCGTCAGCAGCCGCTTCGGCCTCGAAAGCCAGCATGCCGACCTGCTGTTGAAGGCGCTGCCGCCCATCGTGGTTATCAGGGATCAGAATGGCGAGGCGGGGCTGCGCTGGTCTGTCGAGCGGATGATGCAGGAGATGCGGGAGCCGCAACCCGGCGGCTTTCTGGTGCTCCAGCATCTCGCCCATATGCTGCTGGTGCAGGCGCTCCGCCTGCATCTGGCGGATGGAGCAGGCTCGGTCGGCGCCGGCTGGCTGCTCGCCCTGTCGGATCGGCAGTTGAGCAGGGCGATGAGCGCGATCCACGACGCACCCGGCCGGCGCTGGACGCTCGAGGCTCTGGCCCTCGTCGCCGGCATGTCGCGCTCGAGCTTTGCCGAACGGTTCCGGCAGATCGTCGGCATGGCGCCGATAGACTATCTGGCGCGCTGGCGCATGCTGCTTGCCTGCGACCGGTTGGAGAACACGGATCAACCTGTCTCCGTCATTGCCCCTGCGTTGGGCTATGAGTCCGAGGCCGCCTTCAGCACCGCCTTCAAGCGGATCATCGGCTGTTCGCCTCGCCGCTATGCCCGCGACCGCGATCCCGATGCGACGCCTTCGAGTGAGAGGGATGCTGTGGGCGCAAGGGTTTCTCTGGCGCTATGATGGCGCGCTCCGTTCTCTTCGGCCCCGGAAACCTGTGCCTCGTGTCGTTCCGGGACTGGCACTCCTCCATCCCCCTGTGTATGCGTTGGCGTATCATTTATTCGGCGGCGTATGGTCCGCGGCATGTGTTCAGGACGTTCGGGAACAAAACGTGGCAGTCTATACCGATATTACCGAAACCGACCTCAAGGATTTCCTCGCGCAGTATGAGGCGGGCGAGCTCCTGTCCTACAAGGGCATTGCCGAGGGCGTGGAGAATTCCAACTTCCTGCTGCACACCTCCAAAGGGCCTCTGATCCTGACACTCTATGAAAAGCGTGTGGAGAAGAACGATCTGCCCTTCTTCCTCGGCCTGATGCATCATCTTGCCGATCGCGGGCTGTCCTGCCCGCTGCCCCTGCCGCGCAAGGATGGTGCTCTTCTCGGCGAACTCTCCGGCCGCCCCGCCGCCCTCATTTCCTTCCTCGAAGGCATGTGGCTGCGCAAGCCGGAAGCCAGGCACTGCCGCGAAGTCGGCAAGGCGCTGGCCCAGATGCATGTCGCAGGCGAGGGCTTTACGCTCAAGCGCCCCAACGCGCTGTCGCTCGAAGGCTGGAAGACGCTGTGGGCGAAGTCGGAGGACCGCGCCGACGAGGTGGAGAAGGGGCTGGAAGACGAGATCGGCGGCGAGATTGCCTTCCTTGTGGAAAACTGGCCGAAGGATCTTCCGGACGGCGTCATCCATGCCGATCTGTTCCCGGATAACGTCTTCTTCCTTGAAGACGAACTCTCCGGCCTGATCGACTTCTATTTCGCCTGCAACGATTTCCTCGTCTACGACCTGTCGATCTGCATCAACGCCTGGTGCTTCGAAAAGGATGGCGCCTATAACGTCACCAAGGGCATGGCGATGATCGAGGGTTACCAGTCGGTTCGGCCGCTCTCGGATGCCGAGGCCAATGCGTTGCCGATTCTCGCGCGCGGGTCGGCGCTGCGTTTCTTCCTCACGCGCCTCTACGATTGGCTGACGACGCCGGCCGGCGCACTGGTGGTCAAGAAGGACCCGCTGGAATACCTGCACAAGCTGCGCTTCCACCAGAAGATCGCATCCGCAGCCGAATACGGAATGACCCGATGAAACATGTCGAGATTTTCACCGACGGCGCCTGCTCGGGCAATCCCGGCCCCGGCGGCTGGGGCGCGATCCTGCGCTATGGCGAGGTGGAAAAGGAACTGTTCGGCGGCGAAGCCGAAACCACCAACAACCGAATGGAACTGCTGGCCGCGATCTCGGCGCTGAACGCCCTCAAGACCCCGTGCGAGATCGACCTGCACACCGACAGCAAGTATGTCATGGACGGCATTTCCAAGTGGATCTTCGGCTGGAAGAAGAACGGCTGGAAAACCGCTGACAAGAAGCCGGTGAAGAATGGCGAACTCTGGCAGACGCTCGACGCCGCCAACCAGCGCCACAAGGTCAAGTGGCACTGGGTCAAGGGCCACGCCGGCCACCCGGAAAACGAACGCGCCGACGAGCTTGCCCGCAAGGGCATGGAACCCTTCAAGAAACCCAACCTCGGCAAGGCTCTGCTGCAGGGGAAATAGGCGGCCTGCTTTGAGCGTTGGAAAATGCGGATTTCCTGCGCGAACGGGGACCGAGCGGGTACGCTCTCCCGGAACGAAACGCTGCGTCGCATTCGTACCTTGCCAACCGGTTCATTCTCCCTATCCTGCCGCCAACGACAAGGAAGGGAGACATCCATGATTCAGCACAGCGTATTCCTGCGCTTCAAGGCCGCCACGCAGGCTGCCGAGAAACAGGCGATCTATGACGCCATCGTTGCGCTGAAGGAGGTCGTGCCCGGCATGATCGATGTGAAGTTTGGCGCGAACGTCTCGCCGGAAGGCCTGAACGGAGGATATCTCGACGGTTTCGTCGTGACCTTCGAGGACGAGACCGTCCGCGATTATTATCTTCGCCATCCCGATCACATCGCAGTCGGCGAGCGTATCGTCCGGGCCACCGACGGCGGCCTCTCCGGTGTTCTGGTCTTCGATATGGTGGTTTGAGGCTCCGGCTTAGCTCTACAGCATGTCGCGCAAAAGTGTGCAGCGGTTTTGCGGCAACGACATGCGATCAAACAAGGACTTGAAGCGTAGAGAGCGAATCTGAAAGATCGCGACATGCTTTAAACGAAAACGGCGGGCAGCTTTCGCCACCCGCCGTAAATCCCTGAAAACGGGAAATGCTTATCCTTCCAGGCCGTCGAACAGGTCGCGCGCCGCGGCATTGGTGATGCGGCGGGTTTCCACTTCGTCGCGGCGGCTGGCGAGCAGTTCGGTCGCCATCAGTTGTTCGGCGAGATCGGCCGGCAGGGACAGGATGACCCGGCCTTCATTGGCGTTCAGCGCGCCGAGATCGGAGCGCTTCGCCGTCACCATGCCGCCGGCCACCGTGTTGTTGGTGTCCGGATCGATCAGGATGAAGGCGCCGGTTGACCGGTTCTGCTCATAAGGATCGAAGATCGCGGTTTCGTCGAAGGACAGGTGCACCTTGCCGATGGCGTTCATCGGCAGCGCCTCGGCAGGGTTCCACTTGCCCGATTTCAGGTCGAGCTGGGATATCGGCTGCACCAGAACACGCTGGCGGCGCGAACCGCTCTTCAGCCAGTAACGTTTGCCGGGCTGGATACCGTCCGGCTGCAGCGCCACGATCTGCGCATCGAAGGCAAGGCCCGTCTGCGGCTGGCTGTCGAGCGAGACGATCATGTCGCCGCGCGAGACGTCGACCTGACGATCGAGCACCAGCGTGATGGCATCGCCCGCGACGGCTGCATTGCGCACGAGGTCGAAGGTGACGATCTGCTTGACGTTGGCGATCTGGCCCGATGGCAGGATGGCGACGCCATCGCCCGGCTTCACGGCACCGCCCGCAACCGTTCCCTGATAGCCGCGGAAGCTCTCACCCGGGCGGCTGACACGCTGCACGGGAAGGCGGAAGCCGGTGGTCTGGGCCGAACGCAGGGTGGCGAGTTCCAGCGCCTCGACCAGCGTCGGACCGTCATACCAGGGCATGACGGCATCGCCGGAATAGACGACGTTTTCGCCCTTCAGCGCCGACATCGGTATGGCGGTCACCTGCCGTACGCCGAGCGAAAGGGCGAGCGTGCGGAATTCGTTCGAGATCGCCTCGAAGCCGGCGCGGTCGTAGTTGGTCAGGTCGATCTTGTTGATCGCCAGAACGAACTGCTTGATCCCCATCAGCGAGGCGATGGTGGCGTGGCGGCGGGTCTGTTCCAGAAGGCCGGCGCGCGCATCGACCAGCAGCACGGCGAGATCGGCAGTCGAGGCGCCGGTTGCCATGTTGCGGGTATATTGTTCGTGGCCGGGCGTGTCGGCGACGATGAAGGAGCGCTTCTCCGAGGAGAAATAGCGATAGGCGACATCGATGGTGATGCCCTGTTCGCGTTCGGCCTGCAGGCCGTCGAGCAGCAGCGCGAAGTCGGGCAGGCCGAGATCGTTCTGCTTGCCGGAGGATTCGCGGCGCAGCGTCGCTGCCTGATCTTCCTTGACCGCCTTGGTGTCCCACAGGAGACGGCCGATCAGCGTCGACTTGCCGTCGTCAACGGAGCCGCAGGTGATGAGCCTCAGCGGACGCGAGTCGCGAGTGACGGGAGCCGGCTGAGCCTCGGGGATCGCCGTGGCGAGTACGGTTACGCTTGCGGTCATCTCAGAAATATCCTTCGCGTTTCTTCTTCTCCATCGAACCCGACTGATCGCGGTCGATGGCCCGGCCCTGACGCTCTGATACGGTGGCAATTTCAAGCTCGGAGATCACGTCTTCCAGTGTGGTCGCATGCGAACGGATTGCGCCCGTGAGCGGGAAGCAGCCGAGCGTGCGGAAGCGGATCATGCCTTCCTGCTTCACTTCGCCGGGCAGGAGCTCCAGGCGCGGATCCTCGGCGAGGATCATCATGCCATCGCGCTCCACATAGGGACGTTTGGCGGCGTAGTAGAGCGGCACGAGCGGAATGTCTTCCGCCTGGATGTAGCGCCAGATATCGACCTCGGTCCAGTTGGACAGCGGGAAGGCGCGAACGCTTTCGCCCTTGCGGATCATGCCGTTGTAGATGTTCCACAGTTCGGGGCGCTGGTTGCGCGGGTCCCAGCGATGGTCGGGCGTGCGGAAGGAGTAGATGCGCTCCTTGGCGCGGCTTGCCTCCTCGTCGCGACGCGCGCCGCCGAAGGCCGCGTCATACTGACCGGCATCGAGCGCCTGGCGCAGGGCCTCGGTCTTCATGATGTCGGTGTAGAGCGCCGAACCATGGCTGAAGGGCGTGACGTTCTCGGTCGCGCCACGCGGATTGGTGTGCACGATCAGGTCCAGATCGTAGCGCTCCACCATCTCGTCGCGAAACGCGATCATTTCCTTGAACTTCCAGCCGGTATCGATGTGCAGCAGCGGGAAGGGCACGCGGCCCGGATAGAAGGCCTTGCGCGCCAGATGCAGCAGCACGGAACTGTCCTTGCCGATGGAATAGAGCATGACCGGCTTGTCGAACTCGGCTGCCACTTCGCGGAAGATGTGGATGGCTTCGTTTTCCAGCGCCTTCAGATGCGGATCGAGCGGCGGCTTGGCCGGTATATCCTTGGAATGCGGATCGAACTCGGAATGGTGCATTGTACTGTCCTGGTGATCCGGGAGGCCGGATCCGTTCTCGGTTGCCCTTGTGGCTGATTTGGTCAGGCGATTGTGGATGCGATCGGCGTTGCCGCCGCTTCCGGGACATGCAGGCCGCATTCGCGCTTTTCGTCGTTCTCCCACCACCAGCGTCCCGCGCGCTCCGGCTCGCCGGGCTTGATCGCCCGCGTGCAGGGCTCGCAGCCGATAGAGGGATAACCGCGCTTGTGCAACGGATTGGTCGGAACCGCCTGGGTCTCGACATAGGCGTCGATATCCTCGATCGACCAGTCCGCCAGCGGATTGATTTTGATGAGGTTACGCTCCGCATCATATTCCGCAAACGGCGTTGCTGCGCGGTTGCCGGATTGTGCGCGGCGCAGGCCCGTGATCCAGATTGCGGCGCCAGCCAGTGCCTTGCCGAGCGGCACCAGCTTGCGCACATGACAGCACGCGTGGCGGGCTTCAACGCTTTCGTAGAAGCCGTTCAGACCATACTTTGCCGCATAGGCGTCGATATCGTCCTGCTCGGGCCGGAATTTCGTGATCGTGATGCCGAAGCGCTCTTCGGTCTCGGCGATCAGGTCGACGGTTTCCTTGAACAGTCGGCCGGTTTCCAGCGTGGCAACCTCGATCGGCAGCCCCGCAAGCCCGATGGCTGCGGTGATGACCTGATCCTCTATGCCGAGGCTGGTGGTGAAGACGGCACGCCCGCCAAGTGTCGAGACGAGGCGCAAACGCTCCGTGAGATCGGCGTTGGCAAGGGTGGTATCCAGTGATGCGATGGCTTCGGGGGAATTTTGAATGCTCATAATTCTCTTCCTGCTTGTGGGGCAGAGTATCCCGTATTTCGCAGGCCGCGAACAGGAATTGCCTTTCAAGCAGACGAAGATGAAGAGCAAATATCTCTCTTCGCACGAACAAAGGCGGGAATTCGTCCCGGTTTTGCCGCGCGGTAGTCTTTGGCCTCAGATGCCAAAGTCATATTGAGATGAGATATAGCGCACTATCTCTACCAAATCAATAGAGTTAATTGCTGGTGTGCTGTTTCCGTTTTCGCCAGAGGCAGGGATTTGAATAAACGCCGGAATTCCGCTATCCCGGCGAGACGCGGATACGTGTTCGCGGCGAGTGGTGATTTCAGATGATTTCCCAAAAGGCGAAATATGCGCTCAGGGCGCTGACCGTGCTGGCCCGTGCGGCTTCCGGCGATCCCGTGCAGATTTCCGATATCGCGGACCGCCAGAAGATCCCGAAGAAATTTCTCGAGCAGATCCTCCTCGATCTCAAGCGGGCAGGGTTCGTCGAGAGCCGCCGTGGAAAGCAGGGCGGCTATCTCCTGCTGCGTCCCGCATCCGAGATTACCTATGGTGAAGTGTTGCGCCTGATCGACGGGCCGATTGCGCCCTTGCCCTGTCTTTCGCTCACCGCCTACCGTCGCTGCGAGGATTGCGACGGCGAGAATGACTGTGAGATCCGTCACGTCTTTGCCCGTGTCGCGGAGGAAACCCGGGCCGTGCTGTTCTCCACGACATTCGCCGATACACTGGGCGAGCGTGCGCCTGTCGCGGCCGTCCCCGAGCGGGCGAACTGACCGCTAAAATAACGCTGCGGCGCAAAAAACTGTCATTGGCGGCCGTTTAAGTGCAAAGTTGCGAAATCGGTTTTTCTGCGAATGCTCGGTTTGGCGAACGATTTGCTCCTCGGAAAATGCGCATTTTGGGCCATCATTTTCCGACTGATACAGCGTGGGGTACTGTTTTGCTATTTTTCCGCCTGCGTTGACTAACACGACCTGACCGGTAGAGTTTAGGGCAGGGATAACGAGGAAAGGAATGAGTGCCATGAACAGCTTTCTGAAACAGGTAAGCGGCCTTCTGGTCGGGCTCTCTCTGAGCGCAAGCGCCGCCACGATGGCTTACGCAGACACGAAGCTCCTCAATGTGTCGTATGACCCGACGCGCGAGTTCTATAAGGAATATAACGCCGCCTTCGCCAAGCACTGGAAGGCAGAGACGGGTGAGACCGTCACCATCCAGCAGTCCCATGGTGGTTCCGGCAAGCAGGCTCGCTCCGTCATCGACGGCCTCGATGCCGACGTCGTGACGCTGGCGCTGGAAGGCGATATCGACGCCATTGCCAAGGCGACGAACAAGATCCCGGCGGACTGGCGCAAGCGCCTGCCCAACAACTCTTCTCCTTACACCTCCACCATCGTCTTCCTGGTTCGCAAGGGCAATCCGAAGGGCATCCAGGACTGGGGTGATCTGGTGAAGGGCGATGTGCAGATCGTCACACCGAATCCGAAGACATCCGGCGGTGCCCGTTGGAACTACCTTGCTGCCTGGGCGTGGGCCAACAAGGAGTTCAACGGCGACGAGACCAAGATCAAGGAATACATCGCCGAACTCTATAAGCGCGCTCCGGTTCTCGATACCGGCGCCCGCGGCTCGACGGTCACCTTTGCTCAGCGCGAAATCGGTGACGTCCTGATCGCCTGGGAAAACGAGGCCTATCTCGCTGGCGCCGAATTCGGTGAGGACAGCTTCGATATCGTCGTGCCGAAGCTCTCGATCCTGGCCGAGCCGCCCGTCACCGTCGTAGACGGCAACGCCGACGCCAAGGGCACCCGCAAGGTTGCCGACGCCTATCTCGAATACCTCTACTCGGCCGAAGGTCAGACGATCGCCGCCAAGCACTTCTATCGCCCGTCCAAGCCGGAACTCGTTCCCGCCGACCAGTTGAAGCTGCCGAAGCTCGATCTCGTCACCATCGACGATCCGATCTTCGGCGGTTGGGCCAAGGCACAGCCGACCCACTTCGGCGATGGCGGCATCTTCGACCAGATCTACAAGCCCGCCAAGTAAATCGACAATCCTCCCGGATGACATGCCCCGATCTTGAACGGTCGGGGCTTGTCGCATGAAGATTTGCAGGCATGATGAAAAGCGCGATGACGCGATGACGGGAACATTCATGAAAAACTGGCGACAGCCGAGCATTCTGCCGGGCTTCGGCCTGACGCTCGGTTATACCATCTTCTACCTCACGGTGATCATCCTGATCCCGCTTGCCGCCCTGGTCTGGCGTTCCGCTGAACTGGGCTGGCAGGAATTCCTCTCTATCGCGCTGGACGAACGCACCCTGCGCGCGCTGGAGGTGAGCTTCGGTTCGGCACTGATCGCCGCCGGCATCAATGTGGTGTTCGGCGTGGTCACGGCCTGGGTGCTGGTGCGCTACCGGTTTCCCGGCCGCCGCCTGCTCGATGCGGTGATTGATCTTCCCTTCGCTCTGCCGACCGCGGTCGCCGGCATCGCGCTTGCCGCGCTCTATGCGCCGAAGGGCTGGATCGGCCAGCTTTTCGCACCGTTAGGCATCAAGATTGCTTTTACCCCGGCGGGCATCGTCGTCGCCCTGATCTTCGTAGGCCTTCCCTTCATCGTGCGCACCGTGCAGCCGGTCATGGAAGAGCTTGACCGCGAGGTCGAGGAGGCCGCCGCCACCTTGGGCGCCAGCCGTTTCCAGACCCTGTTTTATGTCGTATTGCCGGCGCTGGTCCCCGCGATCCTCACAGGTTTCGCGCTGGCCTTCGCCCGCGCCGTCGGCGAATATGGCTCGGTCATCTTCATTGCCGGCAATATCCCCTATGTCTCGGAAATCGCACCGCTCCTGATCGTCATTCGGCTGGAGGAATTCCATTATGCGGGAGCCACCTCGATCGCCTCGATCATGCTGCTGATCTCGTTCGCCATGCTGCTCGTGATCAATCTACTGCAGATGTGGAGCCGCAGGAGGTACAGCAATGTCCGATAAAGCCCATACCTCCCGTCGCCCCACCTTCCATGAAGCTGCAACCGAAACCCCGGTCTGGCGCTGGGTGCTGACCGCAATTGCAGTCGCCTTCATGCTGCTCGTCGTCGTGTTGCCGCTCATTCTCGTCTTCGTAGAGGCCTTCCGCAAGGGGGCCGAGGAATTCCTCGCCTCGCTCGCCGGGCCGGATGCGATTTCCGCCATCCGCCTGACGCTGACCGTTGCCGCCATCTCGGTGCCGCTCAACCTCGTCTTCGGCATTGCCGCCGCATGGTCGATCGCCAAGTTCGAATTCCGCGGCAAGACCTTCCTGATTACGCTGATCGACCTGCCGTTCTCGATCTCGCCGGTCATTTCCGGCCTGGTCTATGTGCTGTTGTTCGGTGCGCAGGGTTTTCTCGGTCCCTGGCTGAAGAGCTACGGCATCGAGATCATCTTCGCCGTGCCGGGCATCGTGCTTGCGACCGTTTTCGTAACCTTTCCCTTCATCGCCCGCGAACTGATCCCGCTGATGCAGGAACAGGGCTCCGGCGATGAGGAGGCGGCCCTTTCGCTCGGTGCCTCCGGCTGGCAGACCTTCTGGTATGTGACGCTGCCCAACATCAAATGGGGCCTGCTCTATGGCGTGCTGCTCTGCAATGCCCGCGCCATGGGCGAGTTCGGCGCCGTTTCCGTCGTATCGGGCCATGTGCGCGGCCTGACGGAAACCATGCCGCTGCACATCGAGGTTCTCTACAACGAATACAATTTCGTCGCGGCCTTCGCGGTTTCGACGCTCCTCGCTCTCCTTGCCCTCGTCACGCTGGCGCTCAAGTCCATTCTGGAGCTGCACTACGGCGACGAAATCGCGGCAAGCCGGAAACACTGAAAGGTCTCTCCCCCATGGATGTAAACATCAAGAATATCCGCAAGGAGTTTGGCCAGTTCCCGGCTTTGCACGATATTTCGCTGTCGATCCGCTCCGGCGAACTCATCGCGCTGCTCGGCCCTTCCGGTTCTGGCAAGACGACCCTGCTGCGCCTGATCGCCGGCCTTGAACAGCCGACCGCCGGCCAGATCTTCTTCGGCCAGAACGACGCCTCGGAAAAGACGGTGCAGGAACGCCATATCGGCTTCGTCTTCCAGCACTACGCGCTGTTTCGCCACATGACGGTTGCCGACAACATCGCCTTCGGTCTCAAGGTTCGCCCTAAGGCTACCCGTCCGCCGGCCGCCGAAATCCGCAAACGCGTCTCCGATCTGCTCGACATGGTACATCTGACCGGCCTCGAAAAGCGCTATCCGGCCCAGCTTTCCGGCGGCCAGCGTCAGCGCGTGGCGCTGGCCCGCGCCATGGCGATCGAGCCGACGGTGCTGCTGCTCGACGAGCCGTTCGGCGCGCTCGACGCCAAGGTCCGCAAGGAATTGCGCCGCTGGCTGCGGGAGTTCCACGATCGCACCGGCCACACCACCTTCTTTGTCACCCATGACCAGGAGGAAGCGCTCGAACTCGCCGACCGCGTCGTGGTGATGAGCCAGGGCAAGATAGAGCAAGTCGGCACCGCGGACGACGTCTACGATACGCCGAACTCGCCCTTCGTCTTCTCGTTCATCGGCGAATCCTCCCATATCCCGGTGACCGTCCGCGACAATACCGTCCTGTTCCAGGGCGAACCGATCAGCATCACCGAGCGGGGTGCGGACAGCGCCGGCGAACTCTTCTTCCGTCCGCAGGATGTGGAGATCACCAGTGACAAGGCCTCGCTCTACGGCAAGGTGACGGCATGTCGCCGTCTCGCCGGAACCCGCATTGCCGAAATCGACATCGCCAATGAGGGCCATGAACCCTATCACCTCGAAATCGAGGTCCCGCTCGACGCTCCCGTCGCCGTCGGCGCCGAAATCCGCTTCCGTCTGACTCGGTGGAAGCTGTTCAGGAAATAGTGGCTTGGCGCGTCGTCGTCGGCACGGTGGTATCAGTATCCACTGCCCCGACGACGCGCGAAGCTCCGCTTAGGTCGGCTCGCTGTCCGCCTTGGCCAGAGCGCGCTTGATGCGTACGCCTTCGGCGATCCAGGCGCGGGAAAGGCCGTGATAGAGCGGTTCGCGCGAGATCATGCGCGAAGTCACGTAGCCGAGCATGGCGGCTGCCATCAGGCTTATGATGCCCTCATGGCTGTCGGTCATCTCCAGAATGATGACGAATGCGGTCATCGGCGCCTGCACCACGCCGGCGAAGTAACCGGCCATGCCGAGCACGGCGGCAAGGCCGATGCTGACCCCGAGTAACTGGCCGATGCTGCTGCCGAGCCCTGCGCCGACAGAAAGCGACGGCGCAAATATGCCGCCCGGAATGCCCGAGATCATCGACAGGAAGGTCGCCGCGAGCTTGGCAACGAAATAGCCATAGGGCAGCGCATCGCCTTCGATCGCGCCGCGCGCCTGTTCATATCCGGTGCCGAAGGTGCTTCCGCCGGCGGCAACGCCGATTATGGCGACGAGCATCCCGCAACCGGTCGCCACGGCCACGCTGCGCTTCAGCGGCGCCGATTGCACCCAGCGCTTGATCCTTTGCGACAGCCGAAGCGCACCCGCCGAAAACATCGCGCCAAAAGCGCCGCCGACGATGCCGCAGGCAATGACGGCGAACCATTCGCGCGCCGATCCGACCGAAAGCGAGGTCGCGCCGAAATAGGTGTAGCTGCCGACAAGCCCCAGCGCCGAGATGCCGGAAAGAATCACGGCGGTCAGCACGAGGCTGTTCGCCCGCGCCTGATAGGTGCGGCCCATTTCCTCGATGGCGAAGACGATGCCGGCAAGCGGCGTGTTGAAGGCGGCGGCGATGCCGGCTGCCGAACCGGCGAGGATGAGGCCTTGAGCCTGCGCCATCCCGCCGATCCGGGCGGAAAGCAGCATGATGGAGGCCCCGACCTGAACCGTCGGCCCCTCGCGCCCGATAGAAGCGCCGAAGAAGAGCCCGCTCACCGTCAGCAGGATCTTGCCGACCACGAGCCGGAGCGAAAGCAGCCGGCTGCGCTCGTCTTCGCCGCGCAGATGTCGCGCGGCGATGGCCTGCGGAATGCCGGAGCCCTGGGACGCGGGAAAAACCGTGAACGCCAGCCAGGAGCAGAGCGCAAAGCCGAGCGGTGTCAGGACGAGCGGCAGCAGGAACGACCATCGCCCTGCGGTCAGCATGCCGTTGAACAGGTGTTGCGCGCCGTCGGCCAGCTTGGCGAAGGCAACCGAGATGATGCCGATTGCCAGCGCGCCTGCCCAGAACACGGCGCGCGGTTTCCACGCTCGCCAGGAGCCCCACATCACGCGGGATCGCCGCAGCAGCTTCGATTTTCTGTAATTGTTCGGCATGGGCTTTGCGTCTCGGCGGAGCGGAAATTGCGGCGCCGGATGGCTGAAGCAATTTACGTACTCTCTGGCCGGGCGCAGGCCCTAAGCCTTAGACCCTCGACTTGGCAGAAGACAAGTGCCGTCGCCCGTCGATGACGGCTTTTGTCGCTTTATCTGTCGCTCGTCTCCCAGCGTGGGTTGATCCATGGTTCCTGGTTGGAGCGGGGCAGGGGCTGCTTGCCGAGAATGTGGTCGGAGGCCTTTTCGCCGGTCATGATCGACGGGCCGTTGAGGTTGCCGTAGGTGATATCAGGGAAGATGGACGAATCCGCGACGCGAAGACCGTCGATGCCGATCACGCGGCATTCGGAATCGACCACCGCCATCGGATCGTCCTTCGAACCCATCTTGCAGGTGCCGCAGGGGTGATAGGCGCTTTCCAGATGCTCGCGGAGGAAGGCGTCGATCTGCTCATCCGTCTGTACGTGAGCGCCGGGCTGGATTTCCGAGCCGCGATAATGGTCGAACGCCTTCTGGCCGAAGATCTCGCGGGTCAGCCGCACGCAGTGGCGGAACTTCACCCAGTCCTCCTCGGTGCTCATGTAGTTGAAGCGGATCACCGGATCGGCCATCGGGTCGGAGGACCGGAGCGTCACGCTGCCGCGCGACTTCGAGTGGTTGTAGCCGACATGCACCTGGAAACCATGGCTGTCGGCCGCCGCCTTGCCGTCATAGGAGATCGCGACGGGGAGGAAGTGATACTGGATGTCGGGCTGCCTGACGCCCGGCGCCGAGCGCACGAAGGCGCAGCTCTCGAACTGGTTGGAAGCGCCGAGACCGGTGCCGGAAAACAGCCATTGCGCGCCGGCGACCCCCTGCCAGAACCATGGCAGCCAGGAATAGAGCGAGACCGGCTTGGTCGAGACCTGCTGGAAATAGAATTCCATGTGGTCCATCAGGTTGGCGCCGACGCCGGGACGGTCGAGCTTCACCTCGATGCCCATCTCCTTCAGATGCGCGGCCGGCCCGATGCCGGAGAGCAGCAGCAGCTTCGGCGAGTTGAACGACGAGGCGGCGACGATCACCTCGCGGTTCGCCTTCACCACTTCGATCTTGCCGTTGCGCTCGATTTCCACGCCGACCGCACGACCGTTTTCGATCACGATCCTGCGGGCGAAGCAGCGCACCAGTTCGACATTCGGCCGCTTCAGCGCGGGCTTCAGATAGGCATTGGCGGCGGACCACCGGCGCGACTTCCAGATGGTCTGCTCCATCAGGCCGAAGCCTTCCTGTTTCTCGCCGTTATAGTCGTCCGTTGTCTCGAAACCCGCCTGCTTGCCAGCCTCGACGAAGGCCTTGAACAGGGGGTTCTTCACCGGCCCGCGCTGCACATGCAGCGGCCCGTCGGTGCCGCGCCAGCCGTCCTGCCCGCCGTGGGAGCTTTCCATGCGCTTGAAGTAGGGAAGCACGTCTGCATAGCCCCAGCCCTTTGCGCCGGCATCTTCCCAGCGTGTATAGTCTTCCGCGGACCCGCGAACATAGACCATGCCGTTGATCGAGGACGAACCGCCGATCACCTTGCCGCGCGGCGCGGTGATGCGCCGGTTGTTGAGGTTCGGCTCGGGCTCGGAGAGATAGCCCCAGTTGTAACGCTTCATGCTCATCGGCCATGCCAGCGCCGCCGGCATCTGGATGAACGGCCCGGCATCCGACCCGCCATATTCCAGCACCATGACCGTATGCTTGTCGTCCTCGGACAGCCGGTACGCCATGGCCGAACCCGCCGAGCCGGAACCGATGATGATGAAATCTGCGTTTTGCATGGTGTTGGTCCGCTCAGGCTTTGTTAGGTATGGTTGAAATTATTGGCGCTGGATGACGCGTATCGGTTGAAATTCCGAAGCGCCGATGCGACCTCTTTGGGCACATTCGTCTCAAAGGGTACGCGCATCGAATGGCCGAGGACGGTTTTCAGGATAAACTGCTGCGAAAGTTGAGCGCCGTCGAAGGCGAGCGGCTGGAGGCTGAGCGTTCGCGAGAGCAGAACAGCGCAGGGATCGACAATATCTACCGGGATAGCCGCGAGGCCCGCTCCATCTTTTACCGAATGCGGATATGGCGGATTCGGGTACTCTTCCTCGCAATGGGCATGTTCTTGGGTGTGCTGTTGCACGAAGTTACCGGCAGTAGCCTGCTCCTTTCCGTAGGCGCTTGCGCCGTTTGCAGCGTATTCGTCTTCGAACGCCACATGAAGCGTAAGCAGCAACGGGAGAGGCATCTCGCTTGAGATGCCAACTGTCCGGTTGGGGGTTCTCAATACGGCGCCTCGCACTTGCCCATACCCACATAGACGGTCTTGAGTTCGGAATAGTGCTCGATGGCTGCCAGCGAGTTCTCGCGGCCGAAGCCCGATTGCTTGGAGCCGCCGAACGGAATTTCGACCGGGCAGAGGTTGTAGGTGTTGATCCACAGCGTCCCGGCCTCGAGTTCGTCGACCATCCGGTGGGCGCGGGAAAGATCGGCGGTGAAGACGCCGCCGGCGAGGCCGAACTCGCTGGAATTGGCGCGTTCCAGCACTTCCGCTTCATCGGTGAAATCGAGCACGCACATCACCGGCCCGAAGATTTCCTCGCGCGCGATGGTCATGTCGTCGGTCACGTCGGCAAATACGGTCGGCTGGACGAAATAGCCTTCGCCGGAAACGTTGTTCGGTATGCCGCCGCCGGTGACGAGCGTGGCGCCCTCGGCCTTGCCCTTCTCGATATAGCCCAGCACCTTCTCGCGTTGCGCCCAGGAGACCATCGGCCCCATCTGCGTGGCTTCCTTCTGCGGGTCGCCGATCAGGATCGCCTCGGTGCGTTCCTTGAGACGGGCGAGGAACTTCTGCTTGATATCCTTCTGCACGAAGACGCGCGTGCCGTTCGAGCAGACCTGTCCGGTCGAATAGAAGTTGCCGAGCATGGCGCCGGAAATGGCGCTTTCGATATCGGCATCGTCAAACACGATCAGCGGCGACTTGCCGCCGAGTTCCATCGTCACATGCTTCAAACCGCCGGCGGCTGCCGCCGCCACCTTGCGGCCGGTCGGAACCGAGCCGGTCAGCGAAACCTTGGCGACGTCAGGATGGTTGACGAGCAGCGGACCGGTGTCGCGGTCGCCCTGGATGACGTTGTAGACGCCCTTCGGCAGGCCTGCTTCGATCAGGATTTCGGCAATCTTTAGCGCGCCGAGCGGCGTCGTTTCCGAAGGCTTGAACACCATGGCATTGCCGGCGACGAGAGCCGGCGCACCCTTCCAGCAGGCAATCTGCTGCGGATAGTTCCATGCGCCGATGCCGACGCAGACCCCGAGCGGCACGCGCTTGGTGTAGGCCCAGTCGCCGCCGAGAGGAATGTGCGAGCCGTTCATGGCGGCGGGTGCGACCCCGCCGAAGAATTCGAAGGCGTCCGCACCCGATGTCGGGTCGGCCACGATGGTTTCCTGGATCGGCTTGCCGGTGTCGAGCGTTTCAAGCTCGGAAAGCTCGCGGTTGCGTTCACGGATGATCTCGGCGGCGCGCTTGAGGATGCGGCCGCGCGCCATCGGGCTCATCGCCGCCCATTCCTTTTGCGCGCGCTTGGCGGACGCTATCGCCTTTTCGACGATGGCGGGCGTTGCCGCATGGAGCTTGGCGATCACTTCGCCGGTCGCGGGATAGATGCTCTCGATGACGGTGCCGTCGGTATCCTCGACATATTCGCCGTCGATGAAATGGGAGGCGGGGGGCTGGGCTTTCATTGTGTCTTTTCCATCGGTGTTTTGCGGGTGAAGCCTTTGTAGGCGGTCAGGAAGTCCGCGAGCAGATTTGGTTTGCGCATCCAGGCAGTTTTGAACTGATTGAGATAAATGGCTGCCGCTTCCTTGCTGCCCCATGCCACCATGTCGATACGAGCGACTCGCGGCCATTTTCCGTTCATGGCTGCGGCGGCAAGTAACGGCAGCAGGTACCTGTTGCTGTCATTGATCTTGGTGAAGTGATCCTCGAACTTGATCTTTTTGAGGGTCGCGATGTCCACCAGCAGGCGTGTTGCCGGAAACTCTATGAACGCATCTTCGGGATAATCGGCGAAGAGAATCTTGCACTGGCCATAGTCTCCGCTTTCTGCGGACAATTGCAGCAGCAACATGCGAATGCCCTGATTGTCATTCGGGTTGAGCTTCAATAGCCGCTTGAAAACATTCATGGCTTCCTCCCGGTCGCCGGCTTCCATAAGCGCAAGGCCAAGATTGTGCTGGGCGCGCATCCATGGTCGAGTACCCAGGAAGCCCCACCACGCCATGTCCCCGTCGTCGAATACAGGGGCGAACAGTCGTTCCCCTATCCTCACCGCTTCGCGAAACAATGCTATTCTTTCGGCGAGGGTTTCGGCATCGATACCGAGAATGTTGTAGGCATCGATCGCGTTCAGATCGCTTGAAAGGGCTTTGCGCGCAAGTTTCACGCGACTGGCCTTCGTTTCCGCGTCCCATGCTTCATCGACGATGTCGTCTGCGGGGCTTTCGATTTCCGGCCCCATCACGCCTTCGTGAACGTATTTTCCCTTGCGCAACGTTATTCTCCACGGGGATAGCGTTTGGATTCCTCGAGATTGTCGAGGTTCATGTGATTGCGCATGTAGCGCTCGGACGCCTTCTGCAAAGGCTGGTAATCCCAGGGGAAGTAGGCGCCGTTTCTCAGCGCCTCGTAAACCACCCAGCGCCGCGCCTGGCTCTCGCGCACGGCGGCATCGAATTCGGCCATGTTCCAGCGCGCCTCGCGCTTGGCGCGGAAGCCGGCGAGGACGTCAGCATGCGCCGGATCGGCAGCGAGGTTCTCAAGCTCCAGTGGGTCGCTCTCCAGATCGAAGAGCTGTTCCGGATCGAGTTCGCAATGGATGTATTTCCACTTGCCCTCGCGAATGCCGACAAGCGGCGCGTGGGAAGCCTCCGCCGCATATTCCATCAACACGGGAGCGGTGCGCGTCTCGCCGTCGATCATGCCCTTGAGGCTGATGCCATCGGTCCACGGCATGATCTCGTCGATCGAAATGCCGGCGAGATCGCAAAGCGTCGGCGTCACGTCTAGGTTCGAGGTCGGCGTGACATGCAGCCCGGCGGCAATGCCCGGACCGGCGATCATCAGCGGCACGCGGGCCGAACCCTCGAAGAAGTTCATCTTGAACCACAGCCCGCGCTCGCCCAGCATGTCGCCATGGTCGGAGCAGAAGAAGATCAGCGTGTCGTCAAGCTGGCGTGTGCGCGTCAGCGTGTCGATCAGTTCGCCCACCTTGTCGTCGAGATAGCTGATATTGGCGAAGTAGGCCTGACGTGAGCGGCGCACGTTCTCGTCGGTGATGTTAAAGCTGGCATAGTCGCAGGATTTCAGGATGCGCTGCGAATGCGGGTCCTGTTCCGCCAGCATGCCGACTTCCGGCGTCAGCTGTTCGCAGCCGTTATAGAGATCCCAGTATTGTTTACGCGCCACATAGGGGTCGTGCGGATGGGTGAAGGAAACGGTGACGCACCAGGGACGGCGGTCCTTGTCGTCGTTTTCGCGGGAAAGCTGGTAGATCTTCTGATTGGCGAGGAAGGCGACCTCGTCGTCATATTCCATCTGGTTGGTGATCTCGGCGACGCCGGCGCCCGTCACCGATCCCATGTTGTGATACCACCAGTCTATGCGCTCGCCCGGCTTGCGGTAATCCGGCGTCCAGCCGAAATCGGCCGGATAGATATCGGTGGTCAGCCGGTCCTCGAAACCGTGCAGCTGGTCCGGCCCGACGAAATGCATCTTGCCTGATAGCGCGGTGTAATAGCCGGCGCGACGCAGGTGATGGGCAAAGGTGGGGATGGAGGAGACGTATTCGGCGGCGTTGTCATAGACCCGCGTGCGTGACGGAAGCTGTCCCGCCATGAAGGAAGCGCGGGCAGGGGCGCAGAGCGGCGATGACGTATAGTTGTTGCGGAACCGCGCGGAACGGGTGGCTAATGCCTTGAGATGCGGCGCATGCAGGAAGTCCGCCGGCCCGTCGGGAAAGAACTTCCCGTTGAGCTGGTCGACCATGATGATCAGAATGTTAGGTCGCTTCATCGTCATGCCCTGTTCTTTCCCGTTCCCACTTGTTCTCTCTCTTTTGCCCTTCATCCGGCTGCCGCCACCTTCTCCCCGCAAGCGGGGCGAAGGGACATGCGGGACGCCTCGACTTCCTCTATTCCCGTCATTGGGAACGGGAATAGAGACAGCGCGGCTAGCCCCTTCTCCCCGCTTGCGGGGAGAAGGTCCCGGCAGGGGGATGAGGGGCCTTTTTTCCGCTCGTTCCGGTGGAGACACGTGCCAGCTGCCCCTCGATATAGTCCTCGACGAGCGCCACCGACGCCTCGATGCTGACAGGCGCAGACCTTAGACTTTGCCTGATATAGAGCCCGTCGATCATCGCGGCCGCGCCTTCCGCAATACGACCTGCGTCACCGGCTGGTGCCAGCGGCTTCAGCGCCGAAACGAGATTGGAGTTGAGGCGTCGGGCATAGACCTCCAGAAGCCTGCGGACCTCTTCCGAGCGCTGCGCCTCGACATAGAAGGCAAGCCATGCGGCAACAGTTTCGTCGGCGAACTGGTCGGCGTGGAAGCTCACCCGGATGACCGACGAAAGCCGCTCGCGCGGCGTTCGCACCTGCCGCAGTGCGGCGACAGCATCGGTCCGCAACTGGCGCAGCAGCGCCCGCACGGTCTCGATCAGCAGCTGTTCCTTGGAGCCGAAATAGTGATGCGCCAGCGCCGGCGAAACGCCCGCCTGCCGGGCGATCTCCGACATGGTGACGGAAAGCGAGCCGTGATGACCGATGGCGCGCAGCGCGGCATCGACCAGCGCCTTGCGGCGCACCGGCTCCATTCCGATTTTCGGCATGCAAGATCCTTCCCGGATTTCCGTCCTGATGGTGTCAGTTTATTTTTGATTGACTCGTCAATCAATAAAAAATGCGCCACGATCCGGTCTGTCGCCGTCGCTTTCGGGCGCTATCTTTCATCCTCTATTGTCACGAGAGTTTGAAAGCGCGATGGTAGGCAATTAGATCGATTGATTAAAAGGAGGTGCCGTGATGCTTGATGAAACAAGGCCTGTCCGTTTTTCTGAATTGCGTGGCAAGTGGGGCTGGCTGGTGGCGCTGGGCGTCATCATGCTGATCCTGGGCGGCATTGCGCTTGCCAACCTTTTCCTCGCAACCGTTGTCTCGGTCTATTACGTCGGCGCGTTGATGCTGATTGGCGGCGTTCTGCATGTCGCCCATGCCTTTCAGGTGCGCGGCTGGGAAAGCGTGCTGTTCTGGGCCTTGAGCGGGCTGCTTTACCTGATGGCCGGCCTCCTGACCTTTGCCAACCCGCTGCTCGCTTCGGCGATCCTGACCCTGCTCATCGGTGCTGCGCTGCTGCTTGCGGGCCTCGTTCGCCTCTGGGTCGGCTTCAAGCTCAAGGGGGCGGAAGGCTGGGGCTGGATTGTGCTGAGCGGCTTGGTCACCACATCAGCCGGTGTCATCATTGCCATCGGCTGGCCGGTCAACAGCCTGTGGATACTCGGCCTGTTCCTGGCGATCGATCTCGTTATGCAGGGCTGGTCGCTGGTTGCGCTCGGTCTTGCGCTCAAGCGCTGAAACCGACTGCCGCCGGTGCTGCCCAAGTCACCGACGGCTTGACCATTGTCATGAAAGTTTCATGCAGCATTCATGTACGGGAAAGGTTTTCTTGACGAAGTACAGGCCACATTGCCGCCATAAAAATTAACAGGTTTGGAGAAAAAGAAATGGTTCCGGGCGCAGTGGTGGAGGCCGGCGTTTTGCGTCGCTTCGCCAATGACCAGTTGCTGGCGCTTGCCAAGCTGGTCATCGAGAATGCCTTTCAACCCATTGTCGAAGTCGGTACCGGCGCCGTTTTCGGATACGAGTCCCTGATGAGAGGTCACGAGCGGATCGGCTTCGAAAGTCCGCTCGATGTTCTCGATCAGGCGGCGGAAAGCCACCAGCTTCTCGCGCTCGAACAGATGGTCGCAAGCCGGGCGCTGGCCAAATTCGCCACGCTTCCCGATTTTTCCACCACCACGCTCTTTCTCAATCTCGACGTTCGCCTGATCCCGGATGGCGACAGGCTGGTCGACAGCATTCTGGAACATCTGAGAAAGGCGAACATCCCGCCGTCCTCGATCTGTTTCGAGCTGTCCGAGCGTTTCGACAACACTTCTGTTCCAGAGTTTTCCGGTCTTGTGGCGCGGCTCAGGAAGTCCGGCTTCAAGTTGGCCATCGACGATTTCGGCGTCGGCCATGGCGAGATGAAGCTGCTTTGCGATTTCCCTGTCGATTACGTGAAGATCGACCGGCACTTCGTCGCCAACATGGACAGCAATCCGCGCAAGCGACATCTGGTGAAGAACATCGTCAACTTCTGCCATGTGCTCGGCGTCCGGGTGATTGCGGAAGGCATCGAGACGGAAGCCGAATTCATCGCATGCCGGGAATTCGGCGTCGATCTGGTGCAGGGCTGGTTCATCGCCCGGCCCACCACGTTGCTCAACGAGTTGAAGCCCGCCTTTCCCCATCTGCAGGACATCGGCAAGGTTCGCCGCTCCACCCAGTCGCTCGACGAGGTGCTGATCCGCAAGCAGATCGAGCGCCTGCCGACCGTGTTCGAGCACGAGAGCATCGACAGCGTCTTCGATCTCTTCCGGCGCAATCCGCGCCAGTCTTTCTTTCCGGTGCTGAACGCCAATGGCGAGCCGCGCGGCATCATCAACGAATTCCACCTCAAGGAATATATCTACCAGCCCTTTGGCCGGGATCTGTTGAAGAACAAGGTCTACGAGCGCGCGATCTCCCATTTCGTCGACCGCGCCCCGATTGTGGGCCTCGATGCAGATGCCGAGCGACTGATGACGATCTTCGCCAACATGGACGGCAGCGATTGTGTGATTCTCACCGAGAACATGCGCTATGCCGGCGTCGTTTCCGCTGCCTCGCTGATCCGCATCATCAACGAAAAGCAGCTGAAGACGGCGCAGGACCAGAACCCTCTGACCGGTCTGCCGGGCAATCGCGCCATTCGCGATTTCATGCAGGACAGCGGCCGGGACGGCGATGAGGATCGCCATTTCTGCTATTGCGACTTCGACAATTTCAAGCCGTTCAACGATCACTACGGCTTCCAGATGGGCGACCACGCCATCAGCCTGTTTTCGGCGCTGCTGCGCCGCTATTTCTTCTCCGAAGGCGATTTCCTCGGCCACGTCGGCGGCGACGATTTCTTCATCGGCGTGCGCGACTGGAGCCGCGAGGAACTGAACGAAATTCTTGACCGGCTGCTTTCCGATTTCCACGACGATGTGGTCCAACTCTATTCCGAGGACGACCGTGGCGCGGGACGCATCCGTGGCTTGGACCGTCACGGCCGCGAACGGGATTTCCCGCTGATGCGCTGCTCGATCGGCGTGCTCGAAATGCCGAAGGGCTTGGTGATAGACGACATGAACCGGGTGGGTGCGGAGATCGCCGAACTCAAGAAACTGGCCAAGGAAAGCGAAGCGGGCCTTGTCGTCAGGGCCTTTGGCACCGTGGGAGAATAGGGGCCTCCCTCCGGCCGGGAGGCTTCGCTTGTGCTCGATATCTAATGTATATTCTTGATTGCAATTTCGCTTGATGCATTTTGCGCGAATGCGTAACTCTGTATTCATGTACAGTTGAATGGATATATTGATGTTGAAACGTATTCTTTCGGTTCTTGGTCTGGTTTTTATTGCCGGTTGCCAGAGCAGCGCTCCGCAATCCGTTGCCGATTCCCAGGTTCCTCCGTCTCCCGCTATACGCAAGGCCGTTGTCAAGGCATTCGAAGCCGGAGCTTTCAGCGCCCGCAACATCTTCGATCCGAAGATCTCGAGTGTGGTACTTCTCGATCCGACGACGAAGACCTATGCCTTCTGCCTTCGCGGCAGTTCCCAGAGAGGGGTGGAAATCCCGAAAATCCTCGGCGTCTCCTTCCGGGACGGCCGCATACTCGGCGCGAGCAAGACCGACTTCCGCTGCCGCGACAAGCGGCTTCGCTACTATCCGTTCCCTGAGCTCTACGCGTACAATTCTCAGGGCTGAACCATCGGCGGCATGGAGCAATTCCAGCAGGAGTGGGAACCGGTCTTGCGTCCGCAATAGCGGGAAAACAAAGAGATAGAGACGGGCCGATCGGCCGTCGGCCGGGGCGCATTTGCGGCCCGGTCATTCTCGCGGCTGGCGACAGCCCTCCCTCCCCACCAATGCAATTTGCCGCAGGCAACCCCGATGCGATTTGTCGCGCGTGGCAATGAGCCTCCTTTTCAGACGCTCCGGTGTGCCTTATGTCGTGTCATCGCGCGAGAACCTTAGGAGACCCGGTGATGTCGCTTCCCGCCAGCATGCGTTACGTCGATCTTCCCTCTTTCGGAGCTCCCGAAGAGATGGTCATCGCAACCGGTCCTCTGCCGACGCTCCGCGCCGGCGAGATCCTCGTTCGGGTTGAAGCCGCAGGCGTGAACCGTCCCGATGTCTTGCAGCGGCAGGGCACCTATCCGCCGCCGAAGGATGCAAGTCCCATTCTCGGGCTGGAGGTTGCGGGCGAAGTGGTGGCGCTCGGCGAGGGCGTCGATGAATTTTCCATCGGCGACAAGGTTTGCGCGCTGGCGAATGGCGGCGGCTACGCCGAATATTGCGCGGTTCCGGCCGGGCAGGCGCTGCCTTTCCCGAAGGGCTATGACGCAGTGAAGGCCGCGGCGCTACCCGAGACTTTCTTCACCGTCTGGGCCAACCTCTTTCAGATGGCGGGTCTGACCGAAGGTGAGACGGTCCTTATCCATGGCGGTACTTCCGGCATCGGCACGACCGCAATCCAGCTCGCAAAGGCATTCGGTGCAGAAGTCTTCGCGACGGCCGGCTCAGCCGAAAAGTGTCAGGCCTGCCTGGACCTCGGGGCAAAGCGCGCCATCAACTACCACGAGGAAGATTTCGTCGAGGTCATCAAGGCAGAGACCGGCCGGCGTGGCGTCGACGCCATCCTCGACATGATCGGCGCTGCCTATTTCCAGAAGAACCTGTCCAGTCTTGCCAAGGACGGCTGCCTTTCGATCATCGCCTTCCTCGGCGGTTCGCTGGTGGAAAAGGTGGACCTCACCCCGATCATGATCAAGCGGCTCACGGTGACCGGCTCCACCATGCGCCCCCGCACGGCCGAGGAGAAGCGTGGCATTCGCGACGAGCTCGTGAGCGATGTCTGGCCGCTGATCGAGGCCGGAAAGGTGACGCCGGTAATCCATTCGGTATTGCCCTTCGAGCAGGTTGCCGAGGCCCATCACCTGATGGAAAGCTCGAAGCACATCGGCAAGATCATGCTGAAACTGGCGTAAAGGGCAAGGCAAGGAGGCAATCATCGCCGGTTGAACCTGCGACGCGCCATCGAGAAGCATGCGAATGGTAAGGTTTCGCCGGCCGATTGCAACTCACTTATGCCTGACGCCCGTTACACAACGTGCCTTGCAGAATGCGCTCCACGCTCCTACCTTTGGGTTATCGTCAACGTAGAGAAAGGAAGGTGGTCCAATGTCTAGTGAGATTTCGGTCTTTGTTGCAGGCATCGGAAAGGTGTCGGTCTTGACGGGGCAGCCCTCGACCTGACCAGCCTTCCTCCGGATCGAATATTCTGATCCGGGTCCGCAAACGGACTAAACCTCATGGAGAGCCGCCTTGTGCGGCTCTTTCATTTTGCCGTCGCGCATGCTTCATGGCGTCCGCTTCCTGGCTGCCCGCATGTCTTTGTCGTAAAACCGCTGCGCATATCTGCACGACATGTTGTACAAGGCGCGCTAAGAGCAAATCAGGGAGCCAGGCATGCACAACCCCGTCACCGTCGAAGTTACCCGTGGCAAACTGGTCGAGAGCCGCCATCGCGGTCTGGCCGTGGTGGTGGATGGAGATGGCAATGTCGTCTATTCCGCCGGCTCGATCGAGACGCCGACCTTTCCCCGCTCGTCCTGCAAGGCCATGCAGGCGCTGCCGCTGATCGAAACCGGTGCCGCCGACGCCTATGGCTTCGGCAACAGGGAACTGGCGCTTGCCTGCTCCTCCCATTCCGGCGAGGACGAGCATGTGGCGCTGGCCGCCTCCATGCTCAAGCGGGCAGGGCGGGATGAAAGCGTGCTGGAATGCGGCGCGCACTGGTCCTTCGAACAGAAGACGCTGATCCATCAGGCCCGCACGCTCGAAAAGCCGACCGCCCTTCACAACAACTGCTCCGGCAAGCATTCCGGTTTCATCTGCGCCTGCTGCCATGCCGGCGACGATCCGCGCGGCTATGCCGGTTACGAACATCCACTGCAGGTGGAAATTCGCGCCGTGATGGCCGATCTGACCGGCACGCCGCTGTCGCGCGACAATTGCGGCACCGATGGCTGCTCGATCCCGACCTATGCCGTTCCGCTCGTTGACCTCGCCCGTGGTTTCGCCAGGATGGCGACCGGCAAGGGCATCGGGCCGCTGCGTGCGGCGGCCTCGAAACGCCTGATCGAGGCCTGCATGGCCGAGCCCTTCTATGTCGCCGGCACCGGCCGTTTCTGCACTCGCCTGATGCAGGTCGCGCCCGGCAAGATCTTCGCCAAGACCGGCGCTGAAGGCGTGTTCTGCGCTATCCTGCCGGAAAAGGGCCTCTCCCTTGCCGTCAAGTGCGAGGACGGCGCAACGCGTGCCGCCGAAAGCATGATCGCCGCCCTTCTCGCCCGCTACTTCGAAAAGGACAGCGCCGAGCAGGTGGCTCTGATGGGCATGGCCAACCACTCCATGCGCAATTGGATCGGCCTGCACGTCGGCGACGTCCGCGTCACCAACGTATTGTTCGACTGAGGTCTGGCCTCACGGCTCTTGGCTGGCAGCTTTCTCTGATTGCCCATCACTCTAACCCTCTCCCCGTGAACGGGGAGAGGGGATGGCTACGGCGGTGCCCTCTTGTTCCTTCTCCCCGTTCACGGGGAGAAGGTGGCGGCAGCCGGATGAGGGGCTACGCCAGCAGGCCAGCCGTTTCCCCGCCGCCGCCGATGCTGTTATCCCGCAAGAGCAACCGCATCCGCGCCCGCCGGGATGCGCATGGGAGACGACGGATCGGTCGCGGCGCGCCAGATCGCCTGCGCAACATCATCTGCGTGGGTGATCTCCGCCTCTCCCTGCTGCTCCCACGCGGCAAACACCGACTTGACCACAGAGGCATAGGCTTCGGGGAAGCCGCCTTCTGCCTGGATTCTGGATCTCGCCGTGTCGCCGAAACTGGTCGCCGGCGCGCGACCGGGCAGGACGATCTTCATGCGCACGTTGAAGGGTTCGAGTTCCAGCGCGGCAACCTCCGTAAAGGCATTCACAGCGGCCTTGCTTGCGGTATAGACCGAGAGCAGCGGCAGGGGCAGCAGTGTCGCGCTCGAGGTCACGTTGATGACCACGCCTTGCCTGCGCGCCCGAAACTGCGGCAGCACCGCCTGCGTCATCGCGATGGTGCCAAGAGTGTTGGTCTCGAATATGTCGCGCACGGCCTCCATCGGCGTTCCCTCCACAGCATTCAGCCAGCCTATGCCGGCATTGTTCACCAGAACGTCGATCGGGCCGGCCGCCTCGACGGCCTTGCGGATGCTGACGGCATCCGTGACGTCGAGAGCGAGGATGTCGAGGTTTTCCGAACGGGGCAGGATGTCAGCGCGCGGGGTGCGCATGGTCGCCACGACCCTCCAGCCCTTTTCGAGAAAGAACTTTGCGGTTTCCAGTCCGAACCCGGAGGATGCCCCGGTAATGAGAACGGTCTTCATGCTTCTTTTCCTTTTCAATATCGGATGAAAGAAGGGTAGATCGTTCGAGGGATCTGATACATAATGCATCGTCCTATAAACATTATCAGAAGTGTCGTTTGAGCGATCCGCTCGCCGAAATGGTCACATTGCTGCAGCCGAGCGCGGGCTTGTCCAAAGCGGTCAGCGGCGGCGGTGTCTGGAGCGTCACCCGCGATGGGCCTGGAAACCCGTTCTATTGCGTGGTGATCGAGGGCACGTCCCGCCTCGCGGTGGATGGCAACGCCCCGGTCGAACTGCGCGCGGGTGATTTCGTGCTGGTTCCCGGCATGCACAACTTCACCATGTCGGGCAGCGGGGAGACGCTGGATGAGACGGTGGACCCGCATACGATCACCCGGCTTCCGGGCGAGATCAGGCACGGCGATCCCCATGCGCCCGCCAATGCGCGGCTGCTGGTCGGGCATTTTTCCTTCGGATCGCCGGATGCGGAACTGCTCCTGTCCCTGCTGCCGAGGTTCTTTCATATCCGCGGAGACGAAAGGCTGTCGGCCATCGTCACGCTGGTGACCGACGAAGCCCGAAACGAAAGGCCGGCGCGCGAGATGATCCTCGCCCGGCTGCTGGAAGTGCTGCTCCTGGAGACCCTGCGCTCGACCTCGGGCGAGGCTGCCCCCCACGGCATCCTGCGCGGTCTCGGCGACGAGCGCCTCGCACCCGTCATCCGCCTGCTCCACGAACATCCGACCCGGGAATGGACGATGGAGCAACTGGCTGGCGAAGCCGCGCTTTCCCGATCCGCATTCTTCAAGCGCTTTCGCCGCGCCATGGGTGTGGCGCCCATGGAATACCTGATTTCCTGGCGGATGACGCTGGCGAGAAACCTCCTCATGAAGGGAAACATCGGCATTCAGGAAATCGCCGAACGGGTCGGCTACCGCTCCGCCAGCGCCTTCAGCACCGCCTTCACCCGCTTCGCCGGACTTCCGCCATCAAGATACGTTTCAGCGGGCATCGGGGATCGAAGCTCCTGATGCCTCACCCCTCGATCACCTCGGTTCCTGCCTCGCGGTAGGGCGCAAGTCGTTCAGCGTCCATGCCGGAGGGCACGATCACGCCGGAGATCTTCGAGAGCGGTGCGATCAGGCAGGGTGAAAGCGCCCCGATCTTCCCTTCGGTCACCGGAACGAAGGTTTCGGCGCTCGCCATCAGGATATGCCGCTTGATCGCTGCTTCCTCGAAATCGCCGGTCGAGAGACCGTGTGAGGGATGCACGGCGGTAACCCCGAGAAAGAAGATGTCGGGACGGATCGCGTCGATGGCGGTCATCGCCGCTGCACCCACCGCCACCATGGAATGCTTGTAGAGTCTCCCGCCGATGAGGATCACCTCGATCTGTCGGTGATGTTCGAACTCGGCGGCAATCGTCGGAGAATGGGTGGCGACGGTCAGCGGCATCTCCTTCGGCAGCCGCCGGGCGATCTCGGCCGTCGTCGTGCCGCCATCGAGGAAGATCATCTGTCCCGGCTTCACAAGGGCTGCCGCGCGTGCGCCGAGCGAGGCCTTTTCCGTCGTGGAGACGCTTTGGCGGGCTGAAAAATCCGGCAGGTCGGGCGTAACGGGCAACGCCCCGCCATGCACCCGTCGTAGCAATCCCGCCGTCGCCATGTCGCGCATGTCCCGCCGGATCGTGTCTTCGGAAACCGAGAGATTCCGGGCGAGTTCGCTCGCCAATGCGCGACCTGTCAGTCGCAGGGTTTCGAGAATATGAGCGCGGCGCTGATCTGTGAGCATGCGACTTCCTGCGAGTTTATCTGTGAATATACGTGATAATACGCGAAATGATTCGACATTCCAGAAAATTCGTGCAGGTTCGCGCATGTTTCAGCTATGCGACATGAAAGGAGCACGAAATGCTGATCTTGATTGCAGGTCCCTACCGGTCGGGAACGGGGGATGATCCCGCGAAGATGGCCGAGAACCTGAAGCGTCTGGAGGCGCCGTCCCATGCCCTGTTCAGGGCTGGCCATGTGCCGATGATCGGGGAATGGGTCGCCCTGCCGGTCTGGCATGCGGCGGGTGGCAGACGTGTCGGCGACGATCTCTACGAGGAAATATTCCATCCCGTCGCGGGCCGTCTGCTTCAGCTTTGCGAGGGCGTGCTGCGCCTGCCGGGCGCTTCCAAGGGGGCGGACAACGACGTGCGGATCGCCAACGAGCGCGGCATTCCGGTCTGGCACCGGCTTGAGGATGTGCCGGGCTGCGCCTGAGTGTTGCCGTTCGCCGGCGGCAGGGGAAGTGAAACCTGGGCAGTATAAAGGAAAGCAGGCCGGAAGGCTTCCCTCGGTTTGATGACAAACTCCGCCATTTCTTTCGACGTCATCCTCGGCCTTGTGCCGAGGATCTACCAACGTCAATAAAAACAAATGTTCGCAGATGCTCGGGACAGGCCCGAGCATGACGGCGGAGAAGTTTTCCGTCTTTGCCAGCGCTCCGAAGAAGGCCGCAAGGCCTCCTCTTTCCGGTTCGGAAGAGTGGAGACCCTTATTCCTGTTCGTCGGCGCGGGTCTTCCACATGGTCTTGAATGCCGGGCGGTCCTGGCAACGCGTCAGCCATGCGGCGACATGCGGATGCTCGTCCATCAGCGGCTGGTAGGGCTGGGCGTAGCGGACGATTTCCGCCACGTTCAGGTCCGCCACGGTGAAGCGGTCGCCGACGAGATAGTCATGGGCGGCAAGCTGCTTTTCCAGCACGCCGAACGAGCGCTTCAAGAGGCGGCTGACGGCATCGGCTTCCGCCTTGCCGGCATCGGTGCCGAGACGTCCTTCGGCATTGGCCGTCGAGATCTTCAGCGCGTTGAGTTCGATCTCGGTCGCCGCGAAGAACGACCACTGGGTCATCAGCGCATCCTCGGCGAGATCCTGCGGCGAAAGCGGACCGCCATGCTTCTTGGCGAGGTAGAGGTTGATCGCCAGGCTTTCGTTGAGCTTCAGTCCGTCATCGTCGATGGCGGGGATAGCCCCCATCGGATTGATCGCCAGGAATTCAGGCGAACGGGTGTTGATCCGCGCGTCCGCGGCCAGCGGATCGGCGAGCTTGCGGGCCTGAATGACCGGCACATGCTTGAAGGCGAGGCCAAGCTCTCCGGCCAGCCATAATGTGCGCGTCGCGCGCGATTTGTAGACGCCGTAGATAGTCAGCATGATCTCTTCCCCATGTTCGGTTCGGGCCGAAGCTATCCGGCGAAATGACGAATGAAAAGTCGCGCTTCCCTGATCCGCACATGAATTCTGCTGATGGAAAAGCCGCAGTCGTTGACTTCGAAGGGGCGGGATTTTATCAATTTTACCAAGGGTCAGCAGTTCACCCAGGCGTCACCGCCCCGAAAGGGGAGCTAAACCTGAATTTTCGATTTTCACGACAGCCACTTTTCCCGTGCCCGGTCGGAAGTCGGTGACCACCGAATACCCTGGTTTTCCAGTCTGGTTTTTCTGGGCACGATATCGAGGAAAACACGATGTCGCGTATCATTCATGCCTATGAGGCGCCCGATCTTTCGGCCCTTGCCCGCACGATCAAGCGGGAACTCGACGCTCGCGCGGAAAAGCCCGGTCATGTCGAGATCCTGAATATCCTGTCGCGCGCGGCGGGCTATCGCAATTACCAGCATCTCAAGGCGGCAAGAGCCGCCGAAAGCCGCGTGGCCGAACCTGCCGCGGAAGCGCCCATGGTCGATTTCCAGAAAGTGGAGGTTGCCGCGCGCTGCTTCGATGCGGCGGGTGTGCTCGCCCGCTGGCCAGCCAAGACCAGTCTGCAGCAGCTTTGCCTCTGGCGGCTGTGGTCCGCGTTTCCGGCCGGTGAGGACATGAACGAACGGCAGGTGAACGATCTCCTGAAACGCCGCCATGCCTTCGGCGACCATGCACTGGTTCGCCGAGAAATGGTCAATCAGCGGCTGCTTTCCCGTTCCACCGATTGCCGGGTCTATCGCCGGGTCGAACGCCAGCCGCCACCGGATGCCCTGGCGCTTATCCGGCTCGCCTCGTCGTCTGTTCCCTGGGGATCAAGATAAGCTGGCCCTAACCGGTCGCGCCGAGAAGGGAGGGGTCGCAGGAGGGGCGTGTCTCGACTGTGCCCCGTTCCTTCAGCAGGGAGACAATCTCGGTGCGGTTGACGGCTCGGGAGAAGAGGAAACCTTGTCCATCGGTGCAGCCGAGCTCCTGAAGGGAGCCGAGCTGTTCCGCCGTCTCGATGCCTTCCGCCGTGACCTTGATGCCAAGACCATTGGCGATGTCGATGAGGCCCTTGATGATGACCGCGCCCGCGTGGTCGCCGATCATGCGCTGAACAAAGGTCTTGTCGATCTTGATGATATCGACAGGCACCGTCAAAAGATGGGTGAGCGAGGCGAAGCCGGTGCCGAAGTCATCAAGCGCAACCGCCATGCCGGTTGCGCGCAGCGCTCGAATCTGCCCGGCGACAATCTGGTCGCGCTGGTCGAGGTAGACGGATTCCGTGACCTCGACGATCACCTTGTCGAGTGGTACGCCCCGTTCGCTGAAAGCTGTCGAGATGCGCTCGGCGAGGCTGCCGCGATAGAAGTCCGCAGCTGCGAGGTTGATGCCGATCCGTCCGAAGGCAACACCGTTGTCCAGCCAGCGACGCGCGTCGTCCGCGACTTTGGCAAGCATGCGGTCAGTCAACTGGAAGGCGACATTGGCGTCCTTCGTCGCCTCGTGGAAATAACCGGCCGCGACAACATCGCCGTCATGAGTCTTGAGGCGACAGAGCGCCTCGAGGCTCGCCACCCGGCCTGTCGCCAGTTCGATGACCGGCTGATAATAGGCGTCGATACGCTCTTCGCGAAGAGCCGCAGTGACATCCTGAATGGCGCGAAAACGTTTGGCGATGGCGGTGCCGAGTCCGGGCACGAATTCGATATAGTTGCCGCGCGCCCGCTCCTTGGCATGGTAGAGCGCATAATCGGCATTCTGGCGAACCTGCTGGGCGCTTTCCCCGGCAAGCGCCACGGCTCCCCCGACGGTGACGGATGGGTAGATCGTATGATCGGCGCAGATGCATGGGGGCTTGATCGCCGCAATCAGGCGTTCGGCGACCTCGCGCGGGGTGGTGCCGCTGGCGGTGCAGACGATGACGGCGAATTCATCGCCGCCGAGCCGGAATACCAGACTCGGCTCGCAAATCTCCGCCATTCGCGCGGCAACCGTGCGGATCAGGTCGTCGCCGGCGAGATGACCGAAAGTGTCGTTGACCAGTTTCAGATTGTCGATATCGGCGAGCAGGATGGCCCAGGACTTGCCGCTATCGTCATGTTCGGCCACCACTTCGTTGAAGCGGCTGCGGTTGGGGAGCTGGGTCAGCGCATCCGTTTCGGCAAGCCTGCGCCGCTCTGCCATGCGCTGGTCGCGTTCGATGGCGATGGCGCAGAGATGCACGCTCGCCTCGACGATCTTTCTCTCCAGCGGCGATGGACCGCGTGGCTTGAGGAAATAGAAGGCAAAGGTGCCCAGCACCCTGCCGGAGCTTATGATCGGTGTCGACCAGCAGGCCGCGAACCCGATCGAAAGCGCCAGTTCCTTGTAGTTTGCCCAGAAGGGATGGGTAGAAATATCGGTCACGGTCACCGGCTTGCCGGTGAAGGCCGCCGCTCCGCAGGAGCCGACTTCGGGGCTGATCTGCACGCCATCGATTGCCGCTGCGTATTGTGGAGGCACGGAGGGGCCGGCCAGATGCCGCAGTCGGCTCTGTGGATCGATCATCAGAACCGAGCACACGATATCAGGAATGGTCGCCTCGACGTTACGGCAGAGGAAATCGACCGTTTCCTGCAGTGGAGCGCCGGTGGCGATCATTTCGAGAATGGCATTCTGCAGTTTTGTAAACATGGCGATCGGAATGTGTTGCTCTGATCGCATGCAAACACATCTGCCTTAAGCAGTTCTTACGTTTATTCGAAAGTTGTAGAGGAAACTGCAGGTCTTTCAGGAATATCCAGGGCGAAATACGAGCGAAATTGCATGCTTTCAACACAGTTAATCTGTTGGATCCATTTTAGGCGACCTGCCGGGCTTCGCCGGATGCGCTCTCCCCTTGTGTTGGCTCTTGACCGACCAGATGGAATGCTGTTCGCCTGTCTTGCAAAACTCCACCCGGATGGTGTGGTCCGAAGTAGCGTGCTCCGGTTGTGACGAGGCAAGGAAAGAATAAATGCCGTCTCTTGATGTTCTGCTTGCCTTCGCCGCGACCACCGCGCTCTTCGCCTTCATCCCCGGCCCGGCGATGCTCTACGCGGCTGCCCGGACCATGGCCGGTGGGCGCAGGGCGGGCTTCATGGCGGTGCTCGGTATTCATATCGGCTCCTATGCGCATATCCTCGCCGCCGCGGCCGGATTGTCGGTGCTGTTTCATGCGGTTCCCGTGGCCTACATGCTGGTGAAGCTCGCGGGCGCGCTTTATCTGATCTGGCTCGGCATTTCGCTTTTCCGCTCGAAGGATGCGCAGCCGGGAGAAGTCCCGGCCGGCAAGGTCGGGTCGCCGGGCAGGGCCTTCGTGCAGAGCGTCACGGTCGAGGTGCTGAACCCGAAGACGGCCATTTTCTTCATGGCCTTCCTGCCGCAATTCGTCGACAGCGGCGCATCGCTTCCGGTCTGGGCGCAGTTCGCCATTCTCGGGCTGCTGGTGAATGTCATCTTCACCTTCGCCGATATCGGCAGCGTGCTGCTGGCCGGGATGATCGTGGCAAGGCTGAAGCAATCCGGCACCGCCCGCAAACTGGTGCAGCGCGCGGGCGGCACGATCCTCGTCGGTCTCGGCGCTCACCTGGCACTCCAGAGAAGCTGAGCTTTCCTATGAGCGCCGGTTGCCCTCGATGGTGAGGTGCGGGAAGCTTTCCTTTCCGTCGAGCAGTTCGCCGGTCGCCTTGTCGTTCCAGCGATAGCCGAGGATGGCCCCGGCCGGGGCCTCGGAGATGATATTGCCGGAGATGATCACGTTGCCGGAACCCTCGACCACCGAGACGGCGATGCCGGCCTGACCGGCCTTGCGGATCACGTTGCCGCTGGCGATGATGTTGCGCAGATAAGGACCCCAGCCGAGCATCAGCCCCCATTTCGGCGCGTTCTCGATCACATTGCCGGAGACGACCGTATCGGCCTCGACGGCAATCCCGAACCCGAAGCCCGCGCCGTCATGCACGTAAGGGCCGGTTTCGGAGAGGTTGCGGACGATATTGCCCGTTACGCTCGCAAGCCGGCCACCCTGATCGAGATTGACGACCAGAATGCCGTTCGCCGCCCCATCGACAAGGTTGTCGGCGATCAGCGCGCCTTCGAAGGAAAATTCAGCATAGATGGCGGTTTCTCCGGAGCGGAAACACTGGTTGCCGCTGATCGTGGCATTGGAGGCGGAATTCGCCCGGATCGCGGAAAAGGCGCAGTCGGAGACATGATTGCCGTTGACCATCACGTTGTCGGCGCGAAAGAGGTTGATGCCGTTGCCGTTCTGCCCGGTGCCGCCGTCCCGCGCGCCGATCCGGGCGATGCGGTTGCCGGTGACCATGGCGCCGTCCTCGCCCTTGGTCCAGCGATGCACGAGGATGCCGCCATTGCCACAATCGGCGATTTCATTGTCCGCAAAGGCCATAGCCTTCGTCTCTATGGCCATGACGCCGGCACCGCCTGCGCCGGTGATGCGGCTGCGCTCCAGCCTCCCGCCGCAGCGTTCGAACTGAATGCCGTGCTTGCGGCTGCCGGAGATCGCGCAGTCGCTGATCCTGATATCGCCGACCCCGCGAAAGGCGGCGAGCGCTTCCGTATAGTCGCCGAGCCATCGGTTCGCGCCATCGAGCGAGATCCCGTTGAGTGCTACGTGCTTCAGGTCACGGGCGGAGAGGAGATGCCCTTCGCCACCATAGGAGAGCAGGGTGAGGCCCGGCACGCCTGAAAGCTGCGTGCCTTCCCGGAGTTCGATATTGGAGACACGGTAGGTGCCGGCCGGCAGGAAGATCGGCTGGCCGCTGACTGCCGCGGCATCGATCAGCGCTTGCAGTTTGCGGCTCTGATTGTCGGTGGCGCCCGGCAGAATGCCGGCTTCGCCTGCATCGATTGCGCCGCGAAGATCGGCCTGCGCCAGCAATTGGGCCTTGGCGAGGGCAGGGCGCAGCGGACCGATCGCCATGAAGGCGGCGGAAAGTCCCGTCATCACCGTGCGTCGCTGCAGCATGCCTTCTCCTGTTTGCGGTCCGGAACCTGGCGGAAACGACGGCGGGCGGCAAGCAAAGCCGCCGATCAGGGTTAAGACCGGACACGGCGCAAAAGCGTGGGCAAGCACATCCCGGCCTCGTCGGGCTGCGACAAAAACGCCATTTCACGCTGCCGTGAAGCGGTTTGCTCCAGATCAATGCTGTGTTGCAAGGAAAGCATAGTTTCAATTTTAGCGATGAACGATGGAGGGTCGGATGTTTCGTCTCGCAGCAGTCTTGTATATTCTCTGTGCCACGGTCTTGGCCGGAGGTGCCGTTACAGCGGTATTGGCAATGCGCATGATGGAGCCATGGCAGATCGCCGGCGCTTTCGCAGCGGGTTGTCTGCTCGCCCTGCCGATCGCGGCGGTTCTCGGGAAGAAGATCTATACCGCGATGAAACCTCGGGCCCTGGCCTGAATTTCAGCCTTGTGGCGGGACTTGAAATGTCAGGCCCCGAATACTGGCATCGCATGCGAAATGACACGAGGATACACGGGCGCGTCCAGCTTGCTGGCGTCTCTTTAGGCGGACTGGCGACAGCATATCCTAGCTGCCAACGTGCCCGGCTCCGGCCGGCCTTCTTGGGGGAGGGCCGGCCGGGACACTTTCCCGCCGATTAGGGTCAAAACTCAATCAGGATAGGCGTTCTGCGCGTCGCACCTTGGGCCTGAGTAGGAGGAAAGGTGCAGGAAATGCGGATCATTTTCAAACCTTTACGACGCACGCAGGCCCAAGATGC